>CAZKDH010000090.1:0-206263 GCA_964551505.1 uncultured Rhodospirillaceae bacterium
GGATGGGTGGCCGAGTGGTTTAAGGCAGCGGTCTTGAAAACCGCCGTGGGTGCAAGCTCACCGTGAGTTCGAATCTCACCCCATCCGCCAACATGATAGTCGATTCAATAAGTTAACTATAGTCTAGGGCTTTACACCTCCGCGTGGCGCGCGCGACGACGGTCGCCCGGCCCCCAAAGGATATGGCGTCGACGACGGATCCAAAGGGGTATACGGCCCTGGTGACCTCGTGCCAATCTCCGCCCATCGAGAGCCAAGGTTCCTCGGCAAGCCGTCGCGCCGGTCGCGATGGCGGAACCCATGAGCGCCCCGACAGGCCGAGGGAACCAGATGAGACGACGACCGACGCAGCCGTTCTGGGCCGCATCCGGGCGCCGATAAATGCCATACGCAATCCGGCCCTCTTCCTGACCGTCCCGCCCTTTGAGAGGAGCATGACATGGCCAGCAGCTATGATGCCGGGATCAAACCCGCGGGGGCGGAAATCCTCGCCAACACCGCGGCGGTCAACGATCAGGCTCGCCCCGCGTCTTCGCAGGACTTCTTGATTTCATCCGGCACGATCGCGGAACGCGGTTTCGCCAGCGCATGGGGTGAGCGGCAGTGAACTCTGTTCAAGCCTTTCCCGCGAAACCGGCCACACTACTGTGGTTGCTCGCCTTCGGGAACTTCGTCGTTGGCATGGCCGTGTTCACTGTCATCGGCAGCATCTCGCCGATCGCCGAAGGCCTGGGCGTCTCCGAAGCGAATGCGGGCGTGGTCGTTACCGCATATGCCTTCTCCTATGCGCTCCTTGCTCCAGCCGCGGCCGCCATCACGGGTAACATCGCGCGGCGCCTGGTCCTGGTCACCGGGATGACCATTGTCTGCCTTGGCGCGATCCTCTCGGCACTCTCGCCCAGCATTCCGCTGCTGGCGGTCACGCGCGTGGTCGTCGCGGCAGGCGTCGCAATGTATTTCCCGATCGCGGCAGGCGTCGCAGTCGCAATCAGCCCGCCGGAACAGCGCGGCAAAGCGCTTGCGACCGTCTTCGGGGGCATCACACTTGCGCAGATCTTCGGTACACCGTTTGGAGCCTGGGTCTCCTATCGGTTCGGATGGGAGGCGGGCTTCTGGGTCGTTGCGATCTTGGCGGCGATATCGGCTGCGGTGGTGTTCCTCACTGTTCCCCGCGACGTCAAATTCCAGGCGAACAGCGTTGCCGCCATTCTTGGTGTCACGAAGGATTTCCACATCATGTTCGCTGTCGGATTCACCTGTACCCTGCTGACCGCGCTCTACACCGTCTTCACATTCTTCGCACCCCTGATCCAGGCTTCGGTTGGCGACAATCCCGAGGTTCGCACATGGTACCTGATGCTTTATGGCGTTGGCGGAGTCGTCGGCAATTGGGCGGGCGGTTTCCTGACGGACAAGATTGGAGGCCGACGGACCCTCGTTGCCATCTGCATCGCACAGGCGATGCTGATGCCGCTCTTCTCGATTATCCCTTGGAGTTACCTATCTTTCGCGATTCTGGTTTTCATCTGGTCCATCTTCAGCTGGTCGCTCGTCATCGCCCAACAGGCGCGGCTCACCCAGATCGCACCGAAGACAGTCGGCATTGTTCTGAGCCTCAACAGCGCCATGAACTACATCGGCATCTCCTTCGGGTCTGTCATCAGCTCCCATATACTTGAGCGCTGGGGCCTTGCCTCCCTCGGCGTCTCGGGCGGCCTGCTCTCGCTTCTTGCGCTCGCTCACTTGCTGGCCTCGGGCAGGCCCCGCGGCGTCGGCTCCACAGCGGGCGCCCTTTAGCCTGAATTTCGGTGCCGCCTGAGGCTCCACCTATGATTGGGCTGAACTGGGAGGGGGATCCAATTTGGTGCTAGAACGCAAAAGGCAATCAATGCCAGACTGACCTTCGGCGATCTCCCCATCCGTCAGTCAGTTTGGCGCCCCGTGGAATCGGCCTTGGACTCGACCCGCCGGGTCCGGCGCTTCCGGGGTGGCGGCGGCAGCGCCAGGTGCTGGGTGTTCAGCGGCGGCTTGTACTTCCCGATCAGGTCGCGTTCCTCGGCCCGCCGCTCGCGCAGGCCCTGGGCGGTGAGTTTCACCAGGACATGGGTGCAGCCGAGGGCCAGGGCGTCCCCCCACCGGCTGTGGGCGCGCATGCGGTGGAACAGGCTGGCGGTCTCGCCGATATAGGCCACCCGCCATGCGCCGGCGGCATCGAGGCAGGCGAAGGCGTAATTGGCCGGATCGGCATGCCAGCGCGTCCGGGAGAACGGATAGGGCGTGTAGAAATACTCGGTTCCCGAGAGCCCGATAAGGATGGTGTCCATGGCCCAGCCGCAGCTATCCGCAGCGTAAGGTCCACCCCATTCCGTATCCCGATCCTCGATCATGCGGAAAATTTCGCATGACCGAGGCAAAAGAACAAGATAGGAACATCAAAATTCCCCGGCTCAGAACACGATGTCGTTTTGGCCGACTGTGGCGTGGGTGACCGTCGCCAGGGTGACACCTGGATTGCCGCCCTGGCCGTCCGCGTCGAACATGACCAGGGTATTGCCCTGCCCATCGGCCACCAGGTTGATGTGCCCGTTGGCGAAGGGATTGTCGTCATGGCTGAGGCCGAAATCGTCGAACAGGTCATGGACGTCGATCTTGTCGTGACCGCTCTGGAAATCGGTGATCCGATCGCCGCCGAGGGTATCGAGTTCGCCCTGGCTGCTGATGCGATAGAGGAACACGTCGTTGCCGGCGCCGCCGGTCAGCGTGTCGGCGTCGCGCCCCCCGTCCAGCACGTCGTTCCCTGCCCCGCCCAGCAAGGTGTCGTGGCCGCTGTCGCCGCGCAAGGTGTCGTTCCCGGCAGCCCCGTCCAATCGGTTGTCGAGCGAGTTCCCGGTGATCAGGTTGTCGAGGGCATTGCCGGTCCCGTTGAAGACATTCTCGGTCTTAGAGTCCAGGGCGAGATCCTCGACATTCGCGGTCAGCGTGTAGTCATGAAGGCGCGACTGCACGGTGTCGTGACCGCCGTTCGCGGCCTCGACGATCTTGTCCTTCACGTCGACGGATTCGAGGAGATAGGAGTCGTTGCCGGCGCCGCCGATCAGCATGTCGTCGCCGCCGCCGCCGGCGAGGAAGTTATTGCCTGAATTGCCCTTGATGATGTTGGCAAGGTCGTTGCCGAAGGCGTTCAGGTCCTTGCCGACATGCGGATCGAGGTCATCCAGCGTCACGTTCTCGACATTGTCGGCATGCAGCTCCGCGAGGTCGATGTCGGTGATGTTTGATGTCACCAGGTCGATGCCGCCCGCTTTGCCCGCAACCTCGACGATCTCGGCGGTAGCACCTTCGCCGAGCACATAGGTATCGGCACCGGCGCCGCCTTCCAGGCGATCATGACCGCCGTTGCCGGTCTCGAGGGTATCGTTGCCGTCGAGACCCTGGAGCGTATCGTTGCCGTCGCGGCCGACGATGATGTTGTCGAGCTTGTTGCCGGTGCCCTTGAAATCGCCCGTGCCGCCGAACAGCAGCCCCTCGACGTTGTCCACCAGGGTATAGGCGTTGATCTCGGTGAAGACGGCGTCAAAACCGCCGTTCGCCGCTTCCTGGACGACATCGGCCGCGTCGCCAACATCGAGGAAATAGACATCGTCGCCGGCGCCGCCGATAAGGGTATCGGTGCCGGCCTCGCCGCCCAGGATGTCATCGCCGGCGCCGCCGATCAGCAGATCGTCGCCGTCATCCCCGGCCAGCGCATCGTTGCCGGAACCGCCGTCCAGCTTGTTGGCGATCTCATTGCCGTGGATCTGGTTGCCCAGGCTGTTGCCGAGGGCATTGGCCGCGCCGGTACCAGCGAGCAGCTCCAGGGTCTCGATGTTTGCCGCAAGCGTGGTGTCGTGGAGCGAGGACTTTACCGTGTCCAGCCCGCCATCGGCGGTTTCGACGATCTTGTTGTCGGCGTCGTCGACGATGTAGGTGTCGTCCCCGGCGCCGCCGATCAGGATGTCGCTGCCCCCGCCCCCATAAAGCTCGTTGTTGCCGGAATTCCCGGTCAGGACGTTGTCGAGGGCATTGCCGAATGCCTGGAGGTCGCGGCCGATGCCGGGTGCCGTATCGGTGAGCGTCACGTTCTCGACATTGGCGAGGTCAAGCACCGTGTCCAGGTTCACGTCGACCTCGCCCGTCTTCACCGTATCGATACCGCCGCCGGCCCCGGCGGCTTCGACGATCGCCACGAGCCCGAATTCGTGCAGGACGTAGGTGTCGTTGCCGGCACCGCCCTCGAGCCTGTCCTCGCCCTCGGCACCGCCATCCAGGACATCGTTGCCGTCGAGGCCGCGCAATGTATCGTTGCCGACGCCGCCGGTGATGCCGTTGTCGAGGCTGTTTCCCGTGCCGGTGAAGTCACCGGCGCCGATGAAGGTCAGGTTCTCGATATTGCTGCCATTCTTGTCGGACAGGCTGAACTTGCCGAGTTCGGCTTCGATCGTGTCAAGGCCCTGGCCGGCGAGTTCGGTCACCGTATCTGTCGCGGTATCGACAACATAGGTATCGTTACCGGCACCGCCGGACATCTGGTCGTTGCCGGCCCCGCCGTCCAGTCGATCATTGCCGGTGCCGCCGATCAGGAGGTCGTCGCCGACATTGCCCTGCAGCCTATCGTCGCCGGCAGCCCCGTCGATACGGTTGGCGAAGTCGTTGCCGAGGATCCTGTTACCCACGGCATTGCCGGTGCCGTTGATTCCTCCCGCCGAGGCGATCAGGGTCACTTCCAGCGACAGGACCAGGTTCTCGACATTGGCTCCGAGCGTGTAGTCGTGCAGATAGGAGGCTACCGTATCGGTGCCGCCACCGGCGGTCTCGACGATCTTGTCCTTGGCATCCGTGTCACCTCCACCGCGATCGTCGAGCACGTAGATGTCGTTTCCGGCACCGCCCGCCAGCGTATCGTCGCCGGCAGCCCCGAACAGCAGGTTGTCTCCGGTGTTTCCGGTGATGACGTTGGCAAGGGAGTTGCCGGTCGCATCGGTATCGAACTTTCCGGTCAAGGTCAGATTTTCGACATTGGCGACATCGGTCAGATCGAAATCGCTATCGGAGAGCACCGTATCCTTGCCCTGGTTGGCCAGTTCGGTGATCGTTGTCCTGTCCGCGCCATTTGGATGGATGATGTAAACGTCGTCGCCGGTACCGCCGACCAGGGTGTCGGCTCCCGAGCTCTGGTCGCTGCCGAGGCCGCCGGCATCGAGCGTGTCGTTGCCGCTGCCGCCGATCAGCAGGTCGTCACCGCCGCCGCCGGTGAGCCGGTCGTTGCCGGCACCGCCGTCGAGGGTGTCATTGCCATCCGCGCCCAGGATCTCGTTGTCGGAACCGCTACCGGTTCCCTTGAAGTCACCGGTGCCGATATAGGCGAGCTTCTCGACATTGTCCGAAAGCGTCAGCGAATCGAGCCCCGTATCGACCTCGTCGAAGCCCTGGCCTGCCGTTTCAGTTACCTTGTCACCGGCGTCGTCGACGAAATAGAGATCGTTGCCGGCACCGCCGAGCATCCGGTCGGCGCCGACATTGCCGGCAAGGATGTCGTTGCCGGCACCGCCGATCAGCGTGTCGTCGCCCTCACGCCCGTCCAGGATGTCGTTTCCGGCGGCGCCGTCCAGCGTGTTGCCGATATCGTTGCCGGTGATCCGGTTGTCGAGCGCGTTGCCGGTGCCGTTCACCGCGGTGACCGTCGCAGTCAACGGGGCATTCGGCGAATCGAGCTCGAGGTCTTCGACATTGGCGCCCAGGGTATAGTCATGGACGTTGGAGAACACCAGGTCGGTCCCGCCATCCGCCGTTTCGACGATCTTGTCGACCTCGGTCCCGTCGCGGCCGATGAAATAGGTGTCGTCCCCCGCGCCGCCGATCAGCGTGTCGGAGCCGGCGCCGCCATCCAGGGAATTCTCGCCGGCATTGCCGGTAATGACGTTGTCGAGGGCGTTGCCGAAGCCGTCGGCATTGCCTTTGCCGCTCAAGATCAGGTCTTCCACATTCTCGGTGTTCGCCAGATCGAAGTCGCCATCGGAAATGACCGTGTCCTTCCCCTGGCCGGATAATTCGGTGATGGTGGTCTTGTCCGCCCCAGCCGGGTGCACGACATAGGTGTCATCGCCGGCACCGCCGATGAGCGTGTCGGAGCCTGAACTCTGGTCGCCGCCGAGCCCGCCCGTATCCAGGATGTCGTTGCCGCTGCCGCCGGTCAGCGTATCGTCCCCCGCCCCGCCGGTGAGCCGGTCGTTCCCGGCGCCGCCGTCGAGACTATCGTTGCCGTCGCCGCCCGATATCTCGTTGTCGGAGCCGTTGCCGTTACCGACGAAATTCCCGGTGCCGATGAAGGTCAGATTCTCGACGTTCTGCGCCAGCGTCACCGTGTCCAATCCGGTGACGACCTCGTCGATGCCCTGGTTCGCCACCTCGGTCACCGTGTCGCCGGCTTCGGTCACCAGGTAGGTGTCGTTGCCGGCACCGCCTTGCATCTGATCCGCGCCGGCACCGCCGATCAGCGTGTCGTTGCCGAGACCGCCGATCAGCGTATCGTCGCCCTTGCCGCCATCAAGCACATCGTTGCCGGCGCCGCCGTCGAGCGTATTGGCGATCTCGTTGCCGGTGATCGCGTTGTCGAGGGCGTTGCCGGTGCCGTTCACCGCGGTCGTGACCGCAAGCAGGGTCAGGTTCGGCGAATCCAGGAACAGGTCCTCGATGTTGGCGCCCAGCGTGAAGTCGTGGAAATTCGAGAACACCGTGTCGTGGCCGGCATTGGCGGCTTCGACCACCTTGGCGTTGTCGTTGGCATCGCGGCCCAGAAAGTAGGTGTCGTTGCCCGCGCCGCCGCTCAACACGTCGTTGCCGCCGCCGCCCAGCAGCAGATTGTTGCCGGCATTGCCGGTGATGATATTGTCGAAGGCGTTGCCGAGGCCTTCGAGATTCGCGGTGCCGACCAGAGTCAGCGCCTCGATCTCCTGGCCCGCGCCCAGTTCATAGGATGCGATGCTGAACACCGCATCCTTGCCTTCGCCGCCCTGCTCGACGACCTGGTCGTCGATATCGTCGACGACATAGGTATCGTTGCCGATGCCACCGGCCATCCGGTCGATGCCGGCACCGCCATCCAGCGTGTCGTTGCCGGCATCGCCCAGTAGGTCGTCATTGCCGTCGCCGCCGGAAAGGGTGTCGTTTCCCGCCCCGCCATGGAGCGCGTCGTTGCCGGCACCGCCCTGCACGGTATCGTTGCCGTCGTCGCCGAAGGCAATGTCGTTGCCATCGCCGCCGTCGAGGTCGTCGTTGCCGACGCCGCCGTGCAACTCGTCATCCCCGCCGTTGCCGAGCAGGGTGTCGTTGCCGATGCCGCCGGCAAGGACGTTCTCGATCGAGTTCCCGGTGATCACGTTGTCGAGGTCGTTGCCGGTGCCGTTGAAGGAACTGCCCAAGGCGGTTTCGAAGAGAATCAGGTTCTCGACACCCTTGCCATTGGTCGAGAGGTCGAAGGAAAAGGCGAGGCTTTCGATGGTATCCACGCCCTGGCCGGGCAGCTCGGTGACGACGTCGCCGGAATCGCTGACCACATAGGAATCATCGCCCTTGCCGCCGTTCATATGGTCCAGGCCGCCGCCCCCGTTGATGGCGTCGTTGCCGTCGCCGCCATTGAGGATGTCGTCGCCGAACGCACCCGAGAGCTTGTCGTCGCCGCCAAGGCCGTTGATGACGTCCGCCTGTTCGGTACCCGCGAGTTCGTCTTTGCCGTTGGAGCCGGTGATATCCGCCATCGTCCTGTCCTTTCGTTCCGCGCCCTCGACCCGTACCGGGCCTGTCGCCCGGTTCAGGACTGCGACACCGCCGGTCACCCGACCGCCGCTGGACCGCTTCGCCTGTGGATTGGATCCTAGAGGGAGTTGCGATTTTTATGTGTGACTGGCGTCACTAAATGTCGAACATGACAACTTTGTGATGGGGTTTTCGCATTCCGTCAAATGCTTTTGCCCCGCAAGACCGGAAAATGCACCTGCACGTAGAATCCGGATATCAATAATTTCTAACAGCGTGATAATTATTATAAATGATATAGTTATCGGCAGAATTCATTACTTAAACCGGCCCCATCCGCTACGGGCGAATGCCGCGCGGAAACCGGCTGTTTGCATGTTTCAGATGTATTTATGGACCCACATAATCGCCACATAATATTGGCAGCGTTCCCGGCGGGCAGCAACGAGCAGCCACCCGAGCCGAAGCCTCAGGCCGGCCCTTTCGACCGCAGCTGTTCATCGACCAGCTGCAGGATATGGGCACGGTCGACGTTGTAGAAATCCTCGATGGCGATGAAATGGCTGATGGTCTCGCCGTCGGTGGCCAGCGGGAAGACGCCCCATTCGAAGGCCTTTTCGTAGCCGTCAATCCACAGGAACATCGACGCGCCGAAGACCGGCGCCCGGCTCTCCAGAACCAGCCTATACTGCTCCAGCAGCCCCTCAACCACCTTGGGCTCCCAGGCCAGTTCATGCAGCCATCGGCCGGTGAAATCCTCGGCGGCGAAGCGCGCCTGTTCCGTTCCGACCAGGCGATAGCGGATCCGGAAGGGATCGCGGTGGACCTCCTCCAGGGTGAGGTAGGGGAGCAGCCGCGGGACGCGCGACGGGTCGAAATCGGCCTTCAGCGGAAGCGGCCGGCCGGCCCGCATCTCCTCCCAATAGGCGAACATCTCCCGCACCAGGGGAGAGGTCACCTCGCCGATTTCCAGGTAGCCGAGCCTGGCCAAGAATCGCCCCTCCGATCGCCCCGCAAAGCTGTGGCTCCGGATACGGGCGCTGTCAATCCGCTCCGACCTCGCCAAGGCGGACGCGGATTGTTAGGCTCCCCGAAGCGACTCGAAGGGAGACGCGCAATGTACGAGATCGACCCGTCGCGCCTGGACCTTGCGGAGGAATTCCGGCGCCGGCCCTATGGCCGGCACAGCGCTGAACTGCAGCGCATCCTCAACCGGATGCGGACAGAACCCTTCGACGGCCATTATGTCCTGGTGCGGGAAGGCAGGTTCGGTCCGTTCAAGCTCGGCTGCTTCGGCAAGAAGCCGTCGGACCCGATCAGCTTCACCGGCATCACCTTCCAGACCCGCCTGGAGGCCGAGTGGGCGGTCTTCAAGCTGCGCTGGAAGCGGCTGACCGGCCAAGATCTGGCGCTGGACTGAGCGCGCCATGCTACAGATCGTCGGCTACACCGACCGCATGTCGGTCCGCCCGGGCGAGAAGATCGCCGTCAAGGTCAGCTGCGAAGGCGGCGCGGCCGACTATCAGGCCGACATCATCCGGCTGATCTGCGGGGACGACAGCCCCGCCGGGCCGGGCTTCAAGGCGATGCCGGTACCGGCCTCGATCAACGGCCGCTATCCAGGTCGGCGCCAGGCCGTCAATGCCGGCTCCTTCGTCTACGTGCCGGGCGGCGTGGCCTTGGACGGCAAGTCCGGCATCACGGTGGCCGCCCTTATCTGGCCGACCTTGCTCGACAAGGAGGAGAAACAGACCATCCTTTCCTGCCGGCGGTCGGATGGCGCCGGTTTCGCCGTTGCCCTCGACGCGCAGGGCCGGGTGCAATTCTCGATCAGCGGCGGCGGCCGCAGCGCCGAGGTCACGGCAGGCGCTGCCGTGCGCCAACGCTGCTGGTATCAGCTGATCGCCACCTATGACGCTGCGCACGGAAGCCTGCGCGTGGCCCGCCGCAATCTGGCTCCGCTCCCCGGCGAGGCGGCATTCGTCTCCGGCGAGACGGCCGCGGACATCGCCCTGCCCCGCCTCGACCGCGTCCCGGTCACCATCGGCGCGAGCCTCGACCGGATTCAGGGCGAGCGCCTGTTCACGGCCATGCATTTCGACGGCAAGATCGAGGCGCCTCTGATCGCCGGCGAACTTGTCGCGCTCGATGCAGGCACCGCGCCCGACGCCCTGCACGGGCGATGCCTCGGGCGCTGGGACTTTGCCCGCGCCATCGACTCCCAGCATGTCGAAGACGTCTCGGGGCAGGGGCGCCATGGCCGATGCGTCAATCTTCCCACCCGGGCCGTGACCGGCCATGCGTGGCGGGGCCAGACCGTCCGCTGGCTCGACCGTCCGGATCTCTATGGCGCGATCCATTTCCATTGCGACGATCTGCACGATATGCAGTGGGAAACCGACTTCCAATGGACGATTCCGGCCGACCTGCCGAGCGGGATCTATGCGGTGCAGCTAACTTGCGCGCATTCGGGCGAGGACATCGTGCCGTTCTTCGTTCTGCCGCCGAAAGGCCGGCAGCGAGCCAAGGTTGCGTTTCTCGCCTCGACCTTCACTTTCCTCGCCTATGCCAACAGCCATCACGGCTATGAGGACGCCCTGTCCGAGGTCTGCTATGGCGCCCTGCTCGAGCTCGGCCCGGCAGAGCTGTTCCTGAAGGAGCGCCGCGACTTCGGCATATCGCTCTACGATCGCCATCGCGACGGCAGCGGGGCCTGCTACAGTTCCTGGCACCGGCCGATCCTGAACACGCGCCCCAAGCGGGCATTGTGGAACTTCAACGCGGACCTGCATGTTGTCGACTGGCTGCATGAAAGCGGCATCGACTGCGACATCGTCTCCGACGAGCACCTGCATGCGGAAGGGGTTGGCCTGCTCAGCGCCTATGCCTGCGTCATTACCGGCACGCATCCCGAATACCACACCGCGGAGATGCTGGATGCCCTTGCCGCCTATACCGACCGGGGCGGCCGCCTGATGTATCTCGGCGGCAATGGCTTCTATTGGCGTGTCGCCGTGCACCCAGATCTGCCCGGAGTCATCGAGGTCAGACGCGGCGAGGCCGGCACGCGGTGCTTCGAATTGCCGCCCGGCGAACGGCACCACAGCTTCACTGGCGCCGCCGGTGGCCTGTGGCGCAGCCAGGGCCGCGCGCCGCAAGGCCTGGTCGGCGTCGGCTTCGTCACCGAGGGATTCGACGCCAATTCCCACTTCGTACGCCTGCCGGACAGCTTCGACCGGCGCGCGGCCTTCATCTTCGACGGCATTTCCGCGACCGAGCGGATCGGCGACTTCGGCAGCCTCGGCGGCGCCGCCGGCTATGAACTCGACGCCAGCGACCCCGAGCTCGGGACCCCGCCGCAGGCACTGGTCCTGGCGAAGTCGGTCGACCACACCAACGTCTATCTGCTCACGCCGGAGGAGATGCTGGCCGGCTTCCCGGGGAACGACGCGATAGAGAACCCGCGGGCCCGCGGCGAGCTGGTATTCTATGAATGCCACAATGGCGGCGCGGTGTTCTCGACGGGATCGATCACCTGGGCCAGCGCCCTCGCCCACAACGGCTACGACAACAACGTCGCGCGCATCACCGGCAACGTGCTGCGCAGATTTGTCGATCCCGCTCCCTTCTGAGGCGCCATGAAACACGTCGATCAGGGTCCGCGCGAGATCCGCGAGATTGAGAACCTGTGGATCCCGATGCCGGACGGCGTGCGGCTTGCCGCCCGGGTCTGGCTGCCGGTCGACGCGGCACAGGATCCGGTTCCGGCTGTCCTGGAGTTTCTCCCCTATCGCAAGCGCGACGGCACGGTGTGGCGTGACGACGTCCTGCATGCCTATGTCGCGCGCCACGGCTATGCGCTGGTTCGCCTCGACATGCGCGGTACCGGCGATTCCGAGGGCCTGATCTTCGACGAATACACCGCCCAGGAGCTCGACGACGGCGTCGCTGCCCTCGCCTGGCTCGCGGCACAGCCCTGGTGCAACGGCAGCACCGGCATGATCGGCATCTCCTGGGGTGGGTTCAACGGCCTGCAGATCGCGGCGCGCCGGCCGCCCTCGTTGAAAGCCATCGTCACCCTATGCTCGACCGACGATCGGTATGCCGATGACGTGCACTACCTCGGCGGCGGGATCAACGGCGAGAACGCGGCCTGGGCGGCAGCGATGAATGCATTCACCTCGCTGCCGCCGGACCCGGTCCTCGTCGGCGACCGCTGGCGCCGCATGTGGCTGCAGCGCCTGGAGCGCATGCCGAACTGGCTGGAACCCTGGCTGGCCCATCAGCGGCGCGATGCCTATTGGCGCCACGGCTCGGTCTGCGAGAGCTTCGGCGACATCGCCTGTGCGGTCTATGCCATCGGCGGCTGGGCGGACGGCTATTCGAATGCCGTTCCGCGCCTGCTTGCCGGACTGGACTGCCCACGCAAGGGCCTGATCGGGCCCTGGTCCCATGCCTGGCCGCATGCGGCCCGCCCCGGCCCGCAGATCGGCTTTGCCCAAGAAACCATCCGCTGGTGGGACCACTGGCTGAAGGGCAACGACACCGGGCTGATGGCGGAGCCGATGTACCGCGTCTGGATGCAGGAGTTTGCGCCGCCGGCCGCCTATCACGCCGACCGGCCCGGCCGCTGGGTCGCGGAGGCCTCCTGGCCGTCGCCGCGCATCGAGGAGCGGATATTCCATCTCGGCGACGGGGACCTCACCGATCGGGCCACGGGCGGCGCCCCCCGCTCCATCCGCTCGCCGCAGACCTCGGGCAGCTGCGGCGGTGCCTGGTGCGGCCATGCCTCCGGGACGGATTCCGACACCGACCAGCGGCCGGATGACGGCGACTCGCTGGTCTTCGATACAGCACCGCTCTTGGCGCCGCTCGAGATCCTGGGTGCGGTCGAGGTGGAGTTCGAGCTCGCCGCCGACCGACCGCAGGCGCAAGTGATCGCCCGCCTTTGCGAGGTTGCACCGGACGGCCGGTCGCTCCGGGTCACCTACGGAACGCTCAATCTTTCGCATCGCGACGGGCACAGCGATCCGGTGCCGATGGTGCCCGGCCAACTTTATGCCATTCGCCTCAGGATGAACGATGCGGCGCATCGCTTCGCCGCCGGGAGCCGCATTCGACTGGCAATAGCGACCGCCTATTGGCCGATACTTTGGCCCGCACCCGAGGCGGCGTCCCTGACGATCGCGCCGGACAACAGCCGGCTCGTCCTGCCGCTGCGCCCGCCGGTGGCGACCGATACCGGCTTGCGGGAATTCGCCCCGCCGGAAGGGGCGACACCCGGGCCGGTCAGACAGATCAGCCCTTCGGCGCATACCCGCGAAATGATCGATGACGCCGCTTCGGGAGAACGGACGCTTAGGGTCGCCAATGACGACGGCGAAGTCGTCTTCGAGCGGATCGGTCTTGCCGTCGGCGCCTGGAACCGCGAGCGATACCGGATCGCCCCCGACGACCCGCTCTCCGCTGCCGCCGAGTTCGACTGGACACAGACCCTGCGCCGGGGCAACTGGTCCATCCGGACTGAGATCCGTGCGAGCTTCAGCGCCGACGCCGAGGCCTTCCACCATCGCCTGCGGCTGGACGCCTTCGAGGGCGACACCCGCCTGTTCAGCCGAGACTGGGCACTCAACATTCCGCGTGATAACGTCTGACGAAGGCACTGCCTCCGGGATTGGATCATGGCCGACAGCTATACCCTCATCGACCCCGCCGTCGGCCTGCCGCCTGTCCGCTCGGCACGGATCACCCTGCTGTTCGACTACTGGAACCGGCTGCGGGGCGACCGGCTGTTCCCGCGGCGGACGGAAATCGATCCCGGCTCGATCAAGCCCCTGCTGCCGCACCTGATGATGACCGAGATATCCTACGATCCCTTCCGCGTGCGCTATCGCCTGGTCGGCACGGAGATCGTCCGCTTCGCCAAGTTCGACTTCACCAACCGATATACCCACGAACTCGAGTTCCAGGACGTAGCGGCCGACGACTGGACGGTGTTCTACCGCCGCGTCGTCGATGCACGGAGCCCCGGCTTCGGGGTCACCTCCTGGGCGATCGAAGGCGGCCTGCCGCGCTGGATCGAATTCCTGATCTGCCCGCTTTCCGAGGATGGCAGCATCATCGACCGCTGCATCGCGGTCGAGGATTACGAGCATCTCAATCCCCTGCAGATCGACTCCCTGCCGCCGGTCTCGGTGCGCTGATCCGGCTTGCTCGCGGCCGGAGATCGGCGCAAAATGCCCCGTCATGCAACTCGACATATTCTCCGATACGATCTGTCCCTGGTGCTATATCGGCAAGCGCCGGCTGGAGCGCGCCCTGGCGATGCGCCCGCAACCCGGCCTCGCCATTCGCTGGCGGGCCTTCCAGCTCAACCCCGGGATGCCGACCGGCGGCATGGATCGCCAGCAGTACATGGCGGCGAAGTTCGGCAGCATCGAGCGCGCCCAGCGGCTCTATGAAACCGTCGCGCGGGTCGGTGCCAGCGAAGGCATCGATTTCCGTTTCGATCGGATCCTCCGCACCCCGAATACTGTGAAGTCCCATCGCCTGCTCTATCTGGCGGCGCAAGCGCGGCGGCAGAGCGAGCTGCTCGACCTGCTTTTCGCCGCCTACTTCACCGCCGGCGGCGACCTCAGCAGCAGCGCGCTGCTGCTGCAGGTGGCGGCCGAGGCCGGGCTCGACCCGGTCGAGGCGGAGGCGGCGATCGAGGATCAGAGCCCGATCGGCGCCGCGCTCAACGAGGACTTCCAGGCCCGCCGGCAAGGCATCAACGGCGTCCCCTATTTCGTCTTCAACGGTCGCTTCGGCCTGTCCGGAGCCCAGGAGCCGGAAGCGCTGTTCCACATGTTCGACCTCGCGCGCGAGGAAGAGGCCTTGCAGCGCACCGCCTGAACGGCTTGCCCTAGACCGCCAGCGACGCCAGCACGACCAGAAGCTTCTCGACACCGCGGATCCGCGCCTTCTCGTCCTGCCAGTCCTGGCGATAGACCAGCTTGTGGTCCGGGCGCAGGGTGACGATGGCCGCGCGCTTGGTGATGAACGCCACCAGCTTGTCCGGCCGCGCAAAGCGGTTCTGCCGGAACGACAGCACCGCACCTTTCGGTCCTGCCTCGACCTTCTCGATCCCGGCCACCCGGCACAGGCGCTTGATGGCGATGACGCGCAGCAGGTTCTCCACCTCGGCCGGCAATGGCCCGAACCGGTCGATCATCTCGGCTGCGAAACCCTCGGTCTCGTCGTTGTTCTCCAGCGAGGCGATGCGCCGGTAGAGGCCGAGGCGGATCGAGAGATCGGCGACGTAGGCCTCGGGGATGAGCACGGACGTGCCGACCGCGATCTGGGGCGTCCAATCCTGCTGCGCCGCGTGGCGGGCATCGCCACGAGCCTCGGATACCGCTTCCTCCAGCAAGTGCTGGTAGAGCTCGACGCCCACCTCGCGGACATGGCCGGACTGCTCCTCGCCCAGCAGGTTGCCGGCGCCGCGGATATCGAGATCGTGGCTGGCCAGGGTGAAGCCGGCCCCCAGCTGGTCGAGAGTCTGCATCACCTCGAGGCGCTTCTGCGCCGTCTCGGTCAGGGCCTTGCCCGGCGGCGTCGTCAGGTAGCAGTAGCCGCGCAGCTTCGACCGCCCGATTCGGCCGCGCAGCTGGTAGAGCTGCGACAGGCCGAACATGTCGGCGCGATGAATGACCATGGTATTGGCATTGGGGATGTCCAGCCCGGATTCGATGATGTTCGTCGCCAGCAAGACGTCGAACTGCCGGTCGTAGAAGGCGTTCATCGCCTTCTCCAGCTCGGTCGGCGACATCCGGCCATGCGCCACCACCAGGCGTATCTCGGGCACCAGCTTGCGCAGCCGCTCGGCCACGGCATCGATATCCTCGATCCGGGGACAGACGTAGAAGATCTGGCCGCCGCGGAAATGCTCGCGCAGGACCGCTTCGCGCACCACCACCGGATCGTAGGGCAGCACGAAGGTGCGGACGGCCAGCCGGTCGACCGGCGCCGTCGCGATCAGCGACATCTCGCGGATCCCGCTCAGGGCCAGCTGCAGCGTGCGCGGGATCGGCGTCGCGGTCAGGGTCAGCACGTTGACGTCGCCACGGATCTCCTTCAGCCGCTCCTTCTGCTTCACGCCGAAATGCTGCTCTTCATCGACGATCATCAGGCCAAGCCGCTCGAACTCGACCGACTTCGAGAGCAGCGCATGGGTCCCGATCACGATATCCACCCGCCCCGCCTTCAACCCTTCCTTGATCTCGGCGGTTTCCTTCGCCCCGACCAGGCGCGACAGCTGGCGCACGACGACGGGCATGCCCTTGAAGCGATCGGTAAAGGTGCGGAAATGCTGCCGGCAGAGCAGCGTCGTCGGCGTCACCACCGCGACCTGCTTGCCGGCGCCGGCGGCGACGAAGGCGGCGCGCAGCGCCACCTCGGTCTTGCCGAAGCCGACATCGCCGCAGACCAGCCGGTCCATCGGCCGGCCCGAGGCGAGGTCATCCAGCACCTCCTCGATGGCGCGCTGCTGGTCCTCGGTCTCGGCATAGGGAAAGCGCGAACAGAACTCCTCGTAGAGGCCCTCCGGGCGCAGCATCGGCTCGGACGACTTGATCGCCCTGACCGCCGCCACCCGCATCAGCTGCTGGGCGATGTCCTTGATCCGCTGCTTGACCCGGGCCTTGCGCCCCTGCCAGGAGGCACTGCCGAGCTTGTCGAGCTGAACGATGGCGTCCTCGCCGCCGTAGCGGCTTAGCACCTCGATGTTCTCCACCGGGACATAGAGCTTGTCGCCGCCGTCGTAGGTCATCCGCAGGCAATCGTGCGGCGCGCCGCCGACGTCGAGCGTCTCCAACCCGTCATAGCGGCCGATTCCGTGATCGGCATGGACGACGAAGTCGCCGGCATTGAAGTTCGCGAGTTCGGCGAGAAAAGTCTCGGTCTTGCGCTTGCGGGTGACGGTGCGGGTCAGGCGGTCGCCGAGGATGTCCTGTTCGGTGACGATCAGCAGCCCTTCGATCGAGAAGCCGCTTTCCAGGCTGAGCGCGGCCCGCGCCAGGGTGCCCCGCGGCAGCATCGCCAGTTCGTCGGCATGCGCCACCGCCTGCTGGGCGGCGATGCCATGGTCGCCGAGCAGCCCGGACAGGCGCTCGATCGCCCCCGTGCTGGCCGCGGTCAGCAGGACGGTGCGGCCGGTGGCGAGTTCGGCCCGCAGCGACCGCGCCACCGCCTCGTAGAGATTGACGTCCGGGTTTGTCCGGGCCTCGACGAAATTGAGGCCGGGCCGGCCGCCGGCGTCGAGCCAGCCGCTCGCCTCCGCGCCCTGGAAATGGTTGAAGGCGAGCACCAGGCGGCCCTTCTGCAACGCCTGCCAGCCGTTCTCCGCGAGATAGAGCATGCTGGGCGGTAGCGGCTTGTAGACCGGTGCGCCGCTCTCCTTCTCCGCTCGCTGCAGGTCCCGACGCGCCTGATAGAAGTCGGCGATCATCTCCAGGCGTGCCCGCTTCGCCTCCTCGATCTGGTGATCGAGCGTGATCGCCGCACGAGGCAGGTAGTCGGTGATCGGCACCAGCCCCGCGGTGAACAGCGGCAGCCAATGCTCCATGCCGCCATAGTGCCGCCCGGCGCTGATCGCCTCGTAGAGCGGGTCGTCGGTGCCGGTCGCCCCGAAGGCGTCCCGATAGCCGGTGCGGAACCGCTCGACGGCGGCCGGGGTGAGGGTCACCTCATTGACCGCCTTCAGCGAAAAGCTGCCGACCTTCTCAAGGCTGCGCTGCGACAGGGCATCGAACAGGCGCAGCTGCTCGACCTCGTCGCCGAAGAAGTCGATGCGCAGCGGATAGGCGGTTCCGGGCGGGAACAGGTCGACGATGCCGCCGCGGACGGCGAATTCCCCGGCCTCGCCGACCGTACCGGCCCGGGAATAGCCGTTGCCGAGGAGATAGTCGACGACCGCCGTCTGTCCGATCTGCTGCCCGGGCCGCAGTTCCAGCCCCGCGGCCTGGAAGGTCGCCGGCGGCGGCACGCGCTGCAGCACGGCAGAGATGGTGGTCAGGACCACCGGCGGCGGCCCGTCGCCGATCGCCGCCAGGGCGGTCAGGGCGTCGATCCGGCGGGCCAGGATGTCGCGATGCGGCGATGCCCGATCATAGGGCAGGCAATCCCAGGCCGGGAAGGCGATTACCTTCAGACCGGGCGCGAAGAAGGCCAGCGCCTCGGCCAGGCGGGTCATCCGCAGGTCGTCGACCGCGACATGCAGCACGCCGCCGGGCTGCGCCTGTGCCAGGGCGGCGACCAGCTGGGCGTCGCGCCCGTCCGGCACCCCGCCGACCTCGAATCGACCGTGGCTCGGGAACTGAAAGGGCGATCCGGCGAATGTCGGGGCGTTCACGGGTGTCGATCTACGATTCTAAAGGCCAGCAGCAGGCGCATCACCGGATGATCCAGGCGCGCCGGGGGCGGCAGGGTACCGACGAGCCACGCGTATATATCCGGGTCCGGCTCGGCCAGCAACTCGGCGTATTGCCGGAGTTCCAGCGGTCCGAAACCCGCCAGGTACCGCTCCGCAAACGGCCCCAGGATCAGGTCGAGTTCCTTGGTTCCCCGGTTCCGGCTCTGGAACAGCAGGCGCCGGCGCAGGTCGGCATCGTTGGCTGGCCCGTCGCTGTTTCCGCGCGTCATCGCCCTTCCCTGCCCTTTCCGGAGCCTATACCTTCAAGGCCAACCTATTTTGCGAAAAATGAGGCGTTTCTTGCGGCCACCGATCCTTTATCCGCTCTTCGCCCCGGTGACCAGCCTGCAGGGCATCGGGCCGCGGCTCGGCAAGCTGGTGGAGAAGCTTTGCGGTCCCTCGGTCGCGAACCTGTTGTGGCACCTGCCCAGCGCCATGATCGATCGCCGCGCCCAGCCCCCGCTGGCCTCCGCCCAGGATGGCACGATCATTACCGCCGTCGTGCAGGTCCTCGCCCATATGCCGCCGCGCAACCCGAAACAGCCCTACCGGGTCAGCTGCCAGAACGACAGCGGCACCCTGGATCTGGTATTCTTCAATGCCAAGCCGGACTATCTCAAGCAGCACCTGCCGGTCGGCGAATGGCGGGCGGTCAGCGGGCGCGTCGAGCGCTTCGGCGGCTTCCTCAGCATGGTCCATCCGGATCACATACTGCCGCGGGAAAAAATCGACGAGGTCCTGCGCCTGGAACCGACCTATCCATTGACCGCCGGCCTGCCCCCCAAGGTCCTCGGCAAGGCGATCCAGACGGCGGTCGCCCGCCTGCCCGACCTGCCGGAATGGAGCGATCCCCATGTCATCAAGCGCCATGCCTGGCCGTCCTGGGCGGACGCCGTCCGGCGGGTGCATCATCCCGCTGGCGCCGCCGATCTCGACCCCGCCACTCCCGCCCGACAACGCCTCGCCTATGACGAACTCCTGGCGAACCAGTTGGCCCTGGCCCTGGTGCGCCAGCACAACCGGCGCCTGGCTGGCCGGCCGTCGATCGGCAATGGCAAGCTGCGGGCCCGCGTCCTCGCCAAGTTGCCCTATCGCCTGACGGCATCGCAGCAGCAGGCGGTTGCCGAAATCGCCGAGGACATGGGGGCGTCGCACCGGATGCTGCGCCTGTTGCAGGGCGATGTCGGCAGCGGCAAGACCGTCGTCGCCCTGCTTGCGATGATGATCGCCGCCGAGGCAGGCGGCCAGGCCGCGCTCCTGGCGCCGACCGACATCCTCGCGCGCCAGCATTTCGCCACCTTGCAGCCGCTGGCCCGAGCGGCGAATGTCGGGATTGCCCTGCTGACCGGCCGCGACAAGGGCAAGGCGCGGGATCGCATCCTGGCGGAGCTGGCGGACGGCTCCCTGCACCTGGTGGTCGGGACCCACGCCCTGGTGCAGACCGACATCGCCTTCAAGGATCTGCGTTTGGCCGTGGTCGACGAGCAGCATCGCTTCGGCGTCCAGCAGCGCATCGCGCTGGCGGAGAAAGGCCATGGCGTCGACCTGCTGGTGATGACCGCGACGCCGATCCCGCGGACCCTGATGCTGACCGCCTATGGCGACATCGAGGTCTCCCGCCTGACCGAGAAGCCGGCCGGCCGCCAGCCGATCGACACCCGCACCATCCCGATCGAGCGGCTCGACGATGTCGTCGATGCCCTGAAACGGGCCATCGCCGCCGGGGCCCGCATCTATTGGGTCTGCCCTTTGGTCGACGAATCCGAGCTGATCGATCTTGCCGCCGCAAGCGAGCGCCATCGCGTGCTGCAGCAGTTCTTCGGCGATCGCGTCGGGCTGGTGCATGGCAAGCTGAAATCCGCCGAACGCGACCAGGCGATGGGCGATTTCGTCGCCGGGCGCATCGACATCCTGGTGGCCACGACGGTGATCGAGGTGGGAGTCGACGTGCCGCAGGCCACGGTCATGGTGATCGAGCATGCCGAGCGCTTCGGCCTGTCGCAGCTGCACCAGCTTCGCGGTCGGGTCGGGCGCGGCAGCGGCAAGTCGAGCTGCCTGCTCCTCTATCAGTCGCCCCTGGGGGAAACGGCGAAGGCGAGGCTGGCCATCATGCGCGAGACCGAGGATGGCTTCCGCATCGCCGAAGAGGATCTGCGCCTGCGCGGCGGCGGCGAGATCCTCGGCAATCGCCAGAGCGGCCTGCCGGATTTTCACCTGGCGGACCTCGCCGCCCATGCGGATCTGCTGCCCATCGCCCGCGACGACGCCCGCCTCGCGCTGGAAAAGGACCCGGACCTGATGCAGGACCGCGGCAAGGCGCTGAAGATCCTGCTCTATCTCTTCGAGCGGGACGCGGTGGTGAAGACCGTCCGATCCGGCTAGCTAGCGCAGCGCCTTCGCGTCGGGTTTCGGCTCCGGCGGCGTCACGATGCCGCTGGAGATCACCAGCTTGATCCCGTCTTCCACCGACATCTTCAGATACACCACTTCGTCCTTCGGCACGAACAGCAGGAAGCCCGAGGTCGGATTGGGCGCCGTCGGCACGAAGACATTGACGACTTCCGCCTCGGTGAGGTTCTGGATTTCTGTCGCGGTAGTGCCGGTGATGAATCCGACCGCCCAGACACCCTTGCGCGGATACTCGACCAGGACGCATTCCCGGAAGGCGGCGGACTGATTGGCGAGGACGGTCTCGATCACCTGCTTCAGGGCATTGTAGATGGTGCGAATGATCGGCAGGCGGTTGAGCACCGCCTCCATGAGCTGCTGCGCCAGACGACCCAACAGCCCGGCCGTGACCGCGCCGAGCAGCGTCAGTGCCACCACCACGATGATCAGGCCGATGCCGGGAATGCTGAACGGCAGATAGGTCTCCGGATTGTATTGGACCGGAATGACCCCGAAGACGGTCTGGTCCACCCAGGAAATGAATAGCCAGGCCAGGTAGATCGTCAGACCGATCGGCGCCGAGATCAGGATCCCAGCCAGGAAATAGGTGCGCAGCCGGACCCCCAGGCCAAGGCCGGTCGGCTTTGCTGCATGCGACTCGGGTGCTTCCGCCATGCTTCCCGGACCTCGGACTCCGCTACGGAACAGATCAATCCGCCGCCATAAAATAGCACTGGCAGCGTTAATTCAACTCCAGCATGATGCCACCCGGATGGATCGCGCGCCGGGAGAGCGGATTGTCGGATTATGCCCGAACGTGAATGGCTTGAAGGCGTCGTCTGCTTCGTGGACCGATCCGAAATCCGGTCAAGGATGATCGCCGACGCGGAGGCGATCTGGAACGGCCTGAAGCGGGGAAACCGGTTTCCGACCCGACAGAGCATCGATCCTCTCGAGTTCCGGGCCATGCTGCCCTATGTCTCGCTGATCGAGCTGCATGACAATCCCTTCCGGGTCTTTTATCGTCTGATCGGCACCGAGGTTGCCCGCTTTGCCGAGGAGGATTTCTCGAACAAGTGGCTGCATGAGACCGACTGGGAGGCGAAATACAAGGCCGTCAATCTCGCCATATACAAGCGGCTCTGGGACACCCACGCACCGGTCTTCGGCCTGTCGACGGTGGAGTGGGACAAGATCAAGGAATACGTGTTCGAATGGGCCCTGTTTCCGGTCGCCGCCGACGGCGAGACCATCACCCACTGCCTGAGCGTCGATGATTTCACCCTGGTCGCCGCCCGCACCTACATGCTCCGCGAATCGTTTTGAAAGACCGCCGCACCATGTCGATTGCCAGAAACCTCGCCTTTGCCCTTGCCGTTAGCCTTGCCCTCGGCGTCGGATCGGCGGCCGCCCAGGAAAATGCGCCGAATCCGGGCGACCCGGGATCGGTCGCCTTCTGGAACGGCGACTATGCCGGCGCCTTGGAGGCATGGCAGAAGAACGCGGCTGCCGGCGATCCGGAGGCCATGAACAATATTGGCATTCTCTTCAACAAGGGCCTGGGGGTTGAGCAGGACAACAAGCAGGCGGCGGCCTGGTACGAGAAGGCGGCGCAGCTCGGCTTCGTCAACGCCCAGTTCAACCTCGCCAACCTGTATTACAGCGGCCGCGGCGTCGATCACGATCTCAAGCAGGCCGCCCGGTGGTACCGCGCGGCGGCCGATGGCGGTCACAAGATGGCGCAATACTATCTTGCGCAGATGTATGACGATGGCGAGGGCGTGCCGGAAGACCATACCGAGGCGCTGAAATGGTACGTCAAGGCGGCCGATGCCGGATTGGGCGAGGCGCAATACGAGATCGCCCGGATGCTGCTGACCGGCGATGGCCTGAAGCAGGACCCCGTTCGCGGCGCCGAATACGCCCTGAAGGCGGCGGAATCGGGAAACGCCAAGGGGCAGCTCCTGATGGCAAAGTCCTATTTTCGCGGTACCGGCGTCGCGGTGAACCTGATCGAGGCCTATGTCTGGACCTCGATCGCACTCGAGAAGCTTCCCTACGGGAAGGACGAGCGCGAGGCGAGCGCCTTGCTCGATAAGCTCAAGCTGAAAATGGACGACGGCCAGGAGGCGGCGGCAGAACACGAATTGAAGGTCATGCGGCCGAAAACGCCCGAGGACGAGGAAGGCAGCGTCACCAGCGATCCCGGCACTGACGGCCTCGGACTGCCGCAGCCCGCAGAGTGACCTACCAAGTAACCGGCCGGTCGCCTCAATACATCGCCTGTCCGCGGGCGGCGCTCAACCGGTCGATCGTCGGCTCGACGGCAAGGATGGCGGCATCGCCGGCCGCCGCTTTCGGTGCCAGCAGGACGACCATGTTGACGACGGCGCGGGCCGTGGCCCAGCGGGTTTCCGTGTAGTAGCCGCCGCCGTAAAACGGGCTGTGCCATCCATAGGGCCGGTATCCCGGCCAGAACGGGTCGTAGAACGGACCCGGCCGGTAGACCGGATGGGATCGCACGTCGATGTCGCTGTTCCGGGTCTCCTGCTCGATCCGGATTGCCGTGACGCCCCGCGTCTTGGCGATCTGGGCGGCACGCCACAGCGCGAGGTCATGGGCCTTGTCGAGTTCCATCTGTACCCGGCCGTCGCCGCGGGGATCGCGCGCGGAAACCTGGACCGCTGCGCCGCGGTAGGTGACCTCGATGCGGTCCGGCCCGAGATCGCGCTCGCTGTAACCGAAATCGCCGTTCTGGCCGACCGGCGCCATCGCCGGCCGCGACGGGACCGGCGCCGCACAGGCGCCGAGGCAGAGCAGAAATCCCAGCAGAAACGTGCGCATCAGTTCTCGAGGTATCGCTGCCGCTCCATCGGACTGACGTCCTTGCGGAATGCCATCTCTTCCTGCAGGCGGCTCTCCACGAAGCGCCGGACGAAGGCTTCCCCATAGAACTGGGGAGCCGCAGCCGAAGCGTCAAGGCGCTGTGCCGCCTCGCGGAGATTGGCCGGCATTGCCGCCAGGGCAGCCGCCGGCGGGGCGTCGCCATCGTCGATGACCGGCGGTGGCGCCGGCATCCGGCGTTCGATCCCGTCCAGTCCGGCGGCAAGCGCGAACCCGATCGCCAGGTAGGGATTGGTGTCGGCGGCAGGGATGCGGTATTCGAGCCGGCAGGTATCCGGCCGCCCGGGAATGGCGCGCACCGCCACACGATAGTTCCGCACGCCCCAGGTTGCCGCCCGAGGCGCCCAGTTGCCCGGCGACATGCGCCGATAGGCGTTGACCGTGTAGGCCGACAGGGCCAGATGATCCGGCAGATGCGACAGGATGCCGGCCACAAAGCTGCGCATTTCGCGGCTCATGCCGTCCGCATCGCGGGGATCGTGAAAGACCGGCGTCCCGTCGAGGCGCTGCAGCGACAGATGCACGTGACCGGACAGACCGGGGTAGTCCGCGCCCAGTTGCGCCATGAAGGACGCGGTCAGATTGCGCTTGCGGCAGAAGGCCTTGGTGTAGAGCCGGAACAGGGCGGCATCGTCCGCCGCCCGCAGCGGATCCTGCGCCGCCAGGGTCGCCTCGAAGCAGCCGGCGCCGAGTTCCACGCCAAGCCCGTAGAGCGGTATTTCCAGCTCCGTCATCTGGGCCTCGAGCTCGGCCACGAAGCCGCCGCGCGTGGCCGCCGTGATGCCGGACCAGCAGTAGTTGTCGCGTGGCCAGGGCGTCGGATTGAGGAATGACTTCTGGCGCAGCGTCTCGGCCGTCTCCTCCAGCACGATGAACTCGAATTCCAGGGCGGCGCGGACGCGAAAGCCCAGCGCCTGGGCCTTGGTCAGCTGCCGCTTCAGCATCTCGCGGGCCGACAGGTCCCGGGACGGCCCTGCATAGTCCCCGAGGATGAGGGCCGCGCCGGGTTCGAAGGGATAGGCCCGCGTGGTGGTGAAATCCAGCTCGACCGGCTCGTCCACATAGGGGCCGCCGGCAAAGACCGAATCGCCGCCATCCCATTTCGGCAGCACGTTGCAGAAGCGGTAGTCGGGCAGCACCGCCGCCAGATCGGCCGTCCTCATGCGGCGCTCGCGCAACTTGCAGTCGACGTCGAAGATGCCGAGATGCAGCCGCTCGACGCCGGCCGCCGCGAGCTTGGCCAGAGCCTCGCCAGGCTCCCGGGCCGATAACTTGGTCGGCATGGCGGCCTATCTCCAGAGGGCGTTGGGATCGTTGAGGACGGTCGGGTTCAGCGCAAGGCAATAGGCCTTTTCCGCCCAGAGCTGCTTGCAGGCCTTGCTCGCCTGCTCGGGCTTCAGGCCGACCAGCAATGCCGAGAATCGCGAGGTCCCCTCGTAGGTGCGCTGAATGACGGCCGGTCGGCTGCCGCTCAAAGTGCCCTTGAGCTTGCCCTGCATCTTCGTCAGGGTCTGGCGCGCCTGGTCCTGCTTGGAAAAGGAGCCGAAGACGATCCCCCATCCGCTCAGCCTTGCGCTCGAGGTGATCGTCGAATGGCCGTCATAGCCGGCGACGGCGCTGCATTCCGAGCTCTTCAGGGTCACCGGCGGCGGCCCCTGCTCTTCCGGCGCGATCTTGGCGGCGATCTCGTCCAGTTTCGGCTGCGCCGCGTCGTCCAGGCCGAATCCGGTATTCAGCAGCTTGGTCATCAGCGCCGCCCGTTCGCCCCGGTTGCTGCCGCCCAGCACCACCCCCACCAGCCGGCGGCCACGGCGCTCGGCCGAAGCGACGAGATTGTAGCCCGAACCGCAGGTGAATCCGGTCTTCAGGCCGTCGGCGCCGTCATAGCTCCCGAGGATGCCGTTGACCGTGGGCAGGGTGCGGTTGCCGATGGTGACGCTGCGCAGGCTGAAGAAATGGTAGTGCTTCGGGAACTGTCGCAAGAGCGCCATCGCCAGCACCGCCATGTCGTGGGCGGTGGTCACCTGGTCGCTGTCCGGCAGACCGGTGGCGTTGCGAAAGACGGTGCGGGTCATCCCCAGATCCCGCGCCACGGCGGTCATTTGCCGGGCAAAATCCGCCTCGTTGCCGGCAACCTGCTCGGCCAGGGCCACGGCAGCGTCGTTGGCGGAGGCGACGATCGCGGCTTCGATCGCCTGTTTCACGGTGATTTTCTGGCCGGGACGGAAGCCGAACTTGGTCGGGGACTGCCCGGCGGCATAGGCGGAGACGGTAATCTCGCTATCGAAGGCGAGCTTTCCCGCCTCGATCTGGGAAAGGGTGACGTAGACCGTCATCATCTTGGTCAGGGAGGCCGGGTACCACAGCGAATTGGCGTGGTCGGCCTTCAGCACCCGCCCGCTATCGGCGTCGACCACCAGGCTCACATTCCGTGCATGGGCCGCAGGAATCGTATAGACCCAGGCTGGGAGGGCAGAAATTGTGAATAACAACGCAATTATCGCTTTGCGCATGCTTCCCCCGATGGTCAAAATCGGATTGGATACTATAAAAAACGCCATGCAATGTCTCATCGTCTGGGGGGAAGTGTGCGCAGGATCATAGCACCGGTGCTTTTGGCTGCCGGTCTCGGAATGTTCGCCGTTCTGCCGGCTGCCGCCGACTATCAGGCCGGGGTAGACGCCTATCAGCGGCGCGACTTCAAGGCCGCCTTCGACGAGTTCCTGGCCGCCGCCCAGGCCGGCGATCCGGTCGCCCAGAATGCCCTTGGAGCCCTTTATAATCATGGGCTTGGCGTCGATGTCGACAACGCCCAGGCGGCGTTCTGGTACCAGAAGGCCGCCGATCAGAACTATCCGATGGCGATGCGGAATCTGGGGACCCTCTACACCAATGGTCATGGCGTTCCCTTTGACCTGACCCAGGCCAAGATCTGGTTCGCCAAGGCGGCGGAGCTGGGCGATACCGAGGCGGCCCGCCGACTGGCGGCACTGCAGCCCCTGGGAACCGCCGGAACCGAGGCGGCGCCAGTGACCAGCTTCCCGGTCGCCCCGGCCCCGGCCAATCCGATCCCCGCCCCCGCCCCGCCGCCGGCTGCCCCGGCAGCGGAACCGGCACCGGCGGTCGTCCAGCCCGCGGCGTTGACCCCGGCGGTACCGGCGGCAGGCAACTGGCTGCTCGGCCAGTGGCAGGGCCCCTCCCTCGGATGCCCGCCGGCCGGCGGGATCGAGTTCGGCCCCAGCCAGGCGCTGACCTATTTCAACGGGCAGGTCGCGGTGATTCTGAGCGCCAGCTACCGGGTCGAGGGCGAGAGGATCACGGTGACCACCGCCGGTTCCGATGGTGTCGGCCAGGACTACGTCTACCAGCAGACCTCTCCGGACGAGATGAGCATCGTCGGGATTCCCGCCAGCATGCCGCAGTCGCTGATCGGCGCCGTGCACCGTCGCTGCGGCGCGGCAACCCAGCAGGTCGCCGCCTCGGAGCCCCAGCCGCTGATCTCCCCGCTGGCCAATCTGCCGCCGGAAACGCCGGCGCCGGCCCCCGATGCCACCACCGCGGCCGCGGCACCGACTCCCCCGGCAGCGCCGGTCGAAGCCGCGCCGGCTCCAGCCACCACCACCGCCACCGCCGCTGCGGCGCCAGTGCCGGCGGGTGCAACCAGCAAGGACGGCTGGGACGCCTTCGAGCGCGGCGACTATCAGAACGCGCTGAGCATCTGGGAATCCCTGGCCCAGCAGGGCGATCCGAACATGGCGGTGCTGGCCGGCACGATCTACGATTTCGGCCAAGGGGTGCCGCAGAACGACGCCGAGGCCCTGAAGTGGTACCTGAGCGCCGCCGAGGCCGGGAACGGCAACGGCCAGTACCGGGCGGCCTCGATCTATGCCCGCAGCAGCCAGGTACCGCCGGATTACGTGCAGGCCTACAAATGGCTGACGGTCGCCATGAAATCCCTGCCGCAGGCGCTGTCGAAGAATGCCGATGAACTGACCTCGATCCAGGCCGAGACCCTGCGCAGCGAGGTTGCCGGGCTGATGTCGACGGCCGAAATCGGCCAAGCCGAGGCGGAAGCCAAGAACTTCAAACCCACGAAACCCTGATCGAAGCAGACGACCGCCGGGGCATCGCGGCACGAGCGGCGCCGCGACCCGGTCCTGCCCTGGAGCGGCCATGACACTGGAAAACTTCGCCTATGACGTTGCGGACCTGGCTGCCAAGGACAGGGCGCATATGATCCATCCCTGGGTCGATCTGGGCCTGGTGAAATCCTCCGACCCGCTGATCATCGCCGAGGCCGAGGGCGCCTACGTGTACAATGCCCAGGGCCAGCGCATGATCGACGGCATCGGCGGCATGTGGTGCGTCAATGTCGGCTATGGCCGCGACGAGATTGCCCAGGCAATCGCCGATCAGGCGAGGAAGCTCGCATATTTCTCGCCTTTTGGAATCATCGGCAACCCGCCGGCGATCACCTTCGCGCACCGCCTGACGCAATACGCGCCCGGCGACCTGAAGCACGTGTTCTTCACCACCGGCGGCTCGACTGCCGTGGATTCCGCCCTTCGCTTCGTCCAATTCTTCAATAATTTCCACGGCCGGCCGAAGAAGAAGCACATCATCACCCGGGAGAATGCCTATCACGGCAGCACCTTCCTGACCGCCTCGGTCTCCGGCAAGCCGGCCGACCGCGGCAACATGGATCTCATCACCGATACCATCCATCACCTTCCCGCCCCCAACCCCTATCGGCGGCCGGCCGGCATGTCCCTGGAGGCCTTCTGCGACGCCAAGGTGAAGGATCTCGAAGACAAGATCCTGGAACTGGGTGCGGAAAACGTCGCCTGCTTCATCGCCGAACCGCTGCTGGCATCCGGCGGCGTCATCGTGCCGCCGCCCGGCTACCAGCGCCGGACCTGGGAGGTCTGCCGGAAGCATGACGTGCTGTACATCTCCGACGAGGTGGTGACGGGCTTCGGCCGCCTCGGGCACGTCTTCGCCTCGAAGCCGGTCTTCGATATCGAGCCGGACATCATCACCTGCGCGAAGGGACTGACCTCGGGCTATGTGCCGCTGGGTGCCTTCCTGGTC
Organism: uncultured Rhodospirillaceae bacterium; assembly: GCA_964551505.1. GTDB lineage: Bacteria > Pseudomonadota > Alphaproteobacteria > Dongiales > Dongiaceae > Dongia. Next base: position 28,625 of record CAZKDH010000090.1, read on the forward strand.
TCCGATCGCCTGTTCAATACCCTCACCGAGACCGCAGGCAAGGGACAGTTTTTCTCCAACGGGTATACTTATTCTGCGCATCCGGTGTCCTGTGCCGCCGGCATGGCCAATCTGGACATCATCGAGCGCGAGGATATCTGCGGTCACGTGCAGCGGCTGGGTCCCTATTTCCGCGAGCGCCTGGGCGAGTTGATCGACCTCGACATGGTGGGCGACGTGCGCGGCAGCCATTTCATGGTCTGCGTCGAATGCACGGCCGACAAGGCCAAGAAGGAGGTCCCGCCCGCGGACTGGCAGGTGGCGAAGCGGATCTTCGAGAAGTGCATGCCCAAGGGCCTGCTGGCGCGGCCGATGGGGCACCTGATCGTGCTCTCGCCGCCGCTGATCATCAATCGGGCCCAGATCGACGAGGCGGTCGAGACCCTGCGCGCAGGCATCCGCGAGGTCATGGACGACCTGAGGCGGGAAGGCCTCTGGCGATAGGTCCCTATTTCAGCCAGACCTCGGCGCTGGCCGACCGTCCGAAGCGATCGATAACCGTCACCCGCGCCGCGCCGCGGCCGTCCGGTTGCCACTCCGCCTGGCGCCGATAGGGAAGCGAGGCGATGGGGGTCCCGTTGACCAGCCACCGCAGCGGCAAGGCGCCGCCATCGGCCTGCAGGACCAGGCTCAGTGCGCGGCTCGCCAGATCCACCGTCGCACCGTCGACCGGATTCTTGATGGCCGGACCGTCGAGAACCTCGGGCGACAGGGCGCTTTCGAGGCTGGGACGGGCCTCGAAACGGCGGAGATTCGCCGGCAGGTCATTGGTGCCGCCGGCGATCAGCCCCTTGGGCGGCGGGCTGGCCAGGGCCGAGTCCGCATAGGGCAGTTGGTCGAAGATCTCGAACAGGAGGGGAGCGGCCGCCTCGCGGCCGATCCGGCCGGGGGAGAAGGTGCCATCCGGCCGGCCGACCCAGACGCCCACCGTGTAGCCGGCGTTGTAACCGACGGCCCAGGCGTCGCGGTAGCCGTAGGAGGTCCCGGTCTTGTAGGCGAGATTGGCCGCTTTCCTGCGGTTGCCGGCGGCCAGCCAGCGCGGCGGCGGCGGCGTGTCCTCCAGGATCGAGGTGAGATAATAGGCGGCAACCGGCGAGACCAGCGGTGTCCCCGGCGCCGCGTCCGCCTCCGGCTGGAATGCCAGCTGCCGTGCCAGGCCATTCTCCGACAGGGCGCTGAACAGAGTCACCAGTTCCTCCAGGCTGACGCCGACGCCGCCCAGCGCGACCGGCAGGCCGGGGCGCGCCTCCCCCTTCGGCAAATGGAGGGTTGCACCCGCTTCGCCGAGGCGTTGTGAAAACCGGCTCGGCCCGACCTGGTCGAGCAGGGCCACGGCCGGCAGGTTCAGGGACAACTGCAGGGCCTCGCGCGCCGTGATGTCGCCGCGAAACAGATGGTCGAAATTCTCCGGCGCATAGTCGCCGAAGCGCATCGGCACATCCTTCATCATGGTTTCCGGATGGACGATCAGGTCTTCGAAGGCCATGCCGTAGATGAATGGCTTTAGCGCGGATCCCGGCGAACGGATGGCACGGACCATGTCGTTCTGGCCGAAGCGCTGGCCATCGAAAAACTCGCCGGATCCTATATAGGCGATCACCTTCCGCCCACGGTTTTCGACCGCCAGCACCGCAATCGTGGCACCCGCCTCCAGGGCCGTCTGGTGCCGCCGCACCAGGTCCTGGATGCGCAGCTGAAGCCCATGGTCGATCGTGGTCCGGACCGTCTGTTCGGCCGGCGCCGCGAGGCGGAGCCGGAGCGCCAGATGGGGCGCATCGTTCAGCGCCGGCAGCCGATCATGGGGCACCGGTTCCGCCAGGGCGGCCGCGTAGGCGCCGCGGTCGATCAGCCCGGATTCCAGCAGGCGCAGGAGGACTTTCGACCTTGCCGCTGCGGCCGCGGCGGGAAACCGGTCCGGGCGCTGGGTTTCCGGGGCCTGGGGAAGCGCCACGAGCAGGGCAGCCTCGGCCTCGCTGAGATGGCTCGGCTCCTTGCCGAAATAGGCGAGGCTTGCCGCGCGCACCCCTTCCAGGTTGCCGCCATAGGGCGCCAAGGTGAGATACATGGCGAGGATCTGCTGCTTGGAGCAGTGCGCTTCCAGCTGCAGCGCACGCGCCATCTCGACCAGCTTGGCCGCCAGCGTCCGCGGGCGCGGTTCCAGCAGCCTGACCGTCTGCATGGTCAAGGTCGAGGCGCCGGAAACGACCCGGCCGGCCACCACCGCCTGGCCGACAGCGCGCAAGGCCGCCAGGGGATCGACGCCCGGATGCCAGAGGAATCGGCGATCCTCATATGCCGTCAGATAGGCGATGAACTTTCCGTCGACCTGCGTCGGATCGGCGGGGAAACGCCAGGCGCCGCCGGCCGCCGCAAAGGCGCGCAGGATGGTGCCGTCGGCCGCCAGCACCATCGTCGAATGGGATCGCAGGCGCGTCAGGTTGGGCGGGTAGGCGCGGTCCAGGCAGACGGCCGCAACGGCCAGGGTCAGCCCCGTCCCCGCCGCCAGCCAGACCGCAATGCGTCGCCTCAATCGCATGGTCACGTCACTCGTATGGTAAGACCGCCAGTTTCGCCGCGGCGCTGCGCCCGCGGATCTCGGGGTTGTACATGTCCTCCACCGCGATCGCCGGCAGCTTGTACTGGCCCGGCGTCACCGCCCGCGCCATGTAGGACAGCGCAAAGGCGGTCGGGCTTTGCTCGCGGATGTCGAAGGCCGCAATGAAGCGGTCATCCAGGAACTCGCTATAGTTCACCTCGGTCAATTCCGGCAGCCAGGCCAGATCGCCGGTCCGGCGGGTATTGGTCAGCCGCTCGTTCTCGATCTCGAGACCCGCCGGCAGCAGATCGACGACCAACACCTGATGCTGGGCATAGTCCTTGACCTGGCCGCGGATGACGACCACGACGATGTCGTTCTGGCGAATTTGATTGAGCTGCACTTCCTGGCCGTCGATCGAATAGAGCTTGCGTTCGATTCCGAAGCCGCTGTCCACCGCCGGAAGGTCCTCGCCGGGAATGCCGCTGGCCGTGACCTTCGCAAAGATCGGACCGGTTCCGTTGTTGGTGGCCGTGACACCCTTCGCCAGCTCTTCGGGGCCGGCCTTGGCAAAGAACGGCTTGCCCAGAGCCTCGAGCTTCTGATCCGCATAACCGAGATTCATCTTGTCGTCGGGTGTGGCCGTCGCCCGCGCCGCGCGCAGAATCCAGGCTTCTTCCTGGGTGCTCAGGTAACTGCGTCGCGCCTGCATGCCCGCCAGCCGGTCGAGCAGCGGCGCCACGTCGCCATTGGGCAGCTTGGCCTCCGACATCAGCGTGATCAGCGCGGCCATATCCCGCAAGTTCGACCCGAAAAACTCCGAGCCGTAGTCCCAATAGCCGGTGGCCGCACGCTCGGCGTCGATGCGGGCCCGGTTGAAGGCCTTCTCGGCGCGTTCGATGTCGCCGTTCATCGCCAGAGCCGCCCCAAGCTGGGCCGCGGCGATCGGCGTCGGCAGGCGGTCGAGATAGGTGTCGAACACGTAGCGAAGGTCGCTGAGGCTTGCCGCCTTGGCCTTGGCCAGTACATAGAGGGCATAGACCCGTGCGTTCAGGCCGGCCGGATCGTCGTTGCCGTAGTCCGTCGCGATCAGCCGGAGACCCCGGAGCCCGTTGCGATAGCCGAAATCGGAGAGGTGGTAGCCCCGGGCCTTGGCTTCGGTGAGGAAGTCCATCGCATAAGCGGAAAGCCATTTGTACGGCGGACCCGAGCCGTCCCACAGGCTGAACATGCCATCAGACCGCTGGCGCTCGAAATCGCGATTGATCGCCTTCTGCACCTGCTCCTTGTCACTTCCGGCATAGTCGTTCTTGAGATCCCAGATTTCCGACAGCTCGCTGGTGAACAGCAGGGGAAAGGCCACGCTGGTGGTCTGCTCCAGGCAGCCATAGGGATAATGATAGAGATTGGCCAGCACCGTCTGCACATCGAGATTGGGGCGGCTGCTGAAACTGGCCCGCAACTGGCCGGTCCCTGGCAGATATCCGGCCAGGGCCGCTGCCCCGATCTCGAGACTCTCGCCGGGCGCCAGCGTCCGGGAAAGGGTCTGCGACATCGGCGCCTGGGCCGGGCGCACCGGCACCTTGATCACCCGAGACAGCGCAAACCCGCCGGGCCCGTCGATCGCCAGGGTGATCTCGCCGCTGCCGATCGACTTTCCGAGCAGGGGAATGCGCTGGGACTGGGTGCCACCAGCGGCAAGCGCCGCGGTGAACGTAGCACCTTCACCGAGTTGCACGGCATCCGCGGCCGTCAGGGCGACATGGTAGTCGCCGGCGGCGCCGTCAAGATTCTGCAGGGAGAGCGACAGGCTGCTCTGGTCCCCTGGCGCGAGGAAACGCGGGGCCGAAACCAGAGCCACCACCGGATCCCGCACCACGAGCCCGGCCTCGGCCGATCCGACATTGCCGCTGTCATAGGCAACCGCCATCAGCCGCAGGCGGCCGTTGTAGTCCGGGATATCCAGCTTGACACGGGCCTTGCCGGTGCCGTCGAGCTTGACCATGCCGGAGAAAAGCGCCACCAGCTTGATCTCCGGCGGGGCGCCGCGGCGGGCAAGACCGGCGTCATCACCGCCCTCGCGAATTTCGCCGCGCTTCCCTTCCTTGCCGTCGATCAATTGCCCATAGACGTCGCGCAGGTCCAGCCCCAGGCGACGCTTGCCGAAGTAGTAGCCGAGCGGGTCCGGCGTCTGAAAATCGGTGAGCTGCAGGATGCCCTCGTCGACAGCCGCCAGGGTGAGATAGGCGGTGGTCCCGGCCAGGTTGCCGACAGCCACCGGAATTTCCACGCTTTGCCGCGGCAGGACTTTGTCGGGCACGGTCATCGATATCTGCAGCTGGCGCGGCTTGGGATCGATCTGCAACCATGTCAACCCGATCGCCCTGCCGGGGCCGTGCTGATCGGCCGCGCCTGGCCGGAAGGCGTTCACCAGGACATAGGCGCCGGCGCCCCAGGACGGATCGATCTCGACATGGATCGAGCGGCCATCCGTCGGCATATCCACCTGCCGCGACTCGATCACCCGGTCGGTTGCGATGGTGACCATCGCCGTACCGGCAAAAGGAGCCTGGAGGCGAATCTCGGCATCCTCGCCGACCTGGTAAACCTCCTTGTCGGCGACCACCTGCATCTTGTCGGGCGTTCCCGCCGTGCCCGGCTGGGCCCACCAGCCGGCATAGAAGCGCACCGAGCTCGCGGATCCGGATTCCGGATCGTAGACCTCCAGGCGATAGTGCCCCCAGTCGACCTTGGTCGCCAGCTTGCCCGGCTGGCCGGCCTCGACATCGAGCTTCCCGGTTTCAAGATTGTCGTCACGGACGACGACGTTGTAGTCCCAGTTGTTGTCGGCGTAGTACCACTGGTAGTCCCAGTCCTCCTTCACGAAACGATAGGACAGGCCGGGCTTCGCGATCGACTTGCCGTCGCCGTCCAGGGCAATCACCTCGAATTCCGCCGTCGAATCCATGGCGGTCTGATCGTTCTCGAAGAGCGGCTTGATGCCGAGCCAAACCGTGTGATTGCGTATCGGCAAGGCGACGGATTCAATGACCGGACGGCCGCCGAACTCATAGACCTCCACCCGTAGATTGGCACTCAAGGGCTGGGTCGTGTCCGGCAGGTCGTCCAGTGCCAGGGAGAAGGCGGTCTTGCCCTCGGCATCGGTCTTCGCATCGTCGATGGCGATCCGTGTCGCCTCGACGCCTTCGTCGGCCAGGTCGAAATGGTAGCCGGGAAATTGCGGGAATGGATCGAAATCCTGTGCAACCGTCACGTCGGCCTTGACGACGAGATCGGCCGCCGGGGCGCCATAGAGGAACTTCGCCGCGACGTCGACGGCGGTTTCCGTGCCCGGGACGAGGAAGGTCGCGGCCGGCTTCACCGTCGCCTCGATCCGGGCCGGAACGACTTCCTCCACCAGGTACGCGGTGCTGGCAATCGGCTGCCCTTCGGGATCGAGATAGGCCTCGACGGTCCAGTTTCCGGTGCGGGCGCTTGCGGCGACGGGAATGTCAAGCTGGTAGCCGCCGCCCTCGCCCTGCAATTCGCCATAGCGTGCGGCTTCGACGCCGTCGGGACGCAGCACCCGGATCGTCAGCGGGGTTTCGCTCCGTAGCGTCTTTGCGGCCTGGTCGCGCAGCAACGCCATCAGATGCACGGTCTCGCCCGGGCGATAGACGCCGCGATCGGTATAGAAGAAGAGATCGGCATCGCCTGGAGCCGCCCGGCCGCCGACACCGCGATCGGACAGATCGAAGGCCGATCGGGTGAGATCGATGAAGCTGAAATCGCCGTCCTTGCGGAAGGCCATCACCGCCGTCGCGGTGCGGCCGCCCTCGCCGCGCAACAGGCCGGGGTCGAAATGGGCCAACCCCTTCCGGTCGGTGACGGCCTGGGCCAGGATCTCATTGTTGCGCGCGATCAGCTTCACCTCGACCCGACCCATCGGCCTGCCGGTCTCCAGGGAGCGCGTCGCCACATCCAGGCCGCCGGCGCCCATGAAGGTGGTGAGGCCGACATCGGTCACCACCAGCCATTGCGTCGCCTGCACTTCCCAGCGCTCGCTGTCGTCGGGCGCCGCCTGCTTGTCGTGCCAGGTCGATGCCATCAGCACGTAGATTCCCGGCTTGGTGTCCGGCGCCACTTCATCGATCGGGAAGGCTGTCACCACGCGCTTGTTGCGCTCGAGCTGGATGGCCATCGAGCCTTCCCAGACCAGCTCGCCGGAGCGCTCGACGATCTGCTCGCGGCTGTAGCCCTCGAGATTGGTCAGGAAACGTCCGTCATAGACCTCGTTGATCAGGTTGCGGTCATTGATGCGCATCAGCTTCAGCCCGACACGGTCGACATTCACCGTGATCACCGGCACACCGGTACTGCCGATCTTCGGCAGGACATAGGCCTGGTTCCGAAATCCGATCGTCGGATCGCGGTCGCCGACGGTGAAACTCCAATCCTCGGTCTTCGCCAGTTCGCCGCCATCCACCGACGGCAGCCCGGCCAGGAGTTTGACCGTGTAGCTGTTGCCGAAATCCAGGCCGCGGATGCAGAGCGTCGACTCCGAGACGGCAAAGGTGGTTTCGATCTGCGGCTCGACCTTCACGTAGTCCTCGTAATGCACCTCGGCCGTATCCAGCAGGCTGCCCTGGAATTCGATGCAGGCTTCCGGCGTTTCACCGCCGGAATTGAGCCGGCTGTTCACCGCGTGGAAGGCCAGCGACTGGCGCAGCTCCTCGACCCGGCTGCTGGCGTCGGAATCCCACACCATGCGCAGCGCCTGGTCATAGGCAAGCACCGCCTCCTCGCGGGCGTTCGCGCGGTCGAGCAGTCCGGCGACCCGCAGCATCGCCCGGCCGCGCTCCTCGCCGGCGCCCAGCAGATAGGCCTGGTAGGCGGCGGAAGTCGCCTTCGTCGCATTCCCGGCCTTCTCCTCGAAGTCGGACAGCGTCAGCCAGCTGGCCGAATCCTCGCGGCCGAGGCCGATCGCCTCGCCCAGCTTCTGCGCCGCCTCGTCCCACCGTCCCTTCGCGGCCGCGACGCCGGAGTCGATGAGGCGGACCGAAACCGACTGCGGATCGGCCCCGACCACAGCAGCAATCAGCTGCTCGCGGAACTCGTTGGCCTGCCGGGCGACGGCGGTCAGGTCCGCCGCCCTCGCGGCGATTGGCGCGACGATCAGCAGGGCGATCAGGACGGCAAATTGGCGGAACGGGCGCATGGTCGGGGCGTCTCTTTCACTATTCTCGCGGTTGCGGGAGCTGCGGCACGTGCGGGGTATGCCTTCGGATCGGGGACGGATGCCGAAATTATAGGGCGATCCACCTGCTTCTACACAAGAATTCCGGCAGGATTAGGGCGGATTGGTGCGGCCAAGGTGGCGCCGGGCTTGGCGATGCCGCCGGCATTTGCTACCCTCCCGGCGAACCGCCCTGCCCTGGATCGGCCGGCCCGCCATCGGACCGGCCCGGATGATTGGTCGCTCCATTGCCCGAATACCTGAAGCTCGTCCCGGAAGAACCGGCAATCGCCGCCGCCCCCAAGGTCTGGCTGCTGCTCGGGGAGCGGCACGGCGACAACGCCCAGGTATTGGCCCTCGGCAAGGCGCTGGGCTGGCCATACGAGATCAAGCAGCTGCATTTCGATCATGATTGCCCGATTCCGTTCAACAAGCGTGGCGCCTCCCTGATCGGGGTCGACATCGCCCGCAGTTCGCCGCTGACCGCCCCCTGGCCGGACATCGTCATCGCCATCGGCCGGCGTTCGGCGCCGCCGTCGCGCTGGATCAAGGAGAGCAGCAAGGGCGACGCGATGATCATCCATCTCGGCCGGCCGCGCGATGCCTTCCATCATTTCGACCTGATCTTCACCACGCCGCAATACGGCCTGCCGCCCGGGTCGAACATCATCAGCCTGACCTTCCCGATTACCATGAACAGCGAAACCGAGCTGGCGCGGGCGGCCGAGGAATGGCAGCCGAAGTTGGCGCATCTGCCCCGCCCCTGGACCGCGGTCTTTCTCGGCGGCCCGACCACGCAGATGCGCTTCGACCGTGATGTCGGCGCCGAGCTGCTGGCAAAGGCCGAGGCGCATGTCGCCGGCAAGGGCTCGCTGCTGATCACCACCAGCCCGCGGACCAGCATGGACGTGGCGGACCTGGTGCAATACCAGATCAAGACCCCGCATTTCCTGTTCCGCTGGTCGCGGACCGAAGCCAATCCCTATGTCGCGTTCCTGAAGCTGGCGGACGAGTTCATCATCACCAACGACAGCGTCTCCATGATCGCGGAATCGGTCGACCGGATGAAGCCGCTGTTCATCTTCGAACTGCCGGAAAGGGCCCGTCCCAGGCCGACGGGACTGATGGCCTCGATGCGCCGGTATTTCCGGGTGCGGCGCCAGAGCCGGCAGACGGCGGGCCTGCGTGCCGATTTCATCGATTTTCTCTATGACATGCTGACGCGTTTCGGCAAGGCCCGCCCGCGCCGCAATACCGTCGCCTTCTGCCGGCGCCTCTACCAGATGGGCCTGGCGCGGCCGCTCGGCAGCGGCCGGGGTGCGCCGGACGGATGGACCTCGCGTCGGATCACCGAGGAGGAGCGCAACATGGTGCTCGGGCGGATCCGCGACCTCTACGAGGCCCACCGCCGCAGCAGGGACAGGATCCAGGCCGGTTCGCGATAGCCTGCGGCGCGATTCGGGTCTTGGCCCGGCTCCCGGGGTGCTATAGAAGGGGCAGGCTTCCGCCGCGCGGGACCAGTTCGCCGTTCCCCGGCGGCCCCGGGGCCGAACCGTTCATCGAAGATGCGACAACCAGAATGATTGTTTGGATCGACGCCGCCGGAGTGCAGGCTGAGTTGCGGGTCTTCGGGCTGACGGTCGTCGAGCGCCACCTGCGCGCCCTGTTGAAGGCCGCCGCCAAGCCGGAGCAGATCATCCTGGAACTGGGGACGGGCGGTGGCGATATCCGCTTCCCGGCCGAACTTGCGGCGCGCCTGAACATCACCCATCGGCGCACGCCCGGAGACCTGGCCGCGCGGCTGCAGCCGGTGCTGGCGGAAGCGGCCGGCCGGCCGCTCATGCTGCTGGACGCGCATGTCCTGGCGGATTCCCGGCTCCATGACACGCTGGCCAGACTCGACCACAGCACCGTCGTGCTGGCGCCCAAGCGCAAGGAAGCCGCCGCGATGGTGTTCCTGGCCCCCGGCCACGCCATCGGCGACCTGCTGAATGCGGCCGTCCCCGACGTCAACGGCCTCGCCCACCGCCTGATCGAGGCGCAGCGCGCCGCCCCGCTCGCGGATGCCGAGTTCAACGGCTTCATCCGCAAGCTGCGCCGGACCCTGCCCTACTATCTGTTCCGGATCGACAGCGCCAGGAAGGCCGCCAAGGTCGAGAGGTTCATGTTCTGGTCGAACTACAAGGGGTCGACCGATCTCTTCACCCGCTACGTCTATCCGCCGCTGGTCTGGCTGCTGGTCCGTCCGCTGGCCCGCTGGCGGGTGCATCCGAACCTGGTGACCCTGGCCAGCATCCTCCTGGCATTCGGCGCCATACCGCTGTGGATGCACGGCGAGTTCCTGGTCGGATTCATCATGGCCTATGCCATGAGCGTGCTGGATTCGGTCGACGGGAAACTGGCGCGGCTGACCTTCACCGATTCACGGCTGGGCAATTTCCTCGATCACGGGCTGGACATGGTCCACCCGCCGATGTGGTACGTCGTCTGGGCCTACGGTCTGGGCATCGGCGTCGAGGGATGGGACACCGCACTTGGCCGGGCGGCCGTCGCGGTCGTCGTGTTCTACGTGCTGGACCGGCTGATCCTGAAGATCTATCCGCGGTTCTTTCAGCGCGCCTTCCATACGCATTCCCGCCTCGACGGGAGGGTGCGCAGCTTCATCGCCCGGCGCAACATCAGCCTGCCGGTCTTCATGGTCGGGTATTTCGCCGGCCTGGGGCGCGAAGCCTTCTACCTGATCGTCGCCTGGCAGATCGCGACGGCGCTCTATCACGGCACCCGGACGTTCTGGATCCTCGCGGTGCAGCGCGCCCACCGCAAGGGCCACCGGCCGACCGACGTCGCCGGCGCCGTCGCCGACCTCGACTAGCTGCCGACCTAAATTAGCTCCGGCGCGGGCGGACGCTGCTCAGTAGCGGTCGTCCTGCGCGGCGGCGCGCACCTCGTTGGCATAGATGAACTGCTGCAGCCGGCTGAGCTGCTTGGGTCGGAAGGCCTTCATCGGCAGCTCGGCGATGAAATTGATGTAGCGCCGCGGGATCGGGGTGACGCCGCGCGGGCTGACGCCGTGCACCGCCTTCGCCGAATTCAGGAAGAATAGGTAGGTATTGGCCCGATAGGGCACGGTCTTCACCAGCTCGACATCGCGGTCGAGCGATCGGTGCTTGATGAAGCGCGGTTCCCGGCGCCAGCGATAGATGTCGAGATCGCCGCCCGTCGTCGCATCGGCGGGATCGCGGAAATAGAACAGGGCGCTGAAGATCTTGTCGCACAGGTCGACATGCGGCGTCTTCACGCTGGTCTTGTCGGTCACCGGCGTGTTCATCACGAACTGGCAGTCGAGCCGGATGTCCGCCTCGCCGCCGAAGCCGCGCGGCGTGACGCGCCAGTCCTCGAAGCGCCGGCCAACCCGCTCCTCCAGATCGGGGAACTCCCGGCGGAAACGATCTCCCATCAGCCGCACGACGTGCCGCCAGTAGTCCGGCGAGGTGTGGTATTCGAAGAACTCGCGCCAGAGCGGCGAAACCCGGCGATCGCCCAGCACCTGCTTCACGGTCATACGCACCGCCTCGTTGTTCCCGTAGGTCGCGCGGCCGTTCAGGATCATCTCGAGACTGGGGAAGGACGCGTCGAGTTCCTGGTACACCTCGGTCGGCACGGCATCCTGCCGCACATAGTGCGAGTATGGCGTATCGACGACGTCGCCAGGCGCAACATCGTCGAGCATCCGCGGTCCAGTGGCAGGCTTAACGGCGGCCAATATCATCAATATCTCCGAACCGGTCTACTGCGGGACTGCGCAAGGGTACGGTTCCGCGCTCGCCAATGGAAATACGGCCGGCGGCCGCAGCGGCAATCGGCCGCTCCGTCACGCCGCCAGTCGCTGGCAAAGGTCCAACGCGTCGTGCCGCACATGATTGGCCGCCATTTCCCGCCGCACAAGTTCCGCGTCGAATACGCCCTTCTCCAGGCATTCGCGCAGCAGGGTGAAGAACAGCCGCTCCTGATTGGGATCCGGATGCGGCTGATAGAGATTCGGCTCGGGTTTCCGATCGGCAACCAGCCGCTTCACCACCTTGACCATGCTCTTCGCCAAGCCGTGTTTCTTTCCGGTCTTCAGCCGGACGGTGAAGTCCACCGGCAGGCCGGTCTTCCAGGGCTGGGTCCGCCGGTAGGTGTTGTGGAGAATCTTCGTCTCCGGCGTCAGGCGGTCGAAGTCGTTCCATTCCGGCTCGAGCAGGCCGACCGTCTCGTCCGGCTCGTATTCCAGCTTGATCCACTTCATGTAGTCCTTCTTGAACTCGAACAGTTCACCGAAGGTCTTCTCGGCGTCCCAGTGGGTGAGCTTGGCATTGTCGAGCAGCATGACGCTGGAGGCCCGGTACCCGGGCAGGTCCTTGAACGCCGGCCGCCAGCGGCACATCAGGGCCTTGCCGCCCATGTCGCGCGAGAGCAGGTCCCAGATGTCCGCCAGGGCGAAACAATCCGGATCGATGACCACGGCCCGCCCCTGATAGTTCATCAGCTTCGGCGGCATGAACCGGACCGGGGTGAAGGACTGCAGGTCGTCCTTCTTCCAGACCCGCTTCTCGGCGCCGCGCAGGAATTTCTCGCCGACTCGGCTTCTCAACCACGGGAAGTCGCGGGAATGCAGCAGCTCCACCGAAAATTTGTCATTGTGCTTGCTGTTCCGGCGCAGGGCGTAGGCCGCGATCTGGGCACCGAGATACTGCTCGTCATTGGTCTGGATGAATACTTTGCATTCCACGGGGTCACCTCATTGCTGGCCGGTGCAGGCACCTGCCGAACCCTGCCGGATCCTGCGAAAGTCCCGGATTCAGCTCGATTATGATACGTTCAGTACCGCCTTAACGCAATCCAACCCACGGAAATTGCGCCGTTTTGCCGCAAACCTGGGGCCGGGAACGGCGTCCGGCGGCATTGCCCCCGATGGTTGACAAGGCGCTGTCGAGTGTTAATTAGGGCCGGGTCCGCATCGGGCCGAACCGGGGGGCTGCGTACCAACTTGATGACCGAAGACGAAGCCTTACGCTCCTCGGCCTTGGCCAATGCCTATCGGGTCCTGCGCAAGCATGGCCTCTGGCGCCAGATCCCCCTGATCCTGGGGATTCTGCTGAACGGACTGCTCGACGGACTGGGCATCGCGACCTTCCTCCCCATCCTGGTCATCGCCTCCGGCGGCGCCTCGAAGGCCCCGACGAAGCTCGAACAGATCATCTACGGCATCCTGGAGCATCTCCACCTGCCCGCCAGCCTCGGCGTCTTGATCCTGATCGCCGGCGCCTGCATGGTTCTGAAGGCCATCGTTTCCCTGGTCGTCGCGCGCGCCATCGGCTTTGCGGTGGCCGAGATCGCGACCGACCTGCGCCGCGATGTCGTCGACCGGCTGCTGCGCGCCCGCTGGTCCTACTTCACCGTCAACCCGGTCGGCCGCTTCGCTGCCGCAGTCTCGACCGAGGCGAACTGGGCGTCTTTCGCCTACAAGACGTCGCTCAACGTCTTCGCCAGCGTGATCAAGGCATCGGTCTATTGCGTCATCGTCCTGCTCATCGATTGGCGCGTCGCCATCGGCGCCCTGATTCTCGGCGTCGGCCTCGGGCTGACGATGCGGTTCCTCACCCAGATGTCCAGGCGCGCCGGCCGGCAGCAGCGCGTGTCGCTTCGGACCTTGATCGCCGACCTGACCGATGTCGTCACCGGGTTCAAGCCGCTGAAGGCGATGTACCGCCACGAGACCCTGATCGCGGGTCTCAAGACCGAGGCCGACCGGCTGCGCCAGGCGATGTACGAACTGGCCATGGCCGAGCAGCTTGCCAATGCCCTGCCGGACCTGCTGATCGTCGCACTGCTGGTCGCTTCCACGCTGGTTGCGGTCTCGCTCTTCGGTATCGAGTTCAGCGCCTTGCTGATTTCCCTCTACCTGACAAATCGACTGATCGACACCTTCGCCACCGTGCAGCGGGCCATCCAGGAAACCGCCCAATCCGAGAGCAACTACTGGTCGCTCCAGGCGACGATCAACGAGGCGAACGAGGCTGCCGAGACCTTTGCCGGTACCGCCCAGCCAAGCCTCCGGAAAGCCTGCCGGCTCGACGGCATCACCTTTTCCTACGGCCTCAAGCCGGTCCTGACCGACGTCTCGCTGGAAATCCCGGCCGGACGCATCACCACGCTGATCGGCGAGTCAGGGTCGGGAAAGACCACGATCGCGGACCTCATTCTCGGCCTGTTCGTGCCGGATCGCGGGAGCGTCACGCTGGACGGCGTTCCCCTTCGCGAGATCGACATCGCGAAGTGGCGTGACATGATCGGCTATGTGCCGCAGGAAGTCCTGCTGTTCAACGATACGGTGTTCGCGAATGTCGCCCTCGGCGACCCCCGGGTGACTGAGGCGCAGGTGGTGGAGGCGCTGAAGGCAGCGGGCGCCGCCGATTTCATCCTGTCGCAGCCGCGGGGCATCCAGGCAAGCGTCGGGGAATACGGCGCGAAACTGTCCGGCGGCCAAAGGCAGAGGATCGCGTTGGCGCGGGCGCTGGTGCACCGCCCGACGCTCCTGATCCTGGACGAGGCCACCAGCGCCCTCGATCCGGATACCGAGGCGGACATCTGCGCCACCGTGCGTCGCCAGGCGGGAGCCATGACGGTCCTCGCCATCACTCATCAGCCGGCCTGGGTCGATGCAGCCGACCGGGTCTACCGCGTGGTCGACGGCCGGGTCGAACGGGCCGAGATGGCGGAAATCGGCGTTCCCGCTGCCGTCTGAACGCCGGCAATAAGCTTATGTTGCGGGCCGCAATGCCCCGGCGCGCATCTCGTAGACGCGGTCCGCCGCATCTACCCAGATCGCCTGGTGCGTGATTGCCAGAATGGTCAGTTCGCCGGCGAGATTGCGAACGCTGCGCGAGATCTCCAATGCGGTGTCCCGGTCCAGCGCGCTCGTCGCTTCATCGAGGATGAGCAGGCGCGGACGGTTCGCCAGCGCGCGGGCAATCGACAGGCGCTGGCGCTGGCCGCCGGAGAGGAGGCTTCCGCGCACGCCAACCACATGATCTATTCCCAGCGGCAACGCCGCCACGAAGTCCCAAGCATCCGCCGATTTAAGGGCAGCCACCACCCGGTCACGCGAGATCTCGCGGTCGCCAAGCGTGATGTTCTCCGCGATGGAATCGTTGAACAGTATGTTCTCCTGGGGGATATAGCCGATCATCTTGCGCCAGGCAGCGGTATCGATCTCCTGGAGTCGGCGGCCGTCGATCGTGACCTCGCCGGCGGTCGGTTCGTGCAATCCAACCAGCAGATCCGCGATCGTGGTCTTGCCCGCGCCGGAAGGTCCGATGACCGTGGTTATCGCACCGGCCGGCAAGTCGAGGCTGACATCCTCCATGATCGTCTTCTTGCCGTATCCGAAGGCGACGCCGCTGAATTGAGCCCCCTCCACCAGCGTCGGCACCGCGCCGCCATGCATCGGCTCCTGCGCCGATCGCGCATCCGCGATCAGCGCCGCAATCGACCAGAACGAACTCCCGTCGACCAGCACCCGCTGAATGGAACTTCTGACCGCTCCAATGCCGGAGGATACCCGCTGCAGGACGACGACCGCGACGAGGATGTCACCCCATGCCATCCCGAGAAATGCCTTGCCGGCATAGATGCCGCCGAGCAGGAGGATTGCCACGAGCGGTTCCTGGATCGCCCTGACCGCAGTGTCGCTGTAGATTTCGGCCTGTGCCGCATCGTGCAGACGCTCGACATTGTGCGAGAAGGTGCGGCCGATGAAATTCTGCCGGTTCATCGCCTTCAATGCCTTGATATTGGTCAGCGCATCGGTGACGCTCTTGATCAATTCCCGCGTATGTTTCGTCTTGCCCCGCCCAGCGTGCTTGGCCATGCGCATGAAGGGGCCGACCGCCAGCCAAAGCAGGGCAACGACGATCAGGGAGGCGGCAAAGAATTCCCAGGAAACCCAGAGGGCCAGGCCCAGGTAGAACAGGGTCCGGAGAAGATTTGCCATGGTCATGGCGGCGGCCTTGTAGGCGCCTGCGGCACGGTGGCCGTCGCCGCCGATGGCTGCCGTGAATTGGGCCACGGGGCGCGCCGTGAAATAGGACCAGCGGGCGCGCACCACGGCATCGATGAGCTGCAGCCGCAGGCCGGTCGCCAGCGATGCGACGCTCCGGCCGACAAAAACCATGCCTGTCACCAGCAGCGCAAAACGCACCAGCGCGATGGCCAGCAACAGACACAGAAGATACTCGATCGTCATGGGTATCCCGAGGATACCGAAGGCGTTGGCGACGACGTTCCCGAGGGCATGGCCCGGCAGCTGCGCATCACCCGTCGCCAGGGACACGATCGGCCAGATGCTCGCGACGCCGATGCTTTCGACCATCGTTCCCACAAGCAGGGTGGCGACGATGAGCAGCCCGCGTTGCCAGCCGCCGTAGAAGAAGATGCGAAACGCGCCTCTCATGCCCGTTCCGCCAATTTCTGAACACCCTGTGCAAGCGCGGCTGGCAATGTGGCATCCGGATACGCCCGCCGGCACTCGCCAGCGAAACGCCGATCGATGTGGGTCACGATTCCGCTCACCACCGGGAGGCCGAGGATCTGTGCCGCGGCAAGCCGATGGGTCCCGCGACGCACCAGCACGATCTCCCGCCCGGCCGTAATCCCGAAGCACATATCGTCTTCACCGGCATAGGCATAGCCTTTCGCTTCGAGGCTCAACAGCATGTCGAGATAGACCCGGTAATACCGCTCGATCGCGGCGTCGCTGTCAATGAGGACGCCGCGTGCCTCGACCGGCCGGGCGGCATCGATGCTGGCACGGAACCAGCGATAGAGGCACGTCGCCCGGAAATCCTCGCGGTGTCGCGCGATTTCGACCATATCGTGGTAGGTGTAGAGGCGATCGATCGAGTCCATTGGCTGGTCGCCCAGTCCTGCGACCAGGAACCCGCTCTTGATCCGGCGTTGCGCCTGCGGGGAGAGCTTGCGCACCACGCGTGAGGGCGCGATCTGGATTCGCAGGCCCCCGCCGACCAGTGCCGCTGCACTCTCGAGGCGCCACGCCGGATTGGCCAAGGAGGGCCAGAGCCGAATCAAGACCGGCGCCAAAAGGCGCCGGCAGAGGTCTCCGCTTTCCGACATTGCCCCGTCAATAGCCCCATAGGTGCTGCAGGCCGACCGCGCCTTGCGGCGACAATCCTATCACATGTGCCGTCAGATCCGCATCGGACGACTTCACCTGCAGCGTCCCTATACCGGACGGCCCCAGATGGGTCCGCAGATCCGGCAACAGGTCATCCAGCCAGAGAATGGCTGTGCCGAAGGCAGGCAGGCTGTGAAAATGCGACAGGCGCCGCCCGGCATGGTTTACCGCACTGATCTCGACTTCCGCCGCCATATCGTAGTTCAGATTGCCGCTGGCATTTGCCACGAAGACCCCGGTGCGGTAGCCGTCCTTGCAACGCACGCGTCCGATCACATTCGTCCGGCCGACGACCCCGATCGAGGGGTGCAACCAGTGCGGCAGGGTCGGCACGAGGGCGCCGAGATTGCGCCACGAATTCTGGAATTCGGTCATGTCCTGGTCGCCGGTATCGAGATGACGGACGACCATGTCGGCCGTCGTGACCAGGCGCTGCGGAGCCAGGCCTTCCTTTAGGTGATCCGGTGCGACCAAGGCCGTGACGGCCTTGTCCCGCAGCGCCCTGTCCCGCTGCTCCAGGAAGTCCGCGGCAAACACGGGCCCGATGACACGCTTCTCGAACGGAAACTCCCCTAGAAATCCGCCGTCGGCACCGTAATAGCGAATGATGTAGTGCTGGAACGGCGGATTCGAGGCGTCGAAATTGAAACCAAAGGTGAGGCGGCTGGAATCCGGTGCGATCGGCAGGCAGACCGGATTGATCATGTAGCCCGCTGCCATCGCCTGCGTCACAGCCTTCAATTCCTCCGGGCGGAGGGCGATGTCGTCACGATTGTCGACGCCGACGCGGCAAAGGTGGTTGGCGGCGATACTGGCGATCTTCCCAGGTTGCCTTGAAAACCCCTCCTCTAGCGCATACCAGAAAGAGGTACCGTATCCGTGATAGGCCGCAGCAAGATAGTTCCTGGTCTCGCTGACCTTATGCTGGGGTGCGAACTCGACCAGTTCCACCGGCCGCTTGCGCGAACGCTTGATCACGTTCTTCGTCGCCCCGGATCCGACCGTTATCTCGTCGTTCTCGCCCATGTCGAGATCGTAGTTGGGCACGGTCATCACCACGCGTCCGTTGCGGACGACGGAATCGATCAGCCGGAACTCCTGGAGTTTGTTGGGATTCTTGAAAAACTGGTGCGAGCCATGAATGATCGTGAAGGAATCCTTCCAGAACACGTCGCCGCAGATCCTGAACCGGTAGTGCCGACCTCGAGTCAGGAACGGGTGCGCCACATGGATCTTGATGCAGACTGGGCCATTGCGCGGACCGGCAAGCGCCTTGAGGTTGAGATTGACCGATTGGCTCGGCCCCAGGATCAGGTAAGACCGCTTGGTTCCCTCTTCGGCGATGATCTCGAAGCGGAACTGCAGCGGGTCCTTGATCCCGAAGAATTCCTCGAAGTGATTGAAAACCAGGGCATCGACATCGTCGATCTCGGTCGGGATGGCCGCCGTCCCTGCACAGAACTCCCAGTTCTCGGCCACCCAATGCACGGGCATGGTCGGCGCGTGGGCATGGGTTTGACGCAAAGCATAGCGAAAACGGGTCGGGGGATCGCCACCGCCGCCAACGACGACGGCATCCAGGGCGGAAAGCGCCGCCGGCGTGATTGGCTTGGCGCCCTGCGGCTGGTCGATCACGAAATCATTCGATATCCAGGTCAGGGCAGCGCCCGGCATCTTCTCCGCCGCGGCCGACGTGAACTGGTCCAGGAACTCCCGGTCGCCGAAGACGCCGACCCGGTGGGCCCGGTCGGCGACGAGAAGCGCCATGACATCGGCAATGGACTGGCTGACCTTGGTCTTCGAATCGGCGGGTCCGCCGGCCGAGGGATGGGTCCCCGCCTTGAATTTCTTCTTGGTCTTGCTCTTCTTGCCGAACCAGTCGAGGCTGAAAAAAGCCGCCAACCCGCCACCGGACCCATTGGAGCCGCCGGTTGAGCTCCGATTCGGAAGCTCGACGTCCGAAGTCTTCATTTGCTCGCTCTTCTAGCCGCCTCAGGTGGGAGCGATGCCGAGTCTCGCTTACAAGTTGCACGGACGAGACGGCGCCCCGCCGTCCAACCGCCTTGTCGGCGCATCGGACATTTGCTATGGACACGCAAATCCTAGGGACCGGCTGGTCCCTGTGCAATCAATCTTTTGTGCGACCTAAGGTCCCATGACTTTGACGCCGACGCCCACGACCAGTGCCGGCCTTCCGCAGCGCCGCGCCGATTTCGAGACGCTTCCCGAGGCGTTGGACTACGCGGCGCGTGGCGTCGCCGGGCTGAACTTCTTTTCGGCCCGCGGCGACCTGGTCGCGGTCCTCAGCTATCGTGAGTTGCGGGAACGGGCCCATGACCTGGCATTGCGGCTGGTCAACCTCGGCCTGGAAAAGGGCGACCGCATGGTCCTGGTTGCCGATACCGAGCCGGATTTCTGCATCGCCTTCCTGGCCTGCCAGTTTGCCGGCGTGCTCCCGGTGCCTGTGGCCGTGCCTACCAGTCTCGGCGGCCATGTCGCCTATGTGGCGCAGCTGCGCCATCAGATCGAGGGCTGTGGTGCGGCCGTCGCCTGGGCGCCGGAGTCCTTGCTGAAATTCGTCGAGGAGGCCGCGGCCGGCTTGCCACTGAAGCTGGTCGGCGGGCCGAAGCGATTTGCCGACCTGCCGCGCGGCCAGGCCGATCTGCGCCCCTTCGGCCCTCGGGATCCGAGCTATCTCCAATACTCCTCGGGCAGCACGCGGTTTCCCAAGGGCATCGACATTCCCCAGCCTGTCTTCATGGCCAATGCCAAGGCCATCATGATGGACGGTCTTTCGGCGCGCCCGGGCGATCGCTGCACGTCCTGGCTGCCGTTCTACCATGACATGGGTCTGGTGGGCTTCATGCTGGTCCCCGTGGTCGCCCAGCTGTCGGTCGACTACATGGCCACACGGGACTTCGCCCGGCGCTCCCTCACCTGGCTGCGCCTGATCTCTGACCATGGCGGCACCCTCTCCTTCAGCCCCAGCTTCGGCTACGAGCTCTGCACCAAGCGGCTTCGCGATGGCACGGATTTCAAGGTCGACCTGTCCCGGTGGCGGGCCGCGGGCATCGGCGGCGACATGGTGCAACATGGGGTGCTGGAGCGCTTCGTTGCGGCCTTCGGCCCGTTCGGTTTCCGGAAATCCGCCTTCGTCCCGAGCTACGGCATGGCGGAGACGACCCTCGCCATGAGCTTCGCGCCGCTGGAGCAGGAATACACGCTGGACTTCATCGATCGCGACGCCCTGGAAGCGCACGATGCAAAGCCCGCGCAGCCCGGCCCGAACGCGCGCGGCTTTGTCGCCTGCGGGCGGGCGCTGATCGGCCATGAATTCCAGGTCCGCGACGATGCCGGTCAACTTCTGGCGGAGCGGAAGATCGGCAAGATCTTCTTCCGCGGACCGAGCGTCATGGCGGGATATTTCGGCCAGCCCGAACTGACCCGCGAGGCGCTATCGCCGGACGGCTGGCTCGATACCGGCGATCTCGGCTACATGCTGGGCGGCCAGATCGTCATCACCGGTCGGGCCAAGGACCTCATCATCATCAACGGCCGGAACATCTGGCCGCAGGATCTAGAGTGGGCGGCCGAGGAAGCGCTGCCCGAGCTCCGGCGCGGCGACGTCGCGGCCTTCTCGATCGATGACGCCGGCGAAACCGAGCATGTCGTCGTGCTGGTGCAGTGCCGATCCACCGATTCCGCCATCCGCGCCAAGCTGCAATCCGACGTGGCGGCGGTCCTGCAGAAGTCGATGGCGGTCGAGGCCCGGGTCGTGCTCGTTGCCCCGCATGCCCTGCCGCAGACATCGTCCGGCAAGCTGAGCCGTGCCCGCGCCAAGGCGAACTATCTGACGGGCGCCTACGCCGCCGACGCCGCCGCGGCGACGGGCTGATCGCATGCCACCCCGGGTCGCGGTAACCGGCGCGACCGGTTTCGTCGGATCCCAGATCGTCCGGCGCCTGGCCCAATCCGGCTGGGAGGTCCGCATCCTTGCCCGGCACATGCCGACGGCCGCCTTGTCACCGGGAACCTGCTTCGAGGTCGTGTTGGGCGATCTCCAGGATCAGGCGGCGCTGCAACGGCTGGTGCAAGGGGTTGATCTCGTCGTCCATGTCGCCGGCGTCGTAAAGGCCCTGAACCCGGCCGATTTCCAGGCGGTCAACGAGGGCGGCACGGTCGGCGTGCTGACGGCCCTGGCGACCGACAATCCGACGGCGCGGCTCATCCACATCTCATCGATTGCCGCGCGGGAGCCGCAGCTTTCGCCATACGCCGCCAGCAAACGGGCCGCCGAAACCGCGGTGGAACGCCTGTCCGCCGGGCGAAAATGGGTGATTTTGCGGCCGCCGGCGGTCTATGGCCCGGCGGATCTCGAAATCCTGCCGCTGTTCAAGGCCGCCGCCGCCGGCATCTGCCTTTATCCCGCCGCCGCCGGCGCCCGGCTCTCCCTCATCCATGTCCAGGACCTCGCCGCTGCAGTAGCCGCCCTGGCGGGAACCGCCGAGTGGCCTCAGGAGCGGTACGAGGTCGATGACGGGCAAGCCTACTCTTGGGACGATATCCGGAGAGGCCTGTCGGACGCATTCGGGCAACCCTTGCGCGGCTGCCGCTTGGCGCGCCCATTCATCTACCCGATTGCCTGGATTAGCCAGTTGCTGCAGGTGCTAACGAATGCTCCCCGGGTTCTGACCTTGGCGAAGATCCCGGAGCTCTATCACCCGGACTGGGTCGCTCGGGGGCCGAAACTGGAAAGGGACAGTGGATATGTCCCAAGCTGGACTCTGAGCATGGGCTTTCGCGATACGATTGATTGGTACCGGGCACACTCACTTATCACATAAGATTTATTATATAAGCTATTGATATATTGCATTTGTTACATTCCGTAACAAATTGTCATTTCACGGCGCGGGGGAAATTGGCGACAAGAGCGTTGTAGCTTCGATGCGACTCGGAGCTGCGCTCTAAGGGGTTGCCGAAAAACAACTTATCGGATTTCACGCGTGGCCGCGATCGTGACTGAAACCAAGCCGTCTCTGACACTGGAAGCAATCGTGGCGGAAATCGCCGCGTCCCTGCAGCCGTTCAAGAAGACCGACGCCGCGCTGAACGCCGATACGGATATTGCACGCGACCTCAATATGGACTCGCTGGCGGTCATGGATCTGCTGATGGACCTCGAGGACAAGTTCGACGTCTCGATCCCGCTGAACATGGTTCCCGAGATCGCAACGGTCGGTCAGCTGGCGAAGACCATTCATGAGTCGAAGGTGGGGGCGTAACGATGGGACTTCTTGATCGATTCCAGGGACTCCGCGAACTGCACAGCCAGGTCAAGGCCTGCGGTGCCGATCCCTTTGGCGTGAAGATGGACCGCGTGCTTTCCACCACCGAGGCCCTGATCGAAGGCCGCCGCACCATCCTTTGCGGCACCAACAACTATCTGGGCTTGACCTTCGACGCCGACTGCGTCGCGGCCGCCCAGCAGGCCTTGGCCGATTACGGTACCGGAACCACTGGTTCGCGCATCGCCAACGGATCCTACAACGGTCACAAGGCCCTGGAGAGCGATCTCGCCGACTTCTACGGCAAGCAGCATTGCATGGTTTTCACCACGGGATACCAGGCCAACCTGGGCGCGATCTCGACGCTGGTCGGCCCGAATGATTTCCTGATCATCGATGCCGACAGCCATGCCAGCATCTACGACGCATGCAAGCTCGGCAGCGCCACCGTCATCCGCTTCAAGCACAACGACCCGGCCGATCTCGACAAGCGCCTCGCGCGCATCGCCGACCAGCCGGGAAATAAGCTGATCGTGGTTGAAGGCATCTATTCGATGCTCGGCGACCACGCCCCGCTCAAGGAATTCGTCGCCGTCAAGAAGAAGCACGGCGCATATCTGCTTGTCGACGAAGCCCATTCGATGGGTGTCATGGGCAAGACCGGGCGCGGCGTGATCGAGCACGATGGCGTCGATGCCGATGTCGACTTCGTAACCGGCACGTTCTCGAAGAGCATGGGTGCCATCGGCGGGTTCCTCATTTCGGATATGGAGGATTTCGACCTCCTCCGCGTCGCCTGCCGCCCCTACATGTTTACCGCCTCGCTGCCGCCGTCGATCGTCGCATCGGTGCGTGCGTCCCTGGCGCGTCTGCGCGCCCATCCGGAGATCATGGACAAGCTCTGGAGCAACGTCGACACGCTTTATGGCACATTGCAGGCGGCCGGCTTCCGCCTCGGCAAGCAGAAGGGCCCGGTGGTTGCGGTCCATATCAACAATCCCGGCCTTGCCGGACAGGCCTGGCATGACCTGCTGCAGGCCGGTGTCTATGTCAATCTGGCGCTTCCGCCGGCCACGCCGAGCGGGACCGCATTGCTTCGCTGCTCGATTTGTGCGGCGCATTCGACCGAACAGCTGAAGCGCGTGGCTGAAATCCTGATCAACGTGGGACGTCAGCTCGGAATTCTTGAAGAACCGGCGCTGCGGGTAGCGGCAGCCGAATAGCTTCGGATTTCGGGCATCACGGGGGAGGACCGGCCGGGGCATTTCCCGGCCGGTTCTTTTTCGTCTCAGCGAAATGCCCCGCGGCGGTACAGCCGCCAGGCCAGGCCCGGTGCCGCCAGCACCGGATGCCGTCGCTGCCAATCGGTCACCGGAATGACGACGCCGGAATGCCGACGCACCTTCCACATCACATAGTCCACACCGCCGTCAAAGGTGAAGGCGGCCTTCACCAACCGCGCATAGTTCAGCAGCTTGCCAAGCCGCCGGCGATGACGCCAATCGCGCTCGGCCTGCTCCGGTGAACGGGAAGGCGGCGGGCTCCCGGCAATCACGGCCGATGCAAGCTGCGCATAGCGTTCGCGATCGGCGAGATAGATGTGTCTGGCACGTTCGCCGCTCTCGGCCCGCAACTCGGCGGCATAGGTTTCGCGAAACGCACGCACCCAAAGCGTCTCCGCGTCGACGATCCCCGGCAACAGCGGGCGAACCCGCGCCAGCATCGTCCCCACCGCCGCGGCGCAGGCAGCGACGACCCTCTCTGCCGTCGCGGTATCGCGCGACCAGACCAGCCTGGCGGGTTGAGAAAACCTTGCCCAGATCGAGACGTTCTCGGCTTCTTCACTGCAGCCGCGTACGAAATCCTGCAGCGAAATCACCACGTATTTGGCGCGCAGCCGGCCGCCCTGCCAATCCGCCTCGCAGTAGAAGACATTCGGCGGCAGGAGACGGTTCGCAACAGCGAGCCATGCCTGATCGTAGGCGGCACGATAGTCATCGACCAGCAGATAGAAATCGAGGAGCGCATCAGCGAGGTCGCGATCGGGTTGCCGCAGACAGGATCCATAGAACAACACGGCCACCGCACCTTTGGCATGGCGCTGGCGGATCGATCGCGCCAGTTCAGCCGCCGCCGGGCCGACAGCCTGCGCAAGCTCGGCAGCCACAATGGATTTGACCGACGGTGTCGCCATCTTCGTCAATAGCGGTGAAACTGGATTTTGGGGCCTGCCGAAATACTGACACCCTGGCCGCCATCCGTCTCGAAGATCTCCCCGTCCATCACGACGGGGGTCTTCATTTCGATGTAGATGCGATCCGCTCGGCGCCCATGGTACCCAGCTTCCGGCATCCACGTCGTCGGACGCCCGCGCAGGACCGGCAGGACGGCACGAGCGAATTTCCGCGGCGGATGATCGATCATCGTCAACTTCATTGCCCCGTTGCCCTCGCCCCAGAACGGCATGACGCCGGGTAGAAGGCACTCCAGCGTAGTCCCGAGGATGATGAACAAGTCTCGCTCTGTCGCGGTCTCGTTGTCGACAGCCAGGACGACTTTCTCGCCGCCGAAGCCGGATTCTGCGTTTGGACCCTGCCAGAGAACCCTGAGGACAGACCACGCGATGCTAAGTTTGGCCGCCAATCCCTGCTGGGCGCCAAGCTTGTGAATGTCCTTCCGGCCCCGCAGGGTGCCCTGATAGAAGGCAATCGCCCCCATGAGGAATCCGTGGATCGCCGGGCCGTCATCCCCCAGATCCAGCGACAGCACCGACCGCTCGATCATCTCGCCAGCCTCGCCTGCCTCTACCCGTTCAACCAGGCGGCGCAGACCGACGGCCGGCAGGTCGCGCAAACCGACATCGCGCGCGATGACATTCGTCATTCCCGCTGACAGCAGGCTGAGCTTTGGCTGCCGCAGGAACGGACTGCCATTGATCAACTGGCTGACGGTGGCCTGCACAGTGCCATCGCCCCCGCTGATCACCAGGTTTGACACGTTGTTCTCGGCCATGAATCGAAGGCAGTCTCCGAGCTCGGATATCTCCTGGAAGCTGCGATGCAATACCTGCGGATGGCGCGCAAGCAAGGCGTAAAAGTCGCGCATCGATACCTTGTTGCGCCTGCTTCTGGCATTGCTGATGACACCGATCCGGATCATGGCTTGCCGGTTGGGATGGGTTGGGTTAGCCAGGAGACCGGTTGGCGCCCGCGCAGGCTGGCAGTCGCGGCCTGAAGTATCCGCAAACTATGAAACGCAAAGCACACGACCGTCCACAGGGCGATCGCAATGAAGCCCTTGGCGGGCTCGGCTAAGAGCACGGCAATGCTCAGAATGAACAGGTTTGGGTTGCGTCGGGCGGTGATCTCCCGGAACCAGGAATCGACGGGCCGCCAGGTATGAATCTCGATGCCGAACAGCCAGATGAACAGGCCCTCCTGCAGGCGTCCGCCGACATAACCCAAGATGACGATCCACAGCGCCACGAACTCGGCGGAGCCGACGCCTTCGAATTCCAGGCCATGATACCATGCAAAGTACCAGAACGGCGGGTGGATCAGATCGATGCCGTGATCGAAGACGTTTCCGAAAGGTGTCGATGTGAGGGTCACGCGCGCCAGCTTGCCATCGACAGTGTCGAGGAAACACATCATCCACGCCGCGCAGAGCCCCCAACCGAACGCACCGGTCCAGAACAGCCACGTCGCCAGCAGGACAAACAGCAGGCTGACCAAGGTAATGGAATTGGGCGAGATACCGGCGCGCGCACATAATCGGGTCATCAGCAGGGCCGGAGCCGGCCAGACGCGCTTGGTGACGAAATCGGTAACCCCCTTGTAGGCGCCTCCGAACATGAGGCGCTCGATTTCGGCCGCCGGGGTGTCCGCCAGCGATAGCAGATAGGGGGCCTGCCGCTTGCGCAGGGCGTGGTTGTAGGCACTCGCCAGAACCGTTGGGCTGACCAGCCTCAGGCCGGTGGCGGCCAGGTCCGACTCGGATGCGCGCCCGGTGCTGACCAGGGATTCGACCGCAGCCGTCGGCATTCCGGCCGGGAGATGCGCGGCAATTGCCTGGAACAGGCCGTCCGGACCCGCGGTCACCAGCAGGCAGCCCGGTTGGGTTACCAGGGCGCGAATCAGCGATTCGTCATAGATGAAGTCCGCCCGTGCCAGGACAAGGGGGCCAGGAAGACCGGGGCCCCTCTCAGTGCCCTCCAGGGCCATTCCGGCACGCCTCAGGGCCCGTTCCAGGCGTGCCCTGCCCGTGAGGCCCCAGACCGTCGTTTCGCTGTCGCCAACCAACCTTGCCATCGGTCGGGGTGCTTGATCCGTATCCATCGAATTGGTTAACTAACCCTCTGATTGCCAAGTGAGATAGCCTTATAGCGGGACCTACGTCCACCCCATTTCCGGCCATGGAAAAAGTGAGAAAAATCAGTCCTTGACCCAGTGCCGGGTTTAACGACATGAAACCGGGCGACTTTGGGAGCCCAGCTTGTCGACCTTCGTTCTAGCCCATCTGTCTGACCTGCATCTGGGCCCTCTTCCGGCGCCCGGTTTTGCCGCGCTTATGGGCAAACGGATCACCGGGCTCCTGTCCTGGCGTCTGAAACGGGCAAAAATCCATCGACCCGAGGTTCTGGCACTCTTGGTCGAGAGTCTGAAACGACAAGCGCCGAGCCACATCGCCGTCACCGGCGATCTGACCAACATCTCGCTGCCTGGCGAATTCCAGCAGGCGCGGGCATGGCTGGACAGGCTGGGCGGACCGGAAAACGTTACCATCATCCCCGGCAACCACGATGCCTATGTTGCCATGCCCTGGGAAACGTCCATCGGACTTTGGGCGGCCTATATGTCGGGGCGACGCGAATCCGTCGAGCCGGCGAACCGGCCGGCCAACGGTTTCTCGGATTTCCCCTTTGCCAGGGTGCTTGGCGATATTGCGCTGATCGGCACCTCCACCGCCCTCCCGACGCTGCCTTTTGCCGCGACCGGGCGATTGGGTACCGACCAGCTGGCGCGCCTCGAAGCATGCCTGATCAGGCTTGGAGCTGCCGGCAAGTGCCGGGTGGTCCTCATTCATCACCCACCATTCGGCGGCGGCGCCTATCGGCGAAAATCCCTCACCGACAGTTCGGCATTCCAGGCCGTCATCGCCCGCGCGGGTTGCGAACTTGTGCTGCATGGCCACACCCATGTCTCCGGCCTCGCAAAACTGCAGACCCCCTTTGGTCACGCGCCGGTCATCGGCGTCTCATCCGCTTCGGCCCTGCCGAGCGGCCACAAGGATCCCGCCAGATTTCACCTCTATCGCTTTGAAAAGCATGGCCACGGCTGGCAGCTCAAGATTGATGTCCACGAGCTGACGGCCGACGCCAAGGGCTTTTCGCTGCAGGGCAGCATGGCTTTGCCGCTGGGTTCGGTGCTATCCTCCGATCGGAGCGCGAATCCGATGGAATCTGAAATCATGATCGCAGATCGATAGCGCATGATGCCCTTGCGATTGATCGATCTGTACATCCTCAAGCGGGTCAGCATGCCGTTGCTGGCGGCGGTCGGCATCGGCATGGCCGCGCTGCTGATGGAGCGCCTCATCCGGCTGCTCGACATGTTCGCAAACCGGGGCAGCCCGATCTCGATCATCCTGAAGATGCTCGGCAACCTCGTGCCGCACTACCTCGGAATTGCGCTTCCGGCAGCCCTATTTGTCGGCGTCCTCTATGCCAGTATGCGTCTTTCCAACGACAGCGAATTGGATGCGATGCGCGCCAGCGGAATCTCGCTGCGACGCCTGATGATGCCGATTCTTGCACTGGCAATCGTCCTCACGATCGTCAGCTCCTACATCCTGGGATTCCTCCAGCCCTATACCCGGTTTGCCTACCGCGCGCTCGTCCATCTGGTCACCGAGACGCAGTGGGATTCGGCGATCGAACGTGGCGCCTTCTTCAGCGGCTTCGGCGGGAAGACCATCCTGATCGGCGACATATCCGAGGGCGGGCGCAAGCTCGACCAGATCTTCGTCAAGGAACTCGACGACGCCGGGCGGAACATCATCATCACCGCGGAACACGGAGATCTCAGCAAGGAATCCGATCTGTCCCTGGTCCTGACTTTGCGCGACGGCATTCGCACCGAGACGTCCCCCGCCGGCGACAAGACGCGGGCGCTGGTGTTCAAGGAGCTGGCGCTGCCGCTTGAGTCGGTCGCGCCTGAGCCATTCCGGCGCCGCGGCGACAAGGAATCCGAATTGACCCTGTGGGAGCTCTTCCATTTCTACGCCAATACGCCGGCCTATCTCGACATCGACGATATCAAGGCGGAGATCAACGCGCGGCTGGTAAACTCGCTTTCGATCGTTTTCCTGCCTCTGCTCGCGATGCCGGTCGGGATTTCCTCGCGGCGCACGTCGAAGAGCCTGAGACTTCTCGTCGGGGTCGTCTTTCTGATCTTCTATTACGAGGTCCTGCAGTTTGGCGAGCAGGTCGTCGGCGACGGGCTGTCCGGTGCGATGCTGGCGCTCTGGCTACCATTCTGCATCTTCTCGGGCGTCAGCCTATGGCTGTTCAATGCATCTGACAGCAAGCCGGGATACGATCCGCTGTCGCACATCTTCGATACGCTG
Organism: uncultured Rhodospirillaceae bacterium; assembly: GCA_964551505.1. Taxonomy (GTDB): domain Bacteria; phylum Pseudomonadota; class Alphaproteobacteria; order Dongiales; family Dongiaceae; genus Dongia. The sequence goes on from CAZKDH010000090.1 coordinate 57,586, forward strand.
GACGCCGGCCTCGGCTTCGTTGCACGCAAACTTCTGAAACTGCGCTGGTGGCGGGCCGTATGACGACCTTCAGCCGCTATGTGCTCCGCACATTCCTGTCGCAACTGCTTCTGTTGCTGGTGGGTTTCGCCGCGCTGCTGCAGCTCTTCGATCTGCTCAGCAACAGCACCGAGGTCATGCAGCGCAGCAACGGGCACCTATCCGGGCTGTTCACCTATACCTTCCTGCGCATGCCCGAGATCGTCTCATTCCTGGTGCCGTTCTGTGTCCTGATGGGCGTGCTGATGACCCTGGGCAAGCTGGAGCGGGACAACGAGATACTCGCCTACAAGGCCGCCGGCGCCCCATACAATGCGGTCCTGATGGCCTTCTTGCCGGCGGTCGGACTCGTCGCGATCGCGCATTTCGCGCTGGTCGACCAGCTGGTACCCTACAGCGTCAACAAGCTGCTGCAGAAGGACCTTTACATCGACAAGGCCTCGAAGGCCGACGACAATTCAGAGGTCTTCATCCAGGACGGCATGAACATCGTCGACGTGACCGATGTCCAGAAGGATGGCATGGTACTGAAGGGGGTGAACCTCTATACCCTCAACGATCGGGGCAATCTCGTTGCGCAGCGCAAGGTCGGCGAGGCGAGATACGACATCGACAAGCGCGTGTGGATTCTGAACGACATCTGGCAGGCGGACATGGTGCCCGACCAGGGCGCCAGGACCGAGCACCGCGATACGGAAATCCTTGATTCGCAGCTCACTCCAACCGAATTCTCGGACCTGATCGAACGGCCGCAGGCGATGACGCTCTACAAGATTTGGAGCTTCGTCTCGTCGAACAAGGTGGGCGTGCGCCCGACCTATTTCTACGAGACCTGGCTGCAGAAGCGCATATCGCTGCCCGTCAGCTCGATCCTAATGATCTTGCTTGCCGCGCCGGTCGCCCACAGCCTGCATCGGCGCGAACGCGGATTGGCCATGGGCATCGCCATCGGCTTCGGGCTGGGATTCCTCTACTTCATCACCGACGGGCTGGTGCTATCGCTGGGCGAGACCGGCGCCATCCCGCCGTTCTTCGCGGCATGGCTGCCGATCATGCTGTTCGCCAGCATCGGCGGTGCCTGGCTCATACGCCTCGAAGGCTACTGAGCGATGATCCTCTGGATCGATGCTGCCGGCCCGCCTGGCCCGTTGGTGTTCGGCATGACTCTTGTCGAGCGGCACCTGCAGGCCGTCCGGCACCAGCAACTCGATGTCTCGGAAATTATTGTCGATGTCGGCGACAGTGCCGCTAGGCCCTCGTTCCGGCCGGACCGGCGCCTGCGATGCCCGATCAGGATCACGCAGGTTGCCGGCAGCGTGGCCGACCGCCTGCGCGCGGCTGCCGGCGCCGGCAATGACCCTATCCTCGCCACCACCGCGACCAGCCTGGCCGACGCCCGGCTCTATGGCTATCTCGCCGGGCAGGCCGGGAGCCGGCAAGCGAGCGATGGCGCCGCGGTTCTGGCGCGCATCGAGCCCGCGGATATCGATCGGCTCGATGCCGGGGCGGCGGGTCTTGCCGAGGCCGTCAGGCCGCTCCATGCCGTCACCCAGCAGGAGTTTCCTGCGTTCATCCGCAAGCTCCGACGCGAACTCCCCTTCTATGTCTTCGCGATCACCGACGAGGCGAAGCGCCAGGAAGTGGAGAAATTCCTGTTCTGGTCGAACTACAAGGGCTCGACCGATTTCTTCACCAAATACGTCTATCCGCCGCTGGTCTGGCTGATGGTGCCGCCGCTTGCGCGTGCACGGATCCACCCCAATTGGGTGACCCTGGTGAGCATCGTCCTGACCGTGCTGGTCATCCCGCTTTCTGCCACCGGCCATTTCTGGTGGGGTTTTGCCTGTGCCTACGGCATGAGCGTCCTCGACTCCGTCGACGGCAAGCTGGCGCGGCTCACCTTCACGGATTCCTGGCTGGGCAACATTCTCGATCACGGCCTCGACCTGGTGCACCCGCCCTTCTGGTACATGGCCTGGGCCTGGGGCCTCTGCGGCGGCGATACCGCATCGCCGGTCTGGATCGCCTCGCTCTGGATGCTGGGCCTCTACGTGCTGGATCGCCTGATCCTGAAGGTCTATCCCGGACGCTTCCAAAAGGGACTGCACACCCATGCGCCGATCGACGGCTTCCTGCGCACCTTCATTTCGCGGCGCAACATAAATTTGCCTTTATTTACAATCGGGTATGCCTTGGGATTTGGGGTGCTGACGATCTACTTGATTGTTGCCTGGCAGGTCATGACGTGCCTGTATCACGGCCTGCGGACGGCCTGGATTCTCTGGATTGAAAAAGCGGTCGCCGCCACGGGCAAGTAGGCACATTGCGCCCGAACCCTTGCCCTAATCAATTGATCCAACTAGATTAACGGACCTTTTCACGCAAATGCGCAGGGCAGGATGAAGGCTGCTTTCTTGCTGAATCGAACGCACCATCCAGCTGCCCCGATTGGCGCCCTCCGTGTCACGCTTCCGGCCGTCGCCGGCGCGACCCTTCGGACCGGCTTCCTGGTCGACTTTGGTGGACGGCTGGCGACCTGCCACGCCGAGGTCGCGCGTTGCGTCCAGCATCGCAACGCCCCGCCGAACCGGACCATCTTGAAGCGCATCAAAGGTCCGCATCCGGTGCACCGTTTCCACGCCGACCGGCTTCTTGGGGCCCGTTGCGGCAAGTCGCGGCGGGTGCCGAAAAGGCCCGGGGCCTTCAATATCGTCTATACTGAGGCAGTGGTGACGCGATATCCCTGGTGCAACGCGTTATCGAACTTCATCCGAGGCGACGGCGATCCCCGGCGGTCTTGCCGCGACGATCACGTGCCCCAGTCGGCCGCCTTCAGCTGTCCATAGAAAGATCCGATGCCCGCAGAAATCGCCGTCGCCCCGGTCGCCGGAAAGGCCGACCTCAAGGCCTTTGTCGAACTCCCCAAGCGCCTCTATGCCGGGCGACCCGGATACGTCGCTCCACTCGACATGGAGCGCATCGAGGCCTTGACCCCGAAGACCAACCCGTACTTCGCCCATGCCGAGGTGCAACTGTTCCTGGCGCGCCGCAACGGAAGACCCGTCGGACGCATTTCGGCGCAGATCTGCGCCCTGCACCAGCAGCGCTACAACGACAGGACCGGACATTTCGGTTTCCTCGATGCCGAGGACGATCCCGAGATCTTTGCCGCCCTGACCGCGGCTGCCGAAGGCTGGCTGAAATCCAGGGGGATGACCCGCCTCGTCGGTCCCCTGAGCTTCTCGACCAATGAGGAATCCGGCCTGTTGATCGCGGGCGAAGACGCCCTGCCGATGCTGATGATGCCCTTTCACCTGCCCTATGCCGGGCCGCGGCTCGATGCCCTCGGCTTCCGCAAGGCGAAGGACCTGGTCGCCTACGATCTTGGCAAGGACGACTACAAGCCCGTCGGTTCGAGCCGCATGCTGGACAAGCTCAAGGCCGACGGCACCATCGTATTGCGCAATCTCGACATGAAGAACTACCAGCGTGATCTCAACCTCATCCTCGACATCTTCAACGACGCCTGGGCGGAGAACTGGGGCATGGTCCCCTTCACCGCGGCCGAGATCGCGGCGGCCGCAAAGGGCCTGAAGCCGCTGATCGACCCCAAGCTCGTCGTCATCGCCGAGGTGAAGGGCGAGGCAGCCGGCATGCTCGTCTGCGTGCCGAACCTGCTCGAGGTGATCCGCGACCTGAACGGCAGGCTGCTGCCGTTCGGACTGTTCAAGCTGATCTGGCGATTGAAGACCAAGAGCGTCAAGTCCAGTCGCATCCCGCTGATGGGCATCCGGCGCAAGCACCATGGCACGGTTCTCGGCGCAGCTCTGCTGCCGCTGATGTTCAACCAGATCAAGCAGCCCTTCCTGGCACGCGGACTGGAGCGCCTGGAAATGTCATGGATTCTCGAGGACAACATGCCGATGCGCCGCGTCATCGAGGGTGTCGGCGGCAGGGTCTACAAGACATATCGGATCTATGAAAAGGCGATCGCTTGATCGGGCAGTTCAATGCCTTGATCCTGGCCGGAAGCCGCGGCAACCATGATCCCATCGCGACCCTGGCCGGCGTGAGCCACAAGGCCCTCGCCCCGATCGCCGGACGCAGCATGCTGGCTTGGGTTGCTGGCGCTCTCCGATCCGGCGGCGCGCTCAATCGCCTGTTCATCTGCATCGACGACGGCCGGCTGCTGGATGCCGATCCGGAGCTCCGGGAGCTGCGGAACACCCCGGCCGTGACCATCGTGCCACCCGGCGCCAGCCCAGCCGGGAGCCTGGCGCTGGCACTCGATCATACCGGCACCGACCTGCCGCTGCTCGTGACCACCGCCGACCATCCGCTGCTGACGAACCGCATGGTCGCCCACTTCCTCCAGCACGCGCCGGAAGACTGCGATCTCGCGGTCGGCCTGACCGATTCCGCGACGATTCAGGCCGCCTATCCAGAGAACAAGCGGACCTACTATCGACTGGGGGGAATGGGCTATAGCGGCTGCAATCTGTTCCTGGCGCGCAATGCAAGGGTGCGGCAGGTGGCAGAGTACTGGCGACGGATGGAAGGGCGCCGCAAGAATCCCCTCGCCATTGCCGGCGCGGTCGGCTTTCTTGCACTGATCCGTTTCGCCCTCGGCTGGCTGAGCCTCGATGGAGCTTTCGCCCATATATCCGGGCTGACCGGCGCCCGGATCCGGCCAGTCATCCTGCCCTTCGCCGAGGCCGCGATCGACGTCGACAAGCCCGCTGACTACGAGCTTGCCAGCTCCATATTGAAGCTGCGCCCGCCGGTGTCCTAGAAGTCCGCGACCAGGGACGCGACGCGCTCAAGATCCGCCGGAAAATCCACCTCGCCCCAGCGCAGGCCCTCGATCGAGCAGGTCTCGACCTGGTGCCTCTGGGCAATCTGGCCAATTGCGCGCAGATACCACCATTTCAAGCCTTCCGGGGTGTGCATGATCGCGTCGAGCGTATCGGTAAACAGCTTCGGGCCGGCGCCGCGGAACAGCAGCATGCCAATGGACTCGCCGTTGGTGTGCTCGGGCGTGAGGGTCTTGCCGATGTCCAGCAGGCGCGTCCCCTTCAGCTGCACCTTCATGTCGTCGGAATCGTAGCTGTCCTTCTTGTCGATGGTGACGGTGATCGGCGCCATCGGACTTGCAATCAGACGCTTGAAGCAATCCGGCTCGATGACCGTGTCGCCATTCAGGATCACGAAATCGCGGTCCATCTCGTGCCGGGCGAGCCAGCAGCTGGCGAGATTGTCGGCGAGCTTGTAGAATGGATTGAAGATCGTCCGGATCCGCAGCTTCGGTCCCTCAAGCTTCCGCAGGAGATCCACGACGTCCTGGGCGTGATAGCCGACGACGACGGCGATGTCATCGACGCCGCCCTGGGCGAGCGCCCAGATCTGCCACTCGATCAAGGTTCGGGGCCCCAGGGGCAACAGGCACTTCGGGCGGCCCTCGGTAAGTGGCAGGAGGCGTGAGCCTTGCCCGGCGCTGAGGATGACGGCTCTCATGGAGGCTCCGGAGGATCAAAGGACTTTCGCGGTTTTGCGGCCGGAGGATCGGGAATTAGCCCCGCCCTGTCAACCCCGAAGGCGGGCCCGCGGCAATTGGCGAAGCTGCCGAAAATTGGGGTATTTTCAACGGCTTGCCGCAACAACAGCGACCCATTAAAGATGTTTGCAGGCGGTCGGTTCGTTTGCTATAAGCTGCGCCGTCAGGCATGCCCTGATCCCCGATAGCTCAGCTGGTATAGCGTCGGACTGTTAATCCGCAGGTCGTTGGTTCGAGTCCAACTCGGGGAGCCAGTTTCAAGACAGGGGCTGAAGCCATGGGCTTCGGCCCCTTTTTGCTATGCCGGGCCCAATAGTCTTAGGCTGTATCATGCCGCGTTCACTCTTTGCCTTCATTTGGCAGATAAGCCGCCGCCAGCAGATCGTACTCTGCCTGCTGACCGTCGTCGTGTCCCTGCTCACGATGGTGCCCCTCGAGCTCCAACGGCGGATCGTCGACGACGCCATCCATTCCGCAAATCCCCGCTACCTCCTGATCCTCAGCCTGCTCTACCTGGCGGTGCTGTTGGTGCAGGGCGGGCTGAAATACGGGCTCAATGTCTATCGCGGCACCCTGGTCGAGAATGTGAGCAGGCATCTGCGGCAGACCATCTACCAAGGGACGCAAACCACCGCCCCGGCTGGCCAATCCACACCCGCAGCCCCTTCCATCCAGAAGGGTGCGGTGGTCTCGATGGTTACAACGGAAGCGGAGGAACTCGCCGGCTTTGTTGGCGACAGCCTCTCATTCCCGCTGATGCAGGGTGGCACTGCCCTTTCCGCCATGGGCTACCTGTTCTGGATCGAGCCCAGAATCGCCGTCTTCGCCGCCCTGCTCTATCTGCCTCAGCTGGTGGTTGTGCCCTATGGCCAGCGCAAGATCAATCGGTGGGCGGCGGCTCATGCCAGGCTGTTGAGGAAAATGGGTGACGCGATTGTCCAGACCGAGGCCGATCGAACGGGAAAGCCGACATATCAACGGCGGTTTCTCCGGCTCACGGACGGCGCCTTCAATACCCGGGTCAATATCTATCGGGTGAAATTCTTCCTGACCTTCTTCGGGAATTTCCTCGACGCGGCGGCGCCACTCATCGTGCTATCTTTCGGCGGCTGGCTGGTCATGCAGGGGCGGGTCGAGATCAGCACCCTGGTGGTCTTCATCACCGGCTTCCAGAAGGTGGCGGACCCTTGGGATCAGCTCCTGACCTTCTATCGCACGGCGTCAAATGCCAGCGTCAAGTATCACCTCATCGCCGATGCCATGCCGGCCCGAATCACGAGGCCCGTTTGAGCGGGTAGAAGAACTGCCGGAGGTATCCCTTCGGTACCGGATGGCCGCCGACGCCATAGCCGCTCGGCCATTTGTCCGGCAAATGGAGTGTGCCGAAGATCCGGTCCAGGATCGGGAAATGCACGGCGAAGTTGACGTCGATTGCTTCTTCCTCGATGCCATGATGCCAGTGATGGAATTGCGGCGTCGCAATCACCTGCTTCAGCCAGCCGAAATCGAACCGCACGTTCGCGTGGATGAATGTCGAATGCAGGAAGACATAGAGGATATAGGCCTTCAGGGCCGCCGCCTCGAAACCCAGCGCATACATCGGGACGACCGTGAAGCCGCGCAGGCAAACGATCTCGATCACGTGCATTCGTGAACCCGCCAGCCAATCCATGGTTTCTGCCGAATGATGGACGGCATGAAAACGCCACAGGAAAGGTATCTGGTGGAACAGCCTGTGGACCCAATACTGCACCAGGTCGGTGAGCAGCATGATCTCGAGGAACTGTAGCCAGATCGGCTGGCTGGCCATGAAGGAGCGAACCGCGGTCCACTCCGTATGTGCAACGATGGTCATGGCCGGCTTCAATGACAGGTAGGTCAGCGACTGCACCAGCAGCGTATTGACCAGGAAATAGAACAGGTCTGCCCGCCATTCCTGGCGGAAGATCGACTGATCGGGAAGCCGGGCAAAGAACCGCTCCAACGGGATGAAGACAATGCCAAGAAAGGCCAGATTGAGCAGGAACCAGTCGAGGCCGAAATAGAGTCCCGTGGTCAGGTCACCACTGCTTTCGGCCTGCGATCCGCCCAACAACGTCGCGAACAGTATGCCGGTGATGGCGGCAAACCCCATGATCTTCTGCCGACGCAGAGCGAGATTGAGGACGGCAAGCCCGAAGCCCAGGATGAGATCGAAATGGAGCAGGGCCCGAATCATCGGCACGTCGTACTGGCTGCGCACCATCTCCGTTGTCAGCAGGCCCGGGAAGCGCAGGCAGAGCACCGCAATCAGTCCCGCCATGGCGAGGAAGAGGGACAGGACCCCGCTGATCCAGCCGCTGCCGAATTGCCGATTCGCCTTTTCGGCCTCCAGGTCGGCCCGCAAGGTATCGCGCAGTTTCCCCATTCGCCCCTCCCCCACCTAGCCGATTCAGATTAATCCATCGCCGGGCGGAAATGAAGCCGGTGTTGGCTATGCGGGCGTGAACGGCACCACGTCGATCAGGCCGCGGCGTTCGGTGACCAGCAACTGGTTTGGCGGCACCTCGTTCCAGTGACGACCGTCCTCCTCGTCCAAGGGCTCGGAAACGACCAGCAGGTGGTCCTCGTGATGTGCCCAGAACAGACTTGGCGGGCTTTCATCGGTCGAGTAGCGGATGGCGAATATCCGATGGCCGTCGCTTAGCACGGCCGTCAGGCGGAACGGCTGCGCGATCGCCATCTCCCGATTGATTGCATTGATCCTGCCGACACTGCGCTCGAGGGCTCCCATCGGATCGGTCTCCAGCCCTTCGCTGAAAAGCATGTAGAACAGGAGCTCGCTGTCAGTCGTCCCTTGCCGGAAGGCGTAGAATGAATCGTCGATCATGCTCTCTAGCCTGCGGCGTGTCTTGTCGTAGCCGCCGATCTGCCCGTTATGCATGAACAGCCACTTGCCGTGACTGAAGGGATGGCAATTAGAGCGGGACGTGGCCGTGCCGGTCGAGGCTCGAACGTGGGCGAGAAACAGGCTGGAGCGGATCTGATGGGACAGGCTCTTCAGATTGACGTCATTCCAGGCCGGCAGGATGTCGCGATAGACGCCAGGCGTGCCACGCTCGCCGTACCAGCCGACCCCGAAGCCGTCGCCGTTGGTGGTAACATGGGAGTGGCTGGCATGCAGGCTCTGGTTGATCAGCGAGTTCCTCGGCTCGAACAGAACCTTGTCGAGATAGATCGGTTCGCCGCAATAGGTCAGCCAACGGCACATCTTCAGGCCCCGCCATTCTCGTGGTACGCGAGCATCAGATCCCTGTCCCAGCTGCCGTGCTCGATGAAATCGCGGATCTTGATTTCCCAGGGCGCAACATCGAACCCGTTCTGCCTTAGCCAGTCATCGCTGAAATAGCTGCCAGCATAGCGGCGGCCACTGTCGCAGATCAGCGTGACGATCGACCCCTTGCGTCCGCTGTCGCGCATCTCGGCCGCGAGTTGCAGCACACCCATCAGGTTCGTCCCGGTCGAGCCGCCGACCCGGCGCCCGATCATCGCAGAGAGGACGCGCATCGCGGCGAAGCTGGCGACGTCGGGAATCTTGATCATTCTGTCGACCAAGTCGGGAATGAAGGACGGCTCGACGCGCGGACGCCCGATGCCCTCGATCCGCGACCCGCCGGTGCCAGCGGGATTGGCATCCCGGGACTTGAAGAAGTCGAAGAATACCGATCGCTCCGGATCGACGACGCAGAGGCGGGTGGCGAAGCGACGGTAGCGTATGAACCGCCCGATCGTCGCCGAGGTTCCGCCGGTCCCGGCACCGCAGACCACCCAGGTGGGTTCGGCATGCTTCTCGCGCGACATCTGCTGGAACATGGCCTCGGCGATGTTGTTGTTGCCGCGCCAGTCCGTTGCGCGTTCCGCATAGGTGAACTGGTCGAGATAGTGACCGCCGCTGCGCTGGGCCAGTTCCCGGCTTTCCGCATAGACCGCGCCTGGGTCATCGACCAGATGGCAGTCGCCGCCATAGAACTGGATCTGCGCAATCTTCTCCGGCGACGTCGAGCGCGGCATGACCGCGATGAATTTCAAGCCCAGCAGCCGGGCGAAATAGGCCTCCGAGATCGCTGTCGAGCCGGACGATGCATCGACCATCGTGCCGCCCTCCCGGATCCAGCCATTGCACAGTCCGTAGAGGAACAGCGACCGCGCCAGACGATGCTTGAGGCTGCCGGTCGGGTGGGTGGATTCGTCCTTCAGGTAGATCGGGATGCCTGACAGGCCCGGCAATTCCAGCCGCTCAAGATGGGTATCCGCGGAGCGCACGAAGTCTGCCTCGATCTTGAGGATGGCTTCCTGCGCCCATTCCCGAGTGGGCATGATCCAGACCCGTAAGTTATTGCGATTCTTCGATAGCAATACCCGGCGCCATGCTAACTCTCAAGAAATTAACAAAATTTCAATGTGATATGGGCATTCCTTCAGTTTGGCCGCAAATTTGCATTAATTCGCCGGTCAGTTTGATTTCCGGGAGCCGTTCATGGACCGTTTCTTGGGTTTCCTTGCCGCCATCGGCATGGCGCTTGCCATCAGCGGTTGCTCGTCGAGCGCGATGATGAGCCGGCCGGATATCGTCATGAAGATCGCCCCGGCGACCCCTACCGCAACCGCCTGCGTCGCGACCGGTCTCAGCCGCGAATTCCAGGACACCATCCCCGCCGTCGAGACCGTGTCCGGCGTCAACCAGATCTCGGTGACGGCGCCGCGCGGCGGACTGCTGGCCTTCGTCACTGTCGAACCGGGACCCGGCGGTGGATCGCTGGTCAAGTTCTACAACGGCGATCTCTACTGGCCGAAAACCCAGGTCAGCGGTGTGTTCCCGGATATTGCCCGCGACAATTGGCATCGCGCCGAGAAGGCGATTTCCGATTGTGCCAAGGCGGCCTGATCAGATCTCCAGCACGGTGCCGATTTCGGCAAACATCCATTGCAGGAAGGCTTGGACCACGCCGGTGCCCACGCGATCCGGATTGCAGATCGCATAATAGGCGCCGGGACCGACGGAGCGCATCTCGAAGGGCTTGACCAGCCGGCCGGCGGCAATGTCGCCGGCATCCAGGACATCGTCGCAGAGGGCCAGACCCAGCCCCATTTCCGCCGCATCGATGGCGTGGCTGGCGCTGGCGAAACGCATGCCGCGCGCGGTCTTGATGCCGCCCGCCCCGGCCGCGGCCAGCCATTGCGACCAGCCGAGGCCGTCATCGTCATGCAGGAGCGTGAAGCGCGCCAGATCGCGCGGATGCCAGGGCGCGGCGGCGGGGCCGCTCAGCAGCTTGGGACTGCAGACGGGAAAGAACTCGACCCGGCTCAGCAGCCGCACCCAGCGATGCTCCCAGTGGCCGCGGCCGTACTCGATCACCACGTCGAAGTCCGCCGGCAGGCTGGCCGGGAACGGCCGGACTTCGCGCAGCACCGGTGAAATCGCCGGATAGGCCGCGGTGAAGGCGCCGAGATGCCTGACCAGCCAGCGCGCAGCGAAGGCCGGCGGCGCATAGATCGTGATCGGGCCTTCCAGCTTCGGCATGGTCAGCTGCCCGACCCGCGCGGCAATGCCGTCGAGCGCCTGTTCGACGGCCGGCAGCAGGAACTGGCCCCGCTCGGTCAGCCGCAGGCGCATGCGGGCAAGGACAAACAGCGGAAAGCCGAAATAGGCCTCCAGCGCCCTGACCTGATGGCTCACGGCGCTAGGGGTAACCCCGAGTTCCTCGGCCGCGCGGCGCACGTGGCAATGCCGGGCCACTGCCTCGAAGACCCGGATCTGGTTGAGCGGCGGCAGGCGTCGGGCCATGGGATCAACTTATTGAATAAAACTGAACAACTATGCTGTGAATTACCCGGTACTTGTCAATACCAACCGGCGCTAGAGTTGTGCCGATACGACCAGCGGGAGGAACGAAAATGCACGACGGGACGATCGGCCAGGCGGCCCAGAACTGGGGCGCCAACTCGGAATACGGCACGCTGCGCGACGTCCTGTTGTGCTCGCCGGAGAATTTCAAATGGCTGCCGACCAGTTCCATCTCCAAGGCAACCCTGCGCAGCGGCGCCAAGTTCGACCATCAGCTTGCCATGCGCCAGCACCGCGAGATGACCCAGGCCTATGAGGAAGCCGGCGCCAAGGTCCACCTGCTCGAGCCGGACCCCGCCTTGCCCTACCAGGTCTATGCTCGGGATTCATCCTTCATGACGCCCTATGGCGCCGTCATTACACAGATGCATCAATGGTGGCGCCGCGGTGAGTACGCCCCGGCGATCGAATTCTACCGGAAGAACGACATCCCGATCTTCAAGATGATTACCGCCTCGGCATTCGAAGGCGGCGATTTCGACGTGATCGAGCCCGGATCGGTTCTGATCGGGTTCTGCGGCGAACGCACGCAGGAGCCTGCGGCCGAACAGGTACGCTCCTGGATGGAGGCCAAGGGCTGGGAGGTGAAGCTGGCGCCGATCGCCGAGCATTACGTGCACATCGACCTCATGGTCTGCATGCTGGCGCCGAAGCTCGCCGCGGTCTGCGTCGACACCACCGACGACTGGATCCTGGACTGGCTGCGGTCGAAGAAGATCGAGATGATCGAGGTGAACTACCGCGACACCATGGCGCTCGGCTGCAACGTCGTGGCACTCGGCAACGGCAAGGTATTGTCCACGGCCCAGAGCAAGACGCTGAACGCCAAGCTCCGGGCCCATGGCTTCACCGTCTACGACCCGGACATGACCATGTTCACCATGGGCGGCGGCGGCGTCCATTGCATGTGCCAGTCGCTCCGGCGTGACCCGGTCTAGCCGGACGCGGAATCGTCACAAATCTGCGACCCGGGCGCAACCGAATCGCATGACACTCCGGTGTCATGTTCAGCACCCTAGCGATCGACGACGCCGAGATCGACCTGACCTATGCCAGCCGCTGCGACCGGCTTGCATCCTGGGCATTCATTCATGCGGTCGAGCGGCTGACCGGCCAGGTCCGCCTGAAACGACTCTATGAGATCTACCGGTCGGAGCTGCGCGGCAGCGTCGATTTCTGGGAAGCCGCCATGCGGCTGCTCAATCTCTCGGTCAGCTATGACGCCGACAAGCTGAATGCCCTGCCCGCGACCGGTCCGCTGATCATCGTCGCCAATCATCCCTTCGGCCTGATCGACGGCCTCCTCGTCGGGCACCTGGCCAAGCGCGTTCGCGGCGACTTCAAGGTCCTGACCAATGCCCGCCTCTATCCACCGGATGCCGAAGTCCAGCAGTTCATCCTGCCCATCGACTTCGATCCCACCGATACCGCCCGGGCCACCAATCTCGCGACCCGTGCCACGGCACGGGCGCATCTCAAGGCCGGCGGCTGCCTGATCGTCTTCCCGGCGGGCGGCGTCGCCACGACGCCGACGCCCTTCGCCCGCGCCGCGGTCGACCTGGATTGGAAACCCTTCACCGCCCGGCTGATCCATGAAGCCAAGGCGAGCGTGGCGCCGATTTATTTCCACGGACAGAACAGCCGTCTGTTCCAGATTGCCAGTCACATCAGCATGACGACGCGCATGGCCTTCCTGCTCCATGAGGTCGCCAACAAGATCGGCTGCAGCTTCAAGGCCTCGGTCGGAAGCGTCATTCCCTATGCGGACCTCCAGCCCATGCGCGATACCCGCGCCCTCAGCCTGTTCCTGCGCGCTTGTACCCATGCGCTGGCGACGCCGCCGATGCCGGCCGCCTGAGCCGGCGCCAGCCGTCGGGAAACGCCGGGCGGCCCGACCGTCATCCCCAAGGAAATTTGCCACTGCACCCGTGGAAATGGGTGCCAATCGGATGGGCTGCGGTCATACTGGAGCCGCCTTACTGACGACAGCTTCCTGACAGATTGCTGACCAGCCGCTGGGATCGGGGAAGAGATGCGGCCTGCAGGCGACGCGTGCAGCAGAGCCGGCCACGATACTGATTTACCCATTGGAGACAGGCGGATGCCGATCGATATCCAGCAGCTCATCGCCGACCGTTCGCGGGAGAAATACGACCTCTATGATCGGCACCTCAATTCCCAGATGATCCGCGTGCTGCGGACCATCGGCTTCGACCGCCACTACGTTCGCGGCCTGGGCGCCCATCTGTTCGACCAGGATGGCGAGCGGTATCTCGATCTGCTGAGCGGCTTCGGCGTGTTTGCCGTGGGCCGCAACCACCCGACAGTGATCGGCGCGCTGCAGCAGGTGCTGCAGGCGGAGCTGCCGAACCTGGTGCAGATGGACGTCTCCCTGCTCAGCGGCCTGCTGGCGGAACGGCTGCTGCCGCATCTCGCCGGGATGGACAAGATGTTCTTCTGCAATTCCGGCGCCGAGGCGGTCGAGGCGGCCATGAAGTTCGCCCGCGCGGCCACCGGACGCAAGCGCATCTTGTTTTGCGACCATGCGTTTCACGGCCTGACCTACGGCGCGCTTTCGCTGAATGGCGACGACAATTTCCGCAACGGTTTCGAGCCGCTTCTGCCGGACTGCCAGGCCGTGGCATTCAACGATCTGGCGCAGCTGGAGGCGGCCCTTGCCGGCGGCGATGTGGCCGCCTTCGTGGTCGAACCGATCCAGGGCAAGGGCGTCAACATCCCCGACGACGACTATCTGCCCGAAGCCGCCCGGCTCTGCAGGAAATACGGGGCGCTGTTCGTCGCCGATGAAATCCAGACCGGCCTCGGCCGGACCGGGCGTTTTCTCGCCCTCGATCATTGGGGGGTCGAGGCCGACATGGTCCTGCTGGCCAAGGCCCTCTCCGGCGGCTTCGTGCCGGTCGGCGCCGTCGCCATGCGCAAGCCGATCTTCAACAAGATATTCGACCGCATGGATCGCGCCGTGGTGCACGGCTCGACCTTCGCGAAGACCGACATCGCCATGGCGGCCGGGCTGGCGACACTTCAGGTGCTGGAAGACGAGAAGCTCATCGCCAATGCGGCCAGCACCGGCGAGGCGATCCGATCCGACCTGGCATCGATGGTCGGCCGGCATGAATTCGTCAAGGCGGTCCGCGGCAAGGGGATGATGATTGCCATCGAGTTCGGTCCGCCGAAAAGCCTTTCCCTGAAGGCCGCCTGGGCGCTCCTGGAGCAGGCGCGCAAGGGCCTGTTCTGTCAGCTGATCACCATCCCGCTGCTGAAGCAGCATCGCATCATCTCCCAGGTTGCCGGCTATGGCATGAATGTCATCAAGCTGATCCCCCCGCTGACCCTGACCCAGGACGACCGGGTCTGGATCAAGGATGGCTTCGAGCAGGTTGTCGCCGACAGCCACCGCGTGCCCGGGGCGATCTGGGACCTTGGCCGCACCCTCGCCAGCCACAGCCTGAAGGGACGCAGCAGTGCCGCCTGAGGGGCCCGCAGCGCGCGACGCCCTTCCCGCCTTCACCTCGACCGACGCCTCCGTTCTCGCGGGCCTGCCGTTTCTCGCCCTGGTGTCGAGACTGGTGCCGGCCGGCAATTGGCCCGCGGTTGCCCGGACGCTCAGTCCCCTTGCGGTCGGTGATCTTGCGCCTTCGCCGAAAGCCGCTGCGGCGGCGATCCGGCAAACGCTTGGGGCTCACCGGCCCGAACTCACCGGGCACGATGTCCTCAAGGGAATGGCGGCGGAGGGCATCCTTACGTTTCTCCAGGTGCTGCGCAGCTATCCCGGCGGCCGCTGGACCCCAAGGGTCCGCGCCCTGAATTTCGAGCGCGTGGATGCCGGGTTGGCCCGGGGCCGCGGTGTCGTCCTCTGGGTGGCCCATGGCTTCCATGGCCACCTCTCGGCCAAGATCGCCTTCCGGAAGGCCGGGTTGCAGGTGACGCATCTCAGTCACCCCAGCCACGGATTCTCGGCCTCCCGCTTCGGCATCCGCTACCTCAACCGCCTGCAGACCCGCGTGGAGGACCCCTTCATCGCCGAGCGGGTATTGCTGCCCGTCGGCGGACAGAACACCGCCTTGAACGTCCTGGCCCGCCGCCTGCGCGCCAACGGCGTCGTCAGCATCACGGGACAGCGTGGGACCGGCCGAACCGTTGCGGCACCGTTCCTGGCCGGCGAGATCCGCCTCGCGCCCGGTGCCCCGGCGATGGCCCAGATGACCGGCGCCGCCCTCCTGCCCGTCTTCGCCTTTCGCGGCGAAGACAACGTGATCGACGTGGCGGTCGAACCGGCGATCGAGATTCAGGCAGACCGGCCGCGCGACGAGGCGGTCGGGATGGCGGTTCGCAGCTATGCCCGGATGCTGGAAGACTACGTCTTGCGCTACCCGAAGCAGTGGCTTGGTTGGGTCCAGCTCTAGGTCAGGCGGGAAGGTATCCCGATCGAACGGCCCGGATGGGCTCCCCCCGGCCGGCCCTCGATCGCAAGTGCCGGCTTCACCCATCCGCCTAGCTGGCGTCTGGTGTGTCGCCGTTCCGCGGCGTTGAATTCCACGCGGCAATCTTCCGGTAGAGCGTCGAAGGGTGGATCTCGAGGCAATCGGCTGCGGCGGTTATGTTTCCGGCGCAGGCCGCGATCGCTGCCTCGATCGCCCGACGTTCGACGAGATGCAGCGGGATGATCGCGGCTTCCGTCCTGACCCTTCTGCCGGCGCTGGCCTGCGTCACACCGTCGTTCTGCAGCGCGTCGACCGAGTGGGCAAGTGCAACGCGCTGCAGCGCATTGCTCAGCGTCGTCAGCAGCCGGTCGGAGCTGACGGGCTTGACGAGGAAATCCATCGCCCCTTCCCGCATCGCCTCGATGGCCCGGTTGATCGAGCCATCCGCGGTTATCACGATGATGGCGCAGCGGGGATTTGCGGCTTTCACCTGGTGCAGCACGTCCAGCCCCTCCATGTCCGGCAGCCGGAGATCCAGCAGGACGAGATCGGGCGGATCCTGGTGTACTGCCGCCATTGCGTCGCGGCCGGTCAGTGCGTGGCGCAGGTAATAGGAGCCCTTCCGGAGATACTCCATGTAGACCCGGGCCATCGACATGGAATCTTCGACGAGAAGCAGATTGCAGGGCGCGATTCTCGGCTGGCTGATGCTCATCGGTCTCTCAAGCTTGGCTCTTGCACCAGCGTCCAGTGCCCGCAACCTGACCGCTTCCTTTTAGGGCGCGCCTTCCCTTTCCCTATTGATATGGATCAAGGGCATGGCGTCGCATAACACGGCGATTTGGCAATTCGTGCTGTGTCTTGTGGTTGTTTCTATGCGCAACCCTGGAACCGGGCGCCGGCATCGCCCCTGCGACAAACGGTCTCTCAGTCCCGAAGGTCCATCGTCCCAGACGGTCAGGGCGCCAGGGGGTCGATGGCATAGATCTCCGAATAGCCCTCGATGCAGAAGATCTCGCCGGCCTTCAGGTCAAGCCGGGGAATTCCTCGATGGCGACGCATTTGTCGATCTGGGCACCGTCGCTCGACAGGGGCCAGATGCCCCCGGCGATGGCAATCGGCGATCCGGTCTGCCGGGAACGGCCGGTGATTGCTACATAGACCGGCCGGCTTACGAATACGGCGGTTCGATAGAATCCGGCGATGAGCGCGATTTCCTCCTGGGTGGTGTTGCGCAGTTCCTCGAGATATTTCCCGGTCAGCTCTTCGTCGTAGAAGGAAACCAGGGTGCCGCACAGGCGGTAGCGGATCCGGAACGGATTGTGCTCGATGTCGACCATGACGAGAAACGGCAGCAGGGAGGTGATCTCGGCCGGGTCAATGTCCTCTCGTCGCGGCATGGACCCGCCGCGGATCTTCGAACGCCAATAGGCGTCGAACTCCCTGACCCGGGACGAGGTCACCCGATCGAACGGGACTTCGACTCCACTCAGAAGGCTTACCATCGTCCACCTACGGCAGAAGCAACCTCCGCGACGGCCACGTCAGTCAATCGTTTCACCGCCATCGACGACATGGATCGAGCCGGTGACGAAACTTGCGAGGCCGGAGGCCAGGTAGAGCACGGGTCCGGCGATCTCGCGCACATGGGCGATGCGCCGCTGCGCGCAAGCCCCGCTCAGCATGGCATATCCCGCCTCCACGGTCCCACCGAGCGACACGGCGAGGCCGCGCAGCATATCGGTGTCGACGCCACCTGGGCAAATGGCATTGACCCGGATGTCGGGGGCAAATTCGATGGCGTGGCTCCGTGTCAAGTTGATCACGCCCGCCTTCGACGCGCAGTAGATGGAGTTGTCCGCAAGCCCGACGAGCCCGAGTACCGACGCGATATTGACGATGTTCCCCTTCGACTGCCGGAGCGAAGGCAAGGCGAACTTGGTGACGAAGAACATGCTCTTGAGATTGGTGTCGATGGTTGCGTCCCAGTCATTCTCCTCTGCGAGGTCGACGGATCCGCCGCGCGCCGTGCCGGCGTTGTTGACCAGCACGTCCAGCCCGCCCAGACCGGCGATGGCGGCATCGACCGTACGGCGGCAGCCGGCAACGTCGTTGAGCGGCCCTGGTGCCGCCACCAGCCGCCGGCCCGCGCCAAGCTCCGCGATCGCCGTCGCGACGCCCGCGTCGCTGCTGCCGTTCAGGGCGACGCTGGCGCCTTTCTCGAGAAAGGCTTCGACAATGCCGCGGCCGATGCCGCGCGTCCCGCCGGTGACCAGCACCCGCTTGCCAGTGAAATCCAGGTCCATAAGGCCCCCATTCGCGCGCGGCGCCGATAACCGGCAAGCATGCGCCGCAGCGGAATTGCATCCGCAGGACGGGCCCGGTGTTCCTGATACCGCGTGATCACAAGAGAAACCCAGACGGGATGATCGGACAAGGCAAATCAGGCCGCCACGCGATGGACGTGGACGCCGAACTCATCTGGAACTGCGGTGGCAAAATGTAACAGGTTGAATTCATTGGTGAGCCGGCCGGGGTTCGAACCCGGGACCTACTGATTAAAAGTCAGTTGCTCTACCACTGAGCTACCGGCCCCACATGACGCCCGCTGCCGGGAAACCCCTCGGCCTGCGGCGCGGATGGCATCCCAAATACGGGGTGAAAAAGCAAGCCTTATCTCTGGCCGGCGCGACGGCAAACCGTTGCCGGCTAAGCCTTTTCCTCGGAAAACCGGCGTTTCAACCGCTCGACGACGCGGGGCGAGACGAAATGGCTGACTTCGCCGCCCAGCCGGCCGATCTCCTTGACGAATCTCGAGGAGATGAACTGGTGGCGTTCCGAGGCCATCAGGAACACCGTCTCGACGGCCGGATTGAGGCGCGCATTCATGCCCGCCATCTGGAACTCGTACTCGAAATCCGACACCGCGCGCAGGCCGCGGATGATGAAATTCGCCTTCACGCTTTCGGCAAAGTGCATCAGCAGGTTGTCGAACGGCATCACCTCGATCTTGCGGTCGCCGACCCCGTTCTTGCCGTCGCCGATCTCTTCGCGCACCAGCGCCACCCGTTCGTCGATCGAGAACAGCGGCCCCTTCCCGGCATTGGTCGAGACGGCGACGATCAACCGGTCGACCACGGCCGTTGCCCGCCGGATGATATCCATGTGGCCCTTGGTGATCGGGTCGAAGGTCCCGGGATAGACGCCGATCCGCTCACTTGCCATTGTCGTCCCCGCCGCCATTACCGCCACCCTCGGTCTCGCCGCCGGCGCCTTCCGCGCCGTCGACGTCATCTCCGCCCTCGCCCATGTCCGCCAGGTGGGCCACCGCCACCACCCGTTCGTCGCCCGATACCTTGAACACGGTGACGCCCTGGGTCTGGCGCCGCGCGATGCGGATATCGTGCACCGGGCAGCGGATCAGCTGGCCGCCGTCGGTGACCAGCATGATCTGGTCCTGCTCCTCGACCGGGAAGGATGCGACCACCGGCCCGTTCCGGTCGGTCATCTCGATGTTCGCGATGCCCTGCCCGCCGCGGCCGGTGACGCGGTATTCGTAGGCCGAGGTGCGCTTGCCGAAGCCCTTCTCGGTCACGGTGAGGATGAACTCCTCGGCTGCTTCGAGCGCGGCGATGCGTTCGATCGACAGGGCGAAGCTGCTGTCGTCGCCCAGCTCCTCGCCCTCGGATTCCTCGCCGATGCTGCGGCGCTTCTGCGCCGCATAGCGCAGATAGGCCTCGCGTTCCTCGGTTTCGACATCGATCTGGTGCAGCACCGACATCGAGACCACGCGATCACCCTCGTCGAGCTTGATGCCGCGCACGCCGGTCGAGCTGCGGCCGGTGAACACCCGCACCTCGGAAACCGGGAAGCGGATCGCCTTGCCGCTGTTCGCCGCCAGCAGAATGTCGTTGGCTTCGGTGCAGACCGCAACGCCGATCAGCCGGTCCCCGGGCTCGAGCTTCATCGCGATCTTGCCGTTCGCCTTCACGTCGACGAAATCCGACAGCTCGTTCCGCCGCACGTCGCCGCTGGCGGTGGCAAACATCACGTTGCTGTCGCCCCAGGTGCTTTCGTCCTCCGGCAAGGGCATGACGGTGGAGATGGTCTCGCCCTCCTCCAGCGGCAGGAGATTGACCAGCGCCTTGCCACGCGCCTGGGGATTGCCCAGCGGCAGGCGATAGACCTTCATCTTGTAGACCATGCCGAGCGTCGAGAAGAACAGCACCGGCGTATGGGTGTCGGCGACGAAGACCTGGCCGACGAAATCCTCGTCGCGCGTCCCCATCCCGGCGCGTCCCTTGCCGCCGCGGCGCTGGGCGCGGTAGGTGGAGAGCGGCACGCGCTTGATGTAGCCGCCATGGGTGACGGTGACCACCATGTCCTCGCGCTGGATCAGCGCCTCGACGTCCTGCTCGAACTCCAGTTCCTCGATGGTGGTGCGCCGCGGCGTGTCGAACTGCTGCTTTACTTCGATCAGTTCGTTGCGCAGGATGCCCAGCCGCTTCGGTCGGCTGTCCAGGGTCGCGAGATGATCGACGATCACCCGGGAGAGGTCGTTCAGCTCCTCGGCGATCTTGTCGCGCTCGAGGCCGGTCAGGCGCTGCAGGCGCAGTTCGAGGATCGCCTTGGCCTGGGGCTCGGACAGGCGGTAGGTGCCGTCCGCGGCGATCGCGTGCTCGGGATCGTCGATCAGCCGGATCAGCGGCGCGACGTCCTCGGCCGGCCAGCCGCGGGTCATCAGCTGTTCCTTGGCGATCTGCGGATCGGAGGCGCCGCGGATCAGGGCGATCACCGCGTCGATATTGGCGACGGCGATGGCGAGGCCGAGCAGGTTGTGCGCCTTGACCCGGGCCTCGTTCAGCAGGAAGGCGGTGCGCCGGGTGATCACCACTTCGCGGAAGTCGACGAAGGCGCGGATGACGTCCTTCAGCGTCATCATCTCCGGCTTGCCGCCGTTCAGGGCGAGCATGTTGACGCCGAAGCTCGACTGCAGCGGGGTGTAGCGATAGAGCTGGTTCAGGACCACGTCGGCCATGGCGTCGCGCTTCAGCTCGACCACCACCCGCACGCCGTCGCGGTCGCTCTCGTCGCGCAGGTCGGCGATGCCCTCGATGATCTTCTCGCGGACGCATTCGGCCATGCGCTCGATCATCCGGGACTTGTTCACCTGGTAGGGGATTTCGGTAATGACGATGGCTTCGCGGTCCTTGCGGATCTCCTCGACGGCGGCGCGGCCGCGCATCACCACCGAGCCGCGGCCGGTGTGGTAGGCCTCGCGGATGCCGGACCGGCCGAGGATCAGCCCGCCGGTCGGGAAATCCGGGCCGGGGACGTGCTGCATCAGGGCATCCACCGAGATGTCCGGGTTCTCGACATAGGCGCAGCAGGCGTCGATCACCTCGCCCAGGTTGTGGGTCGGGATGTTGGTTGCCATGCCGACGGCGATGCCGCCGGCGCCATTGACCAGGATGTTCGGGAAGCGCGCCGGCAGGACCGTGGGCTCCTGCTCACGCCCGTCATAGTTCGGCTGGAAATCGATCGTGCCCTTGTCGATGTCGTCGAGCAGGGCCTCGGCGGGCTTGGAGAGGCGGGCCTCCGTGTATCGCATGGCGGCGGCCTTGTCGCCGTCCATCGAGCCGAAATTGCCCTGGCCGTCGATCAGCAGCACCCGCATCGAGAAGTCCTGCGCCATCCGGACCATGGCGTCGTAGATCGACTGGTCGCCATGGGGGTGGTACTTGGCCATGACGTCGCCGACCGCGCGGGCGGACTTCTTGTAGGCGCTGGTCGAGGCGAACCCGCCCTCGCCCATGGCGAACAGGATCCGCCGGTGCACCGGCTTCAAACCGTCCCTCACATCCGGCAGCGCCCGACTGACGATGACGCTCATCGCATAGTCGAGATAGGAGCGTTTCATCTCCTCTTCGATGGTGATCGGACTGATGTCGGAAGTCGAGGTTGCGGGCGCGTCAGTCACTTGCGATTTACGCCTTATAATTCAATGAGTTGGAGGCAAAGCGGCAGACCGCAGAATCAGTGCCGAAAGGATAGCAGATCGAGGCGCCGGGAACAACCGAACTGGGACCGGAATCCGGCCGCGAAAACCGGGGCTGCAGCGGTGGAATCACCGCGATTTGCATGGTGCGCGCCCGGTGATTTCACGGTGACGTCGCGGTGCCGGATGGACAAAGAAAAGCCTGCCGCGATCGGATCGGGGCAGGCTTCAGTGGCTCTAGGCAGATGGCCCGGGAGAGCAGCCTTGGGGAAGGGCGGGCGATTCCGGGCCGGATCGCCCGCCGAGGCTGGAAGGGGTCTCAGGCGGCCTTGTGGGTGCCGCGGAAGTCATAGGCCTCGGCCGGCGCCTTGATCAGGCGGTTCGCCGGGTCGCGGAGCAGGCCCATGTCGGCCAGGATCCGGTCGTCGCAATCACCCAGGATGACCTCGAGGATGCCCGAAAGGCCCTGTGCGCGGGTGCGGCCGAGGAAAGTGGTGAAAGCCATGATCGTCTCCATTTCTGCGTTACGTGCGTTCTGATGAAGTTAATGTAGGCGGCCAAATGCCTTTTGACAGCCGATTTGTAGTAACGATATAATTTAGCAAAACTATACAATGGCAGTGTCGAAATGACGCGACGGACGGCATCCCTCCCAGGATTACGGGCTTTTGAGGCAGTTTGCAGATATGGCAGCGTCCGCGAAGCATCAGAAGAGCTATTCGTTACACCGGGCGCGGTGAGCCAGCAGGTGAAGGCCCTGGAGGCCGAGATGGGGGTCCAGCTCCTGCGCCGCCAGGGGACCGGGATCGTCCTCACCCAGCTGGGCCTGGAGGTCAAGGACGACCTGACCGCCGCTTTCCGCCTCCTGGCCCAGGTGACCGGGCGGCTGAAAAGGGGCGCCAGGAGCGCCTCCCTGCGCCTGCGGATCGACGACCCGGCCCTGGCGGCCAATTGGCTGCTGGCGCGCCTCCAGCATTACCGGGCGCGCCCTGGCAGCATCGACGTGGTGCTGGAGACCGCGACCTCGGGCTCCGGCGCCGAGCCGGACAGTTTCGACGTTGCCATCCGCTACGGCCTTAACGATTTCCCGGGGTTCAACAGCCACCGCCTGTTCGCCGACGAGGTGTTTCCGGTCTGCAGCCCCACCCTGCTCCTGGACCACCCGCTGCGGCACCCGGCGGATCTCTCCCAGCACACCCTGCTGCACCTCAACTGGACCGCGGAGAAGCTTCCCTGGCCGGACTGGCGGGCCTGGCTGCTGGCGGCGGGCATCGACACGGTCGATACCAGCCGGGGCATCCGCTTCACCGATTTCTCGCTGTGCCTGCAGGCCGCCGTTGCCGGCCAGGGCGTGGCCCTGGGCACCAGCGCGGTCGTCGCCGACCATATCGCCGCCCATCGGCTGGTGGCGCCGTTCGAGAAGACCATCGTGACGCCCTTCGGCTATTACCTCACCTATGCGCCTAGCATCCTGGAGCGGCCCGAGGCGAAGAACTTCATCGACTGGATCCTGGAGGAGGCTAGCGCGACGGAGACGTGACCGCGGCGACCAGCTTTGCCGCCATTGCATCCGCGGTCTCCGGTTTCAGCGTCTCGATCCGTTCACCCAGCAGGGCCTTCAGCGCGGCCGCCGTCTTGTCGGTGAAGGTCACCGTGCCGGCCTTGTCGAGGGTGGCGATGCCGTCGAAGGCCAGCGACGCGGCATTGACGCCGATGGCGCGTTCAAGATCCCATTCCGGCGGCAGGTCGACGACGATGCCGCGGCGGCTGACCTGGACCGGATAGCCGCCGAGCAGCCCATTCGGCGCCGGGGCATGCAGGCTGACCGTCTGGTCGCCGGTCAGGGCCGCCAGGAGATCGAGCGTGGCCGAGGCGGTGATCCGGTTGAAATCGAGGTCATAGGGGATCGGCATCTTCGTTTTCAGCCGGTCGCGCACGGCCAGCGTGATGTCGTGGCCGTGCCAGGTGATCTTCAGGAGAAACGGCGGCCAGTCCTTGGCCGGAGCGTCGCCGTAGAGGAAGTATTCCAGCGCGTGCTGGGCAACCAGGCGGACCTCGATCTCCTTCGGCGGCGCCTTGGCCTGTTGTGCGGCAAGGAAGCGTATCTTCGGCACGCATTCGGCGACATTGCCGCTGCCGGCGCTGGGACCAATCCCGGTCAGGTGCAAGACGGCATTCACCACGTCCGGATAGGAGGCCGCGACCCAGGGACAATGCAATTCGGATTTCGCCCAGGCGTCGCGCAGCTTCAACATCGGGGCCAGATGGCAGGCCATCCAGCCAGCAAAGGGGATCGCCCTCACCTTCGGATCCGTCTGCTGGTCGAGCCGCCACCAGGGCATCAGGCTGGGCGCGGCAAAGGCGATGTCCGGCGCGATGCGCTTCAGGACCTCCCCGGCATTCGCCGCATTGAGATCGAACGGAACGAAATCGATCTGTGGATATTCGCCTTCCAAAGCGGCACCGATCCGGACCGCGTTCACCTTGGCCCGGCCATACTCGGCATTGCGGCTGGCGACGGTGATGTGGCTGAAGCGCCCGTCTCGTGCCGCGGATTCCAGCAGTGCGCCGGTAAGCTTGCCAAGGGATATGAGCAGCAGTTTCATGGCCTATGCGGGGTCAGGTGGCATCCGGTAAATCGGCGCGGCGCCGCCTGGTATAGCGCAATTCCCCGGGAGCGCCCGGTCCTTTCGCGCGCCAACCCTGCCGCAGGTAGAATCCGTGCGCGCGGATATCCGGCGTGGTGCTGGTATCCAGCCAGATCTCGTCGCAGCCCTGGTCGAACAGCCAGGCCTCGGCCTCCGACAGCAATCGAGCGCCGATGCCGCGCCCCTCGAAATCCGGATGCACGAAGAGCGCGAATACCGTGGCCCTCGGCGCGATCGCCATGGAGAAGCCCGCCGGCCGGCCGCCGATGGACGCAATCCAGGCCCGGCTGGTCGTCGCCATCATTTCGATGACGCTGGCAGGTGTGATGCCGATCGCGGCCATCTCCTCGACCGACATGTGATTCTCGCGCACGCTGGTCCGAATGCGCGTCATCTCCGGCAGATCGCCGGGAACGGCGATACGGACATCGACGGCGAGTGGAGATCGGGGTTTCGATGGCGACATTCAGGTGCAGACAACCCATTCTTCGCGCGGTTCGTGGCCACAGGTATTCCAGCGGCGGCCTGAACCCTAGTTGCCGCCGGGAACCGTTGCCGGATCGACCTTGGACATCGGGATCGCCGCCTCCATGACGATGGTCGCCGCAAGCGCCGGATCGATTTCGCCCTTGATGCGGGAGATCAGGCGGTGGATCGCGACGGCGATTTCCAGCGGCCAGCGCACCGGCTCGATCCCGCGCGACGTCAGCATTGCCTTCACCGGTGGCCAGAAGCGGTTCAATGCCTCGCGTGGCTTTTCCCGCGGCTGGTGCTCGGCGGGAAGCCGCGGAATGCCGAATGTTTCGCCACCGACCGTTGAGGATACGTGCGCGAAGATCGGCTCCAGGTCCGGCAGGGTCCAAGCCCCGGCGCTCTTCGCCCCGCGCGCCACGAATTGCCAGACCGAAGGCTCTGTCGGCTGCGTCGAGGCAAGGATGGCGTTCAGAAAGTCGCCGAAAAAATAGGTTTCGCCGTTCTTGGTCTCGACCACGACGAAGGCCTGCGAGATGGCCAGCTTCCCCGTCCGCACGAATCCATTCCAGATAGCTTGTTGGGCGGCGAAACCCGCCAATGCACCGATCGCGGACAGAAGGCTCTCGCAGTGGCCGCCGCGGGTATCGCCATAGGCCGATGCAAGCAGGTCAATGATCTGGTTCGACAGAGCTTCGTCCCCGACCGTGGCCGGCCCAGCGGATGCTCCCTGGCCCGGCGGTGGCGTATCGGCGCTGCTTTCGTCGGCGGCAGAGACAGGGTTCTTGCGCCGGCCAAATCCCGGCGGGTCCGATTTTCCGCTCGTCATTCGATCCCCCTAACCCCCAGGACCGTGGCGCGTCCGGCAAACCTCCGCCGGATCGAATGCCCGGCGCGGTCCGTCCTCAGAACGGGTTGTCGTCGTCCAGGTCGCCGCCGCCACGGGCGGCGCCGGCGCTGCCGTGACTGGCGGACGCCCCGCCGCCCCCATAGCCCCCGCCGCCGGCATAGGCATTGTCGCCGCCGGAGGAATCGCCCGCACCCTCGCCGCCGCCACGCCCGTCGAGCATGGTGAGTTCGCCGCGATACTTCTGCAGGACGATCTCAGTCGTGTACTTCTCGGCGCCGGACTGGTCGGTCCATTTGCGCGTCTGCAGCTGGCCCTCGATGTAAACCTTGGCGCCCTTCTTGAGGTATTTCTCGGCAACATCGACGATGCGGTCGTTGAAGACCACCACGCGGTGCCATTCGGTCTTTTCGCGGCGTTCGCCGGAATTCTTGTCGCGCCAGTTCTCCGACGTCGCCACCGAGAGATTGGCAACCTTGGTCCCGTCCTGGGTGCTCCGGATTTCCGGGTCCCGCCCGAGATTGCCGACCAGAATGACCTTGTTGACGCTGCCCGCCATGTCCCACCCAACCTGTTCTTGGAGTTGTTTCCTGACCTCACTTAGCACTGAACGAGCCGTGAACGAAAGTGCTTTTATCCTTTGGCCAGAACAGTATGATGCAGCCCCGCCTTGACCCCGAGAGGCGCTATTTTCCTGGTCGAAGAACGATGCCTAAGCCATTGTCCGGTCCCAAGATTTCGATTCGCGGCGCGCGCGAGCACAACCTGAAGAATGTCGATGTCGACATTCCGCGCGATTCCCTGGTGGTGCTGACCGGCCTTTCCGGCTCCGGCAAGTCGTCTCTGGCCTTCGATACCATCTATGCCGAGGGGCAGAGGCGGTATGTCGAGTCCCTTTCGGCGTATGCGCGGCAGTTCCTCGAGCTGATGCAGAAGCCCGATGTGGATTCGATCGAGGGCCTCTCGCCGGCGATCTCCATCGAACAGAAAACAACCTCGAAGAATCCGCGCTCGACGGTCGGGACGGTAACGGAAATCTACGACTATCTGCGCCTGCTTTTCGCGCGGATCGGCATCCCCTACTCGCCCGCGACCGGCCTGCCGATCGAGAGCCAGACGGTGAGCCAGATGGTCGACCGGATCCTGGCGCTGCCGGAAGGGTCGCGGCTCTATCTGCTGGCGCCGATCGTGCGCGGGCGCAAGGGCGAGTATCGAAAGGAATTGCTGGATCTGCAGAAGCGCGGATTCCAGCGGGTCCGGGTCGATGGCAAGATCCATGAGATCGGCGAGGCGCCGAACCTAAACAAGAAGCTGAAGCACGATATCGAGGTCGTGGTGGACCGCATCGTCGTCCGTGCCGACATCAAGACGCGCCTGGCCGACAGCGTGGAGACGGCATTGGGTCTTGCCGACGGCCTGCTGTTCGTGGATTCCGCCGACAAGGCCGGCGAGCGCATCATCTTCTCGGCAAAATTCGCCTGTCCGGTGAGCGGCTTCACCATCGACGAGATCGAACCGCGGCTGTTCTCGTTCAACAATCCCTTCGGCGCCTGTCCGGTTTGCGACGGATTGGGCACCAAGCTCTATTTCGATCCCGAAATGGTGGTACCGGATGTGAAGAAGACCCTGCGCGACGGCGCCATCGCGCCCTGGGCCAATTCCAGCTCGCAATACTACAACCAGGCCCTCGACAGCCTCGCGCGCCACTACAAGTTCAGCCTGGGCGTCGCCTGGAAGGACCTGCCGAAGAAGTTCCAGGACATCATCCTGTTCGGCTCCGGCGATGAGATCGTGACCCTGACCTTCGACGACGGCACCCGGAGCTATACGACGAAGAAGCCCTTCGAGGGCGTCATCACCAACATGGACCGCCGCTTCCGGGAGACGGATTCCTCCTGGGTGCGCGAGGAACTCGGCCGCTTCCAGTCCGCCAGCCCCTGCGAGGCCTGCAACGGGCTGCGCCTCAAGCCGGAGGCGCTGGCGGTGAAGATCGACAAGCTGAACATCGCCCAGGCGACGGACATGTCGATCGCCCAGGCGGCCGACTGGTTCAAGTCGCTCGACCGGAAGCTTGGCGCCAAGCACAAGGACATCGCCTATCGGATCCTGAAGGAGATCAACGAGCGCCTGGGATTCCTGAACAGCGTCGGCCTGGAATACCTGACCCTGAGCCGCGCCTCCGGCACCCTTTCCGGCGGCGAGAGCCAGCGGATCCGCCTCGCCTCCCAGATCGGCTCGGGCCTGACCGGCGTGCTCTACGTGCTGGACGAGCCGTCGATCGGACTCCACCAGCGCGACAATGACCGCCTGCTGCTGACCCTGAAGCGGCTGCGCGATCTCGGAAATACCGTCCTGGTCGTCGAGCATGACGAGGACGCCATCCGCCAGGCGGACTACCTGATCGACATGGGCCCGGCCGCCGGCATCCACGGCGGCAAGGTGGTGGCCCAGGGCACGCCCGCCGAGGTCATGGCCAGCGACAGCCTGACGGCCCAGTATCTGAACGGGAAGAAGCGCATTCCGGTGCCGTCGGAGCGCCGCAAGGGTGCCGGCCGGGATGTGAAGCTGCGCATCGTCGGGGCCAAGGCCAACAACCTGAAGAACGTCACCGTCGACATCCCGCTCGGCACCTTCACCTGCGTCACCGGCGTTTCCGGCGGCGGGAAATCGACCCTGATCATCGAGACCCTGTACAACGCCTTGGCCAAGCGCCTGCATGACGCGCGGACCCATCCGGGTGCCCATGACCGGATCGAGGGCATGGAGTATCTCGACAAGGTCATCGATATCGACCAGTCGCCGATCGGCCGCACGCCGCGCTCCAATCCGGCCACCTATACCGGCGCCTTCACCCCGATCCGCGACTGGTTCTCCGGCCTGCCCGAGGCCCAGGCCCGCGGCTACAAGCCGGGCCGCTTCTCGTTCAACGTCAAGGGCGGCCGCTGCGAGGCATGCGAGGGCGACGGCGTCATCAAGATCGAGATGCACTTCCTGCCCGACGTCTACGTGCAATGCGACCAGTGCAAGGGGAAGCGCTACAACCGCGAGACCCTGGAGATCCACTTCAAGGGGAAGTCGATCGCCGACGTGCTGGACAAGACGGTCGAGGAAGGCGTCGACTTCTTCAAGGCGGTGCCGGCGATCCGCGAGAAGCTCGCCATGCTGAACCATGTCGGCCTCGGCTATATCCATATCGGCCAGGCGGCGACGACCCTGTCCGGCGGCGAGGCGCAGCGGGTGAAGCTCGCCAAGGAACTGGCCCGGCGGGCGACCGGGCGGACGCTCTACATCCTGGACGAGCCGACGACGGGGCTGCATTTCGAGGACGTGCGGAAGCTGCTCGAGGTGCTGCAGCAGCTGGTCGACCAGGGCAATACCATCGTCGTCATCGAGCACAATCTCGAGGTCATCAAGACCGCCGACTGGATCATCGATCTCGGGCCCGAAGGCGGCGACAAGGGCGGGCGCGTGGTGGCGGCAGGCACGCCTGAGCAGGTGGCGGATACCGCCGCCAGCTATACCGGCCAGTATCTGGCATCCTACCTGAGCGTGAAGGCGCGGAAGAAGGTGGCGCGTGCTTCATGACGCCTGCATCCGGAGGATGACTTGACCATTTTCTCCTTACTTCAGTGGCCCCAGTGACGGGCGATCGACTGCCAACCGATGAGTGACGCGAGATAGCCATGTACAAACTCTTCTACTCCCCCGGCAGCGCCGCCATGGCGCCCCATGCCATCCTCGCCGAGACCGGCGCCAAGTACGAGCTGATCAAGATCGACGACGACAAGAACGAGCAGAAGAGCGCGGACTACCTGAAGTACAACCCGCATGGCCGGGTGCCGACGCTGATCTACGACGGCGACAAGGTGATGTACGAGAGCGCGGCGATCTGCCTGTTCCTGACCGAGCGGCATCCCGGTGCCGGCCTGGCCCCGGCCCCGGGCCATGCCGATCGCGGCCTCTTCCTGCAATGGATCGCCTATCTCACCAATACCGTGCAGGAGGACCTGATGCATTGGTGGCATGCCGACTACTACATCCATGGCGGCCAGCAGCAGGCCGAACTGAAGGCCGTCGCCGAGGCGCGCCTGGGACGGATGTTCGGGTTCCTCGATGGCGAGCTCGCCGGGCGCGGCCCCAATCTCTGCGGCGCCAGCTTCTATGCCTGCGACATCTATCTGGCGATGCTGGCGCGCTGGACCCGGCGCATGCTGAAGCCGGCGACCTCGGGAACGCCGCACCTGAAGCGCCTGGTCGAGATCGCGATGGCGCGGCCTGGCTATGCGAAGATGCTGAGGGACGAAGGCATCGAGCAGACGGTCTAGGGTCGGCGCCCCTCGGGGTCGGCGCCCCTTGGGGTCGGCGCCCTTGAGGTAGGCGCCGGAACCTATTCCTTCCAGCCGACGACGAACCTGACGCCGACCTCCTTGCCGTTGATGCGCATGATCTCGCAGCCATGGACGGTGCCGTCGTGCAGCACCAGCTTGAACTGCTTGGGGATCGGGATCATGTCGGGAAGCATCAGCTTGGCGCCCGTCTCGGAGAGGTCGCGAACGAAGCAGTCGATGACGCTTTGCCGCTGATTGAAGATGATCTTCGCGCTCTTCAGGGTCTTGCGGCGGGCATCGTGCCGGCGCTCATTGTCCCCCGCATCCCCGGCGCTTCCGTCGTTCTTGGTCCCCATGGCTCTCCGGCCGACTCCGTGGCAGGTGAATTGACCCGCAGCATCGCGCTATTTGGCACGGGCGGCAATGCCCTCGACCTCGATCAGCATGTCCGGGTGTGCGAGCCCGGAGATGACCAGCAGCGTGGAGGCCGGTGCGGCGCCCTGCAGGGCCTGGTCGCGGGCGATGCGCGAGGCCGGCACGTCGGCGGCCCGGGTCAGAAAGACATTAACCTTGACCAGGTCCTGCACCGTCATGCCGTCGGCCTCGAGGATGCTGATCAGGTTCCGCCAGGCGAGCGCGGCCTGGGCGGCGAAGCCGTCGGCGAGACGATGATCGAGGCCGCAACCGACCTGGCCGGAGATATGCAGCCAGCGATAGCCTTCCGGCGCCGATACCGCCTGGGAATAGCGGCTGAAAGGCGCCGGCGCCGCGGGCGGGTTCATGAACTGCAGCATGACATTGGTCCTTGTTTCCGACGGATACGGGGGTTATTGCTCTGCCATGATCGAACAGAAAATGCAGCCTGTCCATGTGGTTGGAGCCGGCCTCGCCGGCAGCGAGGCGGCCTGGCAGCTGGCCGCGCATGGGGTGCCCGTCATTCTCCACGAGATGCGTCCGGAGCGCGGCACGGAGGCCCATAAGACCGGGTCCTGCGCCGAACTGGTCTGCTCGAACTCCTTCCGCTCCGACGATGCGCAGAACAACGCCGTCGGCTTGCTGCATGAGGAGATGCGGCGCTGCGGTTCGCTGATCCTGGCCTGCGCCGACGCCCACAAGCTTCCCGCCGGCGGCGCGCTGGCGGTGGATCGCGACGCCTTCGCCGCGGCGGTGACGGCGGCGCTGCAGGCGCATCCGTTGATCACGATCGTGCCGGGCGAGATCGCCGGCCTGCCGCCCGCGGACTGGGACCAGGTGATCATCGCCAGCGGCCCCCTCACCTCGCCTGCCCTCGGCGCCGCCATCCTGGAGCTGACCGGCGAAGCGGCGCTCAGCTTCTTCGATGCCATCGCGCCCATCGTGCACCGCGAGAGCATCGACATGGAAAAGGCCTGGTTCCAGTCGCGCTACGACAAGGTGGGGCCGGAGGGCGACGGGGCCGACTACATCAACTGCCCGCTGACCCGGCCGGAATACGACGCCTTCTACGCGGCGCTGCTCGCCGGCGAGAAGACGGATTTCAAGGAATGGGAGAAGACGACTCCCTATTTCGAGGCCTGCCTGCCGATCGAGGTGATGGCGGAGCGCGGCCCGAAGACCCTGTGCTTCGGGCCGATGAAGCCGGTGGGCCTCACCGATCCGCGCAGTGCCCGGCGACCCTATGCCGTCGTCCAGCTGCGCCAGGACAACGCCCTCGGCACCCTGTTCAACATGGTCGGCTTCCAGACCAAGCTCAAATATGCCGAGCAGGTGCGGATATTCCGCATGATCCCCGGCCTCGGGCAGGCCGAGTTCGCCCGGCTCGGCGGCATGCACCGCAATACCTTCATCAACAGCCCGAAGCTGCTGGACGGTGCGCTGCGACTGAAGGCGGCGCCGAGGCTGCGCTTCGCCGGCCAGATCACCGGCGTCGAGGGCTATGTCGAGAGCGCCGCCGTCGGCCTCGCCGCCGGATTGTTCGCCGCCGGCGCGCGGCGCGGCCGGGACATCGCACCGCCGCCGACGACGACGGCATTGGGGGCGCTCCTCGGGCACATCACCGGCAATGCCGATGCCAAGACCTTCCAGCCGATGAACGTGAATTTCGGGCTGTTTCCGGAGATCGCCGCACCGGAAGGCCTGAGCAAGGCGCAGCTCCGCGAATGGCGGGCCGGGCGCAAGCCGCGCCTCGCGCAGCGCGCCCTCGCCGATCTCGATGCCTGGATCGCCGACCGGAACCCGGTGGCTGGCCGCGCCGTCGCCTGAAGGGCCTAGGCGGTGGTCTGCACCCGTTTCACCGCCTTCATCCACCCGTCATAGAGCCGGTCGCGATCAGCCTGCGCCATCTGCGGCGAGAACTGCCGATCGCGCTGCCAGTTCTGCGCCACCTCATCGAGTGAGCCGATCAGGCCGACCCCGAGGCCGGCGCAGAAGGCGGCGCCAATGGCCGTGGTCTCCGTGACCACCGGCCGCTCGACCGATACGTTCAGCAGGTCGGCCAGGAACTGCATCACCCAGTCGTTCCTGCTCATGCCGCCATCGACCCGGAGCCGCGTCGGCACGGCGCCGGAATCACTGCCCATCGCCGCCATCAGGTCCCGGGTCTGGTAGCAGACCGCCTCCAGGGCCGAGCGGACGATCTCGGCGATGCCGGTGTCGCGCGTCAGGCCGATGAGCGCGCCGCGGGCCATCGGATCCCAGTAGGGCGCGCCAAGCCCGGTGAAGGCCGGCACCAGGTAGACCCCGCCGGTGGTGCCGACCGAGCGCGCCAGGGCCTCGGTCTCGCCCGCCTGCTGGATGAGATGCAGGCCGTCGCGCAGCCACTGCACCGCGGCGCCGGCGATGAAGATGCTGCCCTCGATCGCATAGGCCGTCTCGCCCTTCAGCCGGTATCCCACGGTGGTCAGCAGCCGGTTGCGCGATGGCCGCGGCTGGTCCCCGATGTTGAGCAGGGCGAAGCAGCCGGTGCCATAGGTGCTCTTGATCATGCCGGGCTTGAAACAGGCCTGGCCGATGAGGGCCGCCTGCTGGTCGCCCGCCATGCCGGCGATCGGCAGGGCGATGCCGATGGTCGCGGGCGCGCTGGTGCCGAAATCGGCGGCGTTGTCCCGCACCTCCGGCAGCATCGACCGCGGCACCTGGAACAGGTCCAGCAGGTCCTGGTCCCAGTCCAGCGTGTTGATGTTGAACAGCATGGTGCGCGAGGCGTTGGTCACGTCCGTGGCATGGGATCGGCCCTCGGTCAGGCGCCAGAGCAGGAAGCTGTCGATGGTGCCGAAGGCGAGTTCGCCCCGCGTCGCGGCGGCACGCGCGCCCGCAACATTCTCCAGCATCCAGGCGATCTTGGTGGCCGAGAAATAGGAATCGATCAGCAGGCCGGTCTTCGCCTGGATCTTCGGCTCCCAGCCCTCGCCGATCAGGCGCTTGCACAAGGGTGCGCCGCGCCGGTCCTGCCAGACGATGGCGTTGTGGATCGGCGTCCCGGTCTTCCGGTTCCAGACGACCGTGGTCTCGCGCTGATTGGTGATGCCGATCGCCGCCAGTCGTTCGGCCTTCACCTTCTCGGTGGCGGCCCGGCAGACGGCGATCGTCGCCCGCCAGATCTCCTCCGCATCGTGCTCGACCCATCCGTCCGCCGGATAGATCTGCGGCAGCTCCCGCTGCGCACTGGCCTGGGGCTCGCCATGCAGGTCGAAGACGATGGCCCGGGTGCTGGTCGTACCCTGGTCGATGGAGAGAATCAGGTCGCGCTTGCCCATGCCGCCCGTCCTCACCGCGTTCCGAACAGCCGGTCGCCGGCATCGCCGAGACCGGGAACGATATAGGCGTTCTCGTTGAGGTGGGAATCCAGCGCGGCGACGTAGATCGGAATCGCCGGATGGCGCTCGGTCAGCACCTTCACGCCCTCCGGCGCCGCGACCAGCGACATCATCCGGATGTTGTCGTCCGACACGCCGCGCTGGTTGAGCGAGTCCACCGCCGCGGCCGCCGAATAGCCGGTGGCGAGCATCGGATCGACCAGGATGAAGATCCGCCCTTCCGGCTCCGGCAGCTTCACGAAATATTCGACCGGCCGCTTGGTCTGGTGGTCGCGATAGAGGCCGATATGTCCCATCCGCGCCGCCGGAATCAGCTCCATCAATCCATCCGCCATGCCGAGGCCGGCGCGCAGGATCGGCACCACTGCAATCTTCTTGCCGGCAATGACGGGGGCATCCATGGCGGTGATCGGCGTCTCGATCCTCGCCGTCGTCATCGGCAGGTCCCGGGTGATCTCGTATCCCATCAGCAGGGCGATTTCCTTCAGGAGCTGCCGGAACAAGGTGGTCGGCGTGGCCTTGTCCCGCATCATGGAAAGCTTGTGCTTGATCAGCGGGTGATCGAGCACGTGGAGCTGCGGAAATGCGCTGCTGGGCTTTGCCATCATCGACCTTTTGTGAAGTACCGAACCGGAACGTCCCCTCACCGGCAGATTACGTACATCCGGCGCCGGAGATCAAGGTTTCGTCGCAGGCGCCCGTTGGCCGGTGGGTTGCCGGTCGGCGGGTTGCCGGCCGGTGGGTTGCTAGGCGGCGCGACCGCGGCTACTGTCCAGCGCATGCCGACCCGGTCACCAGCACAATGTGATGTAGCCATCGTCGGCGCCGGCCCGGCCGGCCTGATGGCAGCCGAGATCCTCGCCGGGCAAGGGCTGCGCGTGACGATCTTCGATGCCATGGCCACGCCCGGACGCAAGTTCCTGATGGCCGGCCGCGGCGGGTTGAACCTCACCCATAGCGAAGCCCTCCCGGACTTCGTCGCGCGATACGGTGCGAATGCGGCGCGCTTTGCCGGCTTTCTCGCGCGGTTCTCGCCCGCCGATCTCCGCTCCTGGGCCGACGGCCTCGGTGCCGAGACCTTCGTCGGCTCTTCGGGCCGGATCTTCCCGCGTGCGCTCAAAGCCAGCGGACTGCTCCGCAATTGGCTCGCCAGGCTGGCGGCAGACGGGGTCGCCTTCCATCTCCGGCACAAATGGTTCGGATTCAGCGGGGACGATCTCCTGTTCATCGACCCGACCGGCACCGAAACGCGGGTCCGGCCACGGGCGACGCTGCTGGCGCTCGGCGGCGCCAGCTGGCCGAAGCTTGGATCCGATGCCACCTGGGTGCCGCTTCTTGCAGCGCAGTGCATAGCGATCGCCCCCTTTCGCCCGAGCAATTGTGGGTTCGACGTCGCCTGGTCTCCGCATTTCCGGAGCAAGGCTGCCGGGCAACCGCTGAAGAACATCGCCCTATCCTTTGCCGGCCGCACGGCCCGCGGCGAGATGGTGCTGACGGAGCGCGGCATCGAGGGCGGCGCCGTCTATGCGCTGAGCGGGCCCATTCGAGACGACCTGGAAAGGGCCCGCGGTAGCGTTGAAGTAACGCTGGACCTCAGGCCGGATCTTGGCGCCGCCGATCTGGCGCTGCGGATCGCAGGTCGCCGGACGGGGCGCAGCCTTTCGGGTTTTCTCGCACGCGACCTCAACCTGCCGCCGGTCACCTACGCACTGCTGCGGGAATTCGGCGCGGAGATTCCGAAGGACCCAACCGCGCTCGCAGCCCGGCTCAAGCACCTGTCCATGCCGCTGCAGCGTCCGGGCCCGATCGCGAAGGCCATATCGTCCGCGGGCGGAGTTGCGTTCTCGGCACTGAACGATGCCTTGATGCTGAACCGGTTGCCGGGAGTCTTCGTCGCCGGAGAAATGCTCGACTGGGAAGCGCCGACCGGCGGATACCTGCTGCAGGGCTGCCTGAGCACCGCGGCCGTCGCCGCCGACCGCATCCGCGATTGGCTCGCCGGGCCCGCACCTACTTGACGATGAAACCGTGCTTGTAGGGATCGCGATCGTCGATGAAGAT
The DNA here is from genome assembly GCA_964551505.1 of uncultured Rhodospirillaceae bacterium. Taxonomy (GTDB): domain Bacteria; phylum Pseudomonadota; class Alphaproteobacteria; order Dongiales; family Dongiaceae; genus Dongia. The sequence continues at coordinate 93,652 of CAZKDH010000090.1, forward strand.
CGTGTTGAAACCGGTCAATCGCGCCCAGCCCTGCACCGAGGGAATGATCGCGTCGTAACTGCCGACCTTCCCCGTCCCCTCGACCCGGCCCTTAAACAGGCTGCCGATGATGCTCTCGTGAACGAAACTGTCGCCGGGCCTGAGCTGGCCCTTGGCCGCGAGCTGCGCCATGCGCGCCGAAGTTCCAGTGCCGCAGGGAGACCGATCGATAGCCTTGTCGCCGTAGAATACCGCATTCCGCGCCTGGGCCGTGGGATCCCGCGGCGCTCCCGTCCAGAGGATATGGGACAGGCCCTTGATGGTCGGGTTCTCGGGGTGCTGGAAGGTATACTTCTCGTTCAGCCGCGTCCTGAGAATGGGACTCATGCGGACCAGATCGCCGGCGGTGAAATCGGCCATGTCGCGATACCCCGGCTGCGGTTCGACGATGGCATAAAAATTTCCGCCATAGGCCACGTCGACCTTTATCGGACCGATATCCGGACAGTCGACCTCCAGCCCCTGCGAGTGGAGGAACCCGGGGACATTGGTGAGACGGACCGATTCCACATGCTCGCCGACCTGCTCGTAGGTCGCCACGACCCGCCCGGCCGGCGTGTCCAGATTGAGGATGCCGGGTGTCTTTGGCCGCACCAGCCCGTTCTCGACCGCGATCGTCACGGTCCCGATCGTCCCGTGCCCGCACATCGGCAGGCATCCGGACGTCTCGATGAAGAGAATGGCGACATCACAGTCGTCCCGCGTCGGCGGGTACAGGATGCTGCCCGACATCATGTCATGGCCCCGCGGCTCGAACATGAGGCCGGTACGTATCCAGTCGAACTCCGCCAGGAAATGCTGGCGGCGCTCGCTCATGGTACTGCCGCGGAGCTGCGGTCCGCCCCCGGAGACCACCCGGACGGGATTACCGCAGGTATGCGCGTCGATGCAGCTGAAGGTGAAACGAGCCATCCCGTCTGCGCGCCCCGGTCAGCGCCGATCTTTCAGCAGATCGCGAATTTCGGCGAGCAGTACTTCCTGCGGGTTCGGCGCCGCGGGCGCAGCCGCTTCGGCCTTCTTGAATCGATTGAGCTGCTTGACCAGGATGAAAATGGCAAAGGAAACGATGAGGAAATTGATCACGGTGTTGAGGAAGTTGCCGTAGTTGATCGTCACCGCGCCGGCATCCTTGGCCGCCTTCAGCGAGGCATAGGTGTCGCCTTTCAGCGTCACGAAGTAGTTGGAAAAGTCGACGCCGCCGAGAATGAACCCGACCGGCGGCATGATGATGTCATTGACCAGCGAGTTGACGATGCCGGTAAAGGCAACGCCGATGATGATGCCGACGGCGAGGTCGACAACGTTGCCGCGCATCGCAAAGTCTCTGAATTCCTTAAGCATGCTTCCCTCCAGAAATGAATTTTGCCGAGCAAACCCGCCTGAGGCTATGCTACGAGAGCAACCCGCGCAAGGCGTCGATGACGCGATCCACGTCGTCGTCGCACATGTCCGGATACAGCGGAACCGAAAGGACGCGTTCATAGTAGGAATCCGCGCCCGGCAGACTGACACTGCCGCCGCGGCGAATATAGTATGGCTGCCGGTTGACCGGCAGATAGTGGACCATGGTTCCGATCCCCTGGGATTTCAGGCCGGCCATGACCTTCGCCCTTTCGGTCCCGAGGGCCTTGAAATCGATCAGCACCGCATAGAGATGCAGCGCCGGCGCATCGGCGGCCTGCCCCTTTACCGGACGAATGCGCGGTGCCAGGGACTGCAGCCCGGCATCATACCGCGCCGCGAGCCGGCGCCGACGCTCGACGAAATGCCTCAGCCGCCGCAGCTGCGACTGCCCGAGCGCGCAGGCAAAATCCGTGATCCGGTAGTTGTAGCCGAGATCGGCCATCTCGTAATACCAGGGGTTCGGCGAACGGTCCGCCGCAAACGCCTGCTCCCGCATTTCAAATGCAGCCGGATTCCGCACCATGCCGTGGCTGCGCAGCAGGAGCATGCGGTGGTAAAGGGCTTCGTCGTTGGTCGTGGTAACGCCGCCTTCTCCCGTGGTCATCATCTTGACCGGATGGAGCGAGAAACAGGCCATGTCGGAGAGCGTACAGGCGCCGACATCGCTGCTGGTTCCATTGCCGGCGCCATGGCGACCACCAAGCGCATGGCAGGCATCCTCGACGACGGCGATGCGACGGCGTTCCGCCAGGGCGCGAATGGCGACCATGTCGGCACAATGGCCGTTCAGGTGTACGGGCAGGACCGCGCGAATGGAGGCGTTCGGGTGCCGGTCGATCGCTGCCTGGAAGGTCTCCGCCGTCAGTCGCCCGCTCTCCGGATCGACATCGGCGAAGATCACCTCCGCGCCGCAGAAGCGCGCGGCATTGGCGGTGGCAAGGAAGGTAATCGCCGGCACCACGACGCTGTCGCCCGGGCCGAGATCGAGCGCCATGCAGGCCAGATGCAGCGCCGCCGTGCCGCTGTTGCTGGCGACCGCAAACTTTGCACCAACGGCCTGCGCAAACGCCGCCTCAAAGGCGCCGACCGCGGGACCGGTCGTCAGATAGTCCTGCCGCAGCGCCTGCGCGACGGCCTCGATATCGGTCTCGTCTATGCTCTGGCGCCCATAAGGCAGAAAGGTCGGCGCGGCGCTCACGTATGCTCCGCGCTCATCAGCTGCTGCAGCTGCGGTCCGGTCATCCATTCCGCATTGTTGCGGCTGTTGTAATAGAACCCTTCCGCAACCGGAGTGGCGCCCGCGGGCTTCGGGCGGTTGGACTCCCAGTGGATGTGGGACGGCTCGATGATGTAGCGATCGGGCATTTCCCACGTCGTCCAGGCATCTTCCTCGGTGATCAGCACCTCGTGCAGTTTTTCGCCTGGCCGGATGCCGACGACCCGTTGCTTGAGCCCGGGACCAATGGCCTCGGCCACGTCGGTTATCTTCATGCTCGGGATCTTCGGCACGAAGATCTCGCCGCCGCGCATGAGTTTCATCGAGGACAGCACGAAATTCACGCCCTGCTGCAGCGTGATCAGGAACCGGGTCATCCGGGCATCGGTGATCGGGAGTTCCTTCTGTCCCTGGGCGATCAGGTTGCGGAAGAAAGGCATCACGCTGCCCCGCGATCCAATCACGTTGCCATAGCGGACGACGGCGAAGCGGCAGCCACCCGACCCGGCCAAGTGATTGGCGGCAATGAAGATCTTGTCGGAGGCCAGCTTGCTGGCGCCGTAGAGGTTGATCGGATTCGCCGCCTTGTCGGTCGACAGGGCGATGACGTGCTTGACCCCGCTCCGGATCGAGGCATTCACCAGGTTCTCGGCGCCATAGACGTTGGTGGCGATGCATTCGAAGGGATTGTACTCGGCGATCGGGACGTGCTTGAGCGCCGCGGCATGGATCACCGTATCCACGCCGCGCATCGCCATCTCCAGCCGGCCGGCATCCCGGATATCGCCGATGAAATACCGCAGGAACGGGTATTTGACGGTCGGAAGCTCCATCGCCATTTCATATTGCTTCAACTCGTCACGGCTGTAGACGATCAGCCGGGCCGGCTTGTAGCGTTCGACCACGGTCTTGATGAAGCGTTTGCCGAAAGATCCGGTACCGCCGGTCACCAGAATGCTATGGCCGTTCAGATCGGTCGTCGGATCAAGAAAATCGTGCACGGACTATGTCTCCCCTGACCGGAGCCTCTCGATGCCGCCGGTGCGTCGCTGGGTGATTATCAGCGAAGCCGAAGACCGTCAATTGACGGCCGCTGGATAGACGCTTTCGCCGCAGATTCTTCAAGGACTTAGCCGGAACGCCGCGAGCGGCGCCCCAGGGGCCGGACCGGCCGCAGAGTACCCCCGACGTGACGCTGCTGCTATAATTTACCATTGGATCGAGTCGATACCAGGACACGGATCGGAGGTTGTTGGTGCCGTCGCCCGAAGCTCACATTCGCCGTTTTCAGTATCGCTTCCGGTTTCGGCGCGACTGGCCGGTCCAGCAGGGCGGGATCGAAGCCATCGACGAAGCCGACGCCCGGCGGCAATTGCGAATCATGTTTCTGACGGCGCAGCTGCCGGAGGATCTTGAACTGCGGGACCAGGCGGAGACCAGCAGCCGGATCCAAATAGAAAAATCTCGTAAAATCAGACGATTATTGAACGATCTTCGTCAACACCAGGAATGGCTCGCCGGCATTGGCGGCGCCCGGGCGGATTTTTCGTTCCGGGACCTTCATGGCTTGAAGCTGCCGCGGCTCACGCTATCGATGGCGGATTTGTCCGGCTGCGACCTGTCGGAGAGCGACCTCACCGGCAGTGATCTGCGGGGGGTCAATCTGACGGGCGCCAATCTCGGCGGGACCAATCTCACCAATGTGGACCTCTCGGGTGCCGACCTCAGCGACGCCAACTTGAACCGTGCCGACCTGACCGGCGCGCAGTTGGACGGGGCGGACGTCTGGCGGGCCAATTTCCACGGCAGCACGATATCGCTCTGGGATCTGCACAGCGTGATGCGGTGCAGGCATCCAGGGTCAAATCTCCTTGCGGAGGTCCCGGCCTAGGCCCGAACCATCCCCCTTGCCGCGGGCGCCGCCAAACGACTATCAGTGCCGACCCGACCATTGCCGTTCCAGTTTCCCGACAGGTGCCCGAGAGTGACCGACCAGCATGAGTGACCTATTCGACAACGCGCCCCGGAAGGGTGGCGACTACTCCGCCAAGGACATCGAGGTCCTGGAGGGGCTGGAGCCGGTACGTCGTCGGCCGGGGATGTATATCGGCGGCACCGATGAACGGGCCCTGCACCACCTGGTCGCCGAGGTCCTGGACAATTCCATGGACGAGGCGGTCGCCGGCCATGCAAGCCGGATCGAAGTCGACCTCGGTGCCGGCCACTACGTCACGGTCCGGGACAATGGCCGCGGCATTCCGATCGATCCCCACCCGAAGTACAAGGACAAGTCTGCGCTGGAAGTCATCCTGACCACGCTGCACTCGGGCGGGAAATTCGGCGGCAAGGTCTATCAGACCTCCGGTGGACTGCATGGCGTGGGACTGTCGGTGGTGAATGCGCTCTCCGACGATCTCATCGTCGAGGTCGCGCGCGACAAGCAGCTGTTCACCCAGACCTACAAGCGCGGGAAGCCGACCGGAAAATTGAAACCGGCGGGACCGGTCAACCGGCGGGGCACCTCGGTCCGTTTCCACGCCGATCCGGAGATATTCGGGCCTCAGGCGCACTTCAAGCCGAACCGGCTCTATCGCATGTGCCGATCGAAGGCCTATCTGTTCCGCGGCGTCGAGATCCGGTGGTCCTGCGATCCTGCGCTCCTGCAGGACGGTGACGATACCCCCGCCCAGGATACGCTGCATTTCCCCGGCGGATTGACCGACTACCTGACCGCCACGCTCGACGGCCGCAAGACCGTGACGGCAACGCCGTTTACCGGGCAGGCGGATTTTCCCGACGGACAGGGCCGCCTGGAATGGGCGATCGCCTGGCCTGTCGACGGCGATGGCTTCCTGAATTCCTACTGCAACACCGTGCCGACTCCGGAAGGCGGCACTCACGAAGCCGGATTGCGCACCGGCCTGGCACGGTCGCTGCGCGCCTACGGCGACCTCGTCGGCAACCGCAAGGCCGCGATCATCACGGCCGAGGACATCACCGGCGGCGCGGCGATGCTGCTCTCCGTGTTCATCCGCGACCCGCAGTTTCAGGGGCAGACCAAGGAGAAGCTGGCATCGGCGGAAGCCGCCCGCCTCGTCGAACAGACGATCAAGGATCATCTCGATCACTGGCTGTCGGGCGACACAGGACGCGCCAAGGACCTGCTTGATCGCCTCATCGAACTGGCCGAAGACCGGCTGAGAAGGAAGCAGGACAAGGAACTCTCGCGCAAGACGGCGACACGGAAGCTCCGCCTCCCCGGAAAGCTGTCGGATTGCTCCCGGGACAGCCGGGACGGTACCGAGCTGTTCCTGGTGGAAGGCGATTCCGCCGGTGGATCGGCGAAACAGGCACGGGACCGGGAAACCCAGGCGGTGCTGCCGTTGCGCGGCAAGATCCTCAATGTCGCCAGCGCCTCGGCCGACAAGCTCTCGGCCAACCAGGAACTGATCGATCTCATCCAGGCGCTTGGCTGCGGGACGCGAGACAAGTTCAGCCTGGAGCGCCTGCGCTACGAAAAAATTATCATCATGACGGATGCCGATGTCGACGGCGCCCATATTGCCTCGCTGCTGATGACATTCTTCTATCGGGAGATGCCGGGGCTGATCGAGCACGGAAACCTGTACCTCGCGCAGCCGCCGCTCTATCGGCTGAGCCAGGGGGGCAAGGTGGCCTATGCCCGGGACGACTCCCACAAGGATGAGCTCATGAAGGGCGAGTTTTCCGGCCGCGGCAAGGTCGAGATCAGCCGGTTCAAGGGCCTGGGCGAGATGCCGGCCACCCAGCTCAAGGAAACCACAATGGACAAGTCGAAGCGCATCCTGCTGAAGGTCCGAATGCCGCATCGCTACAATGAAGAGGAGCGTGCCGAGGCGCGCGAGACGGCGGATCTGGTCGAGCGCCTCATGGGGCGCAAGCCCGAGCTCCGATTCAACTTCATCCAGGAGAACGCCAGGTTCGCCAAGGATCTCGATCTGTAGGCCGGTCCGGACCTATTCGTCGATGAGATCGTACTCCACCTTGATGTCGCGATTCTGGGCGAAGATGATGCAGTCGACGCCGCTCTTGTCCTCGCAATGCGCGATCACCTTGCGCTTGAAGCCGCCGCTGTCGCTGCAGCGGGTGTCCGGGCAATAGATCGAGGCGGCATAGGATCCGTCGACGGCAATGGCGAAATATCCCGCCCGCGCACCGGTGACATTCCCTTCATATTCCTTGTAGAAGGCCCAGATTTCCTTCGGCACCGGAATTCTCTGCTGCTGGGCAATGGCCGGGATGGCGCAGATGGCCAAGGCACATGCGCCGAGGCAGATGCATCCGGCGACCGGTCGAAATCGGAACAAGCGCTTCATTCCAGAACTCCCCATCAAGGCCCGCGGCGAAAACCCGACCCCGCCCTCTGCGCCTCCGCGCATGGCTGCGTCACGATGGCTTCGCCTGCTCCCATGCCCGGGTCAACAAGTACAACTCCTGCTCCCTGGTCTCGATCGACCCCGGCCGCGTCTCTCGCACGCGCCCCACTGCCGCACCCGGCGACAGGCCGAACTCCACCAGGATTCGGGCGGCGATCGTACCGGTTCGGCCAAGCCCTGCATAGCAGTGCAGGACCACACTCTCTCCGGAAGCGAGCGATCGGCGGATTGTTTCGCCGGAAGTGGTCCAAAGACTTTCGAAATTCTGGGTGGGAGCCCTTAGATTTGGAATTGGCAGGTGCAACCACGAAACGGAACGCTGCCGAAATCCAAGTCTCAAGGCCTCTGCCGGTACCCCGATGTAATGCAGTTCCTCGGCTTCCATCAGCGTGATGACGTGGCGCGGTCGAAAGGCCGCGATGCGATCGAGATCGGCCTGCAGGCTCCCGAGTTCGGGCCGGACGTATCTCGGCATCAATCGGTGGCCTGGGCAGCAGCAAAGTCCCAGGCGCCCCATCGGGATCCGATCTTCGGATTCGATGGCGAGCACGTCGATCGGGAACGTGTCGCGCGCGATTGTCGGCATGATCGGTTTGCCTATCCTCGAGTGATCGAACCACTTCGCTTGACCGGCGCTTTCATTGCTTACATGATAAAGAACTCAGGTAGACCCTACAATCTCGTGTGAACTTGTGCGATTTTCAGGATCTGCATTGAACCAGATCAGCTTGATCCCGACCGACTGAGTATGGCACCAGGAAAGACGAAATGATGCCGAAGCCCGGTCGCGTTCAGTTTCTGCGAAAATTTCCGCGTTTGATCGCCGTCGCACTGGCATGTTGCCTCGTTGCCCGGCCCATGGGTGCTCAGCCGGTCAGCGCCGATGAAGCGACGCAGCCCGCGCCGGTCGGCCAGATCGTCAAGCTGCGCGGTGGCGCCGAGATTACACGGGAGAGCGCAACCCTGCCCCTGCGGATCGGCACGGCCTTGGTTCCGGGCGACGAGGTCGCGACCGGCCCCGGCGGGAGACTGAAGATCGTCTTCTCCGACGGTTCCACCGTGGCCCTGGGGGAAAATGCCCGGCTGAAGATCGAAGGTTTTGCCGTCAGCCCGCCGCAGGCCCGCGACGCACTGCTCGCATTCGGCCAGGGAACGCTGCACGCAATCGCTGCCAAGGCCGCGCCGGGATCCCGGTTCGAGATCCGCACCTCGCTCGCCTATTCCGCGGTTCGCGGTACCGAATGGTTCGTCGTCGCCGATGCAGCCGAAACCGACGTTGCTGTAATCGATGGACGTGTCGGCGTCGGCCTGGCCAGGATCACCGCCGAGAGCGCGGTCAGCATCGGCCGCAACGCCAAGATCGCCGTGACCTCCGGCAACGGGCTCAGCCAGCCTCGCCTGCTGACCAAAGCGGAAATCGACCAGTTGCTGCTGGCGACCGACGTGCCCGGCGTCGAGCTGCCCTACGACCTCACCACGGCTCCGAAGCTGGAATTTCCCAGGGTTCATCCGGGCGCGGATGGTGCGGCCACGCCGGCGGCCCCGGAAACCACCCCGAAGCTGCGCGACTGCCTGCGGAGCGGCGATATCGAATGCGACGACCGCGGCAGTGATCGAGACCGCGGCACCTCGGATCGCGGCAAGGGGTCGGATCATCACGACTCCGACCATGAGTCCCAGGGCGGAAGCTTCTGATCACCGCTGCAATCGGTCAGGAGTCGACGTGAAGTGCCTTGCCGACATTTCCCACGATCAGAGCCCGCTGGCACCCGGCAGGGCGGCCGGTTCTTTCCGCAGCTTGGCCAGCAATTTCACACTCGGTAAGCCGTTGACGGCTATGCCTCGGTCGCCCTGATACCGGCGGATCGCTGCGGTCGATTTCGGGCCCATGACGCCATCTCCCTCGGCGCTCAAGTAGCCGAGACGATTGAGTATCCCTTGGATCTCGGCGATGGAATCGCTCGGCAGTGGTTTTACGTTGGAAGTCTGCAGATGGGCCAACAAAGCATCGTCTGCATCGCCCGTGATCGCAAGACCGGCATCGCCTTGATAGGCGCGAATCGCCTGGCGCGTGCGGTCATCGATCACGCCATCCACTGGGCCTGCCGCATAACCGTGTCGCTGCAGCTGATCCTCGATGTTCAGGACCATTTGCGCGTCGTCAGTGCTGTCATTGCGGATGTTGGATCGGCGCAGATGCTGCAGCAGCTCCGGCGTTGCTTCGCCGGTTGCTTCAAGGCCGGCGTCGGTCTGATAGGCGCGGATCGCGTCCTGCGTCACCGTATCCAGCGTGCCGTTCAGGTTTCCGCTGGTATAGCCGTGCGCCTGCAGTTCCTGCTTGATGTCGCGGATGGTCGTGGCGTTGACAGCGGAGGATGCCACTTTTTCCGCGCTTGCGATCCCGAGACTTGTCAGCAATTCGGCATTCACCTCGCCGGTCGCCGCGAGGCCATTGTCGGATTGATAACGGCTGATGGCGGCGCGGCTCTTGGGACCCAAGGCACCGTCGGGAGGCCCGGCACTGTAACCCGATGCATTCAGCGAAGCCTGCACCTGCTTCACTTGCGCACGGTAGATGGCCCCGCTATCGGCACTGGCTGTCCGGAGCTGCTGAAGCAACTCGTCGCTGATCGCGCCGGTGACCGGGAGGCGCGCATCGGATTGATACTCCCGCACCGCTGCAACGGTCTCGGTATCGGCGGTTCCCGTTATTGCGCTAATCGAGTACCCGCGCCGACGGAGCTCGGCCTGCGCCTCGGTGACCATGGCCGTGCTAACGGTGGAGGACGCCTGTGGAACCGGATTGGCCACCTGGCCACTGCGCTGGGCGATGCTCGCCTGGAGCTTTTCATAAAGGGCAAAACTCGGCTCGCCGCTGGTCGGTAATCCAGAATCCACCTGATAAGCGCGGATCGCCGCGCGGCTTTTCGGCCCGATCGCGCCATCCGGCGTCCCCACCGCATAGCCGAGATTGGCGAGCGCCACCTGCACATTGCGCAGCGAGTATGGCTCACTGCTGGGTGTAAAGGTGGGCGCAACCGGGGCTGCAACAGTGCCAGCCGATAGGAATGGGCGATTGGCGCGCCATGTCGCGGCGAGATCCTGGGCATGGTCGATTTCATCGGAATCCATCTGCGCAGCAACGGCATCACGCGCGGCAATGGCGCGGTTGTTGCCGTTGCTGGCCGAAAGGTCGAACCACATATAGGCTGCGACTTTGTCTTGGACGACGCCTCGGCCCTCGGCATAGAGCCGCCCCATCATGAACTGGGCCACGGAATTGCCGGCGTCGGCCGACTGCTTGAATTCCTGGTAGGCGCGGGTGTAGTTCCCGTTGTTGAAGGCCGTCGATCCCAGATTGACATCGGCGAAAACCATACCGGCGCCCGCTACCAGTAGGACACTGGCCAACAATGCGCGTCTGAACGATTCCCGCTTGATAGTGGGATTGAACATAATTGCCTCCTGAAGCTGCTTGGCGCCGCAAGACGTTCTAGCTCTGCTAGAGTGCTGCGTGGGATTGCTCGTCCAATCAACTACAATGCCGCGCACGCCGTTTGGTTGCGTCGAACGGCCAGCCGGGAACAGAAATTCGCCCTTCGCCGGCCGCCGCCGGGACAGGAATCAACTCGCGGTCATGCCCCATCGGCGTCGGCGAAGTGAAAATGCTACCCGCGATCCGAAATCCGTCGGATCAGATGCCGTGTGGCGGAATCCGTCACAGGATCGATGCAAGGCAAGTTCAACGTTGCCTTGGATTCCAGTAACCCTATGTAATATCATGTGAAATTTGGTCGGAGCGACTGGATTCGAACCAGCGACCCCCAGACCCCCAGTCTGATGCGCTACCAGGCTGCGCTACGCTCCGACCCTGCGCCCGCACCCCGTCCCCATCCGGTTCAAGAGCGCCAGCAAGCGTTGGCTTATAGCCAGGGAACCCACGCGAGGCAAGGATAATGCAGTCAACCACTTGGCCGAATTCCGGCTTTGCCGTGCCATTCGCCAAGCAGGCCACCCCGGGAATGAAACCGAGCGCCGGATGCTCCCGGCGCTCGCTCAACTTATCGAATAAAGGACGACCTAGCCGCTGATGGCCCGCTGCAGACGGTCCCGGAGCTCGACGAGTTCGGTAATCGCCGCCTTGATCTCGCGGACCTGGCCCTCGTCCAATGACGCCCGGAACAGCGGAAGGTCGAGAACGTCCTGCTTCTGGCCTAGTTCCGCCGCCAGCTGCGGATCGGCCACCATGTCGGCAAAGCCGTCTCCTGCCGCAACCGGCTCGTCGCCCATCCGCAGACCGCCTTCGCGCATCAGCTTCTGGACGCCCTTGATCGTATAGCCCTGATCGTACAGGAGATTTCGAATTGTTCTTAATAAATCAACGTCTTCGGGCCGATAGTAGCGCCGGCCGCCGCCCCGCTTCATGGGCCGTATCTGGGGGAACTTTGTCTCCCAGAACCGCAATACATGCTGGGGCACCTCAAGATCGTCGGCGACCTCGCTGATGGTGCGGAAAGCGGTGGCGGATTTCTCCGCCCGGCGCACCGGTGCCCGGCGCACGGCAGAAGGTTTCAGCTCCGCGTCTTCGGCCTGCTCCCGTTGACGGGCACGCTCGGCATTGCTCATGACGTCGCACCCGCACCCTTGTTCACGCGCTCTTTCAGGACATGCGACGCACGGAACACCAGAACCCGGCGCGGCTTAATGGGAACCTCCTCGCCGGTCTTCGGATTGCGCCCGATCCGCTCGCCCTTCATCCGGACCAGAAAGCTGCCGAAGGATGAGACCTTCACGCTCTCGCCACGGGTCAGGGCATCGGAGATCTCGTTCAGCACGGTATCGACCAGATCGGCCGACTCGTTTCGCGACAAGCCGACTTCCTGGTAGACCGCTTCCGCGAGTTGCGCACGGGTGACTGTATTGCCCTTCATCTCCCCCGCCTCTTCTTAACCAAACGACTCTTCATCCGCCTACGACAGAGCGTATCGTTTCCTCTGAAATCAGTCAATTAGAGAGCGGTGTTGAAACGCACACCCGGAACCGGGGGCCTCACCAGCGAATCAGCGCCGAACCCCAGGTGAATCCGCCGCCCATGGCCTCCATCAGCACCAGGTGGCCGCGCTTGATCCGCCCGTCATTGACCGCCTCGGCCAGGGCCAGGGGGATGGAGGCGGCCGAGGTATTGGCATGGCGATCGACAGTCACCACGACCTTTTCCGGCGCCAGCTTGAGCTTATGGCCCATGCTGTCGATGATCCGGCGATTGGCCTGATGCGGCACCAGCCAATCCACGTCCTCCGGCTTGATACCTGTCGAGGCGATGGCGGCGTCGACCGCGGCCGCCAGATTGACCACTGCATGGCGGAAGACCTCCCGGCCCTCCATTTGGACCACGCCGGTGGTCTGGGTGGCCGAGGGACCGCCGTCGACGTAGAGCTGATCGTAGTGGGACCCGTCGGAGAACAGATGGGTGGTCAGAACGCCCCGATCCGCGGAGGTCCCCTGCCCTTCGCCGGCCTCGAGGATCACCGCGCCGGCGCCATCTCCGAACAGCACGCAGGTATTCCGGTCCTTCCAGTCCAGGATCCGCGAGAATGTCTCGGCACCGATGACCAATGCCCGCTTGACCTGCCCGACCCGGATGAAATTGTCCGCGGCCGCCAGGGCGTATACGAAGCCGGAGCAGACCGCCTGCAAATCCAGGGCAAAGCCGCCCTTCATCCCGAGGCGCTCCTGAACCCGGGTCGCCGTCGCCGGGAAGGTATGATCCGGCGTGGTCGTCGCCAGGAATATCGCATCGATGTCGGCGCCGCGCAGGCCGGCATGGTGCAGGGCCTGCTCCGCCGCCTTGACCGCCAGGTCGGAGGTCAGTTCGCCGGCGGCGGCGACGTGGCGCTGATGGATGCCGGTGCGCTTGACGATCCACTCGTCGCTGGTCTCGACCTGCTTGGCGAGTTCTTCATTGGTGACGATGGTCTTCGGCAGATAGGAACCGGCCGACAGGACGATCGAGCGCCGCATCATGATCAGATCGCCGCGGCGGTTGCCGCCGCCCCGGGCACGGCCATCAACTGGGCGAAATCCTGCTTCATCTTCTCGGTCGCGCCGTTGACGACCATATCCACGGCGACGCCGATGGCATTGGCGAAGCCGAAGGCGTCGGTACCACCGTGGCTTTTCACGCAGATGCCGTTCAGCCCCATGAATATCGCACCATTGTACCGCCGCGGATCGACGCGGGCGCGCAACCCAGTCATCGCCGCGCGGGAAAACAGATAGCCGATTCGCGCCATCAGCGAACTGCTGAACGTCTGGCGCAGGAAATGCCCGTAGAGCTTCACTGTGCCCTCGATGGTCTTCAGCGCGATGTTGCCGGTGAATCCGTCGGTCACGACGACGTCGACCGTGCCCTTGGCTATGTCGTCGCCCTCGATGAATCCGTAGAACTTCCCGGGCAACGGCACCTGTTTCAGGATGCTACTGGCGACCTTGACGGCGTCGTGTCCCTTCAATTCCTCAGCACCCACATTGAGGAGGCCCATGGTCGGCTCGCGCACGCCCAGGACGGTGCGCGCAAAGACATTTCCCATGACCGCGAACTGCACCAGATTATTCGCATCGCATTGCACGTTGGCGCCAAGATCGAGCATGACGCTTTCGCTGCGGATCGTCGGGAAGAACGAGGCGATCGCCGGGCGGTCGATTCCGGGCATGGTCTTCAGCACGAACTTCGCCATCGCCATCAGGGCCCCGGTATTGCCCGCAGAGACCACAGCAGCAGCCTCGCCCGAATGCACCGCATCGATCGCGAGGCGCATGGAGCTGCCGCGGCCAGCCCGCAGGGCCTGGCTCGGCTTGTCGTCCATGGTGATGACGGAATTGGTGTGGCGAATGCTGCTCACCTGCCGGAGCTCCGGCAGCCGGTCGAGCAAGGGCTTCAACTGGGCTTCGTCGCCAAAGAACAGGAAATGCACGCTGGGGAATCGCCGGCGGGCGATGTCCGCGCCCCTGACCACCATGTCGGGCGCATTGTCGCCGCCCATCGCATCAAGCGAAATAGCCAGGCTGGCGCTCACCCTTCACTCCTTCCTGGCTGCACTATAGCAGGGACAGTTAGGCGGCGCTCGCCTCGGGCTTCGCGGCGACCTCACGGCCGTCATAGAAACCGCACGAACCGCACACGTGATGCGGACGCTTCAATTCGCCACAATTCGGGCATTCCAACGACTTGTCGATGGTCAGCGCGTGGTGGCTGCGGCGCATGTCGCGCCGGGATTTGGAAACTTTCTTCTTAGGAACGGCCATGATGGAGCTCGCACAAAAAATAATGGCAGCCGCAGCGCTGCCGATCGGGCGGTTCATAGCCAATATCGAGCCCGGAAGCAAGCCGGTTAACGCCATCGGGAGGTCCGACGGCAGGCCCCGGCGAAACCCGCTAATCCTTGAGTTTTCCCAGCACTGAGAAGGGGTTAGCGGTGTCCGGCGCAGCGCCGGTCGATCCTTTTTCCGGCGGAATCTCGACCAAATCCGCGGATTCGCCCCTGTAGTCGGCAGGGATCTCGGCGCCTGGCGCCCGCGGATAGGGATCGAGAGCCAGAGCGAGCTGCTGGGCCACGGCCTCGCCGAGATCGATGCGTCCGTTCACGATCGGCTCCGGCGGGTCGTCGTCATAGGAGATTTCCAGGTCTTCCGGGTCATCCTCCGGGGAATCGGCAAAATTGACGGCGATCTCCTCGTCGATGGTCGCCTGGACCGGCTGCAGCGAGATCACGCAGGTCTGGACGACCGACGCTTGGATCCTGCCCTCCAGACGCACCGCGTCGCCGCGCACGCGTCGCAGGCGCAATTCGGCAGACAGCGCCTTTATGTCCTGGAGATCGAAACGGTCCGCGAGGGCACGACATTCGGCGGCAGTTGCTGCGATCTCCCGATGCGCCCCGCGGTGGCCGATCTTGTCGATCTCGAGAAATCTGGAAAATTCTTTAGAATCAGAATGTTGCTTCATGAATTCGACCTGGACCGTGATCAGTAGTCCGGAGACGGCTGGGCAACAACTGGAAAGTAGACGGTCCCCTTCATCATCGCATCGATCGGCTGCGACGCCAGTTTGGCCTTGGCATTGCGCATGTACTCGGTCATGCGCGTAATGGAATCCCCCGTCGGCTCGACGGTACCGAACAGATTGCGGCGCAGCGCAGCCTCGAGTTCCCCGGGATCCCCGCTCAAAGCCGCCTCATAGGCCTTGGTGCGCCCGCCCATGGCCTCGGTCATGTACTTCACCCGCTTGCCGACGCCGAGGTCGCCGGCGCCAAGCTCGCGGACCGAGGCATCCATGTCCCGGAACATTATGTCATAGACCGCCTGGCTGACCGCAGCACTCTTGGCGCCCTGGTCCTTCAGGCGCTGGAACAGCAGGAAGGCGTGCAGCGCCACCAGTTCGAAGCGGCCGTCAACGGAATCCGGAACCCCGTAATTCGCATAGAACTCCGGCCGGCGGGCCTGCGTGACCACCGACCCATAGAGCTTTTGCGCCACGGCGTCACGGTCGCTGGGGCCGCCCAGCGACTTCTTGATGAGTTTTCCCAGCGGGCTTTCCGGCACAGGCGCCCTCCTTGACAGGGTTGGGGGCCGATGCAATCTTGCGCCGAACACCAAGCCGACCTGACAACCCTAGGCGCATCAAGGCATGATTCGCAAGTTGACGGCGGCATGACAAGGATTTAAGCGACCATGGACGTTCGTCAACCATGACGTCAGGTTTCCCGCAATTGAGGCGGTTGCGCGAAGCCGGAATGGCCTGCGCGCTGCTGCTCGCAAGCGGCATGTCCCTGGGCGCCTGCACGCCCGCGATCGAGACGCACGGCAATCTTCCGGACCCCGACCAGGTGGTGCAGATCAACCCCGGCGTCGACGACAAGACCCGCGTAACGCAGCTCCTGGGTTCGCCCTCGACCACCTCCCCGTTCGGCGGCGGCACTTGGTATTACGTCTCGAAGAAGACCCAGTCGATCGCCTTCCTCGATCCGGACGTGATCGACCAGGAGGTCCTGTCGATCTCGTTTGACGACCAGGATATCGTTCAGGACATGAAGATCTACGGCCTGGAAGACGGCCGCCTGGTCGAATCGGTCGAGCGCGTGACGCCGACCCAGGGGAACGACCTCACCATCCTGCAGCAGCTGCTCGGCAATCTCGGGCGCTTCAACAGCTCCGGGAAGAAGTCCACGCCCTACTGAGGCGACATTGCATTCCGCGAAAACACAAACCCCGGCGGATCGCTCCGCCGGGGTTTGATTTTCGAAGACCGATCGGAGGCCGTCAGGCCGCGAGGGCGGCCAGCAGCAGCAAGGCCACGATATTCGTGATCTTGATCATCGGATTGATGGCCGGCCCGGCGGTATCCTTGTAGGGATCCCCCACCGTGTCGCCGGTAACCGCTGCCTTGTGGGCGTCGGATCCCTTGCCGCCATGATGGCCGTCCTCGATGTACTTCTTGGCATTGTCCCAGGCGCCGCCGCCAGACGTCATCTGGATGGCAACGAAGAGACCGGTCACGATGGTGCCGAGCAGCATCGCGCCAAGCGAGATGAAGGCTTCGGCCTGGCCGGCGACGAACCGGATCACCACGTACAAGGCAATGGGCGCGAGGATCGGCAGCAGCGACGGAACGATCATTTCCTTGATCGCCGCCGTTGTCAGCATGGCCACGGCCCGGCCGTATTCCGGCTTGGCCGTGCCTTCCATGATGCCCTTGATTTCCTTGAACTGACGCCGAACCTCGACGACGACGGCACCGGCCGCGCGGCCGACCGCCATCATGCCGAGGGCGCCGAACAGGAAGGGCATGGCGCCGCCGATGAAGAGCCCGATGACCACGTAGGGATTGTTGAGCTGGAAGGAAATCGTCCCGCTCAGATCCGGGAAGTAGTGCTTCAGGTCCTCCGTGTAGGCGGCGAAGAGCACGAGGGCCGCCAGCGCCGCGGAACCGATGGCATAGCCCTTGGTCACCGCCTTGGTGGTGTTACCGACAGCGTCAAGCGCGTCGGTAACCTTGCGGACTTCCTTCGGCAGCTCCGACATTTCGGCGATGCCGCCGGCATTGTCCGTCACCGGGCCGTAGGCATCCAGGGCGACGACGATGCCGGCCAGCGACAGCATCGTCGTTGCCGCCGTGGCGATGCCGTAGAGACCGGCCAGCGAATAGGCGGCGATGATCGCCGCGCAGATCACGATCACCGGCAGAGCCGTGGCTTCCATGGAAACCGCCAGGCCCTGGATGATGTTCGTGCCATGGCCGGTCGTCGACGCCTGTGCGACGCTGCGCACGGGGCGGTATGAGGTCGAGGTGTAATACTCGGTGATCCAGACCAGCAGGCCGGTCACGGCCAATCCGACGACCGCACACCAGAACAGGTCCCCGCCGGTGATCGCAAGCTCGCCCGCGTTGAACACCGTGGAGAATCCGAGGGTCGACTGGATGACGCCGGCGATCAGCACGATCGAGATGACGCCGGCGGCGATCAGGCCCTTATAGAGGGCGCCCATGATGTTCTGGCTGGCACCGAGCCGGACGAACAGCATGCCGACCACGGAGCTAACCACGCCCACGCCGCAGACCAGCAGCGGAAACAGCATCATCTGTTCCTGCTGCAGGGCATCGGCAAAGAAGATGCTGCCCAGCAGCATCGTCGCCACGACCGTGACGGCAAAGGTCTCGAACAGATCCGCCGCCATGCCGGCGCAGTCGCCGACATTGTCGCCGAATTTGTCGGCGATCACGGCCGGGTTGCGCGGATCATCCTCGGGAATGCCGGCTTCGACCTTGCCCACCAGATCGGCGCCGACGTCGGCGCCCTTGGTGAAAATGCCGCCGCCGAGGCGGGCGAAGATGGAGATCAGCGAGGCGCCGAAGGACAGGCCGACCAGGGCCTCGAGCATCGGGCGCATTTCGAGACCGCTGCTGCGGAGGAACATGTAGTAGCCGGCAACGCCCAGCAGGCCCAGGCCGACCACCAGCAACCCGGTAATGCCGCCCGACTTCGCCGCGATGGCGAGTGCCGGGGCGAGGCCCTGGCGGGCGGCTTCCGCCGTCCGCACGTTGGCGCGCACCGAGACGTTCATGCCGACATATCCGGCGGCCCCCGAGAGGACCGCGCCAATGACGAAGCCGACGGCGGAATAGAACGAAAGGAACCAGGCGAGGACCGCGGCGACGACCACGCCGACAATGGCGATCGTGGTGTACTGCTTGTTCAGATAGGCGCCGGCGCCTTCCTGGATGGCGGCGGCAATCTCCTGCATCCGCTGATTACCTGCCGAGGCCGCCAGCACCTGCCGGGTGGCAACCACGCCATAGACCAGAGCCAGTGCGCCCGCGGCGATCACCAGCCAGTACAAACTCGGGTTCATCTCGGTAACCCCTTCATCCCATTTGAGTTTTTCAAGGAGCCGGGCGCGGCCGAATCATCCGCCCACCGCCCCGGCGACGCAAAGTCGGCGGAACATACTGAAATCATTGGGTGAAAGCAATGACGGGCGCAGCCGACCCGACATCCCGGCCGGCGCCAACTTCGGCTTCTCCGAATCCGGCGGCTGGGGTAGCTTGGACCCTGCATCGCATGGCAGTGCCGGACATGTGGAAATCGCAGCAGATCGCTCCCGCCCGCCCCGCCGGACGCCGATCCCCGCCGAAACCCGGGCATGCCGCTTTGATCGCGCTGGCGACCGTCTTGATGACGTTGCGACCCACCGGACTCGCCGCCGACGGTCCAGCCCTCACGATCACCGACACCGCCGCCGCAACGACCATCACCTTGTCCATGGCCGAGATCCAGGCCCTGGGGCGCAGCGAGATCGAGACGACCACGCCCTGGACCGACGGCGTCCAGCACTTTGCCGGGGTCACCGGCGCCAGCCTGATCAAGGCAGTTCATGCCCGCGCCGGCGATGCGACGGCTATCGCGGTCAACAACTACCAGGTGGTCATCCCCTTCGCCGTGCTCGACAGCGAATCGACGCTGATCGCCTATGAACGCAATGGCAAGCCGATGACGGTGCGCGACAAGGGGCCGCTCTGGATCGTGTTTCCCTTCGACACCGACGCGAAGTACGTCACGGAGACGTACAAGTCCTATGCCATATGGAGCCTGATCCGTGTCGAATTCCACTGAGCCCGGGCCGCTTCCCGCGCCCGCCGGCGTCCTGCCGGCGGCGACGCCGGGCGCCCTGCTGCGCCGGAACAAATGGGTGGCAATCCTTGCCGCCAGTCTCTACCTCGTCCTCATCCTCATCCCGTTCAAGCTGCTGCTCGACCAGCAGGCCCTGCATCGCAATGCGCTCGACTATGTCACCGGGGACGACCGCTGGGTCCTCTATCGGACGAATATCGAATATGCCGCCGTGCTGGACATCCTGCTGCGGGCCGAAGTCGGCGACCCTGCCGCCGATCTGGCTGCGGTGCGGACCGCGGTCGACGTCCTCGGTGCCCGGTCCGATACCCTGAAGCAAAGCAACGCCACCCAGCGGACGCTGGGCAGCCTGCCGGACTTCCAGGCCGCCATCGCCGCGCTGGATGCGGCCATCGCCGCCGCGGGACCGATCCTGGGGTCGGAGCCGGGGCCGCGCCTGACGCCGGCCGCATTGTCGCGGCTGGACGGGATCTTCCGCGGCATCGGGCCGGCGCTGGACGGCATGTCCGGGACCGCCATGAGCATCAACGCCCAGCGCAAGGACCAGCTTGTCCAGGGCTTTCGCCAGAGTGTCGTCCGAACGGGAGTGGCGGCGGTCGTGCTCGCCGCCGCCAGCCTCCTTTTCATCTTCTGGCTGATCCGCACCAACCGCCTGGCGAAACGCACGCAGCAGCGGCTGCATGCCCTGACCCTGGATCTGCAGCGCAGCGAGGCGCGGCTGCGCGGCTTCCTGCAGAATGCGCCGGTCACCATGTCGGTCAAGGACCTGGACGGCCGCTACCTGCTGGTCAATCCGCGCAGCGAGCAGTATCTCGGGCTGCCGGCAAAGGACATCATCGGGCGCACCACCCTGGATATCGCGGCGACGCCCGGCCACCAGGCGGTGGTCGCCCTGGAACAGGACGTCATCGCCAGCAATCGCACCCAGGTGCAGCAGATCCAGTACGGCTACGGCGCCGAGGCGGAATGGTACATCGACATCAAGTTCCCGATCCACGACGCCGCGGGACGGGTGACGGCGGTCGGCGGCATCGGCCTGAACGTCACCGAGCGCAAGCGCACCGAGGCGCTGCTGGCCCAGGCCCAGAAGATGGAGGCGATCGGCAACCTGACCGGCGGCGTCGCCCATGATTTCAACAACTACCTCGCGGTGATCATGGGCAACCTCGACATGCTGAAGGAGGATCTGGCCGAGCAGGCCGCGATGCAGAAGCTGGTCGAGGGGGCGATGAACGGCGCCCTGAAAGGCGCGGAACTCACCCAGCGCCTCCTGGCCTTTGCCCGCCGCCAGCCGCTCGACCCGCAGCCGACCGACCTCAACGAGCGCATCGCCGACACGCTGCCGCTGATCGAGAGGGCCCTGCGCGAGGACATCTCGATCGAGCTCGAGGCCGCGCCGGCCCTCTGGCCGGTCCTCATCGACGGCACGCAGTTCGACACCTGCATCCTCAACCTCACCAACAACTCCCGCGACGCCATGCCGAATGGCGGCCGCCTGCGGATCACCACCCGCAACGTCCACCTGAAGAATTCCCGCCCCAAGGATTTCCTGGACATTCCTTCCGACGACTACGTGGTGATGGAGGTCAGCGACACCGGCGTCGGGATGACCGCGGACGTGCAGGCAAAGATGTTCGAGCCGTTCTTCACCACCAAGGGGCTTGCCCACGGCACCGGCCTCGGCCTCAGCATGGTCTACGGCTTCGTCAAGCAGTCGCAGGGACACATACGGGTGCACAGCGAGGTCGACCGCGGCACCACCATCGCCATCTACCTGCCCCGGGTGGCGGCCGGCGACGCCAAGTCGGCGCCGCTGCGGTCGCCCGAGCCGTCCGCGGCGCCGACAGGTACCGAGATCATCCTGGTGGTCGAGGACAATGCCAGCCTGCGCGAGACCGTGACGGTGCAGCTGGTTGGACTCGGATACCAGGTGATCGCTGCGGAGAATGCGGAGGCCGCCCTTTCCGTGCTCGAGAATTCCGGGCACCATGTCGACCTCCTGCTGACCGACATCATCATGCCGGGGGCGCTCGACGGGATCGATCTCGCCGACATCGCCCGCCGGCTGCGGCCGGACCTGAAGGTGCTGTTGACGTCCGGCTTCCCCGGCGATCCGCTCGATCGCAAGAGCAGCGCCGCCTCGGCACATCAGCTGCTCGCCAAGCCCTATCGCCAGGAAGAGCTTGCGCGGGCCGTGCGCGCGGCCCTGGGCGCCTCGGCGCCCGCCTTCGCGGCCGGGGTCGACGGCTGACCGACGGCGCCCGGCGGAACCGGTCTCAGACCTCGCGCGCGCGTTCCCGCAACAGATACTTCTGCACCTTGCCGGTCACCGTCTTCGGCAGCTCACCGAACACGAAGTGCCGCGGCCGCTTGAATCCCGCCATGTTCTCCTTGCACCAAAGTCCCAGTTCATCGGCGGTCGGCGCCGCCGCGCCATCGCGGAAGGCGACGAAGGCGCAGGGGGTCTCGCCCCAATGCGCATCCGGCCTGGCCACGACGGCGACCTCGCGCACGGCGGGATGGCGCGAGATGATCTCCTCGATCTCCAGCGAGGAGATGTTCTCGCCGCCGGAGATGATGATGTCCTTCGACCGGTCCTTGACCTCGACATAGCCGTCGGCATGCATGACGCCGAGATCGCCGCTGCGGAACCATCCGTTGCGGAAGACCTCGGCGGTGGCCTTGGGATTCTTGAGATAGCCCTTCATCACCGTATTGCCGCGCAGCGCGATCTCGCCCATCGCCTGGCCGTCGGCCGGCTGTACCGTGCCGCTCGCCGGGTCGACGACCTGGAGGCCGGCGGCGGTGATGTAGCGGACGCCCTGGCGCGCCATCAGCGATGCCCGCTGCGGCAGGTCGAATGCGGCCCAATCCCCCTGGAACTCGCAGAGCGTCGCCGGGCCGTAGGTTTCGGTCAGCCCGTAGGCGTGGATGACGGTGAACCCGATGCGCTCCATCGCGCCGATGACGGTGCTGGTGGGCGCCGCACCGCCGGTCATGATCTTGACCGCACGGGGCAGCTTGCGCGCCTCGCTGCCGGGGGCAAAGGCCAGCATGCTCAGCACCGTGGGCGCGCCGCAGAGATGCGTCACGCCCCAGCGCTCGATCCGGGCGTAGATCTCGGCCGGGACGATGCTGCGCTGCACGACATGGGTGCCGCCGACCGCGGTCACCCCCCAGGTATAGGTCCAGCCGTTGCAGTGAAACATCGGCAGCGTCCAGAGATAGACGCTGTTCGGGCCGAGCTGCATGGCCAGCGCCTGGCCCAGCGCGTTCAGATAGGCGCCGCGATGATGATAGACCACACCCTTCGGGTTGCCGGTGGTGCCCGACGTGTAGTTGAGCGCGATCGCCTGCCATTCGTCTTTCGGCCAGTTGATCGCCGCCGCGGCGTCGCCCGAGGCGATGAAGGCCTCGTATTCCTGGCCGTCGCCGGCGGCGGGATGGCCAGCCTGCGGCGCGCCGATCTCGACCAGGACGATCGGCGATTTGACGGCGGCCAGCGCCGCCTTGGCCACCGGCATCAGTTCGGCATCGACAAGAAAGACCTTGGTTTCCGCGTGCTCGAGGATGAAGCCAACGGTATGCGCGTCGAGGCGGAAATTGATCGCATTGGTGACTCCGCCGGCCATCGGCGCCGCATAATGCATCTCCAGCGCCGCGATGCTATTGGGCGAAAGCACCGAGACGGTATCGCCGGGCCCGACCCCGGCGCGCCGCAGCGCGTCGGCGGCCTGCCGGCACCGGCGCCACATCTCGCGATAAGAGACGACCCGATCGCCGTCGATGATGGCGGCCTTGTCCGGATAGATTCCGGCCGCGCGTTCGAGAAAGGCGACCGGACAGAGCGGCTCGTAGTTGGCGCCGGTCCTGCCGAGATCGGCCTCGTACTTGTCCATCGACGCGTCCCCCCCAATGTCTTCAGCCGGCCTTGCGCGCCCGCATCCTCGCCGGGCGCAGCTCGCCCTTGTCCAGCACGACGGTCAGGCTGCGCCAATCCTCGATGAAGAAGTCCCGGTCGCGGTCGCCGAGCTTTTCCGTCAGTAAAGTGAAAAGCTCCTCCTGCATGCGCCGGAGCTCCTCCTTCGCCCCGACCTGATATTGCGCGGTTATGTCCTCCAGAACCAGCTCGTCGAAGCCGGCAGCGTGAACGAACCGGCCGTAATCCGCCAGCGTCACCAGGTTGTAGGTCAGGCCCTCCATCTTGAAAAAGTAGAGCATGTCCTCGCTATAGGGGCCCGGTGATTTCATCCAGTCGCCGCAGGTCACGATCCCTCCGGGCTTTAGGACGCGGTGAACTTCGGCGAAGAACGCCGTCTTGTCGGGGATATGCAGCCAGGCATCCTTGCCAAAGACGACGTCGAAGGTGCCGTCGGCGAAGGGCAGCGGGCCGGGCTGCACCAGCCTTATGTCAATCCGGTCGGCGAGGCCGGCCTTGGCGATACGGTCGCGCCCGAGCTTCACGATCAGGTGGCCGACATCAACCCCGACGACACTGGCGCCGAATTCCGTCGCCAGGACCTGGTCGAGCCCGCCGAGGCCGCACCCGACATCGAGGACCCGCTTGTCCGCCAGATCAAGTCCGGCCACGATCGCCCGCACGGCCGCCGGGCCGCCCGGGGACAGGAACCCCTCCCCCCAGATGATCTGCAGGAGGGTGAGCATGCGGTCGTCATATTCTTCATGGACGTCTTCGGTCACCGATCCCCCTCCCCCATCCCTCTATGCCATTGCCGGCCGGGCGCCGGGTCTTGCGCCCCACAGCAGCGTCGCCAGAATGCACGCGGCTGGAACCGCCGCGCCGATCAGCACCCATTGCCAGCCGACCCACTGCTGCACCGAACCGGCGATGAAGGAGCAGACCGCCTGGGTTCCGGCCACGAGAAAGTCGTTGAAGGCCTGCACCTTGGCGCGTTCGCTCGACCTGTAGCACTTGGTCAGCAGCGTCGTGGCGCCGACATAGAGGAAATTCCATCCCAGGCCCAGGAGAACCAGCGTCAGCCAGAATTGCGGAATTGCGACGCCGGAAAGTCCGATGCCGATGCACAATCCATAGCAGGCAATGCCGCAGGACAGGATCCGCATTTCGCCGAAGCGCCGGATCAGATGGCCGGTGAAGAAGCTGGGAACGAACATCCCCAGCACATGCCACTGGATGACAAAGCCGATCCCGCTGCCGAGCTCATAGCCGCAGAAATGCATCGCCAAGGGGGTTGCGGTCATCACGAACGACATGATCCCGTAGCCCAGCATGGCACATACGATGGCGACAACGGCGCGGCGCTGGCCGACGACTGCCAGCAAGGGTCGCGCCGCCTCGTCGCTGACCAGCGGCGCGGGCGGCATCGGCATTCGCAGGGGAATCAGCACCAGCAGGATCGCGGCACTCAATCCGATCACGAAAATGAACCCCCCGGCGAAGGTATATGGCGCCATCAGGTCCTGGCCGAACTCCGCCAGCGGGCGGGCGCATATCGCCGCCACGACGCCGCCGGCCATTACCAGGGAAATCGCCTTCGCCCGGAACGCATCGTTCGCCACTTCCGCCGCGGCGAAGCGGTAATAGACATTGAACCCGACAAATCCGCCGAACACCGCGTTTCCCAGGCAGAAGAGCGGAAAGCTGCCATCGCGGATCGCCAGCATCATGATGGCGCCGCCGACGACGCCGATGCAGGCGCCGATCATGAAGCCATTGCGCCGCCCGATCCGCCGCATGATGAAGGAGGCCGGCAGTGTCGCCGCCATGGTCATGGTGAACTGCAGGGCCAGGGGCAGGGTGGCAAGATGCTTGTTGGTTGCCAGGATCTGTCCGACCAGGGCGGAGGTGAGGATCATGATCGAGACGCTGGTCATCGCCAGCGCCTGCGCGAAAGCCAACAGAAACACCGTGCGACGCGTACTGAGGTTCACTGTCCGGGATCCGCGGCTTCCATGTTGGCGATCGACACCTGATAGACGACCCCGTCGCCCAGGCGGCGATCGATCACCTTCTTCAGCCGCTGCTCGATGAATTTCTGGTTGAAGTCACTTTCCTCGACCAGCTTGCGCGCCATCAGGACGTGCAGCTCGATATTGATGTCGTTCATCAGCAGCGGCATCATGCGCTCGGCCTGTGCCTGCTTCTCCGGCGCGTCGAAGATCAGCGTCAGGCGGAAGAAGAAGGTCCGCTGGTTCTTGCCGTTCTTGATGACCGAAACGCTCAGCGCGCTGCTGGCATTGTCGGGAATGATGATCTGGGTCAGCGTCGGCGGTGGCGCGGCCTGGGTCGGGGTCTCGGCGTCGGGTCGGAAATAGAACCACCAGGCCGCGCCGGCGCCGCCACCCAACAGCAGCAGAATCACCAGGATGATGATAAGCTTCTTCATGAAGCGGCCGGCCCCTGCCCTGCTGATTCACCAAATGAATCAGCAGTCTATACGAGGCTGCCGCAATCGAGAAGCGATTGGAGGCGGAACTTGGCCATCGGTGCAGTGATTTTCGACTTCGGCAATGTGCTGATCGGCTGGAACCCCGAAAACCTGTACCGCAAACTGATTCCGGACCCGGCATTCCGGCGGGAATTCCTGGAACGGATCTGCGACCACGAGTGGAACCGGCAGCACGACCTGGGCCGGCCCTGGGCCGACGGCATCGCCGAGCGGGTGGCCCGGCACCCGGAGCATGCGGACCTGATCCGGGCCTACCGCGAGCGCTTCCAGGAGACCCTGACCGGGCTTGTGCCCGAGGGCAATGCCCTGTTGCGCCAAGTGAAGGCCGCGGGCATCCCCTGCTACGGCCTGACCAACTGGTCCGGCGAAACCTATGACGAGACAGTGCCGATCATGCCTTTCCTGGAGCAGCTCGAGCATGTCGCCGTTTCCGGCCACTTGAAGATGGCCAAGCCCGCGCCCGAAATCTATCTCCATCTGCTCGAAATCATTGGCCAGCCGGCGGAAAACTGCGCTTTCATCGACGATTCGATCGCCAATATCGAGGCGGCCGAGCGGCTGGGGATGAAGGGCGTGCATTTCCGCAATGACGGCACCACGGCCGCGCGCCTGAGGCAGGCGGGAGCGGTCTTCTAGAAGTGGCGGTACCCACCCGGCCCGACCCCGATCTCGCCGCCGTCGCGATCGAGGACGCGGACCCCGGCGCCGGCGACGACTTCCCCGATATCCGCGACCGGAACGCCGGCAGCAGCAGCCATATCGGCGATGGCCCGGATAGCCTCGGCCGGGGCCGTGAACAGCAGCTCGTAGTCGTCACCCCCGGTGAGGATGCCCTGCAGCAGGTCGAGATCCTCCGCCACGGCCGCCGCCGCCGCCGCCGACAGCGGAACGCGATCGGCCCGGACAACCGCGCCGCATGCGGATGCGGTGCAGATGTGGCCAAGATCGCCCACCAGCCCGTCTGAAACATCCATGGCCGCATGCACCAGGCGCGACGAGGCCAGCGCCCGGCCGAGCCCGACCCGCGGCTCCGGCAGGTGATATCTGCGTTCAAGATGCCGCGCCAGGTCGCGGTCGAGGTCGGCCAACCCGCCCCGCAGCACCTTCAGGCCGAGATGTCCGTCGCCGAGCGTGCCGCTGACAAGGATTCGGTCGCCGGCGACCGCGCCGCGGCGGCGCATGGCCGTGCCGGCAGCAATCGTGCCGATGGCGGTCAGTGACAAGGTCAGCGGGCCCGGCTGGGCGATGGTATCGCCCCCCATCAGGGCGATGCCGTAGGTCTCCTGGTCAGCCGCCAGGCCCGCGGCGAACTTCGCGACCCATGCCTCGTCGACGTCGTCCGACAGGCCGGTCGTCATCAGGTAGCCGACCGGCGTTGCGCCCTTGGCGGCCAGATCCGACAGGTTCACCCGCAGCATTTTCCGGGCAATCAGGTCCGGCGGATCGCCTTGCAGGAAATGAATGCCGGCGACCAGTGCATCCGCCGTCAGCACCAGTTCCTGGCCAGGCGGCGGCAGATAGGTGCAGGCGTCGTCGGTCAGGCCCTGCGCGCCTTCCATCTTCGCAGCCAGCGGCGCGAAGTAGCGATGGATCAGGTCGAATTCACCGGGAAGACGGGGTCCGCTCGACACCCGACGGGTCCTTCTCGCCATTGCCCATGTCGTCCTGGCGCAGCGCATGGGCAATCTGGTCGAGGACGCCATTCGCCAGTCCGGTCTCCTTGTCGCCGAGGAAGGCGTCGGAGACGGCAATGTATTCGCTGATCGTTACTTTCGGCGGAATATCCGGACGATGGGCCAGTTCATAGGCGCCGCAGCGCAGCACCGCCCGCAGAATGGATTCCAGGCGCTCGACCGACCAATCCTCGGTCAGCGCTCCCGCGATCATGTCGTCCAGATCCTTGAGATGGGCGGAGGCCCCGAGCACCACGCTGCTGAAAAGCTTGCGATCCGCCATCGGCAGGTCGACACCATCGACCGACCGGCCGATGCGGTGATCGGCGAATTCTCGAATGATCGCCTCGGGCTTGCCCCCGCCGATCTCCAGCTGATAGAGCGCCTGCACGGCGGCAAGGCGTGCCGCGCGCCGTTCCATGGCCAGGCGCTTCCCGCGCTCAGCCTGGCTTTCGGCCTTTTCGGCGGTCATGAAGTGAGGCCCAGTTCGTGTTTGATGGCGATCAGCGCCATCACCGCTTCTGCCGCGCCGCCGCCCTTGTCCTTGTCGGTCATCCGCGCCCGCACCCAGGCCTGGTCGTCGTTCTCCACCGTCAGGATGCCATTGCCGATACAGACCGCGTATCTGATCGCCAGCGCGTTCAACCCGCGGGCGCTCTCGTTGGAAACCGTTTCATAATGTGAGGTTTCGCCGCGGATGACGCAGCCAAGCGCCAGGAAACCGTCGAAGGGCCGCTTCAGCTTGCCCTCGCGCTGGGCTTCGATCGCCAGGCGGATCGCACCTGGAATTTCCAGCGCGCCGGGTACTGAAAAACGCTCGAAAGTGGCGCCAGCCTTCTTCAACGCCCGTTCCGCGCCGGCAAACAGCGCATCGGAGATATCCTGATAGAATCTCGCCTCGACGACCATGATATGGGGCTTTCTTGCCATCGCCGACTCCCTAGGACGGGTCGAACGGAATGGCCCGCTCGCCCTCGACCGACAGGCCGTAGCCTTCGAGCCCGATGATCGTCTTCTTGTGGTTGGTCAGGAGCACCATCCGCCGGACGCCGAGATCGAGCAGGATCTGCGCCCCGACGCCGTAGTCGCGAAGCTCCCGGGGCCCGTGGCTTTGGGCGGCGGCCAGCTTGCGCGTGCCCTGCTCCCGGCCCAGGGACCGCGCGCTGACGGCATCGGACAGGGACGTCGGCAGCGGCTCGCGGATCAGGACGACTATGCCGCGCCCTTCATCACCGATCAGTCGCATGGCTGAGGTGAGTTCGCCGCTGCGGCCGGACTTGGCGTCGCCAAGAACGTCATCCAGCACGCTCATGGCGTGCATCCGAACCAGGACCGGATCGTCGGTGTGGAGATCGCCCTTGACCAGGGCCACGTGCTCGGAATGGGCAATCCGGTTGGTATAGACGTAGAGCTTGAAATCGCCGCCGAAGCGGCTCTCGAAATTGGTCTCGATGGTGCGCTCGACGATCCGATCGTAGCGCCGGCGATAGGCGATCAGGTCGGCGATCGTGCCGATCTTCAGGTTGTGGTACTGCGCGAACTTGATGAGATCGTCGCGGCGCGCCATGGTGCCGTCTTCGTTCATGATCTCGCAGATCACCCCGGCGGGGTTGAGGCCGGCGAGGCGCGCGATATCCACGGCCGCCTCGGTATGGCCGGACCGCACCAGAACGCCGCCGTCCCGCGCGACCAGGGGGAAGACGTGGCCCGG
The DNA here is from genome assembly GCA_964551505.1 of uncultured Rhodospirillaceae bacterium. Lineage (GTDB taxonomy): Bacteria > Pseudomonadota > Alphaproteobacteria > Dongiales > Dongiaceae > Dongia. The sequence continues at coordinate 122,729 of CAZKDH010000090.1, forward strand.
GGTCACGATGTCGCCGGGCCCCGCCTTCGGATCGATCGCGATCTGGACCGTGCGGGCCCGATCATGGGCCGAGATGCCTGTCGTCACGCCTTCGCGGGCCTCGATCGAGACCGTGAAGGCGGTCTGGTGCCGGGTGCCGTTGCGGCTCGACATCAGTGGCAGGCCGAGATGCTCCACCCGCTGGCGTTCCAGAGACAGGCAGATCAGCCCGCGGCCGTGCTTGGCCATGAAATTGATGATCTCCGGCGTCGCCATCTGCGCCGGGATGACCAGATCGCCCTCATTCTCGCGCTCCTCGTCGTCCACCAGCACAAACATCTTGCCGGCCTTGGCGTCGGCGATGATCTCGGCGGTCGAGGATTTGATGTCTTCGAAACTCAAGCTCTGTCCTTTCCTAGGAGGCGCGCAACATATCGTGCGATCAGATCTATTTCCAGGTTCACGCGCCGCCCGGGCTCCGCCTGGCCCAGATTGGTAACCTCTTGGGTAATAGGGATAATATTGACGCCGAACCGCCGCCCCTCGACCTCGTTGACGGTTAACGAGATGCCGTCGACCGTTATCGAGCCTTTCGGGGCGAGAAAAGGGGCCAGATTCTCCGGCGCATCGATCGTGATCCGGAAACTGCCGCCCTCGGGCCGGACGCTGTGGATCGTGCCGATCCCGTCGACATGGCCGCTGACCAGGTGCCCGCCCAGTTCGTCGCCGACCTTGAGCGCCCGCTCGAGATTGATCCTGGTTCCCGGCCGCCAGTCGCCGAGCGTCGTGACGTTCAGCGTCTCCTGGCTGGCTTCGAACGCCAGCCAACCCTGCCCCTTCTCGACCACGCTCAGGCAGCAGCCGTTGCAGGCCACCGAGGCACCGAGATCCAGGCTGCCGGTATCATAGGCCGTCTTGATCACGACGCGGGTGACTGGGCCCGGCCGAACCTCGGCGACCGCACCAAGGTCGGTGACAATTCCAGTGAACATTATTTAAACTCAGATAGTTAACAGAATTTACTCAAGCAATTTCTGAGAGATACGCCGATAGGTTTCCGGTGCGGTTCCCTGCCCCTCCGCCCCGTCCACCGGCGTGAACCTGGGCATGAGTTCCAGCCTATCCAAGCCCATTTCGCCGATCGCCGCCAGCCCGTCTCCGCCGATCAGTCCGGGGGCGCGGAACCAATGCAGGCGATCCACTAGATCGGCCCGGAGAAACGCCGCCGCGACCGTGGCACCGCCTTCGACCAGCACCCGCGTCAGGCCGCGCTGCCCGAGGGCGGCGGCGGCCTCGGCGAGGTCCAGGCGGCCGTCGGCGCCCAGCCCGACCTCCAGCACCTCGAAACCGGCATCCCAATAGGGCTTTAGCCTGGCCGGATCATGGCGGGGCCCCGTCACCAGCCATGTCGGACGGCCGCTGCGATCCGCCAGATTGCCGTCAAACCGCGTCCGCAACCGCGAATCCACCACGATCCTCACCGGCGACCGCGCCGTCAGGCCCGGCAACCGGCAGGTCAGCGCCGGGTTGTCCGCCAGGGCGGTGCCGCTGCCGACCAGGATGGCGTCGTGGCTGGCGCGCAGCAGGTGCCCCCGGGCGCGGGCGGCCTCATCGGTGATCCACCGGCTCTCGCCGGACCGGGTCGCAATCCGGCCGTCGAGGCTGCTGGCGAGCTTGAGAGCCAGCAGGGGCCTGCCGGCCATCACCCGGAGCAGGAAGCCCTCGTTGAGCTCCCGGGCGGCGGCGGCGAGGCGGCCGCAGTCGACCGCGATCCCGGCCGCGCGCAGCAGGGCAACGCCCCGCCCGGCCACCCGGGGGTCCGGGTCCTCCAGGGCGACTACGCAGCGCGAGATCCCGGCGGCGACCAAGGCCACGGCGCAGGGCGGCGTCTGCCCGTGATGGGCGCAGGGCTCCAGGGTCACATAGGCGGTACCGCCGCGGGCGGCGGCCCCCGCCTGGCGCAGGGCCTCGGTCTCGGCATGCGGCCGTCCGCCCGGCTGGGTGAAGCCCCGGCCGACGACATGGCCGGCGGCATCGGTGAGGACGCAGCCAACGGCGGGATTCGGCCAGACTCGCCCGAGACCCCGCGCCGCGAGGTTCAGCGCAGCCCGAAGGTGAGCGGTGTCGAGAGCGTCAGTCGCCGTCGCCGCCAAGCTTGCCGACGAAGGTTTCGAAGTCCTTCGCCTCGCGGAAATTGCGATAGACCGAGGCGAAACGCACGTAGGCGACCTTGTCCAGATTGGCCAGGGCGTCCATCACCGCCTCGCCGATCGCATTGGTCGGGATTTCGTTCTCGCCGGAGCTCTCCAGCCGCCGGACGATCCCGTTCACCACCCGCTCCAGCCGCTCGGTGTCCACCGGCCGCTTACGCAGCGATACCTGCATCGAACGCATCAGCTTGTCCCGGTCGAAGGGTTCCCGCTGCCCGTTGCTCTTCACCACCACGAGTTCACGCAGCTGCACCCGCTCGAAGGTGGTGAACCGCGCGCCGCAATTGGTGCACTGCCGCCGCCGGCGGATTGCCGCGTTGTCGTCGGTCGGCCGGGAATCCTTAACCTGCGTATCTTCATTGCCGCAGAACGGGCAGCGCATATGGTCCCTTCCCCCTCAGTCCCGCCCGATCAGCCGTTGTAGATCGGGAATCGACGGCAGAGATGCAGCGCTTCTTCCCGCACCTGCGCCTCGGCCGCGTTGTTGCCGTTCGGATTGCTCGCCAGGCCGTCCAGCACCCGGCAGATCATCTTGCCGACTTCCTTGAATTCCGCCACGCCGAAACCCCGCGTCGTTCCCGCCGGCGTTCCGAGCCGGATGCCGGAGGTGATCATCGGCTTCTCGGTGTCGTAGGGTATGCCGTTCTTGTTGCAGGTGATCCGGGCGTGTTCGAGGCTGAGTTCGGCCGCCTTGCCGGTCAGCTTCTTCGGCCGCAGATCGACCAGCATCAAGTGGTTGTCGGTACCACCCGTGGTGATCGCATAGCCGCCTTCGACCAGGACCTGGGCGAGGGCCTTGGCGTTCTCGACCACCTGCTGGGCATAGACCTTGAATTCCGGCCGCAACGCCTCGCCGAAGGCCACCGCCTTCGCGGCAATCACGTGTTCCAGCGGGCCGCCCTGCAAACCGGGAAACACCGCCGAGTTGATCTTCTTCCCGAAATCCTCGTCATCCGCGAGGATCATGCCGCCGCGCGGTCCGCGCAGGGTCTTGTGGGTCGTCGTCGTCACTACATGGGCGTGGGGGAACGGGCTAGGATGCACGCCGGCCGCAACCAGGCCGGCAAAATGCGCCATGTCGACCATGAAATAGGCACCGATCGAATCCGCGATCTCGCGAAACCGCTTAAAGTCCCAGAAGCGCGGATAGGCGGAGCCGCCGGCCAGGATCAGCTTCGGCTTGTGCTCCTTCGCCAGCTTCGCGACCTCGTCCATGTCGATGGTGAGCGTATCCGGTCGCACGGTGTAGGGAGCGACCTTGAACCACTTGCCCGACTGGTTGGCCGGCGATCCATGGGTCAAGTGGCCGCCGGCGGCCAGGTTCAGGCCCATGAAGGTATCGCCGGGCTGGAGCAGCGCCATGAAGACGCCCTGGTTCGCCTGGGCGCCGGAATGCGGCTGGACGTTGGCAAAGCTGCAGTTGAACAGCTTTTTCGCCCGATCGATCGCGAGCTGCTCGGAGACGTCGACATAGTCGCAGCCGCTGTAATAGCGCTTGCCGGGATAGCCCTCGGCATACTTGTTGGTGAGGACCGAGCCCTGGGCCTCGAGCACGGCGCGCGAGACGATGTTCTCCGAGGCGATCAGCTCGATCTGATCCTGCTGGCGCTGCAGTTCCTCGCCCACCGCCTTGAACACGGCGGGGTCGCGATCCTTCAGCGACATGTCGAAGAAGCCGGGCATCGGTCGGAAGCTGCTGGTCATGGTCCTATCGTCCCTCTCGTCATCCCAATGGGGTCCGGGCGCGCGCCCCGTCGGCACAGCTAGCCCAGTTTGGCGACGCGATTCTGGTGACGCCCCCCCTCGAATTCTGTTCCCAAAAACACCTTTAAGCAGTCCTTAGCGACATCCCCGCCGATCAGCCGGGCGCCGAGGCACAGGACATTCGCATCGTTGTGCTGGCGGGTCAGGCGGGTGGAGGTCACGTCATGGACCAGGGCGGCCCGAATGTGCCGGTGCCGGTTGGCGGCGATCGAGATGCCGATCCCGGTGCCGCAGATCAGGATACCGCGCCGGGCGCGTCCGTCCTTGAGGGCGGCGGCGAGGCGGTCGGCGAAATCCGGGTAATCAACCGAGGCGGTCGTCTCCGTCCCCAGGTCGAGCGCCGCATAGCCCTGTTCCGCCAGTTCGCTCTTCAGCGCCGCCTTGAGCTCGAACCCGGCGTGATCGCTCGCGATTGCGATGGTTTCCCTGGAATCCGCCATGGCCGCTCAGATATCCCGTACCCAACCCCGATCCAACGAGGGCATACCATATCTCCGGTCCGACCCGGCCGCCAACCACAATCTGTGAGGATTCCGGGCAAAAAGAAGCCCGGGCTTTAGGCCCGGGCTCCAGATCGAAACGACCGGCTGCTGCTTAGTTCAGCGGCTCCTGGTCGTACTTGCCATCGTGCCAGATGAACCAGGCGTAGTTCACCTTGGTCAGATCGCCCTTGTCGTCCCACGACAGGTCGCCGATCACGGTCGGGATGGTGTTGGCGCGGAGCGTCTCCGCCACCTTCGCACCCTCGGTCGTGCCGGCCTTGGTCGCCGCAGCGGCCCATGCCTGGATCGCGGCATAGGAGCTCAGCGTGTAGCCTTCCGGCGAGTAGTTGTCCGCCTTGAACTCGGCAACGACCGCCTTGGCAGAGTCGAGGTTGATCGCCGAAGCCGCGTCGGAGAAGCGCATGCCTTCACCGGCCGGGCCCGAGATCGACCAGAATTCGGCGGTGTTCAGCGCATCGCCGGAAATGAAGTCGGCCTTCAGGCCCTGTTCACGCGCCTGACGCATCATCAGTCCGGCATCGTTGTGATAGCCGCCGATGTAGACCGCGTCGATCTTCGCGTCCTTCAGCTTCGAGATCAGAGCCGAGAAGTCCGGCTCCTTCTGGGTATAGGTCTCGCGCAAGGCGACTTTCCCACCCGCAGCCTCGAGGTTCTTTTGCGTTTCATTGGCCAGACCCTGACCATAGGCCGACTTGTCGTCAAGGATGGCGATGTTCTTGCCGGCATAGCTCTTTGCCAGCCACGGGCCGGCGAACGAGCCCTGCTTGTCGTCGCGACCGCAGGTCCGGAAAATCGTCTTCGCGCCGTTCGGCGCTTCGTCGGTGAACTTCGGATTGGTCGAAGCCGGGGTCATCTGCAGAACGCCTTCCTCGGCATAAACCGCGGAAGCCGGGATCGACGAGCCCGAGCAGAAGTGACCGGCCACGAAGACCACGCCCTTCTTCACCAGATCGTTGGCAACCTGCACGGCCTGCTTCGGGTCGCACTGGTCGTCGCCGACTTCAAGCTTCAGCTGCTTGCCCATCACGCCGCCGGCGGCATTGATGTCCTTCACCGCCATCTCCGAGCCGCGACGAAGCTGCTCGCCGAAGGCAGCCAGATCACCGGTCATCGGACCGGCGACAGCAATGGTGATATCGTCGGCATTCGCCGACGAGCCGAAGACGGCAGCACCGGCAGCGACCGCTGCCACGAGCGCCGTCGTGGTGACGAGTTTCTTGAACATATTTCCCTCTCGTAGACTTTGTTGTTGCCCGGTTGGGTTGTTCGACCATCGGGTTGCCGTAGTCTTGCTTACGTCTGCGGCCCGGTCAACCCGCTTCGGCCCGCAAAACTTCGTGATAAACAGCTGCTTTGGTTGCGCTATCAAGCCTGTACGTCCGTCCCGGACCGCTCCCGCCAGCCCAGCAATCCGCTCCGCTCGTACAACCACGGGTACTGCGCCACCATCTTGCGGGCGACGGTCACCCGGTGGGCAAACAGCGACACCACGATGATGAAGATCGCGTCTAGCAGATAATGGGCAACCGAGGTCCATTCGCCGCCGAACAGCGCGCAATCCATGAAGTGATTGAATGCAGCCAGAACAAAGCCATAGGCCACGTTCTGCCAGGCCGGTCGCCAGGTCTCGGCGATCGCCTGCCCCATCAGGAAGGCACCCAGCCCGAACAGGACGCCGGTGATCCCGACATATTCGGCGATATTGAACTGTTCCATCCGCCTACATCCCCGCCGTCAATGACTTCCGCCCTCGAGATAGGCGGCGCGCACCTCGGCGTTGCTCAAGAGTTCCTTGCCGGTCCCCGAGAGCGTGATCTTGCCGTTGACCATGACATAGCCCCGATGCGCCAACTTCAGGGCGTGATTGGCATTCTGCTCCACCAGGAAGACCGTGACCTTCTGCTGCTGGTTGATCTCGCGGACGATCGAGAAGATCTGCTTCACGATCAGCGGCGCCAGGCCCAGCGACGGCTCGTCAAGCAGCAGCAGCCGCGGCCGGCTCATCAGCGCCCGGGCAATGGCCAGCATCTGCTGCTCGCCGCCCGACAGGGTGCCGCCGCGCTGCCCCTGGCGCTTCTCGAGGATCGGGAACATCGCTAGGACCCGCTGCAGGTCCTCGTCGAACACCTTCGGATCGGCGTGCAAGGCGCCCATCCGCAGGTTCTCCATCACCGTCATGCGCGGGAAGATCCGCCGCCCCTCCGGCGACTGGGCGATGCCCATCTGCATGATCTCGTAGGTCGGCCGGCGCGTGATGTCTGCACCTTCGAACACGATCGAGCCCTCGCGGGCCCGCGGGGTGCCGCAAATCGTCATCAGCAGGGTGGACTTGCCGGCACCGTTGGCGCCGATCAGCGTGACGATCTCGCCGGCATTGACCTCGACATCGATGCCCTTCAGGGCCTCGATGTGGCCGTAATAGGTATGCACGCCGGAAATCTTCAGCATGGCGTCGCTCATACCTCGTCCTCGTCGGCTTCGCCCAGATAGGCGCGGATCACGTTCGGATCGCTGCGCACCTCGGCCGGGGTCCCATCGGAAATCTTCCGGCCGTAATCGAGGACGATGATGTGATCGGAGATCTGCATGACGACGCTCATGTCGTGCTCGATGAGCAGCAGGCCAATCCCGAAGGCGTTGCGGATGTCCAGGAGCAGCTGGTTGAGTTCGCCGGATTCCCGCGGATTGAGGCCCGCGGCCGGTTCATCCAGGCACAACAGCACCGGATCGGTACACATCGCACGGGCGATCTCCAGGCGGCGCTGGTCGCCGTAGGGAAGGCTGCCGGCAGGCTGGTCGGCGACGTCGATGAGGCCGATCCGTTCCAGCCACTCGACGGCCTTCTTCTTCGCTGCTGCTTCGGCGTGCCGGTAGACCGGCATCCCGACCAGTCCGAGGAAGGTGAATCCGGAAGCGCGCATCAGCTTGTTGTGCTGCGCCACCATCAGGTTTTCCAGCACCGACATGCCGGCAAAAAGCCGAATGTTCTGGAACGTTCGCGCCACCTTGGCCCGCTGGCCGATCAGATACCCGTCCATCCGCTCGAGGTAGAGGGAATCCGCACCGTCACGGTGCAGGGTCATGCGCCCGACCGTCGGCTTGTAGAAGCCGGTAATACAGTTGAACAGCGTGGTCTTTCCGGCGCCGTTAGGACCGATGACGCCGGTAATCTCGCCGCGCCGCGCGGTGAAACCCACATCGTCGACCGCGACCAGGCCGCCGAACCGCATCGTCAGATGCTCCACCGACAGCAACGCGCCGGCGGCGGCAAACTGCTTCTCCTGCGTCGCGGCGCTCATGTCTTGGCGCTCCGATGGACGTCGCGACCAAGCTGGATCGTCGGTTCGCGATGGGCCAGCAGCCCCTTCGGACGCCACAGCATGATCAGGATCATGGCCATTCCGTAAAACAGCATGCGATAGAGCGACAATTCACGCATCACTTCGGGCAGGCCAACCAGGATGAGCGCCGCAATCGCGACGCCGACCTGGCTTCCCATGCCGCCCAGCACGACGATTGCAACGATGACCGCGGATTCGCCAAACACGAAGCTCTCTGGGCTGACGAAGCCCTGCCGGGTCGCGAAGAAGGAACCGGCGAAGCCGGCGAACATGGCGCCGATCGCGAAGGCCGTCAGCTTGGTGTTCACCGGGTTGATGCCGAGGGCGCGACAGGCGGTTTCGTCCTCGCGCAAAGCCTCCCAGGCACGCCCGATCGGCAGCTTGCGCAGCCGAATCGTCACGAAGTTGGTGATCAGCGCCAGCACCAAGATCACGTAGTAGAGAAAGTAGACGCGCTGCGAACTGCTGAAATCCAGGTTGAAGAACGTGGCGAAGGTCTCCTCGCCCGCCGGCGCATTGCGCTCCATCGGCAGGCCGAAGAAACTGATCTTCGGGATGCTGCCGATGCCGTTCGGGCCGCCGGTGAAATCCTGCCAGTTGATGAGGATGATGCGGATCATCTCGCCGAAGCCGAGGGTGACGATCGCCAGATAGTCGCCCCGCAGGCGAAGAACCGGAAAGCCGAGCAGGACGCCGAAGCCTGCCGCGAGCGCGCCGGCGATCGGCAGGCATTCCCAGAAATTGAAGCCGAGCTCGGTGCCGAGCTTGGCATAGGTGTAGGCGCCAACGGCATAGAATGCGACGTAGCCGAGATCCAGCAGGCCGGCCAGGCCGATGACGACGTTGAGACCCCACCCCAGCATCACGTAGGTGAGCACCAGCACGAGGCTGTCGACCACTTGGCGGCTGGCATTCGCCCACGGCGAGAACGGCATTATCACCGGAATTGCAATGGCCAGACCGATGAGGATCGGGCCGAGCACGCCGGCCATGCGCCGGGCCCGGTCGGCGCTCCGGGCCTCGGCCGCCTCGCGCTGTTCGATGGTGAACAGGCCATGGGCGACGAGGCGCTGCGTGGCATTGGCCTTGAGGGCGACGAAAGCGGCGCCGAGCCCGAAGATGATGTTCACCATCGGCTCGTCGAACGGCAGCGGAAGCGTGGCATAGGCTGCCGCCCCGTACATGCCGAGGACCCCGCTGCCGAAGAGATAGACGAAGCCGACGACGCCGCCGGTCAGGGCGGCACGTGACAGCCCCTGGCGATCCAGCGCCAGCAGGAACCGGCCGAGCGGGACGATGACGCAGGCCCAGAACACGTCGCCGAAGCGCTCGGCATAGCTGAGGGCCTGGCCCTGATTGGCCTCGGTCTCGAAACCGACCATGAAGATGGACAGCAGGAAGCAGACGACGACGGTCACGCCGGCCTCTTTCAACGCCACCAGCAGGGGCGACGGCGCGACCTTGGCGGCGCGGGCATTCATTGTCATTTCCGCCATGGCCTAGACCTTCTCCACTTCTGGCCGACCCAGCAGGCCGGTCGGGCGGAAGATCAGGACCAGGACGAGGATGCCGAAGGCCGCGACGTTCTTGTATTCGACGGTGAAATAGGCGGACCACATGGCTTCGATCAAACCGATGAGGATGCCGCCGAGCATCGCGCCCGGCAACGACCCGATGCCGCCCAGCACCGCCGCGGTGAACGCCTTGATTCCGGCGACAAATCCCATCGAGAAGTCGTTCTTGCCATAGTACAAGGTCACCATCATGCCGGCTACCGCCGCCAGTGCCGCACCCATGACAAAGGTCTGCGAGATGGTGCGGTCGACGTTCACTCCGAGCAGCGATGCCATCTTCATGTCCTGTTCGCAGGCGCGCTGCTGGCGGCCGAGCGAGGTGCGCGAAATCAGCATGGCAAAGGCGATCATCAGGACGATGGTCACCACCATGATGATCATCTGCATGTAGCTGAGCTGCACGGCAAAGCTGCCGTCCGCCTTGTTCATCAGCTCGACGCCGCCCTGAATCACCGGCTCGATCGGCTTCGGCCGGGGGCCCTGGAGAAGCTGGACGTAGTTCTGCAGGAAGATCGACATGCCGATCGCCGAGATCAGCGGCGCCAGCCGGTTGGAGCCTCGCAGCGGCCGATAGGCCACCCGCTCGATCGTCCAGCCGTAGGCGGCGGTCAGCACGATCGAAACGATGAGCATCAGCAGGAGCTGCATCGGCACCCAGCTGATGCCCAGGACGCCGCAGACCAGCAGCATGATCATCGCCTGGAAGGCGCCGATCATGTAGACGTCGCCGTGGGCGAAATTGACCATGCCGATGATGCCGTAGACCATCGTGTAGCCGATGGCGATCAGACCGTAGACAGACCCCAGCGTAAGACCGTTGATCAGCTGCTGGAGAAAATATGGAAACCAGTCCATGCGGCCGTGTGTCCCCTTGCATCCCCGCGCCCGGATTGTTGGGCGCCCCGGTCGACCGGCGCTGTCAGCTTAGCCGAGGGTTGCAGCCAGAATGGGAAAGACGGCCTAAGGCCGGATCGATGAATCCGGTCAACCTGTCCCAGTCCGAGAAGCCCCTGTTCGACCATAGCTTTCCGGCACCATGTCGGGTACCGGACAACGCCTGTCGTTATTTTTGCGGACCCTAACGCAGCGTCACAAAACGAACAACAATTATCTACATGTTCGTTACTTGTTCCGCCGCTTCGCGAGGACGAATTCCAGTTTGCGGATGGCGGCCTGGGTCAGATAGGCCTCGGTCATGGCCGGGGCGCCGACGATGGAAACCTCGGTCAGGGTCTCCGGATCCAAGGCGCTGACCTTCACGGCATTGCCGACCTGGTGGAACTCGATGATGTAGCCGGCGTCGTCCGGTGCCCCTGGCTTTGACATGGCTGTCATGAATCCAGGGGATGGCTGGCGGGAGGACGCAGACCGATCATGCTCGCGGGGCCCTGTCTTAGCCGGTTTCGACCGTGCTATAGGGAGCATAGCATTGATCGCATTCAGGAGAGAGCGATGAGTTCCGCCCGCCCCTCGACCCCCCACGCCGCCGCCAAGGCGGAGTTCAAATGGGAAGACGCGCTGCTGCTGGAGGACCAGCTCAGCGAGGAGGAGCGGATGATTCGCGACGCCGCCCGCGCCTATGCCCAGGACAAGCTGATGCCCCGGGTGCTGCTCGCCAATCGGCATGAGAAGTTCGACCGCGAGATCATGACCGAGCTCGGGGAACTGGGGCTGCTGGGCTCTACCATCGAGGGCTATGGCTGCGCCGGCACCAATTACGTGAGTTACGGCCTGATCGCCCGCGAGGTCGAGCGGGTCGATTCCGGCTATCGCTCGGCGATGTCGGTGCAATCCAGCCTGGTCATGCATCCGATTCATGCCTATGGCACCGAGGCGCAGCGGCAGAAATACCTGCCGCGCCTCGCCAAGGGCGAGATCGTCGGCTGCTTCGGCCTGACCGAACCGGATCACGGGTCCGATCCCGGCGGCATGAAGACCCGCGCCCGTAAGGCGCCCGGCGGCTATGTGCTGAAGGGCGCCAAGATGTGGATCACCAACTCGCCGATCGCCGACATCTGCGTGGTCTGGGCAAAGACCGAGGACGACGTGATTCGCGGCTTCGTGCTGGAGCGCGGGATGAAGGGGCTTTCGACGCCGAAGATCGAAGGCAAGTTCTCCCTGCGCGCCTCGATCACCGGCGAGATCGTCATGGAGGACGTCTTCGTGCCCGAGGAGAACCTGTTGCCCAATGTCTCCGGGCTGAAGGGGCCGTTCGGGTGCCTCAACAATGCGCGCTACGGAATCGCCTGGGGGGCCCTGGGTGCCGCCGAATTCTGCTGGAACCAGGCCCGGCAATACACCCTGGACCGCAAGCAGTTCGGCCGCCCGCTGGCGGCGAACCAGCTGATCCAGAAGAAACTCGCCGACATGCAGACCGAGATCACCCTCGGCCTGCAGGCCTGCCTGCGGCTCGGGCGGCTGAAGGACGAGGGCCGTGCGGCCCCCGAGATGATCTCCATGCTGAAGCGGAATTCCTGCGGCAAGGCCCTGGATATCGCCCGTGTCGCCCGCGACATGCATGGCGGCAACGGCATCAGCGACGAATTCCACGTCATCCGCCATGTGATGAACCTGGAGGCGGTCAACACCTATGAAGGCACGCATGACGTGCATGCCCTGATCCTGGGCCGCGCACAGACCGGCCTGCAGGCATTCAGCTGAGCGGCGGGCCGGCCTACAGGTCGCGAAAGCGCTTGTAGACCAGCGGCCGCCAGTCCGGGAAGGTCTTCAGCGCCGCGACGATGCGCTCGGCGGCGCGGCCGTCGCCGTAGGGATTGACGGTTTCGACCCGCGGCCGGGCGAGCGCCGCCTCGATCGCCGCCGTGATCGCGCCGGGCTCCGGCGGCACGTCGATGACCGAAGCCGCCCGCAGCCGACCCTCCTGGCGCCGGCCGATATTGACCGTGGGCACGTGAAAACTCGGCGCCTCGTAGAGGCCGCTGGATGAGTTGCCGACCACGGCCGCCGCATGGCGCATCAGATTGAGGTAGCGCGCGGCACCGAGCGACACATGCGCCTGGACCCTGGGATGCGCGGCGGCGAAGGTGCGCACCCGCGCGCCGAGGGCCCGCCCGTCGCTGTCGGCGTTAGACAGTGTGAACACGACGCCGATATCCGACGGCAAAGCGGCGATCGCCTGCAGCAGGGCCTCGAGCTGGTGGGCCGAGGGGATTTCGTCCAGCGTCGCCGGGTGCAGGGTGGCGAGCAGATAGGTCTGCGGCAGGTCGTGGCCGAGCGCCGCCGCCAGCTCATCCCGGCTGAGCACGGGCTGCCGCAGAATGGCATCGATCCCCGGGCTGCCGACGGTGAAGATGCGATCCTCCGCCTCGCCGAGCTGGCGCAGGCGACGGGCGGCCGCGGCATTGGTGGGGAAATGCAGGCTGGCCATCTTGCTCATCGCGTGCCGGAAGGCGTCGTCGAGGGCGCCGTCGGTGACGTCGCCGCCACAGAGGTGGGCGATCGGCAGCTTCTTCACGAAGGCAGCCTGCACCGCGGCGAAGATCTCGTAGCGGTCGCCCAGGACCAGGACCAAGTCCGGCTGCAACTGATCGAAGGCCGCGGCGAACCCAGTAATTCCCTTTCCGATCGCCTGGGCCATACCGGTGGCGCTGTCGTCGTCGCCCAGGGTCTCGATCCGGGCAGCGACGGCAAATCCGTCGGACAGAATCTGCTCCACGGTCATGCCGAAGGCGGAGGCGAGATGCATGCCGGTGGCGGCGACCGACAGGCGAAAGGCCGGATCCGAATCGATCAGCTTCATCGGCCAATAGAGCAGACCATAATCCGCCCGGCTGCCGGTGACGACGAGGACGTGCCGCCGTCCCTCGGTCATGCGCCACCGAGATGGGGCGAACTCGGCAGGTTGATGATCCGGGGCTGCAGCGCCTCGGCCACCGTCAGCGGCATGCGCGGGCAGGACCTGAACATCGGCAAGGTATGGTTCAGCCGCCACGCCGCCCGGGCAAGCAGGCCGGCGGCGTGGCAGGCCTGCAGGATGCGGTCGCGCAAACCCGTGTCGGGCCGGTCGAGCAGCAGGGCCGAAAGCCAGTAGTTGCTCTCGAACCCCGCCGCCTCGCGGAACACGGCTACCCCGGGCATCCCGGCAAACGCTTCCTGGTAGCGGATCTGCAGGCGGCGCTTCGCCGCCAGCAGTTCGGCGAGGCGCTCGAGGCCGGCACAGCCCATGGCCGCGTTGACGTTGGGCAGGCGGAAGTTCCACGCCACCTCGTCGTGGATGAACTCCCAGGGATGCGGCTGCTTGGCGGTCGTTGTCAGGTAGCGAATGCGCTTCCCGACCTCCGGATCGCGCGACAGGATCGCACCCCCGCCGCCGGTGGTGACGATCTTGTTCCCGTTGAAGCTCATGCAGGCGAGCGGTGCCAGGCTGCCTGCGGGCCGGCCCTTGTATCGGCTGCCGATCGCCTCGGCAGCGTCCTCGATGACAGGAATTCCCCAGCGCGCGGCGAGTTCAACCAGCGGATCCATGTCCACCGGATGCCCGAAGCAATGCATGGGAAGAATGGCGGCCAGGCGATGGCCGGTAAGGCGATTCCGCGCCCCGGCTCCCGTCGGCTCGGCGATGTCGCGGAGATAGTCCGCCAGCGCCGCCGGATCGATACCGAAGGTGCGCTCCTCGCTATCGACGAAGTGCGGCGTGGCGCCGAGATGCGCGATCGCATTGTTGGTGGCGACAAAGGTCAGGCTTGGAGCCAGTACCTCGTCGCCGGCCTGAACACCGGCGACACGCAGAGCAATCTCGATGGCCACGGTCCCGTTCGCCACGGCGGCACAGGAGGCCGCGCCGGTAATATCGCACAACATCTGCTCGAATCTTGCGACATAGGCTCCGTTATATGAAACCCAGCCGGTATCGAGGCAATCCTTGACATAGGCCCATTCGTTCCCGCCGAACTTGGGTTCATGCAGCCCAACCGGCGTGTCACTCGGTCCGACAACACGGCGAATGGCCTCGACGATCGCAGGCCCGTCGGCGGGCGCCCCGCTCGGCTCAGACTTGGTAGCGGCTTGGGTCATAGTTCGCGAGATTCCTCGGGTCGCCATACCAGGCGATGGTTTCCTGCAGGCCGCGCCTGAAGCCGTCGCGCCCCGCATATTGCGGCCGCCAGTCCGAAAGCGCCTTCGCCTTCTCGGTCGCGGCCCAGAGGCGTTCCACTTCGCTGGCGTCTGGCCGCAGTCGCTCCGGGTCAACCCTGATCGTGATGGCGCGGCCCATCAGCTCGGCGATGATTTCGGCAGCGTCGCCGATGGATACCTCGAAGTCGCTTCCGATGTTGCAGACCTCTCCCACCGTTCTCGGCGATTGCATCACCGCGATGAACCCTGCGACCGTATCCTTCACATAGCAGAAATCCCGTGTCGCCTTCAGATTGCCGAGCTGGATCTCGTTCTTCCCGGCGGCAATCTGGGTGATGACGGTAGGCAAGACGGCGCGCGCCGACTGCCTTGGCCCGAAGGTGTTGAAGGGCCGAATGACCGCGACCGGCAGGCCGAAACTGCGCTGGAACGCCATCGCCATCTGGTCGGCACCGATCTTCGACGCCGCATAGGGGGACTGGGCATTCAGCGGGTGCCGCTCGTCGATCGGGACATACTGCGCCGTACCATAGACCTCGCTGGTGGAGGTATGGACGAACTTCTGGATGCCGCAGTCGCGCGCCGCGGTCAGCAGGTTGAGGGTTCCCCGGACATTGGTATCCACGTAGCTGTCCGGTGCGGCATATGAATAGGGGATCGCGATCAGGGCGGCCAGATGCAGCACGGTGTCGCACCCGGAAACGGCCGCGCGGGCGCTGCCCGAGTCGCGTATATCCCCCTGGAAGTAATCGATCTCCGCCTGGACCTCGGCGGGCAGGCGGTCAAGATGGCCCCGGGTGCCGAAGCTGTTGTAAAGACAGAAGGCACGCACCTTCCGGCCCTGCCGTACCAGCGCCTCGGTCAGGTGCGAGCCGATAAATCCGTCCGCCCCGGTAACTAGAATCCGCCCGTCCGCCATGCTTGCCTGCGATATCAACTCGGTAGTGACTTATATTGCGCCGGAGTATAAGCATGGGCGCGAAGCGCCGACAAGTTTTGGCGGTGCAAGTGGCCAAGTAGTCGTAGATTTCCGGGCATAGGCACTGGGATAGCATGTCGCAGGCGGATCAGGTCATCGTCATTGCAGAAGCCGGCGTCAACCATAACGGTTCGCTGGATCTTGCCTTGCGCCTGGTCGACGAGGCGGCCGCCACCGGAGCGGATTTCGTCAAGTTTCAGACGTTCCGTGCCGAGGCTCTGGTGACGGCAATGGCCCCAAAGGCGGACTACCAGAATCGGAATGCCCCCGGCTCGGCCTCCCAGCTCGAAATGCTCAAGGCCCTGGAGCTCGACCGCGATGCCCACAGGGCCCTGATCGCCCGCTGTGCGGAGCGCGGCATCGGATTCCTGTCGACCCCGTTCGACCCGGACAGCGTCCGCCTGCTGACCGCGGACCTGAACCTCGGCCTGGTCAAGGTCTCCTCCGGCGATTTGACCAATGCCCCGCTGCTCCTGCAGTTGGCGCGAACCGGCGTCGATCTCGTCGTGTCGACCGGAATGGCGACCTTGGCCGAGGTCGAACTGGCGCTCGGGGTCCTGGCCTTCGGCTATATCGGCGAAAGCGATCCGGATCTTCAGAAATTCGCCGCCGCCTTTGCGAGCACGGCGGGCCGCTCAATTCTTCAGAAAAGAGTCATCCTCCTGCATTGCACGAGCGACTATCCGGCCAAACTATCGGATGTCAACCTTCGTGCCATGGACACCTTGCGCGAACGATTCGGCCTCAGGGTCGGCTACTCGGACCACACCGACGGCATCGCGATCGCCGTCGCCGCCGCCGCGCGGGGTGCGGTCGCGATCGAGAAGCATCTCACCCTGGACCGGACGCTGCCCGGCCCTGACCATGCCGCCTCGCTGGAACCAGGGGACTTCCGGTCCATGGTTCGCGCCATTCGCTCGACCTCGGAGGCTCTCGGCTCGCCGATCAAGGCGCCGGCGGCCAGCGAAATGTCGACCCGACGCGTCGCCAGGAAGGCGATCGTCGCTGCACGCGCGATCCCGGCCGGCGAGCTGCTCACAGTCGAGAATCTCACCATCAAGCGCGCCGGCGGCGGCATCGAGCCAATCGAACTATGGAACCTCGTCGGGCAGACTGCCGAACGGGCTTACGCCGCCGACGAGGTGATCGAGCCATGACCTTGCCGGTCGTCGTGATCGGCGGAGGTGGGCATGCCAGGGTCGTCCTAGACACTCTTCGCACCGCCGGTCTTGCCGTGTCTGGCGTGGTTGACCCCCGGCCCGAGACGGCGGATCGCCTCCCAGCGGGAATTCAACTCATCGGCCGTGACCTGCAAGAGATCAAAGCCGATCGCGTGCAGGTTGTGCTCGGCGTCGGATCCATAGACGTTGGCGAGAAAAATCCTCGCCCGCGGATTTTCGCGGATACAAAGGCCGCTGGCTTCACATTCATGCTCCTTCGGCATCCGAGCGCGATCTTGTCCGCGGCGGTCGAACTCGGCGATGGCGTACAGATCATGGCCGGCGCGATACTCCAGCCGGGTGTGTCGGTAGGGGCAAATTGCATTGTCAATACCGGCGCCAGCCTGGACCACGACTGCCGGATCGGCGATCATGTCCATATTGCGCCAGGAGCGGTCCTGTCGGGGGGAGTTATCGTCGGCGATGGCAGCCACATAGGCACCGGCGCCATTGTCATCCAGAATGTCCGGATCGGTGCGGGCAGCTTGATCGCGGCGGGCGCCGTCGTCACCCGTGACGTCCTGCCGGGTGCGCGGGTCAGGCCGGGACCGCAGGGATAGGCATGAAGAACTGGCGATCAGCAACTATACCGGCCGGCAGTTCGATTCGGCAGGCCATGGAGACCATCGACCGCGCCGCGATCCAGATCGCGCTGGTGATCGATGCCGATGATCACCTCCTGGGCACCGTGACCGACGGCGACATCCGTCGTGGGTTGCTTCGGGGATCGGATTTAGGGGCACCGATCCAAAACGTCATGAATGGCAAGCCACTCGTCGCCCGGCAGGGTATTCCGCGCATGGAACTGCTCGAGTTGCTTCGTCGCCACGACGTGCGGCACCTGCCCCTGGTGGATCCGGCGGGCCGTCTGGTCGGCCTGGAGGGCGACACCGAACTCTATGAAGGTGCGGAAAAGGACAACTGGGTCGTCCTGATGGCCGGCGGCCTGGGGCAGCGCCTGCGGCCGCTGACCGAAGATGTGCCGAAACCCCTGCTCCCGGTTGGCGACCGGCCGTTGCTCGAGATCATCATCGACCGGTTCATCGTCCAGGGATTCCGCAAGTTCTTCGTCTCCGTGAACTACCGCGCGGATCTCGTCGAGGCGCATTTCGGCGACGGCGCCCGCTTCGGTGCCGAGATCAACTACCTGCGGGAGGAATCCCCGCTGGGGACCGCCGGCGCAATCGGCCTCCTGCCAGAAAAGCCGACCTTGCCCTTCGTCGTCATGAACGGTGACCTGATCACGACAATCCGGTTTTCGGACCTGGTCGATTTCCATCAGTCCCATGACGCGAACTTGACGGTATGTGTCCGCAGATATAGTCACCAGATCCCCTATGGCGTGGCCGAGATCCAGGGCGATCAGGTGGTCACGATCACCGAGAAGCCGAACCACGAGTGCTTCATCAGCGGCGGAATCTACGTCCTGAACCCGACACTTTTCGAGCAATTGACACCGCCGCGCCGCGTCGATATGCCAGACCTCATGCGCGAGATGATCGCGGCCGGACAGCGGGTTTCCGCCTTTCCCGTGACGGAGTACTGGATCGACATCGGGCGAATCGAGGATCTGGAGCGGGCACGGCACGAGATCGATCAGGCGGGCTGAACTTCACGGACTGCCACAGTCACAGAAAGAACATGAGTAAGATGAGCGAGCAAGACGCCGCCAAGGCCGGTTCATCGGGCGCCCCGGCACCGAAGCCGCACTATGCGATCTGGAGTCAATCGAACGTCGTCGACGCCTATAAGGCCAAGGGCAAGGCTGATTTCTTCGCATCGGATATGTATTTCATTTCCCGGGTCGCGCGCGAAGTGACGTCGATCCTCGACGTCGGTTGTGCCGCCGGCAGCCTGATCGAGGTGTTCCACCATTTCGGATGCAATGCCGACTACCTCGGGATTGACATCGCGCCGGAAAATATCGATGCCGCACGCCTGCTCTACCCGAAGCATCAATTCGAGGTCGCAGATGCGGCTACGTACCAGACCGACCGACGTTTTGACTTGGTCTACTGTGCCGGCACGATGTTTCACATACCGGAGTATGAACGCGTCATCACCAATATGATCGCCTGGTCGAGCCGGTATGTCGGCTTCGAGGTAAAATTCGGCCCCCACCCCGATCACCTGAAGGATATCGACCGATCCTATTGCATGATGGGTCAGGACAGGGCATTCATGATCGTGCTCAATCCGTGGAAATTCCTCGACTGGCTGACGCGACAGGCAGGTATCGGCCGCATCCAGCTGTTCGGGTATCAGACACCGATCAACCGCGTCACCGTGGTGCCGCCCGACATCCGCCATTTCGTCTCCTGCTGCGTATTCATCGAGAAGGGCACCCATCTGCACGAGGTAAGCATCGATCTGCCATTCGCCTCCCTCAACACCGCCAGCTGACCTCGTCGAAAAGAACGGATGACATGCCGATCGAGATTCCCTATCTGAGGCTCCTTCTTGCCTGGAAAACCGGCTGGCTGGATCGACGAGCTGGAAAGCTCGCGGACCTGATCGACTGGTCGGCCTGGCAGCCCGGACGACCCACGATCCTGTGCCTGGATCGCGCCCAGTTCCGCAAGGACATCGACGAGCTGAGAACCCGCACACCGTACAATTGGGTCAAGCTCGGAGCAACGCGTCCGAAGCGATTTCAGGCGCCGTGGGTGGCGGAGAAATACCGCATCCAGACGTATTTCACCCACTACCTGGACACACGCGCACGCCATCTGAAGGCTGGATTGGAGGCATTTGGCGCGGCCTTCCTCACGGCCGCACTGAAGGTGCATCCGGTCGACGCGGTGATGGCGGGAAACACGGACTATTGGCAGGATGACGCGATAAAACTCGGTTGCCGAAAGCTCGGCATTCCCTTCCTTGTTCTCGGGCGAGAGAACTACACGAAAAAGGTCGATGCCGACAAACTGACGAAGCGGTTCCGCGACGCCAAGCTGGCCTTTTCCGGTGCTGGTGTAGCGGTCCTCTCGAAAGACACCCGCGATGTCATGGTGGGCAGCGGCAGCTTTCCCGCTGCAGACGTCTGGGTCACGGGCGCACCGCGCTTCGACCGGTGGCTCGACGTGGGGTCGGTGCCGGACGACGAGAGAGTTTACATTACCTTCCTGTCTTATGCGGATCCGGTCTATCTTGCGCAGCAGAATTTCGCTGAATGCCTCCGCATCCTCGCCGAAGCCGCGCGTGCAAATACGAATCCGAAGCTCAAGTTCATCGTCAAGGTGAAGAAGCCTTCGGAAATCGAGCCGGTTGAAGCTGCATTCCCGGAAATTCGTCAGTATCCGATTGAGATCGTTTGGGACGCCGCCCTATATGACATCTACCCGAGATCGCGGATCATCATCGGCTACAATACCCTGGCAGCGGCGGAGGGGTTCTTCACCGAGGCGCCGGTCGTCTTCCCGACCT
Source organism: uncultured Rhodospirillaceae bacterium (assembly GCA_964551505.1). GTDB lineage: Bacteria > Pseudomonadota > Alphaproteobacteria > Dongiales > Dongiaceae > Dongia. Next base: position 142,816 of record CAZKDH010000090.1, read on the forward strand.
GGGGCGATGCCCTGCGCGATCCGAGCGAGACCCTCATTCATTTTGATAATCCGGTGGATGCCGCCGCCGCATATTTCCCGCGTTCGGCCGGCGAACTCCGACAGCTGATCGATCAAGCGGTCGCAGGGCAGTTGCGCACCAAAGGAACGCGCGAACAGCGGCTGCAGTCGTTTCGGCGGCATATCAGCGTTCCCGCCAACGGTACCTGCTCGGCGGAAGTCCAGAAGTTCGTCGAGCACTATCTCGGAAAGGCAAGGAAAGGCTGACGCGCAGCCTAAATCAGCCCCATTTCTCGGGTCAGGATGGCGTGGTCGATGCGAGGCATTTCGAGTTCAGAGAAATCCGTCTTTGCCATATTCGCGCGGAACCCGATTACCACCCCCATCTGCCTGAGCAATTCCAGGGTATCCGGTCCATAGGAATTGCAGGGGTGTGACATGGCGATGGGCTTCTGCCCCGTCACCCTGAGCAAATGCGCGGCATTCCTGTGGTATTCTTCGCGTTGATTTGAAATCGGCATCGCCTTGAGTTCGGTGGGGTGAGAATACGAGTGCAGCCCGATGACGTGGCCTTCCGAATGCAACTCCCGCAGGTTTGCGTCATCCATCCAGAGCAGTTCCGAAGGGATGAGATTATCGTAGCCGGCGTTGCGAATCATCCGCCACATGACATCGGTATAGCGTGCCGGGCCGAGAACCCTGTCACGAAGGTACCGGAACCGCCGGTCCGCCAAGGTGTAGACCGGCACCTCGGCGAGGTGGGCCGAGAAATCCACCCCGGCACTCTCCTGGGCAACCAGGTCCGCATGCTGGGAATCGGCAATCGCTGCATCGAATGCCGCGTAGAAGCGGTCAATGTCGGGAAAGGCGACGGTACGAAAATACCGGAAGATTTCCAACGGCTCACGATGGCCTTCGAAGACCCCGGAATAGACGAAAAAGAAGGCCGTAAGGTTGCGGCGTCGCAACACCGGGAGGGCGACATCGTATTGGCAGCGCAGTGCATCATCGAAGGTGATGCACAGATCGCCGCGCCTGAGTTCCTTTGCAATCGCGCGCCGCAGGAATTCACCCGCGGGCAGGATCCGATCAAGTCCGATACGGGTCAGCACCGCCTCGAAGCATGCGGCGTCGATCGCACCCTGACCCCGGGGATGGCGCAGGTCATGGAAGTGATGGAACATCAGTCCGTGAGGCGCCTCGCGGGCCACCTGCGTCATTGCCATCGAAGCCGCCCGGGTTTCCATCACGGCCAAAACTCCAGCGTCAATCCCAGGAGCCTTGGGTCAATCATTCCAGCCAAATCGCGCCACCAGGTGGGCGGGAACCATCGCCGTGGCCTTGGCATAGAGCGCCTCTCCCATCTCCTCACGGACGGTCTTCTCCGACCGGTGAAACACGTTTGCCGACCCGACCTTATACTTCGGCAGCGTTATCCAGGACTCTTCAATCGGTACCTCGAAGAACTTCAACAGATCGACGATGAAGGCTCGGTTGTCGCGCTTGAATGACTCATAGCTGGTGACACGGAACTCGATCTGCGCGTAGCGGTCAGACAGTGACATCCAGTCGTCGATCCATTTCACGTAACGTGGCAGATGATGCTCCACCTGCCACGCAAGGCGCTCTTGGAACGGCCACAGAGGATACGCCTCGGGCAGCACGTTCTGGCAATGAAGCATCATGCTGGCAAGACCGCCCACTTCATTGCTGCGCTCCATGTTCCTGGTCCACGAGACGATGGCACCACGCGGGTCGCGCACATGCAGGTTGATTCTCTTGATACCCTCCCGATGCATCGCTTCCAGCAGGAATTCGTCCGCCTCGAAATGCTCACGGCAGACCGCGCCGCCCTTGGCCAGACGCACCAGCGCACTGTAGTTCAGCGAGGTTCCGAAGGTGTAACTCGCATTGATCTTCACCATCGGGATGCGCAACGTCCGGCGGATTGCCGTGTGAATGAATATGCTTCCAGATTTCGGTAGGGTCACCAGCACCACCGGCGGCAGCGGACGGCCGCGGCCAGGGAACGCATAGGAACTGAGGCATCGGAGAGCGCATTGACTGCTGCTCTCCACGAGGTTGTATAGCTTCTTGCCAACGGACAATCTGAACCACTCCATCCAAACCGCTGCGAAACGACCATAAGCTTCGAGCGGCGGCATGCGGCGCGAAGTGAGCTAAAGCATTGGATTATCTACAGGTAGCGGAACAACGCTGTCAACGAAGGCCTGCAGCGCGGGTGGCGGCAGGCGTCATCGGTGAGTCGAATCGCTCGATTGACAGGCCGGCATCCAGCAATTAGCGTCCGCGCGGCTGCAATTTCCGGGTTTTTTCATATGGACATCAACATCTTGTCGCGCCTGCTGGGCGAACAGCGGCTGCAGGCAGTGGACGTTGGCGCCCGCGGGGGCATGCCGAACCACTGGCAGGCCTTTGCCAGCTCGATCGAGCTCAACGCCTTCGAGCCCGATGCCGCAGCATGCAAGGTGCAGCAGGATGCCAAGCGGCCGAACGAAAGCTGGTTTCCGACCGCTCTCGGGCCCGCGACCGGGATCGGCAAGCTATACGTGGTGAACAAGGCTTCCAGTTCATCCCTTTTCCCGCCCAATGAAATGGAGAATGCCCGGTACGATTTTGCCGGCAACCGTGAGGTTGCAAAGATCATCGACGTTCCGCTGATGACATTCTCCGATTTCCTCGACCGCTACCAGCGACCGCTGCCCAACCTCGTCAAGCTCGATACACAGGGCGCCGAGCTCGGCATTCTCGCCAATCTTCGACAGGAGCACTGGCGGGACCTCCTGGCGGTTCAGACCGAGGTCACCTTTATCGAGCGCTACAAGGGTGAGCCCATGTTCTGGGAGGTCGATGCCGCGATGCGCGCGCGGGGATTCATCATGTTCGACCTGCTCCCGTACCGCAAGTACCGCACGGGCGGCCAGCGGCGACATCATTATCTGCGGAAGTATCTCGGCATCGCCCGCAATCGGCGCGACATCTCCTGTCGCGTGGTTGCCGGCGACGCGTTCTACCTCCGGCCGACGGAAGGCCTGCTGGAGCGTGGCGATCGGATCGCGGTCTTGAAGATGCTGATCATCCTGCTGATCTATCGCTGCCTTGACGAAGCTCTCTGGTTCACCGAGGAAGCCGGCCGGCGCGGCATTCTCACGGCAACCGAGGCCGAGGAGGTGTTTTCCCTGATCCGGCAGCGGGCGCCAAGCCCCTATCCCTGGCAGCGGGACGGCAAGATCGGCAACATCGCACGCAAATGGCTGAAGCGCCTCGGTGTGAGCAAGCGCCGTCCGATAGAATACTGGCTGGACCGCAGCTGGGATCACTAGGGGCGATCAGTATCCCCACATGTGCTGCAGCGACACCGCACCCTTGGCGCTGACGGTCACCATCTGGCAGTTGCAGTCGCCGATCAGCGAGGTGACCAGCAACGGCCCGTAGCCTGCGCCGCCCAGATGCGCATCCAGGCCCGGCACGACTTCATCCAGCCAAACCAGCTTCCACCGGAATGCCCCGATCTCCACCCTGGCGGAAATCGGGCGCCCAGCCAAATCGCGCACGGTCAGCTCAAGTTCGGCCGGGGCTGCATGGCCGACCCACCCGCTGCCGTTGATCGCGAGCACGGCGGATCGCAGGCCGTGCCGGTTCGTAGCCCGGCCGAACAGGTTGGTGCGGCCGACCACAGTGCCCGTCGGTCCGGCGAAGTGCGGCGCGCCGTCGAGAAATATGCCGCAGTTGCGCCAGCAATCCTGGTACTCCGTGGCATCGCGGTCCCCGGTTTCCCGCATCTCGACGTACAGATTGGCCATCTTTTTCAGGTTCTTGAATGGCAGGCGCGTCTTCACCCAGTCGGGCGTGATGACCGCGAGTTGCGCACCCGGCGCTGCCGGATCGGACCAGCCCGCGACGAGATCGTCGCCGAATACCGGACCCGCCTTCTGCTTTTCGAAGGGCATCACCCCAAGCAGCCGTCCGGAGGCATCGAAGAAATGTACCAGGAAGTCCCGGAACCGCGGATTGGCCGCGTCGAATTCGTAGCCAAAGCGCAAGGGGTGGGTGGCGTGGGTCAGCGGCAGGGCATGCGGCCGCAGCATGTAACCCGCGTCGCGCAGCACGCCGAACTGGCCGAGCTCTTCATCGGTGGCCCAATCCGACGTGCGATCCGCGATCGGGACACCCTGGTGATGATTGGCCGCAATGGAACCTTTATGCCCGCCGCGCAATGCCTCCCCGGTCTCCAGAGCATACCAGAACGATCCCCCATAGCCGCTATAGGCGAAGCTGAAGAACGGCGTCGACGGCAGCACCGGCTTGGCGACGCGCACCTCTTCGATGAAGGCATTCGGGTTGCGCTCGATCTCCTGCACCTGGCCGCCGTCGGAAACCCGGACGGTGCGATCCGCGCCGAGCTCGCGCGCATAGTTGGGTACCGTCAGCACGACCTCGCCAGACCGAAGTGCGCTCTGGGCCATGCGGTATTCGAACTTGTAGTCCGGGCTCATGCCGAATTCGTGGGCGCTGTGCAGCGTCGTAAAGGAATCCCGCCAGAAGATATCCGCACAGGCGCGATGGCGATGGTGCCGGCCGCGGGTCAGGGTCGGATGCGTCACCTCGATCCGGATGCAGGCGGCGTGCTCCATTTTCGGCAGAAAGTCGCCGAGCCGCAGCACCAAGGATTCGTTGGCGCGCAAGATGCGATAAAAATGCTGCGCCTGGTCGCCGTGAAAGATATCGATCCGGAACTGCAGCGGATCCTTGATTCCGAAGAACTGCTGAAAATGGTTGAAGATAAGGGCTTCGCAGTCGTCCGCTTCGGCAGGGACCGGCATCGTGCCGCCGCAGAATTCCCAGTCTTCCGCCACCCAAAAGACCGGGCGCGACGAATCGGCGTCGGCCATATGGGCAACCGCGTGGCGGTAGCAGACCCCCGCCTGGCGACCGCCGCAGATCGCCGCATCAACCGCCCCGAAGTCGGCGGCATCCGGATTGAGCGCTCCAGCCAGGACTTCACGCGCGTCACAGGAAGACCAGGTCAGCGCCAGGGTACCGAGCATCAATTGACACTGCTCGAAGAATGCACGGTCGCCCTGCACGAGCAGGCGCCGGACACCCAGATTCTTCAACTCCAATGCCACTTGATCGAGCGAATGGGTGACCTTCGACGGATCCGTCCGCCACCCCTTGGTCTTGACCCTTTTTGCCGGTTGCGGTTGCAGAAACCGGCCGAGCAGCTTGCCGGTCGCGGCGCGGGTGGCTGCCAGTATTCCGGTCAATTGGTTGGATTCGCTCATCTTCTCGGATCCGTTCGGCCTGGCTACGATCGAGGTGGAAGAAGCAGGGACTCGAATACCAGAACCGCCACGGCCCTGCCTAGCAGCAAACTGTCACGTGGCGGCCCGGAGACGCCGGAACCAGTCGCCTTCCCTTGCAAATCAGACGCCGCGGCGACCGTTTGGACAGGCCAGAACCTATTGGCGAATCCGCGCGCATCTGATGTAAGGTCGAGTGACCAGTTCATCTGAAGATTTTCGGCGCCCCCGGGGAATTAAGCGGCAATGTTATTCAACTCTTTCGAGTTTATCTTCGCATTCCTCCCCCTTGTACTTGCCGGATTCTTCCTCGCAGCCAGGTTTGCCGGCCGCCAGCCTGCCCTGGTCTTCCTCGCTCTCGCCTCGATGTTCTTCTACGCGTGGTGGAATCCGCTTTACCTGCTGCTTCTGGTCGGCGAGGTCTGCGCCAATTTCGCCATCGGCCGTGTCATTCTGCGCTATCGCGATCAGCCGCGGGGACGTCAGATCCTGATCGCCGGATTGGTCTTCAACCTGCTGATTCTCGGGTATTTCAAATACACCCTGTTCTTCGTCGGCATATTGAATGACCTTGCCGGCACGAACTGGTCGCTCGTCAAGCTTGTCCTGCCGCTCGGCATCTCCTTCCATACCTTTCAGCAGATCGCCTACTTGATCCAGGTGCGCAGCGGACAGGCGCCACGATATCGCTTCTGGGACTATGTCCTGTTCGTGACCTTCTTCCCGCAGCTCATTGCCGGTCCGATCGTGCATCACAACGAGGTGATCCCGCAGATCGCGGCGCCAGGCTTCACGACGTGGCGCCGGGAGAACCTGGCCCTCGGCATGTCGATCTTCGCCATCGGCCTGTTCAAGAAGACGGTGATCGCGGATGCCTTGGCCCAGATTGCGACGCCGGCCTTCACTCTCGCGGCGCAAGGCGGGCACCTGTCGACGGCAGACGCCTGGCTCGGCGCCATCGGCTATACCCTGCAGCTCTACTTCGATTTTTCCGCCTATTCGGACATGGCGATCGGCCTGGCGAGGATGTTCAACATCACCCTACCCGCCAACTTCGATTCCCCCTACAAGGCCCGCAATATTGCCGATTTCTGGCGCCGCTGGCACATGACCCTGTCGCGGTTCCTGCGTCAGTACCTGTATTTTCCGCTGGGCGGTAATCGACTCGGCCCGGTCCGGGCGATGGCCAATGTCATGATCACCATGCTGCTCGGCGGATTGTGGCATGGCGCCGGCTGGACCTTCGTCGTCTGGGGTGGACTGCATGGCACCTACATTGTCGCCCATCGCCTGATCCTGGCCAGCGGGATGTTCGAGCGCCTGGTCCCGGTACCCGCGCTCCGCCATCTGATCGGCCAGGCGAGCACGCTCTTTCTGGTGATTGTCGCCTGGGTCTTCTTTCGTGCTGCCGATTTTCCCACCGCATGGTCGGTCCTCGGCAGCATGTTCGGCATCTCCTCCGGCGCCGCCGTCGAGGCCCAATTCGGCGTCGGCCGGCCGATGCTGCTGGTCGGCGTTACGGCCTGTATTGCCCTCTTTGCCCCCAACGTGATCGATATCTTTGCCGAGCAGCGTCCCGTTCTCGAGATCGACCGGCACAACGAGCGCCGCCTCAATCCCCTGCTGCGGCGATTGCGCTGGAATGCCGGCCCCGCCTGGGGAGCTGCGGCGGGAGCCCTCGCGTCTCTCGGCATTGTCGCCATCCTCGGCTGGCAGTCCGAGTTCCTCTATTTCCAGTTTTGACCCGCACCATGCCCCCACTCGACGTCGCTGCACAGGACAACGCGGTTCCCGACACCGACAAACAAGCGCGATCGCTGCGCGGCTATTTTCTCGGCTTTGCGCTGCCTTGCATGCTGACCGCCTGCCTGGCCGGATTCTCCCTCGCCGTCTTGTACTCCAACGGTGAGCAGATCGGGCCCAAGGAAGCCGCCCGCATTCAGCTAGCCAGCGGCGGCCTCTATGGCTCTGCCCTGTTCTACCGCCCCTATCCCTACAAACTGGAACTCTATCGGCTGTCGCGACCCGACGTGGCCATCGTCGGTTCGTCCCGTGCGCTGCCCTTCATTCAGGCGGGGTTCAGGGTGCCGAGCGTCAGCCTCGGCGGGGCCGTCAACGAGATCGCAGACGCCGAGAGGCTGGTCCCGGAGATGCTGGCTGCCCACACACCGCGCCTGGTCATATTCACCCTCGATTATTGGTGGTTCAATGCAGCGCGGGTTGCCGAGGCACCCGAGGTTTCGACGGAGGCTGCGACGCAATTCTCGCTGCTGGACCTGGTGGCGCCGTACCGGTGGCTATGGGAGGGCGACGTCCGATTCGGCCGGCTACTGAAGACGATGTTCTCGCCTGACCGGACGCGGATCGGTGTCTGGGCAAACCAGAGCAGCGCGGGGTTCGACGCCCAAGGCGCCCGCCACTATGGTGCGGTGCTGAGCGGCGGGCTCAAATCGGATGATGCCCGCTTCAAGCGGACCCTGAAGCGCCTGCGCAAGGCCTCCGCCGACAGCAAGATGGCGGCGAGCGCCGAATTCTCCGATGCGGCCTGGGCCAGCCTCGAACGGGTTGTGGCCATGCTGCGCGCGAAAAGCGTCGAGGTTCGCTTCGTGTTGCCGCCGATCGCCGGAGCTGTCCTGCAGGAGCTGCGGCAGACTTCGGGGACCGGCCTGCTGGATGAGGTCAAGGCGCGCCTGGTGCAGGCGGGTTATCCCTTCTACGATTTCACCGATCCGGCCGTGCTGGGAGCAACGGATTGCGAATTTGTCGACGGCTTCCATGCCGGCTTTGTCACCTACCTGCGCATGCTGCGGCAGATGGCGCCGGATTTGGAGCAAGATGAGACTTTACGCGGCATTGTCACACCGGCGCCCGACCTAGATGCTTTGGTGTCGGAGAACGCCGGCCGCGCCACTCTGAGGGACGAGGTGTGGTCCGGAACCGAGGTTGATTTCCTCGGTTTGGGCTGTAAAAAATAGGAAATATGGGCGAAGAAGAGGGTGGCCAACGCAATCCTGCAGGATCACAAGATATCGGGACCCAGCTGGTTCAGCGCAGTTTCCGGTGTAGAATTCAATTCAGAGGAATGGACGGCCAGCCCTGCGGATATCTTCGCATATGAATAAAATCCTGTACCTGCCGATGGAAATCGCGTCGCGAGAACTGGACGCGCGATTGCTGCTGACCGTGGCTGCGCTGGCCCAGGGATTCGAGGTCGTGATTGGGCAGAAATGGCTGATCGAACGCAATATTCGCCGCATGCCGCCGGGAATCTATCTGTCCAAGACGATGACCCGGCGGGACGCGAAGAGCATCGCCTTGGCCCGGTCGCAGGGATATTTCACGGCGGCGATCGACGAGGAACTGCCGGGCCTGGTTACCCGGTCGGACGAGCTGCGCTGGATCTCCAAGGAAGCCGTCGATGCGACGGACCTCATCTTTGTCAGCGGCGATCACAATACGCGGTCGTTCATCGGGCGATTTCCCGAGGCAAGGGAGAAGGTCCGGATGGCGCTCAATCCGCGCTGGGACCTCCTGCGCTCCACGCTACGGCAGATCTTCGACGATGAGGTTCAGGCGATCCGCAAGACCTACGGCAGCTTCATTCTGATCAATTCCAATCTGGGATTCATCAACTCGGAGAAGGGCTCCCCGGAGGAGTTGTTCAAGGATCAGGTCCGGCTGGGCAAGTTGGACGCGAACAATGCCGAGCATGCCAGCTACGTCAAGGCGATCTGCGACATGGAGACCGCCAACAAGGCGGTGATCATCGAGATTGTCGCCGCGTTGCGGGCCAGACACCCGGATCTTGCCATCGTTCTGCGCCCGCATCCCAGCGAACGTATTGCCACCTGGACCGATGCCTTGAAAGGACACAGCAACGTACACGTGGTCCGCGAGGGGTCGGCGGCGCCTTGGATCATCGCCGCTGCGGTCCTCATTCATACCAACTGCACGACCGGCACCGAGGCAATTGCGCTCGACCGGCCGGCAATCTGCGTCTTGCCGACTGATTCACCGGTCAGCGCACGCTACCTTGCGAACCGGGTAAACCCCACGGCGCGCTCGACCGTCGAGGCGCTGGAACTTACCGAACGCGCCTTGACCGGCCAGAACCTCTACTCGCCCGAGATGATCGGCGCCTTCAAGCACGCGATGTCGTTCGAGGACGATCAACTGGGCGCACAGAGCATCGTCGAAGATCTGATAGAGCGTGCCTCGCAGCGACACAAGCTGGTGGGCGGCTGGCTGGGCAACAGCACGTGGCGCCCGGGTCGGAAATACGTATGGCATTTGCCGGACAAGAACGTCCGCGGCGAGCTGTTTCCCGTGTTGGACCGGTCCATGGTAGAGCGGCGCTTGGTGAAGATCGCGCACGCCCTCGGCATTCACCTGGCGCCAAATGTCGAATACTGCGGTAGCAAGGTCCTGCTGATCGGCAACCAGCGAATGGGCCGACTGGTCAGGCTGCGCCGCGCCTTTGCAGGGAAGTCGATCGATTTCCGTGACGGCACGCTGAGATAGCGCTCATGCCGACACCGGCCGGGCCGCCCAAACAGAGAACCGTAGCGATCGTCCAGGCTCGGCTCGGGTCGACGCGCCTGCCGGGCAAGGTGCTGAAGCCCCTTGGTGGTCAGCGGGTAATCGACCATGTGATGGCCCGTTGCCGCGCCATCCCGTCGGTTGACGAGGTGGTAATCGCGACCACCGTCCTGCCGGAAGACGACGCCGTCGTCGCGGCCGCGGCCGCGGCCGGCATCGGTGTCTTCCGGGGGGATTCAAGCGACGTCTTGCAGCGCTATGCCGGTGCGGCGCGCATGTCCTCTGCGGAGGTCGTCCTGCGGGTCACCAGCGACTGCCCGCTCATCGATCCGGCAATCTGCGAGCGGGTCATTCGCCTGCGCGCCGATGCGGGCGCCGACTATGCCGCCAACAACATGCCGCGGCTGTTTCCCCACGGCCTCGACTGCGAAGTGTTTACGCGTGCTGCACTCGAGGCGGCCGATCGCACGGCGCAGGATCCATATGACCGGGAACATGTCACGCCGTGGATGCGCCGCACCGCCGGCCTGTCCCGCACCAGCCTGATCGGGCCAGGTTGGCCGGCGATGCAGCATCGCTGGACGCTGGATTTCCCGGAAGACTACGATTTCTTTTCGGCGCTCTTCCCATTGCTGCCGCCGGACGAGATTCCGAGCAGCAATGCCGTCCTCGCGATCCTCGCCGACCGGCCCGACATTGCCGGAATCAACGCACTGCGACGGATCGGCGGCCCCGGCAGCAAGCCAAAAACGGCGCCGACCGCGGTGTTCCGCTTCGAGGCCGACCCGCAGACCGGTCTTGGCCATGCCATGCGATGCAATGCACTGGCAACGCAGATGGACAACAATGGATGGCGCTGCTACTGGGCAGTGTCGCCCGGGACGGCTGCATTCCTTGGCCAACTGGCACCGGCGCAGGCCTGCATTGTTCTGGCCGCAGACACACCGGCGATACAGCGGGCCGAGATTCTCGCGGCTGCCGGAGGTTGCCAACTGCTGATCGTGGACCGGTATGGAGAGAATGCCGGTCTGGAGACGGAAATGCGGAATGCTTCGGCGCTGATCGTCGCGCTGGATGATCTGGCGGATCGCGATCTTGACGCAGATATCGTCGTGAACCCAGCGCCTGCAGTCGCCGCAAGCTCTTATCACGGCAGGATCCGTCCAGAGAGCCGTCTTCTGCGCGGCCCGGACTTCGCGATCCTGCGCAGGCAGTTCCTGGCGCGACGTCGCCATTCCCTCGCCCGCCGCGCCGACCGCGACCGCCCGGATCAGGTGCTGGTGGCCTTCGGCGGCACCGACCCGGCCAATGGAACCGGACTGGCGCTCGACGCGCTGCGGACGCTGCCGATTCAGCGGATCGACGTCGTTCTCGGCGCTCACGCACCGCACCTGGATGCCGTGCGAAGCAGCGTGGCCGAGTTCGGCGGCCGCGCCCGGCTGCTGGTCGATGTTGCCGAAATGGCCGACATCATGGCCGAATGCGACTTCGCGATTGGCGCGCCCGGAACGGGCACCTGGGAACGTGCCTGTCTGAGCCTTCCCAGCCTGCTCGTCGGAATTGCCGAGAATCAACGCGCAAACGCGCGAACGGTCGAGCAGTCTGGTGCCGGCCTCCTGTCGGGATTCACCACCTCGGATTCGCGCGAGGCGATTTCGGCGCACCTGCGTCGCGATATCCTGCGCCTGCTCGCTGAACCCCAGCTGTTTCGGGCCATGCAGATCGCTGCCGCGGCCCTCTGCGATGGGCGCGGAACCATGCGCCTCGCCACCGCATTCGTCCGGCCGTCCAGCCTTGCCGATGGAACACCCGTCACCCTCCGCCTCGCTGAGGTCGCTGACGCTGAAATCCTGTATGCCTGGCAGCAGGCGCCGGAGACCCGACGTCATGCCGTGAGCCAGACGCCATTCACTTTCGATCAGCACCGGAAATGGCTGGACAACAAGCTCGCCTCGGACCGCGACTGGCTGCTGCTGGGAGAGGCCCGAGGCGCTGCCTGCGGATTCCTGCGTCTGGACTGGTTCGGGGAGGACCGCGGCCTCCCGCAATACCTTGTGTCGATCGCCGCTGCCCCCGGCTGGTACCGGCGCGGCGTCGGGCGGGCGCTATTGGAAAATGCCCGGCGGCTGATGCCAGATGCGCATTTCTATGCGAGAGTGCTTGCCGAGAACACGGCATCGCATGGCCTGTTCAACGCCTGCGGCTATCGCCCCGGCGATGACGGGTATTATCATGCGATGCCTCATCATCTCGAACAGGAAGCCCGATGATGTCAATTGAGATCGCCGGCCGCAGGATCGGCCCCAAAGCCCCGCCATACATCATTGCCGAAATGTCGGGCAACCATAACGGCAGCCTGGAGCGCGCGCTGAAGATCCTGCAGGCGGCGAAGGCTGCGGGGGCCGATGCGGTAAAGCTCCAGACCTATCGCGCCGATACCATCACCATCGACCATGACGGCCCAGAATTCCTGATTACCGAGGGTCTCTGGGCCGGACGCCGGCTGTTTGAGCTCTATGCCTCGGCGGCGATGCCGTGGGACTGGCATGAGCCGCTGTTCAGGCGCGGGCGCGAACTGGGCATTGCCGTGTTCAGCTCGCCGTTCGATGCATCGGCCGTCGATCTCCTGCAATCGCTCGACGCCCCTGCCTACAAGGTCGCATCCCTGGAGATCGGCGACACCGCGCTGATCCAACGGATGGTGGCAACGGGAAAGCCGATGATCATGTCGACCGGGGCTTCGGAACTGGGAGAAATCGCCGAAGGGGTGGCCACCGCACGCGCCGCAGGATGCAGGGACCTTATCCTGCTGCATTGCACCAGCGGCTATCCCACGCCCCCTGCAGAGAGCAATCTGCGCACCATACCGCACCTTGCCGAGATGTTCGACTGCCCGGTCGGGCTTTCGGACCATACGATGGGAACGGCGGTGCCAGTTGCTGCGGTTGCTCTGGGAGCCCGGGTGATCGAGAAGCATTTCACCCTCGCCCGCGCCGATGGCGGTGTCGATTCCGCCTTCAGCCTGGAGCCCCATGAACTGGCCCAGTTGGTGGTCGATTGCCGGATCGCAACGGAGGCGCTTGGGCAGGTTCAGTATCAGGTAACGCCGAGCGAGCGGGCAATCCGCCCCTTGCGGCGATCGCTCTACGTGGTGAGCGACGTTGCGGCGGGCGAAACCATTTCCGAGCGGCATGTCCGTTCCATACGTCCCGGTCTCGGGTTACCGCCGAAATACCTGGCGACGATTCTGGGGCGGAAAGCCAGCCGCGATGTGAAACGGGGATCGCCGCTCGACTGGACGATGATCGCGCCTAAGTGACGGCACGGATTCATTCGCAGGCCGCCTACGTCAAATACGGCCGCGCCGTGCCGCCAGGATTTCAGCCAGCATGAAATCGGTTTCCGTGTCGATGTCCACGGCCCGCTCCCGCGGGACTTCGATCACGGCATTGCTGCCGTCCCAGATCCGTTCGGCACGGCGGATGAATGCTGGGCTGGTCACATAGGCCAGCGCTACGATCTCGAAGACCTGCGGGGCCGCCTGGCGCCCGTGCAGCACATCCGGCGGCGACTTGCAGAGATGTGCCGCGCCATCGGCCCCCAGCTCAACCAGCGTGTAATAGGGATTGGCCCGGGCCGGTGTCACGGTAAAGACGATATCCACCTTGGCACCGCGATACTTGTCGATCGCCCGCGCCACATCCCCGGGCTGGCGCAACGGGCAGACCGCCGGCACCGACACGAAGATGTCGATGGGCGCCACACCCGGCTGGCTCTCGACGAAATCGACGGCATGGCGCCAGGCGCCGAGTTCACTGGCGGTATCGCTGGCCAGATGTGCCGGGCGCAGAAACGGCACCTCGGCACCCTCAGACCGCGCCACCAATGCGATGTCGTCATCGTCGGTGGAAACGATGACCCGGCTTATTCCGGGGACCTGTTTGGCACAGCGGATTGCGTGCCCGATCAGCGGTACGCCGTTCAGCGGCCGCAGGTTCTTTCCGGGCAATCCCTTCGATCCGCCGCGGGCGAAGATGAAGGCAACGATATTGGGTTGCGGCATGCGCCCCTCTTCCCAAGGCATGGCGGCTGGTACAGACCGTCAGCTTGCTTGCAGCACCTGCTCGGCGAGCCAGGAGGCATCGGCCGAGGTTATCTCGCGGATATTGCCGTCGCGCATGGACTTGTTTTCCGGCGCCATCGTGGTTTCGGCGAGGCGCCCCGCGTCGCGAAGGCCCAGCCCGTCCCCGCCCAGCGATATCGTCACCCCGACCTGGCGCAGGAAGCGATCGAAGGCAGGCGCCAGGTCCTCGGCGACCGCGGCTGCATCGCGCCCGGCCGCCGGCACCCCCAGGGCTTCGGCGACCTGGGCATGGCGCTCGACGCCGGCCTTCGCATTCCATGCCAAGGCGACCCGCAGGCTCAACCCGACGGCGCGTCCGTGATGCACATGGCCGATTGCACCAAGGGCATGGCCCAGCGCATGCGCGATCCCGGTGCCCGAATTGTCGATGCTGGTGCCGGCCAGACAGGCGGCGATCAGCATTCCACCCCGCGCCTCCAGGTCGTCCGGCTGGGCGACGGCGCGCGGCAGGTGCCTCGCGACCAGGCGGATGGCCTGCAGGCAGGAGGCGTCGTTCATCGGATTGGCACGGCGAATGGTCATCGCCTCGATCGCATGCACCAATGCATCGACGCCCGTCGCCGCCGTGAGCCCGGCGGGCAGGCCGACGGTCAGGCGGGGGTCCAGCAGCGACAGATCAGACATCAGGGGGTCTCCCCAGGCCCAGACCTTGTCGTCCTTCGCATTGCTGAAGACCGAGACCCGGGTCGCCTCGGAACCGGTTCCGGCGGTGGTCGGGATGCAGATCTTCTTCAGCGGATTTGGCGGCAGTCGGTTCACCGCCAGCGCGTAATGCTCCGCCGGCCGGTCGGCAACCGCAATCGCCGCCGCCAGTTTCGCCGAATCCAGCGTCGATCCGCCGCCCAGACCGACCACGACCTTGGCACCGATCCGGCGCGCCTGGTCGGCGGCCGCATCGATGGCGGCACCCAGCGGGTCGCTGCGCACATCGGTGAAGACGGCAACCGGGCCGCCGCCCTTGCGCATCAGCGCCGCCACCCGGTCGACGGTGTCGCCCAGCCCCGGATCGGCCAGCAGCAGCGCCGGTGCACCGGCGCCGGCAACCGTCGCCAGGTCTCCGGCCAGCTTTTCCACCCGGTCGACGCCGAACTTGACCGGCGGGCTGGGCGTCATCGAAAACGTCATCGGTTGCATGAGAAATTCTCTGAGGTTCAAGGCCTTGGCAAGATGGAGCCCAGAAACTAGCCTAACCGCCCCGCCTGTTCCAGGGGTCGATCCAGAGGGGCCAAGATGAAAATCACCAAGATCGCCATTACCCATCACCGCCTGCCGCTGGATCCGCCCTTTCGCGCCAGCTGGGACACCCGGCCGCGCACCCATTTCGACGCCACGATCACCCGGGTCGAGACCGACGCGGACCTGACGGGGATCGGGTCCGGCGACATGATGGTCGGTTTCGAGGGGCACGAGCACCTGTTCATCGGCCAGGACCCGATGCAGCTCGAGCGCCACTACCGGGTGATCAACAACATCCAGTTCCATTACGGCCGCTGCTGGCCGCTCGACCTTGCCCTCTGGGACCTGGCGGGGAAGATCACCGGCCAGCCGGTCTGGCGCCTGCTCGGCGGCCTGAACAGCCGCGTCCGCGCCTATGCCTCCTCCGGCACCCTGCGCAACCCGGCGGAAATGGCCGAGGTCGCCCAGGCCTTCCTCGGCCAGGGCTATCAGGCGATGAAGGTGCGCTTCCACCGCGGCGCGTGGCGCGACGACATCAAGGCGCTCGAGGCCGTGCGCAAGGCCGTCGGCGACAGGCTGACCCTGATGGTCGACTGCAATCAGGGCTGGCGGATGTCGTGGGACACCGCGACGCCCTGGAACCTCAAGGACGCGGTCCAGGTCGCGCGCGAACTGGAGCGCCTCGGGGTCTACTGGATGGAGGAACCGCTGCACCGGGGCGATCACGACGGCATGGCGGCGCTGCGGCAGATGACGGATCTGCGGATCGCCGGCGGCGAAATGACCCGCGAGCTCTACGAGTTCCGCATGCTGATCGAGAAAGGCGCGCTGGATGTCCTGCAGCCGGATGCGGCCCTGGTCGGCGGCATCACCGGCCTGCGGCGGATCGCCGCGATGGCGGCCGAGCACAATCTCATGTTCACCCCCCATACCTGGACCAACGGCATGGGCGTGGTGGCGAACGCGCATCTCACCGCCGGCCTCACCGATTCGCCCTGGCTGGAATTCCCCTTCGACCCGCCGGAATGGAGCCTGGATCGCCGCGATTTCATGATGCGGGACACCTTCAAGGCCGGTCCCGACGGCTGGATCGCCCTCGGCGAACGCCCGGGCATGGGCTACGAGCTCGACGAGGAGCGGCTGCAGCGGACCCGTCTCGGCTGACGCGCCGCCGACGCTTTGCGCTTTGATCCGTAACCTGGCTTCGCTAGCCTCCGGCCCTAGGCAGTGCCGGAGTCACCGATGTCGATCCGCAACCTCACCAGCCTGGTCGCGCCGAAATCCATCGCCCTGATCGGCGCCGGCGACCGCCCGGGCAGCCTCGGCGCGGTGGTCTGGCGCAATCTCCAGACGGCCGGCTTTGCCGGCAGCCTCTATCCGGTGAACCCCAAGCATCGCGAGATCGGCGGCACCAGGGTCTATCCCGACATCGCCAGCCTGCCCGAAACCCCCGAGCTCGCCGTCCTGGTGACGCCGGCCGCGACGGTGCCCGGCCTGATCGCCGATCTCGCGCGCCGCGGTACCAAGGCGGCGGCGGTGATCAGTTCCGGCTTCGGCGGCCCCGAGGGGCAGGTGCTGAAGCAGCAGATGCTGGAGGCGGCCCGCCCCGGCCTGTTGCGCATCCTCGGCCCCAATTGCCTGGGAATGATGGCGCCGCCGGCCGGCCTGAACGCCGGCTTTGCGCATATCGCTGCCAAGCCGGGCCCCATCGCCTTCCTCTCGCAATCCGGCGCCATCCTCACCTCGGTGATCGACTGGGCGGTGCCGCGCGGCATCGGCTTCTCGCATCTGGTCTCGCTGGGCGAGATGGCGGATGTCGATTTCGGCGACATGCTGGATTTTCTCGCCGACGACCCGGAGACCAAGGCGATCCTGATGTATGTCGAGGCGGTCACCCATGCCCGGAAGTTCATGTCGGCGGCCCGGCGCGCGGCGCGTGCCAAGCCGGTGATCGCGATCAAGGCCGGCCGCCATGCCGAGGCGGCCAAGGCAGTCGCCTCCCATACCGGCGCTCTGGCCGGCGCAGATGCGGTCTACGACACCGCGTTCCGCCGGGCCGGCATGCTGCGGGTGACCCAGCTCGAGGAACTGTTCGACGCCGCCGAGACGCTGTCCATGGCGGCCCTGCCGCAAGGCGACCGCCTGGCGATCCTCACCAATGGCGGCGGCATCGGCATCCTCGCCACCGACATGCTGATCGACACCGGCGGCCGCCTGGCCGCGATCGCGCCGGAGACCCTGGCCCGCCTCGACGCGGTGCTTCCCGCCACCTGGTCGCACGGCAACCCGATCGATATCATCGGCGACGCACCGCCCGAGCGCTATGCCCGGGCGATCGAGGCCCTGCTCGCCGACCGCGGCAACGACGCGATCCTGGTGCTCAACTGCCCGACCGCGGTCGCCGATGCCGGCGCCTCGGCGCGCGCCGTGGTCGCCGCCCTCGCCGGGTCGTCGCAGTGCGTGCTCACCAGCTGGATCGGCGAGGCGACCGCCGCCACCGCACGGCGCACCTTCCGCGAGGCCGGCATCCCGACCTACGAGACCCCGGAGGCGGCGGTCACCGCCTTCGACCATGTCGTGCGCTACCGCCGCAATCAGGAACTGCTGACCGAAACCCCGCCATCGATGCCGACCGCCTTCGCGGTCGACCGCGCCGCGGTCATGGAGATCGTTGCAGCTGCCCTGGCCGAGAAGCGCGAAATGCTGACCGGCCCCGAATCGCAGCGCATTCTCGAGGCCTATGGCATTCCCACCCTGCGCTCGATCGTCGCCGCCGGCGCCGAGGAGGCCGGCCGCGCCGCCGCCAGGCTGGCCGGACCGGTCGCGGTGAAGATCCTGTCGCCCGACATCTCCCACAAATCCGACGTCGGCGGCGTCATGCTGGGCCTCGAAGGCGAAGCGGCGGTCGCCGCGGCCGCCGCCACCATCCTGGCGCGGGCCCGCAGCCAGCGGCCCCAGGCCCGCATCCTGGGCGTCACCGTCGAGCCGATGATCCGCCGCCCCGGCGCGCTCGAACTCATTCTCGGCATGAGCGAGGATCCGCAATTCGGTCCGATCCTGCTCTTCGGCCAGGGCGGCACCGCGGTCGAGCGGATCGCCGACAGCGCCCTCGCCATGCCGCCGCTCAATCTGAAGCTCGCCATGGACCAGATCGCCTCGACCCGGATTTACCGGCTGCTGCAGGGCTATCGCGACCGGCCGCCTGCCGACCTCGACGCGATCGCCCTGACGCTGACCAAACTGTCGCAGCTCACCGTCGACATGCCGGAGATCGTCGAGCTCGACATCAACCCGCTGCTGGCCGATGCCGACGGGGTCATCGCCGTCGATGCCCGGGTCAAGGTGCGGCCGGCAGCCATGCCCGGCGCCGGACGGCTCGCCATCCGGCCCTATCCGCAGGAGCTCGAAGGCACGGCGGTGGCGCGCGACGGCACCACCTTCGCCCTGCGGCCGATCCGGCCGGAGGATGCGCCCGAACTGCGCGCGCTGATCGGCCGGCTATCGCCGCGGTCGGTGCGCCTGCGCTTCTTCGCCGCCCTGCGCGAGCTTTCCGGCCAGGATGCGGCACGCCTGACCCAGATCGACTATGATCGCGAGATGGCCATCGTTCTCACCGAACTCGGGCCGGCCGGCAAGGTGCCCATCTTCGGCGTCGTGCGCCTGGTGGCCGACCCCGACAACGAGCGCGGGGAGTACGCCATCGTCGTCCAGGACGATCTCGCCGGCCGCGGCCTCGGTACCCTGCTGATGAACCGCATGATCTCCTATGCCCGCGGCCGCGGGCTGCAGGAGATCTTCGGTCATGTGCTGAAGGAGAATGAAGCGATGCTGCGCATCTGCCGCGATCTCGGCTTCGGCCAGGACCGCGAGGCCGACGACCAGCCGAGCGTGAGGGTCAGCCTGCGGCTGTGAGCGTCGCCCGCCCGCCGGCTCAGCGCCGGGCGTAATCCATGCTGCCGGCCCAGAAGCGCTCCAGGCGCCGCAGCGAGCCGTTGATCCCGTCGAGGTCGGACTCGCTCGCGACCTCGGCGGTCATCGCCCGCAGGTGCCGCTCGTACATCTCGTGCATCTTCTCGACCACGCCCAGCGCCTTCTGCGACAGCTTGACATGCACCGCGCGGCGGTCGTGCGGCGAGCGCTCCTGGATGAGATAGCCGTTCTCGACCATCTTCTTCACGTTGTAGGACACGTTCGATCCGAGGTAGTAGCCGCGGTTGGTCAACTCGCCGACCGACAGGATGTCGGTGCCGATGTTGAACAGGATCATGGCCTGAACGTTGTTCAGGTCGCGGATGCCCTGCTTGTCGAGATCCGCCTTGATGACTTCAAGACACTCGCGATGCAGGCGTTCGATCAGTGCGATCGTCTCTAAATAGGCCTTCTTCACCGGTGGGCCCCCGAAAATTTCCCCAAAGCACGCGTCTTCGCGATACCCCACACGCTAGACGGCCGTCGTAAAGGAATGGTTAATGCGAGATTAGTTTTGCTCCAAATAACGGATAATACCAGAAAAATCGACGTTTCCGCCGCCCGCCTGGACGAATTGCTCATAGATATGTGTGGCGGCCCCGGTCAGGCCCGCCTCCGGACCGTAGCCGGCATCGTGGTCTTTGCCGGCCTCCTGCGCCAGCCGCAGGTCCTTCAGCATCATCGCCGCCGAGAAGCCCGGGGCGTAGTCGCGGTTGGAGGGCGCGCTCGCCACCAGCCCGGGAACCGGGCAATAGCTGGTCAACGACCAGCACTGGCCGGATGACTTCGCGCTGATCTCGAACAGCTTCTCCGGGGCGAGGCCCAGGTGCCGCGCGAGAACGAAGGCCTCGGACACCGCGATCATGCTGATGCCGAGGATGAGATTGTTGCAGATCTTCGCCGCCTGCCCGGCCCCGCCCGCGCCCGCATGGATGACCGTGGCGCCCATCGCCAGCAGGACCGGCCGCGCGCGCTCCAGCGCCGCCACGGGTCCGCCCACCATGAAGGTGAGGCTCCCCGCCTCCGCCCCGGCGATGCCGCCGGATACCGGGGCGTCCAGCATGTCGATCCCGCGGGCCGTCGCCGCCGCCTGCACCGCCCGAGTGGTCTCGACATCGGCGGTCGAACAGTCGATCAGCAAGGCTCCCGGCGCCACCGCGGCGATGACGCCGCCGGCTTCCAGGTAGATCGCCCGCAATTCCCGCCCCGAGGGCAGCATGGAGATAACCACATCGGCACCGGCAGCCGCTGCCGCCACATCCGGCGCCGCCGCGGCGCCCAGGGCCGTCATGCGGGCAACGTTCGTCTGCAGCGTATCCAGCACCCGCAGCCGATGGCCGCGCTTCAGCAGATTGGCCGCCATCCGGCTGCCCATGTTGCCGACGCCGATGAACGCGATCTCCGCCATGATGCCCTCCCACGCCGTCCCGAACGACCCCAGTATATCCCGGGGAGCCGGCCTTGGCATCGGCGGCCAGCTTGCCTATCCTCGGCCGAATTGTCGCGACCGGGAGGCCAAAGTGCCGCACTGCCCGATCACCGGATCGATCGGCTCGAAAGTCCTGCGATGACCGGCACGCACCCGGACAGCGGCTACGGCTTCGCGCCGCCCGACGACGTCCCCATCCGCTATATCGAGCGGACGCGCAGCTACTACGCGGCGCTCGGCTATGGCACGTACTATGTCTGGGCCCATTACGCGAGCGTGCCGTTCCACAAGCCGGTGAAGCCGATCGCCCGGTCCCGGGTTGCGCTGATCACCACGGCGGCGCCCTACCATCCCGACAAGGGTGATCAGGGCCCAGGCGCCCCCTACAATGCGGCGGCGAAGTTCCATCGGGTCTATTCCGGCGATACGGCGGTCGATCACGACCTGCGGATCTCCCATGTCGCCATCGATCGGCAGCACACTACAGGTGTTGATCCGGGCACCTATTTCCCCCTCGCGGCATTGCGCCGGGCGGCCGCCGAGGGGCGTATTGCCTCCCTGGCCCCGCGGTTCCACGGCGCCCCGACAAATCGCAGCCATCGCGTCACCTTGGAAATCGATTGCCCGGAGATCGTCGCGCGCTGCCGGGCCGACAGCGTCGACGCCGCAATCCTGGTGCCGAACTGCCCGGTCTGCCACCAGACCGTCAGCCTTGCCGCCCGGGCGCTCGAAGCGGCTGGCATCGCCACGGTGGTGATGGGATGCGCCAAGGACATCGTCGAGCATGTCGGCGTGCCGCGCTTCCTGTTTTCCGATTTCCCCCTCGGCAATGCCGCCGGGCTGCCGAACGATCGCGCCTCCCAGGACCTGACCCTCGACCTCGCGATCGCCCTCCTCGACGCCGCGCCGGCGCCGCGGCTGACCCTGCAGTCGCCGCTGACCTGGTCCGCCGATCCGAGCTGGAAGCGCGACTACTGCAACACCGCCCGCCTGACGCCGGAGGAAATCGCGCGCCTACGCGCGGATTTCGATCGCCAGAAGGCCATCGCCAAGGCGGGGTCGGCCTGACCTGCCGCCGCCAAGATCAGCCGCCTCCGACTTTGGGGCGACTTGGCGTCCAGTCTGAGCTTCAGATATGCCCGGTGACCAGGGCGATGACCACCGCGATCAGCAGCAGGCCGAAGATGCCGCTCGGGGCATAGCCCCAGGAGCGGCTGTAGGGCCAGGATGGAACGGCGCCGAGCAGAAGCAGCACCAGGAGAATCAAGAGGACCGTACCGAGCATCGCAACCTCCGAATATTTGCCCCATGGACCTGCGACAGGAACGCCATCACCGACGGTTGGTTCCCGCGACACGCCTTGGAACCATCCATGCCGCGGCCGGTTGATCCCGTGTCGAAAGGCTGTCCGACGGACGGCCTGGCAATACAGGAGGTCCAGCGATGAATCAGGATCAGGCATCCGGCAAGTGGAAGCAGGTCAAGGGCAAGATCAAGGAACAGTGGGGCAAGTTGACCGATGACGACTTGACCGTCCTCGAGGGCAACAGCGACCAGCTGGCCGGCAAGGTGCAGGAGCGCTATGGCCTTGCGAAGGAAGAGGCGGAAAAGCAGGTTCGCTCATTCCGCGACCGCTACAAGGACCTGGAGTGGTAGATGCTTGTCTGAGGCAAGCCGTCTGAAACGACAGACCCTAGGAAACGGGCAGCCGGACCGCGGTGGACAGGATCGTCCCCTCGTGGCTCCGGTTGCCCGCGCCTGCGTTCAGCAGAGCGGACGGTAGACGACCTCGACCGGCAGTTCGGTCGGATGATAGCGGAGCGCCGCCTGCAGCTGTTCGGAAGAGAGCAGGTTGTCGCCGCTGTCGAGATCGGTGACGCTGATCACGTGAAATGCGGCCCGGCCGTCCTCCTCGGCAATCGCCAGGGCGACGGATTCCGCGGAGCGCACGGCGGCAGAGGCCGGACTCTTGGCCGCATGCGTCGTCGTACCGAACAGGCCGGCGCCGTCCGGATCCTCGGGGGCCAGGAGCCAGCGCACCTGATAGGTCTTGTCAGCAGCCATGACCGATTCCTCGCGGACCGGCGCGCCTTTGCGCCGGACTCCATTTAACCGGCGAATCGTTAAGGACTGCTTATCCCAACACACTTGCTGCCCCAGCTTTGCCCGGCGGATGCTGCGACTCCAGCCGATCAATCGGCCCGGAACCGCGATCGTTCCCGAAAAGCGGGGCAACCCCCGCCAAATCTCAAGCTCCTGTATATCGACCACACCCGCCGGTCGTGGGACCATACCGGCAACGGCAGTCCGCTCAGCGGCGCATCCATGACCCCGCGGTCGTTGCCTAGACAAGCTGCGCCCGGTAGGGTTCCACGGGGCGGCCGATCCAAAATTTGGCATAGCCGGGTGTGGGGCAGGAAGGCATCAGCGGGGCGTATATGGGGCAGTCTGTGCAGCGGAAGCTGACGGCAATCATGGCGGCGGACGTCGTAGGCTATTCGCGCCTGATGGAGCAGGACGAGGCAACGACCTTGGGCCGGCTGCAAGACAATCGACGCGACGTCGTCCTGCCCCGGATAACCGCACACGGCGGTCGTGTGGTAAAGCTAATGGGCGACGGCTCTCTAGTTGAATTCCCCAGCATAGTTTCAGCGGTCGCCTGTGCCGTCGAGATTCAAAGTGCAATGATGAACGCTGAATCCGGACAGGCTACAGATCGGCAGATCCGTTACCGGATTGGACTCAATCTGGGCGATGTCATTGTCGAAGGCGACGACATCTATGGCGACGGCGTCAATGTGGCCGCTCGACTCCAGGAACTGGCGGAACCTGGCGGGATTGCGATGTCGTCGTCGGTCAGGGACCACATCACAGGCAAATTGCCTCTACTGCTCGATGACCGCGGCGAGAAGTCACTGAAGAACATAGAGCGATCCGTCCGCGTCTATACCGTACGCAGCGACGGCCTTTCGGCGTCGGCCGTCCCGCTGGACTCCAGTACACGTTCGAGCGCTGACAGGCGGGTTTCGCTATGCGTGTTGCCTTTCACCAATATGAGTGGAGACATCGAGCAAGAGTATTTCAGCGACGGCATCACCGAAGACATCATCACCGATCTATCGAAGATTTCTGCTTTGGCTGTCGTCGCCCGGAACACGGTCTTTGCCTTCAAGGGCAAGACGTTACGCGTTGAACAGGTCGCTAGTGACCTGAAGGTCAACTATGTGCTCGAGGGCAGCGTCAGGAAGTCCGGCAATCGAGTTCGGATAACAGCGCAGTTGATCGACGGTCGCAACAACTTTCACGTTTGGGCCGACCGATTCGACCGCACACTTGACGATGTCTTTGCCATACAGGATGAAATCTCCAAGAGCATCGTCGAGGCATTAAAGTTGGAGTTGCTGCCGAACGAAATCAAGGCCATCAATGCAAAGTCGACGACGAGCCCGCAGGCCTATGAGATTTTCCTCATTGCGAGATCTCTGTATTATCAGGGTCAGCAGCTTCACACGCTGAGGACCGCCCGTCGGCTGTTCGCCAAGACGATCGAGATCGATCCCAAGTTCGCCCGCGCATATGCCGGCCAGGCGAGCTGCGATTGCTACCTCCTCCTCCTCAATGGCTCGACGGTGGATCCGAAGAATGTCCTGCAGGATGCGCTGCGCGCGCTTGCGCTTGAGCCCGGCCTGATCGATGCCCACGCCTCGCTGGGCCATGCTTATCACATGCTGGGCCGGAAACGGGACGCCGAGGTCGAGTTCCTAAATGCCCTGATGCTTGATCCCAGTTCCTTCGACGCCCACTACCTCTACGCCATGCACCTGTACATCTGGGGGGAATACGAGAAGGCGGCGAAGCATTACGAGGCAGCTTCCGCACTCTCGCCAGTCGACTATCGCGCGCCGAACCAGGCCGCGTCGGTCTATCTCGGAATGGGTCAGACCGAGCTCGGCCGCAAGTGGCTTCTGGAAGGCGTCCAACGAGTCGAGAAGGCGCTCAATAACTATCCGGACAATGTCGATGCCCTTGCGTTTGGCGCGGTGATTCTCGCGCAACTCGGCGATGTCGACCGCGGGATATCTTGGGCCACGCGGGCGGCGCTGCTCAATGACGACAATCCCATCATCTTTTACAATCTGGCCTGCTTTTTTGCCCTCGTCGGAAAGCCTGAAGACGCTCTTGACTGCCTGGATCGGGTGTCGTCATCGACGCCGCTGCATTGGGCTCAATGGAGCCAAAACGACAAGGACCTTACTGCTCTGCATGGGATGCCGCGTTTTAAGGCATTCATAGCGCGCCTGGAGGCCGATGCTGTTCGCCTGGGACAGAGCTTGGAGGCGACGACTCAGCCTTAGCGTGGCCCGGTCGTGGCGATCTTCTCAGTCCTTCGCCGACGCCCACTCCTCGATGCCCGGAACGGCCGCGAAGTAGCGCGTCACTTCCGCATCTTCGACCTCCTTGAGGTCGCTCGGGCGCCAGGCGGGCTGCTGGTCCTTGTCGATGACGATGGCGCGCACGCCCTCGAAGAACTCCTTGCCCGCCATGAAATGCTGGCTCAGGCGGAATTCGGCCTTCAGCACGTCGGCCAGCTTCTGGCCGCGGGACCGGCGCATATGGGCGTAGGTCACCTTGAGGCTGGTCGGCGAATGGCCGCGCATCATCCCCAGCGTCTCCCCCGCCCAGTTGCCGCCGCGCACCTTGAGGATGTTGAAGATCTCCTCGATCGACGGCAGGCCGAAGACCTGGTCGATCATCGGGCGGATGCTGCCGAGCGGCGCTGCAGCAAAGGGCATGGAGAGGCGATCCAGCAGGGCCGGCGTGATGAAGTCGACGCGGTCGTCCGGCACGAAGGCCGTCGCCAGGCCGGCGAAGTTCATGCCCGGCGCCCGCAGGGCGACGCCGGTCAGCGCCAGGAACATGCCGATTTCGCCGGGGCAGCGGTTCAGGAAGTAGCCGGCGCCGACGTCGGGGAACAGGCCGATCTTGCATTCCGGCATGGCGAAGTGGCTGTTGTCGGTGGCGATGCGGTGCTGGCAGTTCATCGCGATTCCGGCGCCGCCGCCCATGACGATGCCGTCCATCACCGCGACCGTCGGCTTCGGATAGGTGGCGATCCGATAGTTGAGCTGGTACTCGCGCCGATAGAAGGCCTCCAGGAACTTGGCATCCCCGGCCTGTTTCGCCTCGTAGAGCGCCCGCACGTCGCCGCCGGCGCAGAAGGCCTTGCCGCCGGCGCCCTTGAACACCACGCCGCTGACCTTCGGATCGGCCGCCCAGAGGGCGAGCTGGCGATGGATGGCCTCGATCATGTCCAGGGTGAGCGCGTTATGCGCCTCGGGCCGGTTGAGCACGACGTCGCCGACGTCCTCGCGCCGGGAGAACTGGACCTGGTCGGTTTCAAGCATGATTTCAGCCGCTTACCTTGTGGGAGCCGTCGACGCTTCTGGGGGCCGCCGCAGCCTGCGGCGCCTGCTTCGCATGATCCCGCGCGCTTGACAAGGGGCGCGGAAAACTGCCACATTCCGCCCGCGCCGATTTGAGCCTCAGCTTGCGGGCGCGTTATAAATGCAGCTAAAGAGTGGGTGTCCGCCCAGCTTTCGCTGCGGCGGATTTTTTGTTGGGCCCGGTCCGGGCCGCGATCACGGACCCGCGGGATTTGAGGGGCAGCTTGCACCGCGTCACCAATGCTAAAGCGCATGTTCCGGGGCCCCAGGAAACCATCGCCGCTAAGCCGCGGCCGCCAGGAGAGCCAGGAACCATGACGACATCCGCCGGGGCCAGCGCCCCAACGCATTGCAACGACAGCCGGGTAGCCGAGAAGCAGGACGAGCTGCGCGCGCACCCGGAACGGGGCTTCGCCACCCTTACCGCCAGTTCGGGCGCGGCGCCGGAGGGATCCGCCAACCCGGATCTCGCCTCCGCCCAGCGCCTGCTCGACGCCCTCGCCCAATGCCACGCCGCGACCTATCGGCTCTATGCCGAGGCGCTCGGCATCCCGCTGACCGGCATCCAGGTCAGGCTGCAGGGTGCCCTGGATCTGCGCGGCCTCTATGCCGCCGCCGACCATGTCCGTCCTGGCTTTGCGGGTATCGAGGCGACGGTGCAGCTGTCCAGCCCCGCCGACATCTACGAGGTCGAGCGCCTGCGCATCACCGTCGAGCGCCATGCGCCGGTCCTCGACATGCTGCGCCATGCCACGCCGGTCAGGATCGAACTGGTTCTGACCCATTGCGAAACCGCGCCGATTGCGGCCTAATTTCCTCATTCCACCCGACCGGATACCCCAGGGAGAAAACCCATGACGATCAAGAGCAAGCACCCCGAAACCATCCTGCTGCATGCCGGCCACCGCCGCGACAGCGCCACCAACTCGGTCGCCGTGCCGATCTACCAGACGACCTCCTACCAGTTCGACGACACCGCCCATGCCGCCGACCTGTTCGGCCTGAAGCGCTTCGGGAACATCTATACCCGCATCATGAACCCGACCACCGACGTCCTCGAGCAGCGCCTCGCCGCACTCGAAGGCGGCGTGGCCGCGCTCTGCGTCGCCTCGGGCCAGGCGGCGACGGCGATGTCGATCCAGAACATCGCCAAGGCCGGCGACAACATCGTCAGCTCGACCGACCTCTACGGCGGCACCTGGAACCTGTTCCACAACACCATGAAGGACCAGGGCATCGAGGTGCGCTTCGTCGATCCCGCCGATCCCCAGGCCTTCGCCAAGGCGACCGACGCGAAGACCCGCGCCTACTACGCCGAGACCCTGCCCAATCCGAAGCTCGCGGTCTTCCCGATCCGCGAGGTCGCCGATATCGGCCGCAAGCTAGGCGTGCCGCTGATCATGGACAACACCGCGGCGCCGATCCTCTGCAAGCCCTTCGACCACGGCGCGGCGATCGTCGTCTATTCGACCACCAAGTACATCGGCGGCCACGGCACCTCGATCGGCGGCGCCATCGTCGACGGCGGTAACTTCGACTGGGAGGCGCATGCCGACCGCTTCCCCGGCCTCAACCAGCCGGACCCCAGCTATCATGGCGCGGTCTGGACCCAGGCGGTGAAGCCGCTCGGCCCGATCGCCTACATCATCAAGGCCCGGGTCACCCTGCTGCGCGATCTCGGCGCCGCGATGAGCCCGTTCAACGCCTTCCAGTTCATCCAGGGCCTGGAGACCCTGCCGCTGCGCATGCGCGAGCACTGCCGCAACGCCCAGGCGGTGGCCGAGTTCCTCAAGGGCCATGGCGCGGTGACCAAGGTGATCTTCGCCGGCTTCGGCGAGGGCGAGGCCAGGCGCCGCGCCCAGACCTACCTGAAGGGCGGCTTCGGCGGCCTGGTCGGCTTCGAGATCAAGGGCGGCGTCGAGGCGGGACGCAAGTTCATCGATGCCCTGGAGCTGTTCTACCATGTGGCCAATATCGGCGATGCCCGCAGCCTCGCCATCCATCCAGCCAGCACCACCCATTCCCAGCTTTCCGCCGAGGAGCAGAAGGCGACCGGCGTCACCGACGGCTATGTCCGCCTCTCGGTCGGGCTCGAGCATATCGACGACATTCTCGGCGACCTGAAGCAGGCCCTCGACAAGGCGACCCTCGCCAAGGCCGCCGAATAGCTGCGACATCCGGCCTGCCGGTTCGTCCCGGCAGGCCGTTGTTGCGCGGCCCGGTTACGGTCTAGTATCCGGCCCGTTCCCGGACCGATGAAAGACCAGCAGCGCCATGCCCGAGCACAAGAATCACCGCCAGCCCTTCGGCCAGTTTCCCCGCATCCGCCTGCGGCGCAATCGCGCCGAGGATTGGGTGCGCCGGATGGTGGCGGAGAACCGGCTGACGGCGAACGACTTCATTTGGCCGGTCTTCGTCAAGGAAGGCGGCGCGAAGCGCGAGAAGATCGCCGCCATGCCGGGCGTCGACCGGGTGACGATCCCGGGGCTCCTCGATTCCGCCGCCAGGGCCGCCCGGCTCGGCATCCCGGCGATCGCCATCTTCCCGGTGGTGCCGAAGGAAAAGAAGGGCGAGGACGGCGCCGAGGCATGTCGCGCCGACAACCTCTGCAACCGCGCCGTGGAGGCGCTGAAGAAGGCGGTGCCGGAGATCGGCATCGTCTGCGACGTGGCGCTGGATCCCTATACCAGCCACGGCCATGACGGCCTGCTGCAGGGCGACCGGATCCTGAACGACGAGACGCTCGAGGTGCTGACCCGGCAGGCCATCGCCCAGGCCGAGGCCGGCGTCGACGTCGTCGCGCCGTCCGACATGATGGACGGCCGTGTCGGCCGCCTGCGCGACGCGCTGGATGCGGCCGGGCACCAGCGGGTGAAGATCCTCTCCTACGCGGCAAAATACGCGTCCGGATTCTACGGCCCGTTCCGCGAGGCGGTCGGCTCGAAATCCTCGCTCGGCAAGGGCGACAAGCGCACCTACCAGATGGATCCGGCGAACGGCGACGAGGCGCTGCGCGAATGCGCCCTCGACGTCGCCGAGGGCGCCGACATGCTGATGGTGAAGCCGGGCATGCCCTATCTCGACGTGCTGTGGCGGGTGAAGCAGCAGTTCCGCATGCCGACCTTCGCCTACCAGGTCTCCGGCGAATACGCGATGCTGAAGGCGGCGGCGCAGAACGGCTGGCTCGACAACGATCGCGTGGTGCTGGAAAGCCTGCTCTGCTTCAAGCGCGCCGGCGCCGACGGCATCCTCACCTATCTCGCCATCGAGGCGGCGGAGCTACTCGCCAAGGCTTGAGAGAAACCGCAGCATGGCGAGATCGTGCCACGGCATGTCGAGGCCGCGGGCGTGGAAGCCGACATGCCCGCCGGAAGGGGTCAGCAGCAAGGTGAGCGCCGGGTTGCGCAGGTCGATCCTGCGGTAGCTGTCGATCGGGATCCAGGGGTCGTCGGCCGCATGGATCAGCAGGGCCGGATGCCGGATCGCGCCGAGGCGGGGTGCGGCCGAGCTCTGGCGGTAGTAATCCTCGGCATCGCGGAAGCCGTTGGCCGGGGCGACGATTCGGTTGTCGAAATCGAGGATCGTCGCGATTCCGGCCGCCGCCGCGCCGCCACGCTCGCGCTTCATGTCGGCCAGCAGGTGGCGGTGGTAGATCCGGTTGCGCGGGGCGCTGAGCCGGAGCTGGGCGGCCTTCAGGTCGATCGGCGCCGAGATGCTGACCGCCGCCAGCAGCCGGTCGTCCGCGTTCTGCTCGGAAAAGTGCTTCAGGACCACGTTTCCGCCCAGGGAAAAGCCGACGAATACCGTCTTTTTCGCCGGAAACACCGTGGCCATCGCCCGGTGAATCGCGGTCAGATCGCCGGTTTTTCCGCCGTGATAGAAGGTCTTCGGCGGCGTTTCCGGCGCCCCGGCGCCGCGCAGATTGACCCGCAGCACGGGAAATCCGGCCGCCAAAAGATGCATCGAGCTTACTTGTATATACAAGCTGTCGCGCGACCCGGTCAGCCCATGGACCAGCACGACCAAGGGGCGGTTTTCTGCGGTTTTCGGCCGCTGCAGCAGCCCCTCGAGCCGGTCGCCGGTGCCGTCGACGGTCTCGATCGCCAGCCTTTCGGCCGGATAGGCCGCGAGCGACACCGGCGGCGGCCGGAGCCGGTTGCGCAGGGTCTGAAGATCGCCGCCGATCCAGGGCCAGAGCGGCCGGAACGGCGGCAGATCCCTCACCCAGTCCGGGCCAGCCACGATTCCAACGCGCCGATCTGGTCCTCGGCCATCAAAGCGGGGGCATGGCCGGCCCCGGGGATGTCCAGGCGGCCGGCCTTGGGCCCGCGGCGCGCCATCTCGTCCGCCGTCGCCGCGGAGAGGAGATCGGATTCCATGCCGCGGATCACCAGCGTCGGGCGGGTGATCCGGTCGTAGATCGCCCACATGTCCCAGTCCTGCACCCCGAGCCGCACATTGACGGCGATGGCCGGATCATAAGCGAGGCCGTAGACGCCCTCGCCGATGATACGGTGGCCGTGCGCGGTCAGATGCGCCCATTGCGCGTCAGTCAGCGGCCCGAAGGGCGCATAGGCCTTGCGCAGGTGGTTCTCCAGGCTGCGCAGCGAGGAGAACCGGTTGTCCAGGCCGACATAGTCGGCGATCCGCTGCAGCGCCGCCTTCGGCACCACGGGGCCGACATCGTTCATCACCAGCGAGCGGATCGGCGACTTCGCCTGGGCGGCGAGCGTCATGCCGATCAGCCCGCCCATCGAGGTTCCGATCCAGTCGACCGCGGCAACGTCCAGCCGGGCGATCAGCCCCGCCATGTCGGCGACGTATTGCGGATAGCCGTAGAGCTTGGGATCGGCAAGCCAGTCGCTCCGGCCCCGCCCCACCACGTCGGGGCAGATCACCCGCGCGCGCGCCGCCAGCCGCTCGGCGAGGGCGTCGAAATCGCGCCCGTTCCGGGTCAGGCCGTGGCAGCAGACGACGACCCGCGCGGCGGCCGGATCGCCCCACTCGGTATAGGCGATGCGATGAAATCCGGCGGCACTGAGGCCGAGATAGCTTTGCTGCTTCATCGGGGACTCACCGTAGGGGGATCGGCGCTGTTGGGCAACAGGCGGGTGCGGTCCGGCTACTTCTGCAGTAGTTGCCACACGCCGTCCCAGTCGGCCGGCGGGGGATCGGCCTCCAGGAGTTTCACGCGCCGCAGGAACTCGCGGCTCGGCCCGTCCTCGGGCACGGCATGCAAGGCGGCGGCAAAGGCCGCCGTCGCCGCCGGCCAGGCGCGCTTCCGGTAGGCGGCGAGACCCTCGGCGTAATGCTGCGCCATCTCGCGCACCGGCGCCGCCACCTCGCCCTGGCGACCGAGCACCTCGAAAATCCGCTCGGGCTCCTGCTTGCCTTCGACCAGGATCAGGTCGATCTCGCGGCATTCGATGCTGCCGCGCGCCATCTCCGCCGTTCGCGCGTTCACCAGGAAGCGCGTGCCATAGGCCTTGTTGGCGCCTTCGAGGCGCGAGGCCAGGTTCACCGAATCGCCCATGACGGTATAGCTCATCGAGACCTCGGAGCCGATATTGCCGACGACCACCCCGCCGGTCGCTATTCCGATGCGCATGTCGATGGTCGGCAGCCCCCGCCGCAGGCCGGTGACCTCCGGCAGTTCCGCGCGAAACCCCGCCAGGGAGGCAAGCTGCTCGAGCCCGGCGATGCAGGCCAGCCTGGCCTGGTCCTCGGGACGGGAGAAGGGCGGTCCCCAGAACGCCATGATTCCATCGCCGATGTACTTGTCGATGACGCCCTGGTTGCGATGCACCGGCGCCGACATCAGCGCCAGGTAGCGGTTGACGATCCGCACCATGCCGGCCGGGGTCATACCCTCGCTGAGATTGGTGAACCCCCGCATGTCGGAAAAGAAGATCGTCATCTCCCGCCGGTCGCCGGTGCCGGCGAGGCGGTCCGGCTGGTCGATCAGGCCCTCGACGATGCGCGGATCCATGTAGCGCCCGAAGGTCTCGCGGATGCGGTCCTTGGAGCGCAGTTCGCGCACCATGGTGTTGAAACCCGCGGTGAGTTCGCCGACCTCGTCGCGCGAGGTGACCGGAACCTCGACATCGAGCCGCCCCTGCTGAATGAGCAGCGTCCCGGCCAGCAGGCGCCGCAGGGGACGGACGAGTCCGATCGTGATCATCGCCGCGGTCAGGGCACCGAGGGCAAGCGCCAGCGTCAGCAGCACCAGCCCGATGCGGACCGACGTATGCTGCTTCTGCACCGCCAGTTCGCTGGCGTTCTCCAGCAGGACCAGCATGGTGCGGGTGGCGGCGTCGGCCTCGTCATCGAACAGGCCGCGCAACCGGTCCAGTTCCGCGACGCGGAACTCCAGTTCCGCGCCGGCGTCGCGCTCGGCGGCATCCACCAAGGCGGCCACCGCCAGATCGTATTCGTCATGCCGCCCCAGCAGGAACTCGAGCGCCGTGTCGAGCCGCTTCAGCTCGAGCTTGTCGCCGAAGCTCGTCGGATCGGCGAGCTCCAGCGCGATGAAGGTGCGGGCCTGCTTCAGCTCCATGTCGGTCTCCCGCGACTTCGCGGCGACACCCTCCTTGAGCCGAGGCAGGGACGACTTGTCGGCTGTCGCATCGGTGTGGGCGAACAGCCACTGGCGGACGAACAGGCCCTCTTCCACCAGGGCCACATAGGCGCGAGTCAACGCGCCGTAGGCCGGCACGTAGGTCCCATGCACGTTTTCGATCAGCAACTCGACATGACGCGAGCTGCGGGCATTGATCCAGGCGACCGAGCCGACCAGCCCGAGCAGCATGAGGACGACCGCCGCGATCTTCAGTCCGATGCTGAATTTCATGCGCCCTGCCGCAGGCGATGGCCGATGCTTTCGCCGAACGGCGAACGGCCGCGGCTCGAACCGGGGTAGACTTCCCTCACTTCGTCATCCCGATCGGCGCGTCGTGGACCACGACCATGGTCTCGGGATAGAAGCCGTTGAACCGGGTGGCGAGCGAGCTGGAATAGGCCCCGACCCGGTCGATCTCGATCCAGTCGCCTTCGGCGGCGTCCGCCGGCAGCGAGAAGGTCGAGGGCAATACGTCGAGCGAATCGCAGGTCGGCCCGTTCAGGATGAAATCCTGCATCTCGCCCGAGGCCTCGCCGTTGAGGCGGATGAGCCGCGCCGGCAGGCGCAGGCCAGCATCGACGGTCTCGGAGAGCGAGCCATAGACCCCGTCGTTGATGTAGAGCTGGTTGTCCTTGCGCAGCTGCACCTGGGTCACCAGGGAGATGCCGTGGGCCACCAAAGCGCGGCCCGGCTCGCACATCAGCACGCAGTCGCGGCGCAGCTTCAGCGCCTTTGCCCCGGCTTCGATCTCGGCGATGAAGGCCTCCAGCGGCGGCATGTTGGTGCCGATGTATTCCGCCGGAAAGCCGCCGCCAACGTCGAGCCCGGCAAGGTCGACCTGCGCCAGATCGAGCACCTCGCCGACGATCTTCATCGCTTCGCTATAGGCTCCCGGCACCAGGCATTGCGAACCGACGTGGAAGGCGATGCCGACCTGGCAGCCGCGGGACTGGGCCTCCTTCAGCATGGCCGCCGCCGCCGGCGGCGTCGCCCCGAACTTGGAGGCCAGGTGATAGAAGGCGCCCTCCACCGGCGGGGTGACGATGCGCACAAAGATGGTGAGCCCCTCGGCGCCGCCGGTCTCCTTCAGCACCTTGTCGAGCTCGTCCGGATGATCGACGACAAAGGTGTCGATGCCATAGACATGGGCCGAGGTGCCGATGACGGCGCGGGTCTTCACCGGATGCATGAAATAGCAGGCGCCGTCGGGGAAACTCTCCCGCACCTGGGCGATCTCCGGCAGCGAGGCGGTGTCGAAATGCCGGATCCCGGCGCGATACAGTGCCTTCAGCACTTCGGGGTGCGGGTTGCACTTCACCGCATAGAGCACCCGCCCCGGGAACTGCTCGAGGAACTTCCGGGCGGTCGCCGCGATGATCTCGGGGCGCAGGCAGAATACCGGATAGCTCGGCTGCAGGGCCGTGACCATGTCCCTGACGGTGGCGAATTCCTTGGCCATCTGGCCTCCCGGACGATGTGGCGGTTTTTCCGAGGTTTAGCCCAGTCGACGCGGATTGTCGATGGAGCGGCGGTTAAGTTTCTGCGTCCCGGGCCTGATGCAGCCGAGGAATTCGCCGGCGGCTTGCCACGACGTAGGCGGCAGGCGATTTCACCCGCCTGCGTCACCCCAAGGCTTGGCCTTGGGGTCCACGAGTTCGCGCAGGAATTCATGGCGGCGACGTCATATGCTTGGCCAGCGCAAGCGCGCGCGATCCGGCGGACGCACCTGCGCGGCTCTATCGTCATCAGCCACCACCCTGCTCCGCCATACCAGGCCGCCCTTCACATCGCCGATCGGTTCTCCCGCAGGCCGGGCGGTGGATTAAAATACGCGCATTAATTGTCTACCGGTGCGGCGCGTGGAAAGCAACTCGTGGATGCCAAGGCCAAGCCTTGGCATGACGCGGAAAGTCGAGGAGAGGAGCATTCGCCGCACCGAAAGCGCGTTTCAGGGCAAGCGAAGATGAGCGCCTGGGTCTACATCATGAGCAATCGGAAGA
Source organism: uncultured Rhodospirillaceae bacterium (assembly GCA_964551505.1). GTDB lineage: Bacteria > Pseudomonadota > Alphaproteobacteria > Dongiales > Dongiaceae > Dongia. The sequence continues at coordinate 177,459 of CAZKDH010000090.1, forward strand.
ACGAGAATCTTTATGTCGGCGTCACCTCCGATCTGGCGAGGCGGGCCAGCGAACACCGAAACGGCATGTCCGCCTTCACCCGCAGATATGGACTGAAGCTGCTGGTTCATGCCGAGCCGCACAACACGATGCCCTTGGCGATTCAGAGAGAAAGAACGGTAAAGGGTTGGCCGCGCGCCTGGAAGGTGCGGCTGATTACCGCGCATAATCCGGACTGGGCCGATCTGTACGATTGCCTCGTATGAACGCATGAGCAAGGTGGGACGTGAGCCAGGCGCAACCCGAAGCCCCCTAGCCACCCAGCGCGATGGTAAGGGCGACGAGGAGGGCGCCGACGACGACCATGGCGATCCCGGTCGCCCAGGGGCGGCGCCCGGTCATCCGCCCGAAGGCGAAGCCGACCACGAACAGCAGGGCCACCGCGACGCCGTTGGAAACGCGCAGCGCCGGCCCGATATCGGTCATGAAGATGAAGGGCACCGCGATCGGGAAGATCGACAGGAACACCAGGAGGAAGACCCCGCAGGCGCCGAGCCAATCCTCCCGGTGCAGATGCGCCCGCAGCGGCGGCGCCGGCAGGTCGACCAGCCGCCGATGCATCGCCTGGAACTCCTCCGGCTGCAGGATCGAGGCAACCAGCGGCGGCAGCGCATCGGCCAGCAGGCGCTGGGCCGCCTGCGGATCGGCGGTGGCGCGGACGGCGCGATAGGTCGCGAGGTTGCGGCTTTTCTCCGCCAGGCACCCCATGAGATAGAAGGCGCCGTCGATGATGCCCCAGGCAAGGTTGCAGCCGAGGGCGCCGATCAGCATGGTGCGGACGTCGTCGCGGCCGGATTCGGTGACGCTAAGCGAGCCGGTGAAGGTGAGCACCATGATCAGCCCGAACAGGATCTCGGAAATGCGGTCGATCGGGTCGAGGACCCGCTTGCTGGACTTGCTGTGGGAATCAGGCATGGCACATCACCGATGGCAGATGGAAAAGGCTCCCCGCAGCGCGGGGCTGTTGGCGACCGCGGATCCTGTCACCCGGCGCTCGCCGGCAGCAGGTAAAGCGTCATGGCAAAGACCAGATAGACCATCAGCACCAGGGCGCCGAGGAACCACATCGAGCGCCCGCCGCTGGCCACCAGGGAGACCGTCGTCGTGGCGATGAGCAGCATGACGACGGCGCCCGGCCAGAACTGCAGGTCCATCGGCGACGGGCCGATGGCGTAGCTGAGCAGCACCAGGACCGGCGCGACGAACAGGGCGATCTGCGACGCGCTGCCCAGGGCGATGCCGACGCTGAGGTCCACCCGGTTCTTGCGCGCTGCTGAGAATGCCGTGGCCATTTCTGCCGCCCCGCCCACCAGCGCCACGACGATGAAGCCGACAAAGGCCGGCGTCATGCCGAAAGCGATCGCGGCGGACTGCACCGAGCCGACGAAGATCTCGCTGACCAGCGCGATCAGCAGCGTGACGCCGGCGAGGGTGCCGAGGGCGAGGCCCATCGGCCAGGTGGATTCGGCCTCCTCGCCGCCGGGGGCGCTGGCGAAGATGTCGCGATGCGTCTTCAGCGAGAAGACGAGGCTCATGCCATAGGCCGCCAGCAGCAGCAGCGCCAGGCCCAGGCTCAGTTCCTGCCGGAAGGCAGCCACCGCCACCGAATCCGTCTCGACGATCGCCGAGGGGAAGATCAGCGCGACGGTGGCCAGGAACAGCAGGCCGGCCTGCAGGCGGGCGCTCGCCCGGTTGAACTCCTGCATGTGGTATTTGAGGCCGCCGAGGAGAAAGGCGGCGCCCGGCATGAACAGGGTATTGGTGACGATCGCGCCGACGATCGAGGCTTTCACCAGCATGTACTCGCCGGCCTGGAGGGCGGCGACCGCGATCACCAGTTCGGTCAGGTTTCCCAGCGTCGCATTGAGCAGGCCGCCGATCGCGTCGCCGGTCCGGGCGGCGACAGATTCCGTGGCCCGGCTGAGCAGGGCCGCCAGCGGCACGATCGCCAGCACGGCGAGCACGAAGAGCGCCGTATGCGCCTCGGGCGCGGCCTGCTCGGCAAGCAGCAGCACCGGCACGAAGATCAGCAGCCAGAGCAGGCGATTGTGACAGATTTCCTTGAACAGAGCCGCCATCGGAATCCCGCGATGCTGGGTGGAGAAGCGCCCGGCCACGTTTGCCCATGGGCCGCCGGCCCGCAAGGAGAATCGCTGCATCCGCTGTCCCCACAGGCCAACCGGCCGGCGGATCCACGACTTCCTGGCGAAACCGGCGGCATTCGGGTATCAAGGCCGAAATCGCAGCGGGGTTGGAAATGGCTGGACCGGGGCCACTGTCGGATATCGTCATCGTCGACCTGACGCGGGTTCTGGCCGGGCCGTTCTGCACCATGCTGCTGGCCGATCTGGGCGCCCGGGTGATCAAGGTGGAAAATCCTGCGGGCGGCGACGATTCGCGCTCCTACGGCCCCTTCATCCGCGGCAAGTCGGGATACTTCATTGCCCAGAACCGCGGCAAGGAATCCATCGCCCTCGACCTGAAGCAGGCGGCGGACGTCGCCATCCTGCACCGGCTGCTCGCCAGGGCCGACGTGGTGACCGAGAACTTCCGCGCCGGCGCCATGGACCGCCTCGGCCTGGGCTGGAAGGATCTGCATGCCCGCTACCCGCGGCTGATCCAGGCCTCGACCTCGGGCTTCGGCCAGACCGGGCCCTACGCGCAGCGGCCGGCCTATGACATCATCGCCCAGGCCATGGGCGGGATCATGAGCATCACCGGCCATCCCGACAGCCCGCCGACGCGGGTCGGATCTTCGATCGGCGATCTGGGTGCGGGCCTGTTCACCGCGATCGGCATCCTCACCGCCCTGCACCACCGCAACCGCACCGGCGAGGGCATGATGATCGATGTCGCCATGCTGGATTCCCAGGTGGCGCTGCTGGAGAACGCCATCACCCGCTATTTCGCCAATGGCGAGGCGCCGAAGCCGCTGGGTGCCCGGCATCCGTCGATCGCGCCCTTCGAACCCTACCGGACCGCGGATGGCTATGTCGTCATCGCCTGCGGCAACGATCAGCTGTTCCGCCAGTTCTGCGCGGCGATCGACCGGCAGGACATCGCCGCCGATCCGCATTTCGTCGAGAACGCCCGGCGCAGCGATCACGTGCTGGAGCTGAAGGCGGTGCTCGAGGGCATCCTGACGCAACAGCCGACCAAACACTGGCTGGACCTGCTGATGGCGGCCGGCATTCCCTGCGCGCCGATCAACGATGTCGCCGATGCGATGAACGACCCGCAGGTCCGGGCCCGGAACATGGTGCTGCCGGTCGACGATCCCAGCGTCGCGCCGCTGATGGTGGCCGGTACGCCGATCAAGATGTCGGCCTATCCGGAACCGCGCAGCCGCGCCGCCGCACCGGAGCTCGACCAGGATCGCGCCCGGATCCTCCGGGAGTTTCCGTGACGGCGCCGGCGCCCGGATCCGCCCCCGGGCCTTCTACTCCCGGCCTGGGCCGGGCGGACTTGCAGGGATAGGCGATGCGGCGCGGCTTCCGCTGGCTCGGGATTTTCCTCGCGGCACTGGTCGGCGTCGTCCTGCTCTGCGGCGGCGCGGGTTTCCTCTGGCTGCGCACCTCGCTGCCGCAGGTCGACGGCGACATCGCGGTGCCGGGTCTGGCCGGTGCCGTGCGGATCGCGCGGGACGACCGCGGCATCGTCACCATCGAAGCGGCATCGATGGCGGATGCCGCCTTCGCGCTCGGCTTCGTCCATGCCCAGGACCGGCTGTTCCAGATGGACGCCATGCGCCGGCTGGGTGCCGGCCGCCTGTCGGAAGTGCTGGGGACGGTGACGATCGAGGTCGACAGGCTGATGCGGACCCTGGGGCTCTATGCCCAGGCGGAGGCGCAGGTCGCCGCTGCCAGCCCCGAGCTTCGCCGGGCCCTCGATGCCTATGCTTCCGGGGTGAACGCCTTTCTCACGACGCGCCGCGGCGCCCTGCCCCTGGAGTTCCAGCTGCTGAACTATGCGCCGGAGCCCTGGGTGCCGGCGGATTCCCTGGTCTGGGGCCGGATCATGGCGCTGCAGCTCTCCGGCAACTATGCCGAGGAGCGCCTCGACCTGGAACTGGAGAAGGCGCTGCCGCCGGAACTCTTCCGCCTCCTCCTGCCCGAGGCGCAGGCCGCGGCCGGATTGCCGGCGGGCTGGTTCGGGCCACTGGCCGCCGCCTCCAACAACTGGGTGGTGGGTGCGGCGAAGAGCGCCAGCGGCCGCCCGCTGCTGGCCAACGATCCCCATCTCGGTCTCGGCGCGCCGTCGATCTGGTACCTGGCGCGGATCGCGACGCCGCAGCGCAACCTGGTCGGCGTCACCAGTCCCGGCATGCCGCTGGTGATCATCGGCGCCAACGACCACCTCGCCTGGGGCTTCACCACCACGCAGAGCGACACCCAGGACCTGTTCGAGGAGCGCCTCGCCACTGGATCGGCCGATCGCTACGAGACGCCGGACGGCCCGCAGCCCTTCGCGACCGAGGCGGCGACGATCCGGGTCAAAGGCGCGCCCGACCTGCACGTCACCATCCGCCGCACGCGGCACGGGCCGGTGATTTCCGATCTCGACGCCGACGCGCCAACCGACGGCGCAACCGATGGCGCAACGCCGGCGCGGCCGATCCTGGCGCTGGCCTGGACGGCGCTCGCCCCGGACGACCGGACGCCGGATGCGCTGATGGCGATGAATCTCGCCGACAGCGCCGCCGCCTTCGAGACCGCGCTTCGCGACTTCCATGCGCCGCAGCAGAACGTGGTCTATGCCGATGCCGCGGGCACGATCGGCTTCGTCGCCGCCGGGCGGGTGCCGCTGCGGCGCGCGATCTATCGCGGCAGCCTGCTGCCGGCGCCCGGCTGGAGCGGCGCCTATGACTGGATCGGCACCCTGCCCTTCGCCGCGCTGCCCCAGGGCCATGGCGAGGGCCAGGGCTGGCTTGCCACCGCCAACAACAAGGTGACGCCGGAGGGCTATCGCCCGTTCATCGCCGCCTATTGGCCGGGCGACGAGCGCTTCCAGCGGATCCGGGCGATGCTGACCGCGCGGGACAAGTTCACCGCCGGCGATTTCGAGCGGATGCAGCAGGACACGCTCTCGCAGCCGCTGAAGGATCTCGTCCAGGACTGGCTGCCGGCGATCGGCGATGCCGAGCCGGAGATCAGGGCGATGCTCGCCGCCTGGGACGGGCGGATGGACCGCAACCGGGTAGAGCCGCTGATCGCCACCCTGTGGCTCGACCGCACCGCGCGGCGACTCCTCGGCGACGACTTCCCGGCGCCGGGCAGGGGCGATGCCGGGCGGGCACCCGGCGTCACCCTCGACAGCTGGTGGCTCTGGCAGGTCGACCGGCTGCGCGCGGTGATGCAGGATGCGCGCTTCTGCGATGCCCGGGCGACGAGCGAAGTCGAGAGCTGCGACTGGCAGATCGGCACCGCCTTCGCCGACACCCTGAAGGAGCTGCGCGCCGGCTATGGCGCCGACCGCGCCGGCTGGCTCTGGGGCCGCTCGCACCGGGCGCATATGGCGAACCCGGTCCTGCGCCAGGTGCCGCTGCTGGGCACCTGGCTCGATCCCGACCTGCCGGCCGACGGCGATTTCTTCACCGTCAACCGCGGCGCGGCGGCCGGGCGCCCGGGCGTGCTGGAATTCCCCGACGTGCATGGGCCCAGCATGCGGATGGTGGTCGACCTCGCCCAGCCGATGGCGGCGGCCTTCACCCTGGCCGGCGGGCAGTCCGGCAATCCGCTCTCGCCGCATTACGCCGACGGCCTCATGGACTGGCGCGACGGGCGATATCGGACTATCGTCCAGCCAGCGCAACACACCCTGATCCTGAAGCCGCAATGACCGCTGAAACCGCCAAGGCCGACCTGAAGCTCCCGACCCTCGACGACATCCGCAGGGCCGCCGCCTGCATCCACGGCCATGTCGTGCGCACGCCCTGCGTGGCGGCGCCGCGCCTCGCCGCCCTGACCGGCGTCGGCAAGCTCTATCTCAAGCTGGAGAACCAGCAGTTCACCGGCTCGTTCAAGGATCGCGGCGCCTTCAACAAGCTGAAGAGCCTGGACGCCGCCGAGCAGCGCCGCGGCGTCATCGCCATGTCGGCCGGCAATCACGCCCAGGGCGTCGCCTTCCATGCGCAGCGCCTGGGGATTCCGGCCACCATCGTCATGCCGGAGGGAACGCCCTTCACCAAGGTCGAGCGCACCGCCAGCTTCGGCGCGCGGATCGTCCTGAAGGGCGACACCATCGACGCGGCGGCGACCCATGCCCGCGAGCTGGCGGCGCAGGAGCACCTGGTCTTCGTGCATCCCTACGACGACGCGCTGATCGTCGCCGGACAGGGCACGATCGGGCTGGAGATCCTGGAGGACGCGCCCGACGTCGAGGCGATCGTCGCGCCGATCGGCGGCGGCGGGCTGCTGGGCGGGATCGCCACGGCGGTGAAGGCGCAGAAGCCGGCGGTCGAGTTCTACGGCGTCGAGGCCGAGCTCTATCCCTCGATGCATCATGCGGTGAAGGGCATGGCGCCGGACAACCGCGGCCAGACCATCGCCGACGGCATCGCGGTGAAGTCGCCGGGGGCGCTGACCCGGGCGATCATCGAACGGCACGTGAAGGAGCTGCTGCTGGTCGAGGAGGACGACCTGGAGCGCGCCGTCCACCTGCTGGTCGAGCAGCAGCACCTGGTGGCGGAAGGCGCCGGCGGCGCGGCCCTCGCCTGCCTGATGGCCTATCCGGAGAAGTTCCGCGGCCGGGCGGTGGCGCTGGTGATCTCCGGCGGCAACATCGACGCCCGCCTGCTCGCCCAGGTGCTGATGCGCGGCCTGATCCAGGACGGGCGGGTGGTGACCCTGCGGGTCGAGATCTCCGACCAGCCGGGAGTGCTCGCCCATGTGGCGCGGCTGATCGGCGCCACCGGCGGCAACATCATCGAGATCTATCACCAGCGGATGTTCTTCGACCTGCCGATCAAGCGGGCCGACGTCGACGCGGTGATCGAGACCCGCAACGCCCAGCACGTGGTCGAGATCATCGAGGCCCTGGGCAAGGCCGGCTTCCCGACGCGGCGGCTGTCGACCCGCTCGGCGGAAAAGTAGCGCGCAGGGCGGAAAACCGCGCCGCGGCGGGGAAAAGCTGCAGACGGAAATTAAGTTTGATAACCATCCTTTAACCGCCGCCCTAACCAAGTATTAACTAAATTCGTCAATCTTTGAGCCTGTTCGAATTCGGGCTCAGGGATTTCCCGTCAGATGCTTGTGATCGTCGGCGCCATCGTTGTCATCGCCTGTGTGGCCGGCGGCTACCTGGCCGGCGGCGGCCATTTCGGCGTTCTCATCCAGCCCTTCGAGTTCCTCATCATCCTCGGCGCCGCGCTCGGCGCCTTCATCATGGCCAACACCAAGGCCAACATCAAAGGCACCCTGGCCGGCATCAAGCGGGCGGTGAAGGGCCCGACCTACAAGAAGGCGGACTACATCGAACTGCTCAGCGTGCAGTACCAGCTGTTCCGCTTGGCCAAGACCAAGGGCATGCTGGCGCTGGAGCAGCATGTGGAGAAGCCGGACGAAAGCACCCTGTTCGCCCAGTTCCCGAAATTCCAGAAGGACCACCACGTCGTCGAGTTCCTCTGCGACTACCTGCGCATGATGACCCTGGGCACCGAGAACCCGAACGAGGTCGAGACCCTGATGGATGCCGAGCTGGAGACGCACCATGCCGAGCTGCACGGCGCCCAGCACGCGATCCAGACCATGGCCGACGGCATGCCCGCCCTCGGCATCGTCGCCGCGGTGCTCGGCGTCATCCACACTATGGGCTCGATCACCGAGCCGCCGGAAGTGCTCGGCGAGCTGATCGGCGCGGCCCTGGTCGGCACCTTCTTCGGCGTGCTGGTCTCCTACGGCTTCGTGGCGCCGCTCGCCAGCGCCATCGGCATGGTCGATGCCGCGGATTCGAAATACTACCAGTGCATCAAGGCCGGGCTGTTGGCACATATGCAGGGCTACCCGCCGGCGGTCTCCATCGAATTCGCCCGCAAGGTGCTGCTCTCCACCGAGCGCCCCAACTTCTACGAGGTCGAGCAGGCGGTCAGCGCCCTGCCCGCGGTCTAGCGCATGCCCCGGCAGCGCCCGGCGTGAGGTCCTGAGATGGCGGCCGACGAAAGACCGATCATCATCAAGCGCATCAAGAAGATGGGCGGCGGCCATCACGGCGGCGCCTGGAAGGTCGCCTATGCCGACTTCGTGACCGCGATGATGGCCTTCTTCCTGCTGCTCTGGCTGCTGAACGCGGTGACCGAGGAGCAGAAGCAGGGCATCGCCAACTATTTCCGCCCGACCATCGCGCCCTCCAATCCGGCCAGCTCCGAGACCATCCTCAACGGCCAGCCGGCGGTGATGACCGAGGTCAACGGCGCCTCGGCGGCGCAGGCGACGGTGCAGGTCGATACCCCGGCCGAGGATGCCACGGCCGATCCCTCGGCCGCGGCCGAGGCGCCGACCCCGGGCGACCAGACCGACGCCAAGCCGGTCGACGTCACCGAGGCGCAGAAGGTGGTGCAGCAGGCCGAACAGAAGCAGTTCGAGGACGTCAAGGCGAAGATCGAGCAGCAGATCAAGCAGGACGCCGGCCTCGCCGATCTCAAGGACAACATCCAGATCGAGCAGACCCCGGAGGGCCTGCGCATCCAGCTGCTCGACCGCGAGAAGGTCTCGATGTTCCCCTCCGGCAGCGCCGAGATGAACCAGAAGAGCAAGCAGCTGCTGGACCTGGTGGCGAAGGTGGTGCAGCCGCTGCACAACAAGCTGTCGATCTCGGGCCATACCGACGCGACGCCGCTCCAGGGCGCCAACGGCTACAGCAACTGGGAACTCTCCACCGACCGGGCCAATGCGGCGCGGCGCGAACTGGTCCAGTCCGGCGTCGACGTGGCGCGGGTGGAGAACGTCACCGGCAAGGCCGATACCGACCCCTTCGTGAAGACCGACCCGACCTCGCCGCAGAACCGCCGGATCAGCATCGTCCTGCTGCGCGACGCGCCGGTCGGCGGCGCGCCACACGGCACCGGCGCTGCGGCCCCGGCCCCGCCGGCCGATGCGCCACCGGAGACACCGCAGGAAATCGTGCCCTCCACCGGCACCGGCATCCAGTAGCGGCGACCACCTCACGATCGCGTGGCGCGCCTTGCAATCGGGGGCGTCCGGACCAATATGGTGAAGTCGCATTAACCAACCCGGCCCCGACCGTGACCGACCGAAAGCTCCCCGCCATTCCCCTCGGATCCACCGGCTTCGACGGTCCGGCCGTCCCCGCCTGGCTGTACGACGACGCCCTCTACGAGGGCGTCATCGTCCGCCGGATCTGCGCCGCGCTGATCGACGGCTTCCTGGTCTTCTGCCTGGCGATGCTCGCGCTGATGGCGAGTTGCACCGCGCAGATCGTGACTTTGGGCCTGTTCGCCCTCCCCGCGGTGCTGCTGGCGGCTCCCGTCATCCATATCGCCCTGGCGGCGCTGACCATCGGCGGGACGCGGGCGGCGACGCCCGGGATGCGGCTGCTGGGCCTGCGGGTGGTGACCTGGACTGGCACCCGGCCGGATTATCTCCAGGCGCTGCTGATGCCGGCGATGTTCTACGGGACGACCCTGCCGACCGGGACCTTCATCCTCGCCTTCGCCCTGTTCAACCGCCGCAGCCGATGCCTGCACGACTTCCTGTCCGGCGTCGTCGTGATCCGCGACGCGCGCGGCTGAGCGAACCATTCCCGCACCATCCGGACGGCACCATCTGGCGCAAGAACCTGCTTTGGATTAGGCTTCAGGTATGAGCGTCCAGGGCAGAGGACTACCAATCCCCTTCATGGTGACCACCGAGGTCCCCTGCCCCTACCTTCCTGACCGGATGGAACGCAAGATCATCACCGAGCTCTCCGGCGCCCAGGCGCCCGAGCTGTTCGAGATCCTGTCGCATGCCGGGTTCCGCCGCAGCCATTCGATCGCCTATCGCCCGGCCTGCTTCGGCTGCCAGGCCTGCGTGCCGATCCGCATCGTCGCCGGCGACTTCCAGTGGAACCGGTCGCTGCGCCGGGTCGAGCGGCGCGGGCGCGATCTGATCGCCGCCATCCTCGACGCGACGCCGACCCAGGAGCAATTCCAGCTGTTCGCCGCCTACCTCGAGGCGCGCCACAACGACGGCGAGATGGTCGGCATGGGACCGCAGGACTATGCCAGCATGGTGGGCGACAGCCCGGTCGACACCCGGATCGTCGAGTTCCGCGACCCGGCGGGCAAGCTGACCGGCGCTTGCCTGACCGACTGGGGCGCCGACGGGATTTCCGCCGTCTACAGCTTCTTCGACCCGGCGCGCACCCAGGACAGCCTCGGCACCTACATCGTCCTCTGGCTGGTCGCCGAGGCGCGGCGCCAGGGCCTGCCCTATGTCTATCTGGGCTATTGGGTCAACGGCAGCCAGAAGATGGACTACAAGCGCCGGTTCCAGCCGGCGGAGTATTACGGCCCGCAGGGCTGGCGCCAGATCGCGGCCGGCGGGTGACGTCGAAACCGCTCTTTCATTGATCGGCAAGGATTGTTAGGTTACCGGCCGCATCCCCGGGGCGCGGTCCTGCGCCCGCAAGGACGAGGCAACACAGGCAGCATGGAGGCTTTCCGATGAATCGCCGCGGGTTTATCGCGGGGACGGGCTTGGCCGCTACGGCGACCCTCGCCTCGACGCTTGCCAAGCCGGCCCTCGCCCAGGATCGGACCGAATGGAAGCTGGTGACGAGCTGGCCGAAAGGCATGCCGGGGCTGGGCAGCAGCGCCGAGAGGCTCGCAGACCGGATCGGCAAGCTGAGCGGCGGCCGGCTGACGGTCAAGGTCTATGCCGCCGGCGAGCTGGTGCCGGCGACGCAGTGCTTCGATGCGGTCTCCAAGGGCACCGCGGAGATGGGCCAGGATTCCGCGCAGTACCATACCGACCAGGCGCCCGCCGCCGGCTTCTTCGGGGCCGTGCCCTTCGGCCTCACCGGTGCGGAGTTCAACGGCTGGATCAATTTCGGTGGCGGCCAGGAACTGTGGGAGGAGCTCTACGACCCGTTCGGCGTGCGCCCGTTCCTGTCCGGCAATACCGGCGTGCAGATGGGCGGCTGGTACCGCAAGGAGATCGCCACGCTGAAGGATTTCACCGGGCTGAAGATCTGCATGTCGGGCTATGGCGGCGAGGTGCTGCGCAAGTTCGGCGCCGTGCCGGTGCCCCTGCCCAGCGGCGAGATCTTCAACAACCTGCAATCCGGCGCGATCGACGCGGCGGAATGGGTCGGGCCCTACAACGACCTCTCGCTCGGCCTCTACAAGGTGACGAAGCTGTACTACTGGCCGGGCTTCCACGAGCCCGGCTCGGCGCTGCAATGCATCGTCAACAAGGCGAAGTACAATGCCCTGGCCGACGACCTGAAGCAGATCGTCGCCGCCGCCTGCGCCGCCGAGAACGACATCACCCAGGCGGAATACTACGGCCGCAGCCCGGCCGCGCTGGCGACCCTGGTCAGCGAGTACAAGGTGAAGCTGATGCAGTATCCGCGCGAGGTCCTGCTCGCCATCGGCACGGCGTCCGGCGAGACCATGCAGGAGATCGTCGACACCGGCAACGACATCACCAAGCGCATCGGCGCGTCCTATTTCAAGTTCCGCAAGCTGGCGCTGCAATGGAATAAAGTCGGCGATGCCGCGTATGCATCGGCGCGGGCGATGAAGTTCGACTTTCCGCAGGGCTAGGTCCGCCCCGGCCGCCACCCCCGACTAAAGTCGGGGGGTGGACCGAAAACCGCCATTCCGCTTGAATGCGTCGCCGGAATCATCAAAGCTCGGTCCCACTCGGTGGTCGACTCCGGCCATCTCCCGCGACCGCGGCGAATCGCTGTCGCGCAACAAACCGAATTCTGGATCAGAGGAGGACCCGTTCATGGACCGTAGGAAATTCCTAAAGACTGCCGGCACCGCCGGGCTGGCCGCGGCGGCAACGACAGCGATCGCCGCGCCGGCGATCGCCCAGTCGGCACCGGAAATTAACTGGCGCCTGACATCCAGCTTTCCAAAGAGCCTGGACACCATTTTCGGCGCGGCCGAGACCTTCTCGAAATATGTCGCCGAGGCCACCGACAACAAGTTCAAGATTCAGGTCTTCCCGGCTGGCGAGATCGCCCCGGGCCTGGAGGCCGCGAACGAGGTCTCCAAGGGCACCGTCGAGATGTGCCACACCGCAAGCTACTACTACTGGGGCAAGGACCCGACCTTCGCCTTCGGCACCGCCGTCCCCTTCGGCCTCAACAGCCGCATGGAGAACGCCTGGATGTATTACGGCGGCGGCATCGATCTGATGAACGAGTTCTACGCGACCCACAACCTCTATGCCCTGCCCTGCGGCAATACCGGGGCGCAGATGGGCGGCTGGTTCCGCAAGGAAATCAAGTCGGTGGCCGACCTTCAGGGCGTCAAGATGCGGATCGGCGGGTTTGGCGGCAAAGTGATCTCCAAGCTCGGCGTCGTGCCACAGCAGATTGCCGGCGGCGACATCTACCCGTCGCTCGAGAAGGGCACGATCGATGCCGCGGAATGGGTCGGCCCCTACGACGACGAGAAGCTGGGCTTCTACAAGGTCGCCCCCTACTATTACTACCCGGGATGGTGGGAAGGCGGCGCCATGCTGCACACCATGTTCAACGTCACCAAGTGGAACGAACTCCCCGCCGCCTACAAGTCGATCGTCACCGCGGCGGCCCAGGCGGCCAACTGCGACATGCAGGCGAAATACGACTTCCTCAATCCGACCGCGCTGAAGAAGCTGGCGGGCGCCGGCGCCAAGCTGCGTCCGTTCCCGACCGAGGTTCTCGAGGCCTGCTTCAATGCGGCCAAGGAAACCTATGCCGAGATCGGCAGCACCAACGCCGCCTTCAAGAAGGTGCATGACGCGATGGTCGCGTTCCGCGCCGACGAGTACCTCTGGTTCCAGGTCTCGGAATACACCTACGACACCTTCATGATGGGCCAGCAGCGCAAGAAGCAGCTCTGACCGATCCCAGCGCCGGCAAGAGCCCCGGGCTTCCAGCGAAGCCCGGGGCTTTTTCGCGCCCTCAGTTGGAATTGAGATCGGGCGGCTGCGAGAGATCGACCGGCGGCGGCAGGCCGAGGTCGCCGGGAGTCCCGATATCCTCGGACGGCGGCAGCGTGATCTCGATCTGCGACGGATCCGTCTTCGGCCCGGTATCCTGGTAGTGCGTCACCAGGTTGGGGAACAGCATGACCAGGGTGACCATGATGACCTGCAGGATGATGAACTGCGAGGCGCCCTTGTAGATCTGCGCCGTGGTGACGCCGGCCAGGGTCCGCCCGGTGACCTTGTCGACATAGGGGGCGCTGGGGGCCACCGATCGCATGTAGAACAGCGCAAACCCGAACGGCGGCGTGAGGAAGCTGGTCTGCATATTCACCCCGAGCACGACGCCGAACCAGATGAGGTCGATACCGAGCTTGTCGGCGACCGGGGCCAGCAGCGGAATCACGATGAAGGCGATCTCGAAGAAATCGATGAAGCAACCGAGAATGAACACCAACACGTTGACTGCGATCAGGAACCCGGTCTGGCCGCCGGGCAGGCCGGTCATCAGGTCCTCGACCCAGATATGGCCGTTGACGCCGTAGAAGGTCAACGAGAACACCCGCGCGCCGATCAGGATGAAGAGCACGAAGCAGGACAGCTTGGTGGTCGAATCGAGCGCCAGCCGCAGGGTCGCCATGTTCAGCCGGCGCTTGGCAAAGGCCATGATCAGCGCCCCGGTCGCCCCCATTGCCCCACCCTCGGTGGGCGTGGCAATGCCCAGGAAGATCGTTCCGAGCACCAGGAAGATGAGCGCCAGCGGCGGGATGAGGGTGATGATCACCTCCTGGGCCAGGCGGGAAAGCAGGCCGAGCTTCAGGGCGCGGTTGGCCAGGGCGACGACATACATGAACACGACGCCGATCGTCGCCGCCCAGATCTCGGTGCCCCGCTCCATGGCGCCTAGCAGCATCCGGTCGGCAACGAAGCCGACCGCGACGCCGGCGGCCAGGGTGGCGATGAAGGACGTGACGCCGCCGCCGAGCGTGCGGGCTTCCGCCGGCAGGGCCGGCATGTCGTGCGGCTTCAGCAGGCTCACCACCAGCACGTATATGCAGAACAGGCCGGTCAGCATTAGGCCCGGCAGCACCGCGCCGGCATACATGTCGCCGACCGACTTGCCGAGCTGGTCGGCGAGCACGATTAGGACCAGCGACGGCGGGATTATCTGCGCCAGGGTCCCCGAGGCCGCGATCACCCCGGTCGCCAGCGAGCGGTCGTAGCCATAGCGCAGCATGATCGGCAGGGAGATCAGCCCCATCGCGATCACCGAGGCGGCGACGACGCCGGTGGTCGCGGCCAGCAGCGCCCCGACCAGCACCACGGCATAGGCGAGGCCGCCGCGAATGGGACCGAAGAGTTGGCCGACCGTCTCCAGCAGGTCCTCGGCCATGTTCGATTTCTCGAGGATGATTCCCATGAAGGTGAAGAACGGGATCGCGAGCAGGGTATCGTTGCTCATGACGCCGAGCAGCCGGCCCGGCGAGGCGTTCAGCAGCGGCCAGGACAGGGAAATCTCACCGCCGGAATAGGGCGCCAGCTCGACGCCGATGAAGAAGAAGAACAGGCCGTTAGCGGCCAGGGCGAAAGCCACCGGATAGCCGAGGAGGAGGAACAGCACGAGCGCAGCAAACATGATCGGGGCGAGGTTGTAGGCAATCAGCTCAATCATCGCGGTCGCCCCCCATGCCCTTCACCTGTTCCTCGGCGATTGGCGAATGGGCGTGCTGCAGCGACGGCTCGGAAATGACGCCGGCCAGGACGGCGCATCGCTTGATGATCTCAGAGATCGCTTGGACGAACAGCAGGATGAATCCTGCCAGGATCAGGGCCTTGGCCGGCCAGACGATCAGGCCGCCGGCATTCATCGACATCTCGCCCGACTGGTAGGAATCGATGACGAAGGGAATGCACAGCACGATCATGAGCCCGGCAAATGGCGCGAGGATCACGACGTGGCAGACCAGGTCGATCCAGTCGCGCGCCCGCTTGCTGAACCGACTGGACAGCACGTCGATGCGGATATGCTCGTTGCGCTGCAGGGTATAGGCCGCGGCGAGCATGAACACCGCGCCGAACAGATACCATTGCAGCTCGAGCCAGGAATTCGAACTGCTGTCGAACACCTTCCGGATGATGGCATTGGCCGTACTGACCAAAACTGCAGCCAGGATGAGCCATTTGACCAGCCGGCCGATATGGCCGTTCGCCGCGTCGATGCCGCGGCTCAAGGCGAGCAACGTAGCCATCCTGGTTCCTCCCTGCCGGTCCGGTTGCGCGGGCTCTTGCCTCGACCCGTTTTAGCGCGGAATATTGCCACGATTCTCGCCGCCCGCATAACCCTGCATCGGGCCGGCAACGGCTGGTTGCGCCGCGACCCGCGTAATTTCGCCGCCTAGGGCGCCGGCGCGGTCACGTCCGAACTGCCGCTGCCGGCGGCGTCGCCGGTGCCGGAATCGTCGCCGCCCTCGTCGGGCGGAATGATGTCGGCTTCGCCCCCGGCCTCCGGCGGCGCGCCCGATGCGGGCGCGGTCTGCGCGTCCAGCCCGTCGACCAGCGCCGGATCGGGCGCGGTCTCGCGGCCGCGGATCGACGCCAGGGCCGCGACCAGGACGATCGCCAGCACCGCCGCGGCCGCCATGCCGATGCGGCGGCGACGGTTCATGCGGCGGAAGAAGGCGCCGATCGGCCCCATGGCAGCTCCAATGCGGATGGCCAACCTGCTGCGGCCAAGGGCTGCAGTGCAGATATGTCGCGGATTTGCGACGATTGTTGCGCGAAATCCCCGGTGTGGCAATAGAGGCTTGAACGCGGCGCGGCAAGCGCTATGAATCGAATATTCCATCGAGGAGCCTGCAATGCCCAGCGTCACCGTCGCCGCCACGCAGTTCGCCTGCAGTCCGAATGTCGAGACCAATGTCGAGCGCGCGGAGATCATGGTGCGGATGGCCGCGCAGCGCGGCGCCGGCATCGTCCTGCTGCAGGAGCTGTTCGAGACGCCGTATTTCTGCAAGGACCAGACGGCGGAGTATTTCGCTCTGGCGCGGCCGATCGACGATCACCCGACGGTGCAGCGGATGCAGGCCCTGGCGCGCGAGCTCGGCATCGTGCTGCCGGTCAGCACCTTCGAGCGGGCGAACAACGCCTACTACAACACCGTGGTGATGATCGACGGCGACGGCGAGCAGCTCGGCATCTATCGCAAGTCGCACATCCCCGAGGGGCCGGGCTATCAGGAGAAATTCTACTTCAGTCCCGGCGATACCGGCTTCCGGGTCTGGGACACCGGCTTCGGCCGCGTCGGTCTCGCCATCTGCTGGGACCAGTGGTTCCCGGAATCCGCCCGGGCGATGGCGCTGCAGGGCGCCGACATCCTGCTCTACCCCACCGCCATCGGCAGCGAGCCGCTCGACCCGACCTATGACAGCTCCGACCACTGGCAGCGGGTGATGCAGGGCCATGCCGCGGCCAACATGATTCCGGTCGTCGCCTCGAACCGGATCGGCCGCGAGCAGGGCCGGAGCTGCGCCCTCGACTTCTACGGCCGCTCCTTCATCGCCGGTGCGCGCGGCGAGCTCATCGCCGAGGCCGGCGGCGAGGAAGCCGTGCTGACGGCGGATTTCGACTTCGAGCGCCTGCGCCAGCAGCGCGCCGGCTGGGGCCTGTTCCGCGACCGGCGGCCGGACCTCTACACCGTGCTGATGACCCTGGACGGGCAGAACTGGAGCGAATAGCGCCCGCTGCCGCGGCCCGCCTTCCCCGCACAAATATTTGATCCGTATAGGTTTACCGCTACCGGCCGACTCGTGCCCGGCGGTTGACTTTTGCCGGCCGGCGGGGACAAATGGTCGAACCAATTTAGCAAGAAGCCCGGCACAGACGGGCTCGACCATCATCGGACGCACAACCGGATCTGGAGGATTATCGTGAAAAAACTGGGCTTTGGCGCTGTCGCATGCGTTTCAGCGTTGCTTTTGGCCGCCTGCGGCGACAAGGACGAGAAGAAGGAAACCCAGACCGAGCCGGCAGCGCCGGCCGCGACCCAGGAGGCAGCCGCCACCCCGGCGCCGGCGCCGGCCGCGACCAACAAGGTCAACGTCTACAACTGGTCGGATTATATCGGCGAGAAGACCAACGAGAACTTCACCGCCGCGACCGGGATCGCGGTGCAATACGACGTCTTCGACTCCAACGAGACCCTCGAGGCCAAGCTGCTGGCCGGCAGCACCGGCTATGACGTCGTCGTGCCGTCGGGCGCCTTCCTCGGCCGCCAGATCCAGGCCGGCGTGTTCCAGAAGCTCGACAAGTCGAAGCTCCCGAACATGACCAACATCGATCCCAACATCCTGAAGGCGACCGAGGCCTTCGATCCGACGCATGACTATTCCGTGCCGTATTTCTGGGGCACGGTCGGCGTCGGCTACAACGTCGACAAGATCAAGGAGCGCATGCCCGACGCGCCGGTCGGCAGCTGGGACATGGTGCTGAAGCCGGAAGTCGTCGCCAAGTTCGCTGATTGTGGCGTGACCATGCTGGACGCGCCCAGCGACATCATGCAGTCGGTGCTGATCTATCTCGGCAAGGACCCGCACAGCGCCAGCCCCGAGGACTATGCCGAGGTGCAGAAGACGCTGCTGGCGGTCCGCCCCTACATCAAGTACTTCCACTCCTCCAGCTACATCAACGACATCGCCAACGGCGAGATCTGCCTGGCGATCGGCTGGAACGGCGATTTCGGCATCGCCCAGGCGCGGGCCGACGAGGCCAAGAACAACGTCAAGATCCAGTACGTCATCCCCAAGGAAGGCGCGCTGCTCTGGGTCGACAATCTCGCGATGCCGAAGGACGCGGTGAACGTCGACAGCGCCCTCAAGTACATCAACTACATGCTTGATCCGCAGGTCGCGGCGGACAATGCCAACTTCGTGCACTACGCCACGCCCAACAAGACCGCCTTCGACAAGGATCTCGTCGCCGCCGAGGACAAGGCGAACCCGGCGATCTATCCGGCTCCGGAAGTGATGAGCAAGCTTTACGGCGACCAGGTGGCCAGCCCCGAACTCGACCGGCTGCGCACCCGTACCTGGACGACGGTGAAGACCGGCCAGTAGCCCGCCTACATCGACCCGCCCCGTGCAATGACCCGGCACGGGGCGGGTTCTGTCGGATAAGCTCAATTCTTGCCGAAGTTTGACAAAGCCGCTCCGACTGCGGTTAGATAATTGCGCGACATAAGAAGACGGGCTGCATACGGCCCGGGACGCAAGGCATATAGGCCATGGGAGGCTGCAAGATGACGGTTCCACGCACGCTCGGCGCAGCGGCTTGCGCCGTGATGTTTTCGGCCGCGATTGCGCTGACCGGTTCCACGCTTTCCTCGCCCTCCGCCCGGGCCGACGAGGCCAAGGAACTCAACATTTACAACTGGTCGGACTATATCGGCGAGCACACGATCGAGAACTTCGAGAAGGAATCCGGCATCAAGGTGCGCTACGACACCTATGACGGCAACGAGACCCTCGAAGCCAAGCTGATGACCGGCAATACCGGCTACGACATCGTCTTCCCCTCCTCCTCATTCTTCGCCCGCCAGATCGGCATCGGCATCTACCAGAAGCTCGACAAGGCGGCGCTGCCCAACCTGGTCAACATGGACCCGCAGATCATGGCCAAGGTCGCCGCGCAGGCCGATCCCGGCAACGAGTATGCGATCCCCTACATGTGGGGCACCAACGGCTTCACCTACAACGTCGACATGATCAAGCAGCGCATGCCGGAGGCGCCGCTCGACAGCCTGAAGATGATCTTCGATCCCGAGGTGGTGTCGAAATTCCAGGATTGCGGCGTGTCGTTCCTGGATTCGCCCGAGGACGTCATCCCCCTGGCGCTGGCCTACATGGGCAAGGATCCGGCCTCGCAGAACAAGGACGACATCAAGGCGGCGGTCGACATGCTGATGAACGTCCGCCCCTTCATCCGGCGCTTTGATTCCCAGGAATACCTGAACGCCCTGCCGAACGGCGACATCTGCATCGCGATGACCTGGTCGGGCGATTACGCCACTGCCTCGGCGCGCGCCGCCGAGGCCGGGGTGAAGATCAACCTCGCCTATACGATCCCGAAGGAAGGCACCAACATCTGGTTCGACGGCATGCTGGTGCCGAAGGACGCGCCGCATCCGAAGAACGCCATGCTGTTCCTCAACTACATGATGCGACCGGAAGTCATCGCCGAGTGCACCAACTACACCAACTACGCCAACGGTAACAAGGCGGCGCGGGAATTCGTGACACCGGAGATCCTCGCCGATCCCGCGGTCTATCCCGGCGAGGACATCATCGCCAAGGGGTTCCCCAGCGTCACCCGGGACGCCGAAGTCCAGCGGGTCATCACCCGGGAATGGACCCGCCTGAAGACGGGGCAATAGAAGACAGCAGGACGGCGCCGGGTATCCCGGCGCCGTTTCCGGTTACGCTACGCAGAACAGGGGAAGTCATGGCAGCCGAGAAAGCGAAACACCAGCATACCGCGACACCGTGGAACGATCCGAAGGCCGAGCCCTACATCAGGATCGAAGGCGTGACCAAGAAGTTCGGCGATTTCGTGGCCGTCAACAACGTCTCCCTGAGCGTCTATCGCGGCGAGCTGTTCTCCCTGCTCGGCGGCTCCGGCTGCGGCAAGACCACGCTCTTGCGCATGCTGGCCGGGTTCGAGAGCCCGACCACCGGCAAGATCTACATCGACGGCGTTGACATGGCGGACATCCCACCCTACGAGCGCCCGACCAACATGATGTTCCAGTCCTACGCCCTGTTCCCGCACATGACGGTCGAGCAGAACGTCGCCTTCGGCCTGAAGCAGGACAAGAAGCCCGACGCCGAGATCAAGAAGCGGGTCGGCGACATCCTCGAGATGGTGCAGCTGACCCAGTTCGCCAAGCGCAAGCCGCACCAGCTCTCCGGCGGACAGCGCCAGCGTGTCGCCCTGGCCCGCGCCCTGGTCAAGGCCCCGAAGCTGCTGCTGCTTGACGAGCCCCTGGGCGCCCTCGACAAGAAGCTGCGCGAGGCGACCCAGTTCGAGATCATGAACATCCAGGACAAGCTCGGCATCACCTTCATCGTCGTCACCCACGACCAGGAAGAGGCGATGACCCTGTCGACCCGCATCGGCGTCATGCATCAGGGCCAGATCACCCAGATCGGCACGCCGCAGGAGATCTACGAATATCCCAATAATAAGCAGGTCGCCGACTTCATCGGCTCGGTCAACCTGTTCGAGGGCAACATCATCGAGGACGAGCCGGATCACGTGCTGATCGACTCGCACGAAGCCGGCGGCAACATCTACATCGACCATGGCATCTCCGCCGCCCCCGGCGCCAAGGTATGGACCGCGCTGCGCCCGGAGAAGATGCAGATCCAGAAGGGCGAGGTCGACGCGCCCTACAACTGCCTGAAGGGCACGGTCAAGGGCATCGCCTACATGGGCAATCTCTCGATCTACCTGATCCAGCTCGACAGCGGCAAGCAGGTCAAGGTGACCATGCCGAACCAGCTGCGCGCCGCCGAGCTGGCGATCGACTGGGACGACCGGGTGTCGCTGACCTGGCATGCCAACAGTCCCGTCGCGCTGCTGTCGTGACCGGTGAAGATGATGTCTAGCAGCGAAGACCAGCCGGCCGCCGCGATCACCGAGACCGCCGTCCTCGGCCGCGCGCCGGGCGCCCCGACCCTGGCCAAGACCCTGGCGCGCATGGGCCTGCGGCCGCGCCTCATCGTCATCCTGATTCCCTATCTCTGGCTGCTGCTGTTCTTCCTCATCCCCTTCCTCATCGTGCTGAAGATCAGCTTCGCCCTGGCCGCCATCGCCCAGCCGCCCTATACTCCGCTGTTCGGGCCCGGCAGTCTCACCTTCGAGGAGATCTGGCAGAACTACCAGCGCCTGCTGAACGACGCGCTGTATTTCCGCGCCTACCTGAATTCGGTATGGACGGCGACGGTCTCGACCGTGCTCTGCCTGCTGATCGGCTACCCGATGGCCTACGGCATCGCCCGCTCCAGCCCGACCGTGCGCAATGCCTTGATGATGCTGATCGTGCTGCCGTTCTGGACCTCGTTCCTGATCCGGGTCTATGCCTGGATCGGCATCCTGAAGAACAACGGCATCATCAACAACATCCTGCTCTCGACCGGCATCATCGACCAGCCGATCGCCATGATGAACACCAACTTCGCGGTCTTCGTCGGCATCGTCTATTCCTACCTGCCGTTCATGATCCTGCCGCTCTATGCCAACCTGGAGAAGATGGATCTCACCCTGCTTGAGGCCGCGGCCGATCTCGGCTGCCGGCCGCTGAAGGCGTTCTTCGTCATCACCGTGCCGCTGTCCTTCCCCGGCATCGTCGCCGGCTCGATGCTGGTCTTCATCCCGGCGGTCGGCGAATACGTCATTCCGGAACTGCTCGGCGGGCCGAGCAGCCTGATGATCGGCCGGGTCCTGGTCAACGAGTTCTCGCAGAACCGGGACTGGCCGGTCGCCTCGGCGGTCGCCATCGCGGTGCTGGTGCTGCTGGTGGTGCCGCTCGGCATCTACCAGTACTACCAGAGCAAGGAAGCGGAGGCCGGCAAATGAGCAAGCGCCTCTCCTGGTTCATCATCCTGGTCATGGCGATCGGCTACTTCTTCCTCTACGGGCCGATCGTGTCGCTCATCGTCTATTCCTTCAACGAGTCGAAACTGGTCACCGTCTGGGGCGGCTTCTCTACCAAGTGGTACGGCGCGCTGATGAACGACGAGCCGGTCATCACCGCCTTCCTGCTCAGCCTGCGCATCGCCATCGTCAGCTCGACCGTCGCCACCGTCCTCGGCACCATCGCCGGCTATGTCCTGTCGCGCTTCGGGGTGTTCCGCGGACGGACCCTGTTCTCCGGCATGGTGACGGCGCCGCTGGTCATGCCCGAGGTGATCACCGGCCTCTCGCTGCTGCTGCTCTTCGTCTCGATGGAACAGCTGTTCGGCTGGCCGCACCGCGGCTTCGTCACCATCAGCCTCGCCCACATCACCTTCACCATGTCCTACATCGCCGTGGTGATGCAGTCGCGCTTCTCCACCCTCGACATCTCGCTGGAAGAGGCGGCGATGGATCTCGGCGCCAAGCCGCTGAAGGTGTTCTTCGTCATCACCCTGCCGATCGTCGCCCCCGCCATCGTCTCGGGCTGGCTGCTCGGCTTCACCATCTCGATCGACGACCTGGTGATCACCAGCTTCACCAGCGGTCCGGGCGCCAATACCCTGCCGATGGTGATCTTCTCCAAGGTCCGCCTCGGCCTCAATCCGGAGATCAACGCCCTCGCCACCCTCATCATCTCCGTGGTGGCCCTCGGCGTCATCATCGCCACCGTTTACATGGCGAAGGCCGAGGAACGCCGCCAGCGCGACATGCAGATGGCGGTCCAGGGCAACAAATAGCCCAAGGCACTCGGCCCGGCGGCGGCCTCAGGCACGGCCGCCGCCGGCGCCCGATCACGACCCCGTGATGTCGATAAATATTATTTATATCAATATGTTATGGGTGATGCGCGGCATTCGCCTCAAATTGCCAGCGCGACTGTGACCCGCGTCACAGACGCCGCGCCGGGCCGCGTCTACATATAGCCTCACGAAGCGGGCACTTCACCCAACCGTCCCCACGGGCCCGCTTCGAGATCCGAGGCGCCTAGCGTACATCCCCGCTGGGCGCCTCATTTCTGTCCGGCCCCCGCCGCCTCATTCCCTGATCAGCCGCAGCACCGTGCCGTTGCGGTCTTCCGAGACATAGAGCGCGCCATCCGGCCCGACCCGGAGGTCGACCGGGGCGCCTTCCGGCGAGTCCCAGCCGAGGACGAGGTCCTGCAGCGGCCCGTTCGGCAGGCCCTGCGCATCCACCGGAAAGCGCACCAGGCGGTGGCCGTTCCGGCGATAGCCGTGGAAGCCGACCACGAGCCCGCCTTGCCACCAGGCGAGGCCGAGGGGTGCTGCATGGGCCGGCAGCAGCGTCACGGGCGCGGCGGTGGCGCTGCAGTCCCAGCCCGCATATTCCGGGCTGGTCAGCCGGTCGCCGTAGCAATAGGGCCAGCCGTAGTCCCGTCCCGCCTCCAGCAGGTTGATCTCGTCGGGCGGCAGGTCCTCGTCGCTGGCCAGGTCCGGCATCACCTGGTCGATGTCGTCGCGGGCATTCTCCGCCTGCAGGATGACCTTGCTGGCCGGGTTCTGGGCGAGGCCGAGCGAGTTCCGCAGGCCCGCGGCGAAGACCCGCCAGCCGGTCGCCGTGCCCCGGCTCCAGTCGAAATCGTATTCCCGCACCTGCCCGTGGCCCTTCTCGCCCAGGGTCTCCGGGCAGGGCTTGGCCGGCGCCGGCAGGTCGCCGGCTTCGGTCTCGCAGTTGTTGCTGTAGGACCCGACATTGATCAACAGGGTGCCGCGGTCGGTGAACAGCAGGCTGACCAGGGGATGGCGCCCGTCGCCCGGCGGCCCCGGCACCGCCGCCCTGCCGCCGATGACGTCTTCCAGGCTGGCGGCGGGTGCCGCGAGGTCGAAGCGCTTCACCCCGCCGACGACGCCGACATAGACCTTGCCGTCGGGCCCGAGCGCGAGGCCATGGGGCTGCGGCAGGCCGCGCAGCAACTCGCTCCGCACATAGGCGCCCTTGCCGTCCGGGGCCAGCATCGCGATGCGTCCCCTGGCCGAGCCCCAGCCGGCCATCTCCGCCACCAGGATCCGCCCGTCCGCCAGCGGCAGCAGCCCGCGCGGGAAGCGCAGGCCGCCGGCGACCAGGCCGAGGCAATAGCCGGGTGCGGTCTCGATCGCGATGCGGGGCAGCCCGCCGCAGCTGCCGTGGAGCTTGTAGACGGGCTTGTCGGCGGCGGCCGGATGGCCGAGGCCGAGCAGCAGCCCGGCCGCCAGGACGGTCAGGCCGGACCGGAAGCCGCGCACGCGGACTCGAATCAGCTGCCGGAGCGCAGCACGATGGTGGTGATGCCGGCCGCGATGTTGACGCCGACATCGCCGTTGACGCTGAGCGGCTGCAGCGCGATCTGGTTGCCGCTGCCGCCGAGCAGCACATTGGCGCCGAGGCCGAGGCCGAGGGCGACATCCGCCGAGACGCCGCCATACTGGCCGGCCAGCGAGCCCGCGGCGATGTTGCCCGGGGCGAAGACCGCCCAGATGATGTGGCTCTCGGTGGTGAAGCCGAGATCGATGCCGTATTTCTTGATCTCGCCGGAATAGGACTCGACCGTGCCGTTGGTCCGGTTGAGGGTGCAGTTCAGCGTCTTCGACGAACCGAAGATGAAGCCGATGCCACCGGCGACCTTGCAGTTCAGCGCGCCGATATTGACGCCCGATGCCGCCATCGCCGTGTTGCCGAACAACAGGCCCGCCGCCGCCGCGGCCGCCAGAATGAGGCGCTTCACCATGGATTGGATCCTCTTGCCGGTGGCAGACTCGCTTCGATCGCAGAGACTAGCACGCAGCGGGCGGGGCTCCTAGACGCCGAATCCGGGAGGCCGATTCGCGCCGCCGCCCGGGGCCGGAAACGGCAACGGCGGCGGATACCTGCGCATCCGCCGCCGCCCGCGTTCCGTCTGCGGCCCGGGACCTTCCCCGGGGATCTACCCGGGATCTGCCCCAGGCCGAGCGCCGTTACATGCCGGCGCGCAGAGTGATCGACGCCACCCCGGCCGCCACGTTCAGGCCGACATTGCCTGAGATGCTGACCGGCTGCAGGGCGATCTGGCTGCCGCTGCCGCCGACCAGGACGTTGGCGCCGAGGCCGAGGCCCGCGGTCGCGTCCGCCGAGGCGCCGCCGTATTCGCCGGCCAGGGCACCGGCCGCAACCTCGCCGGGCGCGAAGACCGCCCAGATGATGTGGCTCTCGGTGGTGAAGCCGATGTCGACGCCGAACTTGCTGATGTCGCCGTGATAGCTCTCGGCGGTGCCGTTCGGACGGGTGAACACGCAGGACAGGCTCTTCGACGAGCCGAAAATGAAT
Organism: uncultured Rhodospirillaceae bacterium; assembly: GCA_964551505.1. Classification (GTDB taxonomy): domain Bacteria; phylum Pseudomonadota; class Alphaproteobacteria; order Dongiales; family Dongiaceae; genus Dongia. Next base: position 202,667 of record CAZKDH010000090.1, read on the forward strand.
CCGACGCCGCCAGCCACATTGCACGACAGCGAACCGACGTTGACGCCGGCACCTGCCATGGCAGAGCCACTCAACATCATCATCCCTGCCGCCGCGGCAGCCAGGATCGTGCGCTTCATCATGTAGTTTCTCCCTCTCATTGGGTTTGGGTTTGACGTGTGTTTTTGTCCCCGCCGTTAACTTAGCATGCGGCGTTTGCTGCTCCTAGCCGCCAATTTCGCACTTGCCGCGCCGCGGCCGCGATTTTAAACAATTTCTTGTTGCTCATTCCGGCCTATGCTCGCGCGATGTCGGTTGCCTGACCGGCAGCTGACGGGGGAACCTGCAGGCACAGCCGCCGGACGGCTAAAGCAAACGGGGAAAGCGTCGGTCCATGGGCGATCCGCAATATCCGAGAGACCTCGTCGGCTACGGCCGGACGCCGCCGCAGGCGGCATGGCCCGGCGGTGCCCGCCTCGCCCTGCAGTTCGTCCTCAACTACGAGGAGGGCGGCGAGAATGCCATCCTGCACGGCGACCGGGCGTCGGAGGCCTTCCTCTCCGAGATCGTCGGTGCCCAGCCGCTGGAGGGCCGCCGGCACATCAGCATGGAATCGATCTACGAATACGGCAGCCGGGTCGGCGCCTGGCGCCTGCTCGACCTGTTCGGCGAGGCCGGCATCCCGCTCACCGTCTTCGCCGTCGGCATGGCGGTCGAGCGCCATCCGGAGCTGATCCGCTACATGGCCGCGCAGGGCCACGAGATCTGCAGCCATGGCTACCGCTGGATCAACTACCAGGACGTCGACGAAGCCACCGAGCGCCGGCACATGCAGCTGGCGATCGCCGCCATCGCCAAGGCCACCGGCCAGCGGCCGCTCGGCTGGTATACCGGCCGCACCGGCCCCAACACGCGGCGGCTGGTCGCCGAGGAGGGCGGCTTCCTCTACGACGCCGACGACTACAGCGACGACCTGCCGTTCTGGACCGAGGTCGCCGGCAGGGCGCATCTGATCGTGCCCTATACGCTGGACGCCAACGACATGCGCTTCGCCACCGCCCAGGGCTTCAACAGCGGCGAGCAGTTCTATGGCTATCTCAAGGACAGCTTCGACACGCTCTATGCCGAGGGCGCGCGGATCCCGCGCATGATGTCGGTCGGGCTGCATTGCCGCCTGGCCGGCCGGCCCGGCCGCATCGCCGCCCTGCGCCGCTTCATCGCCTATGCGCAGAGCCACGACCGGGTCTGGTTCTGCCGCCGCATCGACATCGCGCGTCACTGGCACGCCCACCATCCCTTCGAGAGGCCCGCATCATGAACGCTGCCGACACGGCTTTGCCCGATTTCGCGATCAACCGCGTCAACCTCCTCGACCCGCGCCTCGGCGCCGCGGCGATCGCGGCCAGCGACGAGTTCTTCGCCCCGAAGGAGCGCATGCTGGATCCCGCCCCCGCCGTCTTCATCCCCGGGAAATACGACGAAAACGGCAAGTGGATGGACGGCTGGGAAAGCCGGCGCAAGCGCGTCGAGGGCCACGACTTCTGCATCTGCCGGCTCGGCCTGCCGGGGATCGTCGAGGGCTTCGACATCGACACCAGCCATTTCACCGGCAACTATCCGCCGGCGGCGTCGATCGACGGCACCTGGTCGGCGACGGCACCGACGGCGCGGACCCGGTGGCAGCCGCTGCTGGCGCCGACCAGCCTCGCCGGCGACAGCCACCATTTCCTGGCGGCCCTCCCCGCTTCCGCCTGCACCCATGTCCGGCTCAACATCCTTCCCGATGGCGGCGTCGCCCGGCTGCGCGCCTATGGCCGGGTGCAGATCGACTGGACGCAGGTCGACAAGCGCAAGCCCGTCGACCTGGCGGCGATCGGGAATGGCGGCCGCGGTGTCGCCTGTTCCGACCAGCATTACGGGTCGCCGATGAACATGCTCTATCCCGGCCGCGGGGTGAACATGGGCGACGGCTGGGAGACCCGGCGGCGGCGCGAGCCCGGCAACGACTGGGCGATCATCGCCCTCGGGCATCGCGGCCGGATCGTCAAGGTCGAGGTCGACACCGCGCATTTCAAGGGCAACTTCCCGGACCGCTGCTCGATCCAGGCCGGCGACGTCGGCGACGCCACCGACCGCTCGCTGGTCACCCAGTCGATGTTCTGGCGCACCCTGCTGCCCGAGCAGAAGCTGCAGGCCGACACGCAGCACGCCTTCGAGAAGCAGCTCGAGGCCTTGGGGCCGGTGACCCATGTCCGCTTCAACAACATCCCGGATGGCGGTGTCAGCCGCCTGCGGCTCTGGGGGGTGCCGGAATGACGCCGGTGAAGCTGCGCATCCGCAAGCTGACGCGCGCCGCCTTCGCACCCTTCGGCGACGTCATCGACATCGCCGGCAGCCGGCACTGGACCACCAACCAGGGATTCGCCGAGCGCTATCACGATCTCGCCGATCTCGATCTCACCTTCCGCGGGGGAAGGCCGATCGTCAGCGTGTTCCGCGCCAAGCCGCGAAAGCTGCCGCTGCGCATCGAGATCATGGAACGGCATCCGCTCTCCTCCCAGGCCTTCGTGCCGATGACGCCGGGCGCGTTCCTGGTGGTGGTCGCCCGGCCGGGCAAGGCGCCGGCGGCCAAGGACATGATGTGCTTCCGCACCAGCGGCAGCCAGGGCATCAACTATGCCCGCGGCACCTGGCACCATCCCCTCATCGCCCTCGAGCGCCGCACCGACTTCCTCACCATCGACCGCGGCGGCAAGGGCGCCAATTGCGACGAGGTCCATTACGCGGACGGCGCGATCTTCGTCGCGCCCTAGCGCGTTCGGCGCCGGGCAATTGCCACGTCGGTTCCGGCCGTTGTAGCATGCCTCCCGCCTGATCCTGGAGGAGACGCGGCATGCAGCGATTCACCGGCGGTTGCCTCTGCGGCGGCGTGCGGATCGTGGCGTCGGGCCTCCCCTACCGGGTCGGGCTTTGCCATTGTCTCGACTGCCGCAAGCATCACGGGGCGCTGTTCCACGCCTCCGCCATCTTCCCCGAGGATGCGGTGGCGATCGACGGCGAGACCCGCGACTATGCCGGGCGGCATTTCTGTCCGACCTGCGGCTCGCCGGTCTTCGCGCGCAGCGGCGACGAGATCGAGGTGAACCTCGGATCCCTGGATGCCCCCGACCAGCTGCAGCCCAGCTACGAACTCTGGACCGTCCGCCGCGAATCCTGGCTGCCACCGTTCCCGCTCAAGCGCCATTACCCGCGCGACCGCGCCACCACCGGCCGCAGCGAGGACTAGGCCCGGCGGAAGGCATGGCTGCGCCGGGGTCGAGCCGGGGATCAGCCCGGCCACCCACGAATTCACTTCACCCACGAAGAAACTCGTGGATGCCAAGGCCAAGCCTTGGCATGACGCTGATTTCTGGCGTGAAAACTCAATCGTCATGGCCGGGCTTGGCCCGGCCACCCACGAGTTTCTTCAATGGCAGGCAAACTCGTAGGTCCCCGGGCCAAGCCCGGGGATGACGGTGGAGTTTGTCTTTGCGGTATTGCTCACCCTCCAAACTCATCCTCGCTCCGCACATCTGCAATCGCTCGGGCAGGTCATCCCGGCCTTGGGGGCCGGGGGCT
>CAZKDH010000091.1:0-16466 GCA_964551505.1 uncultured Rhodospirillaceae bacterium
CAGCGCCTCCACCTCGGTATGGGTGGTGACGAACTCCATCGCCAGGGTCTCGGCGATCATCCGCTGAATGCGGTTGGGCTGGCGGTTGGGCTGGGTATAGGCGGTGACCCGCTTCTTCAGGTCCTTGGCCTTGCCGACATAAAGCACGTCGCCCTTGGCGTTCAGCATCCGGTAGCAGCCGGGCGCATTGGGCAGGTTGCGCACCTTGCCGCGGATCACCGCGACGCCGCGCGCCAGCCGGCTGCGGCCGCCGGCGCCCTCGCCCCGGGCTTCCGGGGGCGTGGCCGCGTCGGCGGGGAGATCGATGGTATCGTCGTCGTCGTCGGTCGACATCGGCTGGGGCAGTGCTTCGGCGTCGTTATTTGACCAGGGGATCGGCGCGGGAATCGCGGAATCCCGAGACTCCCCGGGCTGTCCGGCGGCAGTATACTGTCGCTTCGCCGCTAACCATTACGGATATCCACGATTCCTGTGGATAAGTCTGTCGGTAAGATCGGTTCCAGGCGGCGCGGGCCTAGCGAATCCCCGGCCTCTCCTCTCTGCCTAAAAAATAGGCAGAAATATCAAGCTATTGAACTACATGCGCTATTTAGATTTCCCCTGCAAACTTTCGGACACATAGATGAATCCTCGCTTGACTCGCCCAAGGATTTGCGACTCACCGGCGGCTGTGAACAACTTGCGTCAGGATTCATCGCTTATGGCTCTGATACGCTTAACTTTTCGCGAAAAGCGCACACCGAGTCCCCGGACCTCGGCGCCGGGCGGCGGCGGCCCTAGCGCAGGGTCCGCTGGCGCTCGATCTCGACGCCGACGCTCTCCGCCTCCTTAAAGACGTCGAGCTTCTCCACCCGCACCTTGGCGGCGGTGACCCGACGGTCTTCCAGACACATCGCGGCGATGCGGTCGGCCAGGGTTTCCACCAGATTGATGTGCTGGTCGCTCACCACGTGGCGGATTCCGGTCATGATCTCGGCGTAGCAGACGATGTTGTCCACATCGTCGTTGATCGCCGGATGCTCGAGGCAGGTGACCTCGAGATTGATCCGCACCCGCTGCTGCGCCAGCCTTTCGTGCTGGTGGATGCCGATCTTGCAGGTCAGCACCAGGTCGCGGATGAAGACCTTCATGCTGCGCGCCGTGGCCGTCGCCGGCAGGGGCGTCACTTTCTCGACTTTGCTCATGGGTTCGAAGGCCCTCCACAGCCGTTATTGCGATCGCCGCACTCTGGGGCGCAATGGAGGGCCGCACTCTGGGGCCCTTGGAACATATCCGCCTGACTGAAATCAGGGGCGCAAGGCGGCACGCCGTCCTTGCTGGTCTGCACTATAGCCGTAACCCGCGGACGAGTCCCGCGTTCCCTCGGCGCGTCTACTCGCGCGGCTGGAAGCCCTTGCCCGGCACCTGCCAGCCGAGATGCTCGCCCCCGTCCAACGCAATCATTTGTCCCGTCATCGACGGCGACGACAAGATGTAGATGACGCCCGCCGCGATCTCCTCGGGCGTCGCGCCATGGCCGAGCGGCATGGCGGCGGATTGCGCGGCGAACTGCGCCTCGGTCTGGCGCGGGCTGGGCAGGGTCGGGCCGGGGCCGATGCCGTTCACCCGGATGCGCGGCGCCAAGGCGAGAGCCAGGGTCCGGGTCAGGGTCCAGAGCCCCATCTTCGCCACGGTATAGGAGAGGAAATACGGCGTCAGCTTCCACACCCGCTGGTCCAGCAGGTTGACGATGTTTCCGGTGGAATCCGCCGACAGCTGCCGCGCGAAGGCCTGGGACAGCACCAGCGGTGCCCTGAGATTCGTCTCGATATGCCGGTCCCAGCTGTCCCGGGTGGCGGTCTCGACCTTGTCCATCTCGAAGACCGAGGCATTGTTCACCAGGCAGGTCAGCGGCCCCAGCGCCGCCTGGACCTGCGGGATCAGGGCCTCGACCTCGGCCTCGCGGCCGAGATCGGCCTGCACCACCGCGGCGCGCCGGCCGAGCCGGCGGATCTCCGCCGCGGTCGCCTCGGCTTCCGCCGGCGATCGATGGCAATGCACCGCCACGTCCCAGCCCTCGGCCGCGAGTTTCAGCGCGATCGCCCGGCCGAGCCGCCGCGCGGCGCCGGTGACGAGGGCGGTCCTGGTTTCGGGAATTTGCGTCATGCGGCGCAGAATGGCGGAAGCGGCGCGATCAAGGCAAGGCGAAATTCCGCGCTGTTCCGCCGCCTCATTCCGCCGCCTGGTGGCAGACCGCCTCGATGTTGTGGCCGTCGGGATCGATGATGAAGGCGCCGTAGTAATCCGCATGGTAGTGCCCGCGGATGCCGGGCGCACCGTTGTCGCCGCCGCCGGCGGCGAGGGCGGCGGCGTGAAAGGCGCGCACCTCCGCCCGGGTCGCCGCCTGGAAGGCGAAATGGATCGGCGCCGCGATCCTGCCATGGGCGCCGAACCAGAATTCGTGGGCGCCGTCCTTGCCCATCATCGCCCAGCCCTCGCCTTCCATGACGACGGTCATGCCGAGCGGCGCCAGGGCCGCCACGTAGAAGGCGCGGCTCTTCGGGAAGTCGGCCACGGCAAGGCCGATGTGATCGATGGGCATCGCGGTCTCCTCGGGAATCCTGGAAAGGGGATTGGGGCGGGGGAATTGGGGCGGGAGCTTCAGCGCCGCTTCTTGTGGCGGTCCTTGAACTTCGACGGCTGTCCGGCCTTGCCGGCGGTGGAACGGGCGGCGGGGCGCGGGGTCAGGCCGGCGGCGATCTGCTCGGCGGGGCTGCCCACCGGGATCTCAAGGTCCAGCGCCTCCAGCCGGCGCAGCTCGTCGCGGAACCGCGCCGCCTCCTCGAATTCCAGGTTGGCCGCCGCCTCGCGCATCTTCTTGTCGAGATCGGCAATGGTGGCCTTCAGGTTGTGGCCGACCCGGTGCATGTCGCCGATGACGCCGGTATCGACGGTGACATGATCCGCCTCGTAGACCGACTGCATCACGTCGGAGATCCGGTTCTTCACCGATTCCGGGGTGATGCCGTGGGCGGCGTTGTAGGCCTGCTGCTTCTCGCGCCGGCGGTTGGTCTCGCCGAGGGCGTATTCCAGGCTGTCGGTCATCCGGTCGGCATAGAGGATGACCCGCCCGTCGACGTTGCGGGCGGCGCGGCCGATGGTCTGCACCAGCGAGGTCTTCGAGCGCAGGAAGCCCTCCTTGTCGGCATCCAGGATGCAGACCAGGGCGCATTCGGGAATGTCCAGGCCCTCGCGCAGCAGGTTGATGCCGACCAGCACGTCGAAGGCGCCGAGGCGGAGATCGCGGATGATCTCGATGCGCTCCAGGGTCTCGACGTCGGAATGGATGTAGCGCACCCGGACGCCGGCATCGTGCAGGTACTCGGTGAGGTCCTCGGCCATGCGCTTGGTCAGCGTGGTGATTAGCACCCGCGAGCCCAGTTTCGCCATCTCCTTGCATTCCGCCACCACGTCGTCGACCTGGATCTCGGTCGGGCGGATGATGCAGACCGGATCGATGAGGCCGGTCGGGCGGATCACCTGCTCGACGAAGGCGCCGCCGGTCTGCTTCATCTCCCAGGGGCCGGGGGTCGCCGAGACATGCACGGTCTGCGGCCGCATGACCTCCCATTCCTCGAACTTCAGGGGCCGGTTGTCGCAGCAGGACGGCAGGCGGAAGCCGTATTCCGCGAGCGTCGATTTCCGCGCGAAGTCGCCCTTGAACATGCCGCCCAGCTGCGGCACGGTGACATGGCTCTCGTCGACGATCAGCAGCGCGTCCTCCGGCAGGTATTCGAACAAGGTCGGCGGCGGCTCGCCCGGCTTGCGCCCGGTGAGGTAGCGGGAATAGTTCTCGATCCCGGCGCAGACCCCCGTCGCCTCGATCATCTCGATGTCGAAGACCACGCGCTGCTCCAGGCGCTGCGCCTCCAGCAGCTTGTTCTCGGCATTCAGCTGCACCAGCCGGACCTTCAGGTCGTCCTTGATCTGCTTCACCGCCTGGTGCAGCGTCGGCTTCGGCGTCACGTAGTGGCTGTTGGCGTAGATCTTGATCTCGTTCAGGCTCGCCATCTTCTCGCCGGTCAGCGGATCGAATTCGTAGATCGCCTCAATGTCGTCGCCGAACAGCGACAGCCGCCAGGCGCGGTCCTCCATATGCGCCGGGAACAACTCGACGCTGTCGCCGCGCACCCGGAACATGCCGCGGTAGAAGTCCGCCTCGTTGCGCTTGTACTGCAGCTCGACCAGCCGGCGCAGCAGGTCGTTGCGGTTGATCCGATCGCCGACGCCCAGGGTGATGGTCATCGTCGAATAGGTCTCCGGCGAGCCGATGCCGTAGATGCAGGAGACCGAGGCGACGATCACCACGTCGCGGCGCTCGAACAGCGAGCGGGTCGCGGCATGGCGCATCCGGTCGATCTGCTCGTTCAGCGAGGATTCCTTCTCGATATAGGTGTCGGTGCGCGGCACATAGGCTTCCGGCTGGTAGTAGTCGTAGTAGGAGACGAAGTACTCGACCGCGTTCTCCGGGAAGAAGCCCTTCATCTCGCCGTAGAGCTGCGCCGCCAGGGTCTTGTTCGGCGCCAGGATCAGGGCCGGGCGCTGCACCGCCTGGATCACATGCGCCATCGTGAAGGTCTTGCCCGAGCCGGTGACGCCGAGCAGCACCTGGTCGCGGTCGGCACGATTGACCCCCTCGATCAGCTCGGCGATCGCCTGCGGCTGGTCGCCGGCCGGGACGAAATCCGAGACCAGCCGGAACGGCACCCCCGGCAGGGGCTTGGCCGCGGCGATCTCGCGCTCCTGGATGACCGGATCGGATTGCAGGGGTGTCATGCTGTCTCTATAGCGGGTCGGCGGATAAAATGGAACGGACCAAGTACGCGGCCCGCCTGTATACATAGCAGAGCCATGCTGCAGTAGTTTGGCAGCAGCGGCGGCGAATCAACCGCAGCGCGGCGGAAAATTCGCCCGGAATCTGGGAGGAGGATCGATGGCTGCCCTGCTGATCGCCTTTGCCGGCCTGCCCGGCACCGGCAAGACCACCCTCGCCCGCCGCCTGGCGCGGCAGCTCGGCGCCGTCTATCTGCGCATCGATACCATCGAACAGGCGATCCGCGATGCCGGCGTCCTGCAGGGCGAGGTCGGTCCCGCCGGCTATCTCGCCGCCTACGGTCTCGCGGCAGAGAACCTGCGTCTCGGCCGCAGCGTCGTCGCCGATTCGGTCAACCCGCTGCAGATCACCCGCGAGTCCTGGCGCGAGGTGGCGGCGGCCGCGACGGCGCGGCTGGTCGAGATCGAGGTGGTCTGCTCGGACGCGGCCGAGCACCGCCGCCGCGTCGAGACCCGCCGCCGCGAACCCGGCCCGGAGGATATCGAAGGCCTGACGCAGCCGGCCTGGCAGGAGGTCGTCGACCGCGCCTACGAGCCCTGGGACCGTCCGCCGCTCGTCGTCGACACGGCCGGCCGCAGCGCCGACGCCATCGCCGCCGACCTGATCGACCAATTGGGACTGTCGGTGGTAGCCTGAGCGGAAGCGCCTGGAACTCCGGCGGCATTGCAAGCGACGACGAGGACCCTCATGTTCGGCCTTCTTGCCCTGATCGTCGCCGCGGCTTTCACCGGCGCCGCCGTCTATATCAGCGCCGCTGAGCAGCCCGCGCGGCTGCAGCTGGCGGACGGACCGGCGCTGCAGCACTGGAAGCCGAGCTATCGCCGCGGCTTCATGATGCAGGCCAGCCTTGCCGTGATCGGCGGGCTTCTTGGCCTCGCCGCCTATTTCATCGCGGGCAACTGGCAATGGCTGGTCGGCGCCGCGCTGCTGATCGCCAACTGGCCCTATACGTTGTGGGCGATCATGCCGACCAACAAGCGCCTGGACGCGATCGCGATCGATCGGGCCGGCGCCGAGAGTCGCGCCTTGCTGGTCAAATGGGGTGGCCTCCATGCCCTGCGCGGTGCGCTGGGCCTTCTCTCGACGGCGTTCTTCCTCTGGGCCGCGCTCGGCACCTGACCCCCACCCTCCCCTCTCCCTAACCCTCCCCCAGAAGATGGGGGAGGTTTAGGGAGAGGGTCTTTGCGGGCGCGTGATTTCACGCATCGGCGCTGGAGAATTTCCGCGCCAGCCTTGCAGCTTCCACATGGCAGCCCCGATTTGCCTCGCGCCCGGCCCGCGACTAGGTTCCGCGCACTCCTGCGAGGCCGAGCGATGATCCGACACAGCCGCCGTCTCAAGACCAGCCAGGGACTCGCCGCCGGGCGCGTCGCCCTGGCGCTCTTCGCCGTCACCTGCGGCGTCAATCTGCAGGCGCCGCTCTATGCCGCCTATGCCGAGCGCGCCGGCATGGGTGCCGCCGCCACTGCCCTCGCCTTCTGCTGCTATGCCGCCAGCCTGCTGCCCTGCCTGCTGCTGCTGGGCGGGCTCTCCGATCGCCTCGGGCGGCGGGTGATGCTGGAGACCAGCCTCGGCTGCGCCATCCTCGCCGCGCTGCTGATGGCCCTTCACGGCAGCTTCCAGGCGCTGATCCTCGCCCGCCTGCTGCAGGGCCTCTCCGTCGGCTTCAGCTTCGCCGCCGGCGCCGCCTGGATGCGCGAGCTCATTCCCGCCGACCGCGCCGCCCATTTCACCACCGCCAGCACGGCGCTGGGCTTCGGCATCGGGCCGGCCGCCACCTTCCTGGTGCTGGAACTCTGGCCGGAAGCCGGCGCCGCCGGGGCGACGCCGGTCAGCTACTGGATCCATCCGCTGCTGACCCTGGTCGCCGCCGCCCTGCTGTTCGGGATCCCGCAGCCCGGAGCATCCGCCGCCGATCGTCCGGCCGGCTATCGGCCCCCGCTCGCCACCCTGCCGCTGCTGCCGCGCGGCACCTGGCCGGCGGGCCTCGCCATCGCCATCGCCTGGGCCACCGCCGGGCTGATGATCGCGGTGATGCCGCGGGCCCTCCGCGTCTACGGCCTCGACAACTGGTCGGGGCTCGGCATCTTCTGCGTCACCGCCGCCGGCTTCTTCATCCAGCCTCTGGCCCGGAAGCTCGGCCCGGAACGCTCGGTGCGCATCGGCATCCTGGTCCTGCCTGCGGCCTTCCTGCTGATCGCGCTCGGCGCCCGCTTCGGCTGGCTCGCGCCGCTGCTCCTCGGCGCGGCGCTCAACGGCTCCTCCTCCTTCGGCCTCGCCTATCTCGGCGGCCTCCGCCTGTTCCAGGCCGCCGCCCAGGGCAGCTCCCCGGGCGGCGGCTCCCAGGCCCGCGCCGCCGCCGGCTATTTCCTCTGGATCTATCTCGGCTTCTCGCTGCCGGTCCTCGGCGGCGGCGCGCTGGCGGACGGGATCGGCATGGACGCGATGCTGGTGGTCTTCGGCCTCGCGGAAGTGGCACTCTGCGGCTGGACGCTGGCCGGGCTTGCCCGGCTTCAGGCGGCCCCCGCCCGATAACGCAACCCTCCACGACGGAGTCGAACCATGCAGAGCTACCGGATCGCCGTCGTCGGCATCGGCAAGATCACCCAGGACCAGCACCTGCCGGTGATCGCGAAGAACCCCCGCTTCACCCTGGCGGCGACGGTGAGCCAGCGCGGCCTCGCCGAACCCGGCGTGCCGAGCTTCCGGACCACGGCGGAGATGCTGCGGGCGCTGCCCGAGCTCGATGCCGTCGCCATCTGCACTCCACCCCATGCCCGCCATGCGATCGCCCGCGCGGCGCTCGATGCCGGCAAGCACCTGCTGCTGGAAAAGCCGACCACCGCGACGACGGCGGAGTTGACCGATCTCATCGCCCATGCCGCGACCTGCCGGCGCGTCATCTTCACCACCTGGCATTCGCAGTTCAACCCGGCGGTCGACGCGGCGAAACGCCTGCTGGCGCAAGCCGAGATCCGCCGCCTGGCGGTGAGCTGGAAGGAGGACGTGCGGCGCTGGCATCCCGGCCAGGAATGGATCTGGCAGGCCGGCGGCTTCGGCGTTTTCGATCCCGGCATCAACGCGCTCTCGATCGTCACCCGCATCCTGCCGCGGCCGGTCTTCGTCACCCGGGCCGAGTTGCTTACGCCTTCCAACCGCGACACGCCGATCGCGGCGAGCCTCACCTTCGCCATGCCGGGCGGCGATCCGGACAGGCAGGATCTCTCCGCCGTCTTCGACTGGCGCCAGACCGGGCCGCAGAGCTGGAACATCGCGATCGAGACCGCCGACGGCAGGCGCCTCGATCTCACCGAGGGCGGCTCGAAGCTGGCGCTCGACGGCCGGCCCGAGGTCGCCGCGCCGATGCAGGAATACGAGCGGATCTACGACCGCTTCGCCGCACTCCTCGACAGCGGCACCAACGAGATCGACGCCGCGCCCCTGCAGCTGGTCGCCGACGCCTTCCTGGTCGGCAAAAGGGTGGAGACCGCGGCCTTCGTCTGGTAGGCCCCAAGCCGGGCCCGAAGGCGGCCCTGCGGGTCAAGCCCGCCCGTCCATCAGGCCCACCACGGCGTCACGCCACCCCGCTACGTCACGCCACCCCACCGTCATGCGCGGACTTGATCCGCGCATCGCGACCGCCGCGGCGTCAGCGGAACGACCTGCAGCACCGTGCGGTACCCGATCGCGCGCAGGGCAAGATCGAGGCGGTCCAGCTTGCTCGGATGATCCGGGTCGAGCAGCCGGCGGGCCTCCTTGTGATCCGAGCCGAGCCGGCGCGCGAGATCGGCCACGCTCAGGCCCTCTTCCAGGAGACCGGCCCGCAGCGCAATCTTCGCGGTGAGCCCGGCCTCGGCATGGATCAGGGTCTCGCCGGCGCGCGGGCGGGTCGCCGGCGGCAGGGCGCTGCCCGCCTTCACATAGCCGGCCAGCGCCGCGGTCAGCGCATCGGACGCTTCGGCCGCCGCCTCGGCACGCGTCGCGCCCTCGGTCAGGGCTTCAGGCACGTCCCGGAAGGAGACGAGAAAGCTGCCATCGGCCTGCCGAAACATGCGCGCGGGATAGGCGACGGCACCGGAGCTATCCATGCGGGTCTCGCTTCGCTAGAGGCCGATATCCCGGCGGGTCAATCCAAGCTGTGTCAGCATCGCGTTCAACAGGCCCGGTCCGATTTCCTTGCGACGGTCCTTGAGGGTGGTGAAGCGGCTGCCGAGATAAAGCCTGCCATGACTGCCCTTGCCGTGCGTCTCGAAACGGACCGGCAGGCCGCAGGCCTTTCCATACCGCCTGATCCGTCGTTCGAACTCGCTGCCGGTCACGGACCCGGACGTGTCCGCCGATTGTGAGCGTAGGACATGCTTTCCTTGTGATCAAGGCAAATAGGGCAAAAATGCCCTATTGATTGTCATGCAACCTTAACAGGATAATAATTTCATTGTACATCTTTTACGGGAAACCACAATCGCCTGACGCGCGCGCCGCCCCCGTAGGATGGACCCGCGGGTCGAGCCCGCGGGTGACGGACGGGAACGGTGCCGGTTCCGGAAATCCCGCGGGTCGATCCACCCTCACCGTCATGCGCGGACTTGATCCGCGCATCCATCGGCCCTCCGATGCGATGGGCCCGCGGGTGACGGACGGGAGCGGTGCCGATTCCGGAAATCCCGCGGCTACCCGCTGATGGCGCCGCTGAGGAACTCGAAGATCCGCATCGGGCCGCTTTGCGCCACGTTGAAGCGCAGGAAGGCGCCCGCCGTCTGGGCGACGCTGAAGACGTTGCCGGGGGCGAGGACGATGCCCTCGCGCAGGGCCTGCCGGGCGATGCGGGCGGAATCGATGCCGTCGGGCAGGCGCGCCCAGAGGAAGAGGCCCTCCTCGGGCTCGCTCCACAGGCCGAGGCCGCGCTGCGCCAGGCGCCGCCGCGTCTCGGCCATGGTGCCGCGCAGCCGGTCGCGGATCGCCTCCACGTGCTTGCGGTAGCTGCCGTCGGCCAGCAGCCGGCTGACCAGCTGCGCCGCCAGGTCGTTGTTGCCGAAGCTGGTCGCCAGCTTGAGATCGGTCAGGCCCTCGATCCAGTCGGCGCGGCAGGCGATGAAGCCGCAGCGGGTGGCGGCGGACAGGGTCTTCGAGAAGCTGCCGAGATAGATCACCCGGTCGAGCTGGTCGAGCGCCGCCAGGCGCTGGCCGGGCGCCGCCTGGAAATCGGCGAAGATGTCGTCCTCGAGGATCCGCAGGTCATGCGCCTCGGCAAGGCGCAGCAGCCGATAGGCGGTGCCGGCGCTCATGGTGAGGCCGGTCGGGTTCTGCAGCGCCGCGTTCATCAGGTAGAGCTTCGGCCGGTGCCGGATCAGCAGCGCCTCGAAGGCGGCGAGATCGATCCCCGCCGGGGTCAGCGGCACGCCGACGATCTGCGCCCGATGGGCGCGGGCGACGCCCTGGAAATTGAAATAGCCGGGATCATCGATCAGCACCGTGTCGCCTGGCTGCAGCAGGAAGCGGCAGACCAGGTCGATCGCCTGGCTGGCCCCGTCGGTCAGCAGCAGGCGCTGCGGCGGCGCCTCGATCCCCAAGCCGGCGAGGCGCAGCTGCAGCTGCTGGCGCAGCGGCAGATAGCCGAGGGGATGGCCGTATTCCAGCAGCCGCGCCTGCGGCGCCCGGCCGACCTCGTGCAGCTTGCGGCGCAGCGCCTCCTCGTTCAGCCAGTCGTTGGGCAGCCAGCCGCAGCCGGGCTTCAGCAGCTTCTCGTCCAGGGTCAGGGACTGGCGCATGATCCAGACCGGATCGATGTCGCGGTCCGGCGCCACCTCGGGTTCCGCCGCGGCCGGCGCCAGGGTCAGCGGCTGGCGGCGGGTCGCCACGTAGAAGCCGCTGTTGCGCCGCGAGCTCAGCAGCCCCGCCGCCACCAGCCGGTCATAGGCCTCGATCACGGTGAAGGTGCTGACCCGGTTCTCCGCCGCCAGGCGCCGGATCGAGGGCAGCTTCTGCCCCGCCGCCAGCTGCCGCGCGGCGATCCGCCGGCCGATCTCGCCGACGATCTGCTCGACCAGGGGCTGGCTGGTTTTCGGGGTCAGGCTCAGCTGCATAGTGCTCAGGTCCATGTACCGGTACAGTTTCACGAATTGTATAGGGCGTATGCATGGTTTGGCCAGGGTAAATCGCCGATTTTGCCCGCCCCGAGGCCTTCCCGAGGACCTGCACCATGCCGTCCGCCACCACGATTTCACCGGCGAATTCACCGTCCGTCACCGTGTTGGACACCGCGGAAAAGCGGCGTTTTCGCGGTCTTCTGCACGGATTTATCGGCATGGCGATCTTCTCCGCCTCCCTGCCGGCGACCCGACTCGCAGTGCAGGACCTCGATCCGCTCTTCGTCACCGTCGGCCGGGCGGTGATCGCCGGCCTGATCGGCGGCCTCTGCCTGCTCGCCACCCGCCAGCGGCTGCCGCGGGCGTCGGAATGGGCCCGGCTCGGCATCGTTGCCGGCGGAGTGGTGGTGGGCTTTCCGCTGCTCACCGCCTATGCCCTGCGCAGCGTGCCCGCCGCCCATACCCTGGTCTTCATCGGCATCCTGCCGCTGATGACCTCGCTGTTCGGCGTGCTCCGCGCCGGCGAGCATCCGCGGCCGCTGTTCTGGCCCTTCGCCCTCCTCGGCAGCCTCGCCGTCGCCCTCTATGCCTGGATCCATGCCGGGCAGGGCTTCGCGGCGGCGGACCTGCTGATGCTGGGCGCGGTCGCCGTCTGCGGCCTCGGCTATGCCGAGGGCAGCCGCCTCGCCCGGAGCCTGGGCGCCTGGCAGGTGATCTGCTGGGCGCTGGTGCTGGCCCTGCCGGTGATGCTGGCGCTGCTGCCGCCGACCTGGCCGGCCGATCTTTCCCGCGTCGGCGCGGCGGCCTGGGGCGGCTTCGCCTATGTCTCGCTGTTCAGCATGCTGATCGGATTCTTCTTCTGGTACCGCGGCTTGAGCCTGGGCGGCATCGCCCAAGTGAGCCAGCTGCAGCTGATCCAGCCCTTCCTCGGCCTCGGCCTCGCCGCCCTCCTCCTCGGCGAGCGGGTGACGCCGGACATCGCCGTCGTGGCGCTCGTGGTGGTTGCTTGCGTTGCGGCGGCGAGGCGGTATGGTTGACGCGGTTTTGTTGCCGCCGCCCGGAGAGCGCCGATGCCGCAGGAATCCAAGCCGCCGCGAATCACCAATCTCGCCCGCGACCAGCTGATCCCCTACGACATGGAGGGGCCGGAACAGGCGGCGCTGATCCGCTGGCTGCCGGTCACCTATGACCGCGCCACCCAGAAGGGCAGCTACTTTTTCGATATGCAGCCCGGCGCCTGGACCCTGCCGCACACCCACCCGCACCACGAGGAATTCATGGTCCTGGAGGGCGAGGCGATCGAGAGCGACGGGCGGGTGCTGAAGGCGGGCGATTTCGTCAGCTACCCGCCCGGCAGCCACCACAACACCCGGACCGAGACCGGCTGCCTGGTCATTGTGGTGGAATGGACCGACACCTAGCCGGCACAATGCCGGAAAGGTCCGGATCCTTGCCGGTTGTCTCGATACAAAATACCGGTTCCCGACCGGCGGATTCCCGGCTCCCGCGGATTGCACGCTGGCCCTGCTGGCGCTAAGGTCCCGGCCGCCTTTCCCCCTTGCACCGGAACCCCATCATGGCCTTCATCGCCGACCGCCTCGACCGCATCCAACCCTCGCCCACCATCGCCGTCACCATGAAGGCGCGGCAGCTGAAGGCCGAGGGGCGCGACGTCATCGGCCTCGGGGCCGGCGAGCCGGATTTCGATACCCCGGACAACATCAAGCAGGCGGCGATCAAGGCGATCCAGGCCGGCGACACCAAGTACACCAATGTCGACGGCACCGACGCGCTGAAGAAGGCGATCTGCGCCAAGTTCAAGCGCGAGAACAATCTCGACTACACGCCGGAGCAGATCACCGTCGGCACCGGCGGCAAGCAGGTGCTGTACAACGCGCTGATGGCGACGCTCAATCCCGGCGACGAGGTGGTGATCCCGGCACCCTACTGGGTGAGCTATCCCGACATCGTGCTGCTGGCGGAAGGCAAGCCGGTGATCGTCGAATGCGGCCAGAACCACCAGTTCAAGCTGCGCCCGGAGATGCTGGAAGCGGCGATCACGCCGAAGACCAAGTGGCTGATCCTGAACTCGCCCTCGAACCCGACCGGTGCCGCCTACAGCGCCGCGGAGCTGCGGGCGCTGGCCGAGGTGCTGCTGAAGCACCCCCAGGTGCATATCCTGACCGACGACATGTACGAGCACCTGCTCTATGACGGCTTCAAGTTCGCCACCATCGCCGAGGTCGAGCCCAAGCTCTATGCGCGCACCCTGACCATGAACGGCGTCTCCAAGGCCTATTGCATGACCGGCTGGCGCATCGGCTATGCCGGCGGCCCGGCGCCGCTGATCAAGGCGATCGCCAAGGTGCAGTCGCAGTCGACCTCGAACCCGGCCTCGATCAGCCAGGCGGCGGCGGTGGAGGCGCTGAACGGGCCGCAGGACTTCATCGCCCGGCACAACGTCTCGTTCAAGGAACGCCGCGACATGGTGGTGGAGCTGCTGAACCAGGCGCCCGGCCTGCACTGCCACAAGCCGGAAGGCGCCTTCTACGTCTATCCCTCCTGCGCCGGCGCCATCGGCAAGACCACGCCGCAGGGCAAGAAGATCGCCAGCGACGATGATTTCGTCACCTACCTGCTGGAGGCCGAGGGGGTGGCGGCGGTGCAGGGCTCGGCCTTCGGCCTCAGCCCGCATTTCCGCATCTCCTACGCCACCTCCAGCGAGGCGCTGAAGGAAGCCTGCACCCGCATCATCCGCGCCTGCAAGGCGCTGAAGTAGGAGCGGGCGACCGGATCTTCCTTCGCGAGGCCCATCCGCTAGGCATTGGACTGCGGCTCGGTCGATGGCAGCGACATGGGCCGCTCCTTTTGCCCCCGGGTCTTGGCCAGCGAGAACAGGACGCCGCCGGCCAGCAGCAGGACGGTAATCCCTAGCGAGATCGCCGGGTCCACCTTGCCGAAAATCTGGTTCCAGAAGATCTTCGCGCCGATGAAAATCAGCACCAGCGACAGCGCGTATTTCAAGTATTCGAAGCGATGAACCATGGCCGCCAGCGCAAAATACAGCGCGCGGAGGCCGAGGATCGCGAAGATGTTGCTGGTGTAAACGATATAGGGATCGGTGGTGATGGCGAAGATCGCCGGCACGCTGTCCACCGCGAAAACCAGGTCGGCGACTTCGACGGTGACCAGCGCCAGAAAGAGCGGCGTCGCGAACCAGCGTCGGCGCTCCGATACTGTGGGATCCGGCAGACGGACCCAGAACCGATCGCCATGCAAATCGCCGGTGACGTTGAGGTGCTTTCTCATCAGGCGGATGAGCGGATTGTCGGCGCCGATGGCGGGGCCGGCAGCGGTCGACAAGAACAGCATCTTGATGCCGGTGAACAGCAGGAACGCGCCGAAGAGATAGAGGACCCAGGAGAACTGGCTGACCAGCGCGGTGCCCAGGCCGATCATGATCGCGCGCAGCACCAGAACGCCGATGATGCCCCAGACCAGCACGCGGTGCTGGTAGAGTCGCGGGACCGCAAAATAGGTAAAGATGAGCGAAATGACGAAGACGTTATCGAGGGCGAGGCTTTTTTCGACGAAGAATCCGGTGAGGTAGTCCATCCCGGGCTGTTCGCCCATCGACCACCAGACCCAGGCGCCGAAGACGAGGGCGACCGTGATATAGCCGCCGCTGAGCCACAGGCTTTCACCGACGCCGATCTCATGCTGCTTGCGATGCAGCACGCCGAGATCGAAGACCAGAAGGCCGAGAACGATCGTCAGGAAGGTGAGCCACATCCAGGCGGGCTTGCCCAGGAAATCGGCGACCATGAACGACAAGATGGCGTCCATCGGAACCTCCAAATGCAGATGCGCCCGTCAGCGCAAGAGCAGGTGAAGGATCCGACATCGCGGCCGACGACTCGACCGCCAGAGGGGCCCGGATCCACGGGTTTTGGTCAGATGGGAAGCGGGATTGCCGAAATCAAGGACCACCTGGCGGATCGGCGTGCGGAATTCATCCCGCGCCGGCGGCGTCGCCTGAGGCATTGAAAAGCGCGCGCCGGTTCACATATCCGCTTGGTCCGGATCCGGGCCCCTCTGGCGGCGACCACAAGCCGCGATGTCGGATCCTTCACCTGCTCCCGAATTCCGTGTCGGGCTCTTGGAGGATACAATGCCTATGGCATCCCCAAAACCCTACCTCGAAATATCAGCGCATGGCGCGGCCCGTCGCCTGCGGGGAATGCGGCGCGCCGGACGCCTATCTGAAACAATTCAGGGAGAAACTTATGCCTTCGCGAAAGCATGCATTGAAACAGGCCATCGACGAGTTTCTTCAGGAAATCGGCGGCGCGGAAGCGGAACAGCTTCTTGAAAGCGTCATGGCGGGCTGCGCCATCGTCGCTTACGCCGATGGCAAGGTCGTGGCCGAAGAACAGAAACGCATGATGAGTCTCATTCATCGCTTCGAGCCGCTGCGGGCGTTCGATCGCACCCACCTCGAGCACGCATTCGATACGGCAACCCACAACTTCGCGGACGACCGGCATGAGGGCGAGCGAATGGCCCTGATCGTCGTCAGCCGCCTGCGGCGCAGTCGAAGACACGCCGTCATGCTGCTGAAGATCTGCCAAGCGATTGCGTCGGCGGATGGGTTCGTCGACCCGCGGGAATGGCATGCGTTGGTCAGGCTTTGCAAATCCCTCGATTTGAACCCCGCCGACTATGACCTGCTCGACGCTCCCCCACCCGGCCAGCGGGCCGCGTCCTGAGCGTCAGTTCCCCGAAGCAGAAGAAGGAGATCGCCGATGCTCGACCCAAAGCAACTGCTTGAAACATTCCTCGGCCATCAACAGCAGACAGTCCGGCAGCATACCGCCGGACAGCACTCCACGAGTGGCGGCTGGACCGGCGCCGCCGATCTGCTGGGCGGTATTGACCGGCAGAAAGCCGGGAGCTTTGCGGCCGCCGCCACCACCGGGGGGCTGATCGGCCTGCTGCTCGGCTCGAAGAAGGCCAGGAAGATCGGCGGCGGATTGCTGGGCTACGGGGCCGCCGCCGTATTGGGCGGTCTCGCCTACAAGGCTTGGCAGAACTATGGGATGAGCCAGGGCAGGCCGACCATCCCCGCAGGTCCCGGTTTCCGCGACCCTGCGGCCGTCCGGCCGGCGCCGACGGAAAGCGACTTCGATCCCGGCCAGGGGACGGCGACAGACGGGCGGCCCTTCTCCCTCGCCTTGATCCGCGCCATGATCGCTGCCGTCAAGGCCGACGGCCATATCGACGCCAAGGAGCAAAGTCTGCTGCAGGCGCGCATCGAAGCGATGGCACTCGACGCCGAAGCCAAGGCCTTCATCTTCGATGAACTCGCCCGGCCGACCGACCTCGACGCCTTGGCCGCGTTGCCGCGCGTCCCAGCGCAGGCGGCCGAAATCTGGCTGGTCTCGCGCCTCGCCTGCGACCCGGATGATCCGCGCGAACAAGCCCACCTTGCGAGCCTGGCCGCCAAG
>CAZKDH010000092.1:0-10237 GCA_964551505.1 uncultured Rhodospirillaceae bacterium
CCCTGGTCGGCCGCCAGGCGATACAGCCGTGCCGCCTCGGCCTGGTCGGTGGGCACGCCCATACCGTTGGCATACATGAGGCCCAGGCGGTATTGGGCCTCGGCCCCGCCGCTCTCCACCAAAGGACGCAGAAGTTTCAGCGCCGTCGCATAATCGCCGCCCTCATAGGCAACGATGGCGTCGTCGATCGGGTCGGCGGTAGCCGAACCCACTGCAAGCAATGACAGCGCCAGCGCCGCCGCGATATTCCTGATCGTGAATTTCATCTATCCGCCCCTTGCCCCGCACTCATCCATCCGTTCCCCCGGCCACTGTAACGCCGTGACAGGCAAACACAATGCCCGGAGCGGCCGCAGTCCCGGTTGCGCCGCCCCCGGCCGCATCAGAGGACGTCAACGGTCCTTTGCTTCCCGCGCCTGATCGGCATCGAGTTTCCTGTAGTCGCTCATGATGCCCACGAGAATGCCGGTGGTCCATCCGATGGTGAATATCCCGGACATCGCGATCATCGGCCCGACCAGCCGCCAGTTGTAGGGCAGGCTGACGGCGCCCTCGCCAAGCGTCGTGTAGCTCTCGAGCACGTAGTAGTAGCTGTCGCGAGCATTGGGGATCAGGCCGAAGATCCAGATCGGAACGGCCCACAGGAGCGTTTCACCGAGATGCAGGCCAATCAGGAGGAAGACGGTAACGGCAAGCAGGGCGCCTGCCCGACTTTGCGACGTCGCGGCGCGTAAGTGAACCCAGGATGTGGCGAAGTGGCGATTGACCCTCCGCGTACCCGCGCCATGAACAAAGAGGATGCACATCAGAACGAGGGTGCTGAACGCGAGTTCCACGAGGGGCATGATGTCCGTCTCTCCTCCGATCGCCTCCCGGCCACGCAGCATGGCCAGGAACAATGTCTCAACGTCCTTGGCGCCCCATGTCGCCGGCGCCGCCCGGCGGGACCGGCATATCAGGGTGCCTGCGGTGCCGGCACCTGCCGGCGCAGCTCCTCGATGAGCCCGGCGAGGCCCGGGTCCGGCGGTCCGATCCGCGCCAGCGCCTCGGCATAGAGCAAGGCGGACCCGACGTCTCCCGCATCGCGGCTGAGACCGATCAGCGCCGACAGCGTGTCGCGATCCGCAGGGTGCCGCGCCAGGTTCCCCTTGAGCACCAGGAGGGCCTCGCCTGTGCGGCCGGCGGCATTCAGCGCGATCGCATAGACATAGGCATAACGGGCCTGGTCGGGCGCCAGTTCGGCCGCCTTGCGGAGTTCCTCGAGCGCCGGTTCCGGCTGCTTCAGTCGCACCAATGTCAGTCCGAGGGCGTGATGGACGCCGGCGTCCCCGGGCTGGCTGGCGGATGCGGCGCGCAGCACGCTCAAGCCGTCGCGATCCCGCCCGAGTGCGCGATAGACATCGGCGAGATTGACCGCGGCGGCGACGTATTCAGGGTTCAGCCGCAGCGCCGCCTTGAATTCGGCCTCGGCCGCGTCGAAGCGGCCGAGCCGGGCGAAGAAGCTGCCCAATGCGCCGCGGGCCTCGGGCCGGTCGGCATTGAGGCGCTGGGCGGCGACGAATTCCGCGGCCGCCCGTTCGAAAGGCGCGCGGTCCGCGGCAGGCAGGCTGTCCGGCGCCAATCCGGCGAGCAGGGCGACGGCCCGGATGTGCACGCCGCGGACCGGATCGGAGAGGAGCGGCGACGCCAGCGGCCAGAGCTGCTCTGCGGGCGCGTTCTCCAGCGCATCGAGCGCGCCCGTGCGCACCATCGGATCGGGGTCCGACAACGCGCCCTGCGCCGGGCCGATCGCCTGGGCCGCGGCCAAGCCGAGTTCCGCAAGGGCGCCGGCGCGGGCGAAAGCGGGGGTGCCGGAATCCACGATCGTCGCTGCAAGCAGCGCTCCGGCGTCCGGCCGGCCGGTCCAGGCGGCATGGAACGCCTCGGCATAGTTCTGGAATCCCGGGTGCCGCGGCCCCGGCCACGTTGCGATGGCCTCGGCCGCCCAGGCCGCGGACTTGCCGGCATGGCAGTCGGTGCAGGCATTGGGCGTGCCCAATTTCGCCGACAGGTCCGGCCGTGGAATCCGGAAGCTGTGGTCGTGGCGGAGATCGACTGTCATATAGGTGCGGGCGGGCATATGGCAGGACGCGCAGGCCAGCGGCGGGTTGACGGTCTCGTGCCGGCGATGCGCGGCGCCGTCGTACTTCTCGGAGGCATGGCATTGCAGGCAGACGCCGTTGCCCGGCGCCCGGAGCTGCGCGCCATGCGGCTCATGGCAATCGGCACAGGTGACACCGGCGGCGAACATCCTGCTCTGCCGGAAGGAGCCGTAGTTGTAGACCTCGTCCTGCATCTGGCCGTCGGCCGCATAGAGCCCCTGGGCCAGCGGTGCGATGGAATGCGTGTCCGAGAGCCATTGGCCGGGAACCCAATCCTCGGAAAATGCGCTGCGCCGGGCGTGGCAGAGGCCGCAGGTCTCGACTTCCTTGGGCAACAGCGCTGGCGCGACACTGCGGTGCGGGTTGCCGGTCGCCGGATCGGCCTGCCAGGCGACGCCGTTGCGTTCGTCGAATTGAACCAGCAGGCCCTTGGTCGGGTCGGCGGCACTTCCGAACCGCCACCAGTCCTGCGCCTCCCGCGCCCAATCGACATGCCGCGATCCCTGGCCGTGGCAGGCCTCGCAGCCGACGCTGATCTCCGCCCAGGTCGTCGCGAAACGGTCGCTTGCCGCATCGTAGTTCTTGCGGATGCCGGTCGAGTGGCACTCCGCGCACATGTAGTTCCAGTTCTGGTTCAGCCGGGTCCAATGCAGGACATCGGCATGGCCGATATTCTCGCCGGCATAGAGGTGGAACCAGCGCTGGCCGCCCGCCGCCCGCGGGCGGCTGTCCCAGGCGATCGACAGCGCCTGCAGCCGGCCGTCGGGGAACTCCACCAGGTATTGCTGCAGGGGATCGATGCCGAAGGTGTATTTGACCTCGAAGGTGGCGAGCCGTCCGTCCGCGCCATCGGTCTCGACCAGGAATTTTCCATCCTGGCGGAAGAAGCGGGATCGGACGCCGTAATAGTCGAAATGCGCGTCGCCGAAGTCGCCGAGCACGGTCGCATCGGTGGCGTGGTCCATGGCGTGCCGGTGCTGCGACGCCTGCCACAGCCCGAACTCGGTGCGATGACAATCCGCACAGGTCGCGCTGCCGACGAAGGCGGCCGAGCCGGCCGGGGCGTCCGCGGGAAGGGCGCTCCGCGATCCGCGGCCGGCATGGTCGAAGGCGAGGCCACCCAGCACGACGGCTGCGGAGACCACCAATCCGAGGACCCAGAGGAGGCGCCTTGGAACCGGCTTGGCAGACGGATCGTCGGCGGCCGTCCGCCCTGCCTGCCCGTCGGAGACGTCCTTGACGTGCGTTTCCTTGGATCGATCCCTGGCGGGCGGCTTCCGGCGTCTGCGCGTCAACGTGAACGTCCCCTCAGCAACCGCATCGCCTCAAACCGCCGCCCTTCACCCGGAATCTAGCGCCGCCGCATCCGCAGGGCGATGACGAGGCACCATGCGAGCATTGCCGCATGATAGAGCGTCGCCGGCCATATCAGCACGCCCTGCAGGTTCAGGCCAAGGGCGGCATGGGCCAGGACCGCAGCCGCGAGACCATTGTAGAGGAGGATGCCGATGAGCAGGCCGCGATCGCCCCGGGATCCGTGCAGCGCCCGCGAACCCCAGCTAATGACCCCGATGGCGAGCAGGGCCGCGCCACTCAGCCTCGCCAACAGCAGCGCCTCCGGGGCCGGCCCGGCCAGGCCGAAAAGCAGGCCAATGACGAGGTCGGGCCGAAGAAGCAGGCCCAGGCCGGTCGCGGCTTCGAGGCCGGCGAACAGCCCGAGGGTCGGGCTGCGGCCTTCTTCCTGCACCCGCGATCCCCCGCCGGCGCCCTAGCCCTGCGGCTCGAGCTTGATCGTCAGCTTGTTCAGCTTGCCGGTGAAGCCGAAGGGCGTCTGGTAGTCGGCGTCGTTGACGCCGGTTCCGGTGTCGGACCCGATGTCGAAGGTTTCACTGGCCTCCAGCGCGAAGGGAATGGTGTGGGGGAAGGTTCCGCTTCCCGCCGCGACACCGTCGACCGTGATCGTCCCGGTGCCGCCCTTCCCGAGGCCGGGTCCGTCGGACTTGAAGGCGAATTCGACGGTATGCCGGCCAGGCGACAGCGCGGTCGTGCCCTCGACCTTCGGTCGCGCGAGGTCCAGCAAGTCGTAGACGAAGACCGGCTTGCCCTTGAGCAGATAGAGCGCCCAGCCGCCGAAGCGGCCGCCCTCGGTCACCAGCATGCCGTTGCCGCCATCCGCCGGCACCTCGATGTCGGCAGTGATGGCGAAGGACTTGTTGAGGACGCTCGGCGCGGTGCCCAGGGGCACGCCGATGATCGGCTGGGTGTAGGTGAACTCGTCGCGGCCCGCCACGATGCTCGGGCGCGGCAGGATGAACCGGGTCAGGGCGGAAGCATCCAGCGGCAGCACCTGGTACTTTGCCGCCTCGATCCAGAACAGGTCCTGCAGCTCCTTCAGCTTGTCGGGAAACTGGGCGGAGAGGTCGTTGTTCTGGGTCCAGTCCTTGCTGAGATCGAACAGCTCCCACTTGACGCCGTTCACGATGTCCTTCGGGATCGGAGCGGTGCCATTCCACGGCTCGCGGTAGGGCACCGTCGATGCGATCCAGCCGTCGTGGTAGATCGCGCGATTGCCGAACATCTCGAAATACTGGGTCCGGTGCCGCGACGGTGCCGTGGCATTGGCCTTGTCGAAGGTATAGGCGAGGCTCACGCCCTCGATCGGCTCCTGGGTGATGCCGTCGACCGTCTCCGGCGCGCGGATGCCTGTGGCTTCGAGCAGGGTGGGCACGATGTCGATCACATGATGGAACTGGGCGCGGATGCCGCCGGCATTGGTGATGTGGCCCGGCCAGGCGATGGCCATGCCGTTGCGGATCCCGCCGAAATAGGAGGGAATCTGCTTGGTCCACTTGTAGGGCGTGCTCATCGCCCAGGCCCAGCCGACGGCAAAGTGCGGATAGGTGAACTGCGATCCCCAGACGTCGTAGAACTTGAGCTGGTCTTCGACCGGCACCTCGACGCCGTTGAAGAAGGTCATCTCGTTCGGCGTGCCCGCCGGCGACCCCTCGGCGCTGGGACCGTTGTCGCCGCTGATGTAGATGATCAGCGTGTTGTCGAGCTTGCCCATGTCCTCGACCGTCTGGATGACGCGGCCGATCTCGTGGTCGGTATAGGCGAGGTAGGCCGCATAGACCTCCATCTGCCGCTCGAACAGCTTCTTCTCATCCGCCGACAGGGTGTCCCATTTCTTCAGCATGTCGGGCCAGGGGGTGAGCTGGGCATCGGCGGGGACGATGCCGAGCTTCTTCTGGTTGGCGAAGATCTGATCGCGCAGGGCGTTCCAGCCCATGCTGAATTTGCCCTTGAACTTGTCGATCCATTCCGGGGTCGGATGGTGGGGCGCATGGGTGCCGCCCGGGGCGTAATAGAGGAAGAAGGGTTTCTTCGGATCGATCTGATTGAGCTGGTTGAGATAGCCGATGGCGTCGTCCGCCATGTCGGTGGTCAGGTTGTAGTTCGGATTGCCGACATAGGGATAGACGCGCGTGGTGTTGCGGTAGAGGTCGGGCTGCCACTGATTGGTCTCGCCGCTGACGAAGCCATAGAAATACTCGAAGCCCATGCCGATCGGCCATTGATCGAAGGGCCCGGCCTGGCTGGTCTGGAACGACGGCGTGTTGTGATCCTTGCCGAACCACGAGGTTGCATAGCCGTTGGCCTTGAGGATCCGGCCGACGGTTGCCTTGTCCGCGGTGATGATGCTGTCGTAGCCGGGAAAGCCGGTCGATGCCTCGCTGATCACGCCGAAGCCGACCGAGTGGTGGTTGCGCCCGGTGATCAGGGCGGCGCGGGTGGGCGAGCAGAGCGACGTGGTGTGGAACTGCGTGTAGCGCAGCCCCATGCTGGCGATGCGGTCGAGGGCCGGGGTGGGGATGACGCCGCCGAAGGTGCTTGGCGCGGCAAAGCCGACGTCGTCGGTGAGGATCAGGAGGATGTTGGGCGCTGCCTTGGGCGGTGCGACCTGCGGCTGCCAGTACGGCGTCGAACCGGGTGCATCGAGATTGATGACGCCGCCGAACTTGCCGTCCGGCGGCGGGATCTGCCGGCCGTCGATCGTCGTCGTGGCGCTGGGCGAGCCGGGCGTGCCCGTCACCTCCTGTGCCGCGGCGCCGACCCAGCCGGCGGAGAGAAATGCCAGCGCGCATGCCAAGGCGGTTCCGATTTTCATGGCCTCAGCCCCCTGGTTCCCGATTTCGCATTTCTACCGGCAAGAGTGACGGCAATCGCCGCGCCCGTCAAACGGACACCTTGCCACGGCAGGGCGGCGCGATCTCTAGGAATAGAAGCTGGAGCGGGGTCCGTGCCGGCCGCAACGCGCGACCGTCGCCCGGTTCACGCGATCCGGATGCCGAAATCGGCCAGCGGCTTCTCCACGTGCAGCTCGGCGAAATCGCGCCAGAAGCCGGCGCCGTCGCCGGAGTGGTAAATGGCGCCGAAGACGCCGGTGATGCGGCCGCCGTCCTCGGAGACCGGCACCAGCAGGCGGGCATAAGCGAGATGGCCGCGGGCATAGGAGGTCATGTGGTCGTGGGTATAGGCGACCAGGCCCTGCCGCCCGACGCTGTCGGTCTGGCGCGAGGTCTCGTCGAACCCGGCGCGGTTCTCCGCCTTCACGTGGTCGCGCCGGATGTCGCTGCGGCTGCGGCGCGCCGGCTCGAAGCCGAAGGCCTCGACGATGGTGCCGCCGACCAGGCGATAGCGCAGGTCGTCGGGCGTGGCGCCGAGATCGAGCAGCTGCAGGTGCGGCAGCAGCGTGCCGAGGCGGACCGGATCGATGTCGAGGCGCCGCGGCACGCCGCCGTCGCGGCTGAGGCTGCGCCAGTAGGCGAAGAGCTCGGCCAGGGCCGGGTGGCGGATGAAAGCGGCGCCGTCTCCCGCCATCGGGTTCAGCTCCGCCGGGCGAGATAGGCGTCGACTAGCTCGACCAGGCGGCCGCGGCCGAAGCTCGGATCGTGGCCGGCATGGACCACCGTGACCGGGAGCTCGCGCAGGCGCCGCATGGTGCGGATATAGGTCGGGATATGGGCGCCGTGGATCTCGTCGAGCAGCGGGCCGTCATAGATCGCATCGCCGGAGAACAGCGTGCCGGTCGCCGCCTCCCAGAGGCCGATGGAGCCGGGTGAATGGCCGGGCAGGTGCAGCACCTCGAAATGCCGGTTGCCGAGATCGAGCACGTCGCCCTCGACGACGATCTCGGTGACCGGCGCGGGCTTCAGCCGGTAGCTGGCGAGGTCGTAGCCGGCATGGGGCAGGGCGGTGACGAGATCGCCGTCGAAGGGATAGCCGGCGGCGGCGAGGCTCTGGATCTCCTCGGCGCCCAGCACCGAGGCGAGCAAGGTGCCGGCGCCCGGCGCGCGCAGGGTCTCGGCCTCGATCTCGTGCACCAGCGTGTGCTCGAATTCGTGATGCGCGCCGATATGGTCGTCATGGGTGTGGGTGGCGACGGCGGTGACCGGCTTGTCGATCAGGTGGTCGACGGCCGCGCGCAGGCTTACCACGCCCATGCCGGTATCGATGATCAGGTCGCGATCGCGCCCGCGCACGTGCCAGATGTTGCAGCGCATCAGCGGCACCACATGCGGCTCGATGAGGCGGGTGATGTCGTCGCTGATGCGCTCGATCTCGAACCAGCGATCGGCGATGGGGAGCGTGGTCATCGATGCTGCTTTCCGGTGTCGCTGCGGGTGCCGCGGCGGTGCAGGTGCCAGCGTCTGCGCCCTGGGGCCAGCAATTGCTATAGCGCCGCAGGGGTTTTGGCAATTCGACCGGTGCCGGAACCGGTCTTCTACCCCAGGGATCGTCCGGGATTAGGGAAGGCCGCGGCCTAGTAGGTGCCGCCGAACAGGGCCACGGGCTTCGCCTCGCGGCCGGCGTCGCAGATCAGCGCCGCCGCGGCCTCGGCCAGGCGGTCGAGTTCTACCCGCGTCGCGCCGGCGCGGGCGCGGATGGCGAGGGAATGCAGGACGGCGGCGGCCAACCTGCCCAGGGCCGCGGGATCGGCGCGGGAAGCGAGTTCGCCGCGGTCGCGGGCGATGCGGAGCCGCTGCTGGAACAATCCGTCCCAGAGGGCGAGGTCGGCGGCAACCGCGCCGCGGAGATCGGCATCGCCCGGCGCCCCCGTGACCGCGGTCGCCAGGACGAGGCAGCCGCGCGGGCCGGCGCAGAAGACGTCGAGCGCCGCCCGATAGGCCGCGGCGAGCGCGGACCGGCAGGCCGGTTCCGCCGCCAGGGCCGCTTCCAGGCGGCCACGCAGGTCCAGGCGGTAGCGGGCCAGGATCTCGCCATAGAGCGCCCGCTTGTCGCCGAAGGCGGCATAGAGGCTCGGCCGGTTCATGCCGGTGGCGGCGCTCAGGTCGTCGAGGGAGGTGGCGGCGAAACCGGCCTGCCGGAAGGTCTCGGCGGCCCGGCGCAAGGCGGTTTCCCGGTCATAGGCGCGGGGCCGGCCGCGGGTCCCGGGCGCGGCGGCGCGCAATCGGGTTTCGGGGCGGCTGCGGCGCGACGGCGATTTATGTACCATTTTGAATAATAATCTCCGCGGGCCGTTCCCGCATCTTATTATTTTCGTACATTTTGGTACAAAAATCAAGTCCCGGCGGCAGAGGGGCCGATCCGGCGGCGCCAGAGGCCGTCCAGCCAGGCCCCGGCACGGCGCGCGGCGGCAAGGCTGGGCCGCTCGATCAGGCGTGCGGCGAGGGCGGCGACGGCAAGGGCGAGGCCACCGCCGATGGCCAGGGTCAGCAGGGCGGCCGGGGTCTCGGCCATCCGCCCGGCCAGCCAGAGGAAGGCGAAGCAGGCGGCCGAGAACAGGATCGGCAGGTGGGTGAGGTAGAGCGGGAAGGAAATGGCGCCGAGGAAGCGAAAGACCGGGCGCGCGAGGAGGCGCTGCAGCAGCGGGGCCAGGCAGAGCCCGGCCACCGCCAGGACGGCGGCGGTGGAGAAGCGGTCGCCGCGCCAGAACGGCAGGGCCCCGGCCAGCCAGGCGCGCAGCAGGAAGGGCCAGGCGACGGTGCCGGGCAGGATGGCGAGCAGGCGCGGCAGGACGACGCCGCCGAGGACGAGAAGCAGGCCGGCGGCATTGCCGAGCCCGCGCGACGGGCGCCAGGCGACGAGACGGGGCAGGTCATGGAGGAGGGCGCCGGCCATGAAGAGATGCAGCGGCAGCAGCCGTTCCGCCAGCCCGCAGCCGATCAGAAGGAGGAAGGATGCTGTGGCCCGGCGCCGTGGATCGGGCAGCAGGCGGCAGAGCAGGTAGCAGAGCAGCGAGCCCTCGAACTCGTAATGGAGGGTCCAGAGCGCCGGATTGAAATAGGAATCGTGATAGTCGAAGAAGGTCGACCACAGGGATTCCCCGAGCCAGGCGCCGACCGTCGGCTGGAAATCCGGCGGCAGGGTGGTGGCGAGCCAGCGCGAGCCGGTGACCAGCGCCACCTCGGGCAGGTAGTAGAGCCCGGCCGGGATCAGCAGCAGGGCGAGGAGCGAACTGGCCAGCACCGGCAGCGCCAGGCGCAGATAACGCTTCGCCACCAAGGCGGGGAAGACCAGCGGCCGCCCGGCGCCCGCCACCGCGGCGGTCAGCACGTAGCCGGAGAGGACGAAGAAGATCGGCACGGCGAGGCGCCCGTCCCAGAGCAGGCTCAGGGGCGAGAAGGCGAGATAGGTTTCCTGGGCGGAGACGCGGACGGGATAAATCTCGGGCGCCACCACATGCGGCCAGAACAGCATGATGAGATGGCCGAACAGCACCATCAGCGCCGCGATGCCGCGGAGGCCGTCGAGATGGGCGTATCTCTCCCCTGGTTCGATCGGCGCCTGCTCCCCTGCTGGATGATCGCTGCTGGATGACCGCTGCTGGATTACCGCTCGCCGCCGCTGACCGCCAGATATTCGGCGAGGGTGACGACGCCGTCGTGATCGGTGTCGGCGGCGGCGACGAGGCGGGCGCAGAAGGCGGCATCCTCCTCGGGCGTCACCGCGCCGTCGCCGTCGGTATCGCTGGCCCGGAAGCGCGCGGTGAAGCGTACCAGCACGTCCTGGCGCTCGGCCGGAATGCCGTAGAGATACTCGTCGATCGACAGCGTGCCGTTCCGGTCGTCGTC
>CAZKDH010000093.1:0-1900 GCA_964551505.1 uncultured Rhodospirillaceae bacterium
TTCCCACCGCGCGTCTCGCTCGCGGCGACGTGGCGTTTCACTATTGTGGCGTGCGGCCGCTTCCGTATGTGCATGCCAGCGCCCCCGGCTCGATCACTCGCCGGCACTGGCTCGAACCGCACCCGGCTGCGCCGATTCCCATCGTTTCGGTCATCGGCGGCAAGCTGACCACTTGCCGTTCGCTGGCGGAGGAAACCGCCGCTGATGTTCTCGGGCGACTCGGGGCGAAGCCCGGCGTCACTTCGCGCGAACGGCCGATTCCCGGCGGCGAAGACTACCCAGCCAGCGACGCGGAGCTACAGCTTCGCCAGCAGCGCCTGGCCGAAGAGACCGAATTCAGCCTGCCGCAAGTTGCCAGTTCCTGGAAACTTTTGGGCGCCCGCGCGGAACCTGTCTTGCGCTGTTGCATAAAGCAAAACCATGCGAGCTTGCCGGGCACGGACGTGCCCCTGGCGTTGGCTCGCTGGATGATCGTTCATGAATGGGTCAGCCGGCTCGACGATTTGGTGGAGCGCCGCTTGATGCTGCTCTACCAGCCGGAGCTTCGCCGCGAGGCGCTGCTGCAACTCGCGCGCGAGCTCATCCCGGCGGACAAGCTCACCGGCGATGACGTAGAATCGGCGCTGTCGGCAACCGTGTCGCGGCTGGCCCACCACTTCGGCAAGCAGGTACACGACTGATGGACCAATACGTTCTCGCGCTCGACCAGGGGACCACTTCCAGCCGGGCGATCGTCTTCAATCACCAGGCGCAACTCGTCGCCTCGGCCCAGCAGGAGTTTCCCCAAATCCTTCCTGGCCCCGGCCTGGTCGAGCACGATCCGGAAGCCATCTGGACCTCGCAACTCGAAACCGCCCGCCAGGCGATCGCACAGGCCGGCATCGCTCCGCAAGAAATCGCCGCGATCGGCCTGACCAACCAGCGCGAGACGACGATTCTCTGGGAGCGCGACTCCGGCCGGCCCGTGGCGAACGCCATTGTCTGGCAAAGCCGCGTCAGCGCGCCGATTTGCGACGAGCTCAAACTTGCAGGGCTCGATCCCGCCGTTCGCGCGAAGACGGGCCTGTTGATCGATGCCTACTTCTCCGGCACGAAGATCAAGCACCTGCTCGATTCGCATTCCGGCGTGCGGGCCCGGGCCGAGCGGGGCGAAGTCCTGTTCGGCACAGTCGATTCGTTTCTCTTGTGGCGGCTGACCGGCGGGCGCGTCCATCGCACCGACTTCAGCAACGCCAGCCGCACGATGCTGTTCAACATTCACACGCTCGACTGGGACGACGAGCTGCTCGCCGCGCTCGACGTACCGCGGGCCATGCTCCCCGAGGTCCTTCCTTCCAGCGGCATCTTCGGCGAGACCGATCCGCAGTGGTTCGGCGCGGCCCTGCCCATCGCGGGCATCGCCGGCGACCAGCAGGCCGCCACGTTCGGTCAAGCCTGTTTCGAACCCGGCTCGGCCAAGAACACCTACGGCACCGGCTGCTTCCTGCTGATGAACACCGGCGCGAAGCCCGTCGTTTCGCAGAACGAGCTGATTACGACCATCGGCTGGGGCCTCGGCGGAAAAATCACCTACTGTCTTGAAGGCTCAGTGTTCGTGGCCGGTGCGGTTGTGCAGTGGCTGCGCGACGGTTTGCGCCTGATCCGCTCGTCGGCCGAAATCGAGCGGCTAGCCGCCAGCGTTCCCGATTCGGACGGCGTGTACCTCGTGCCGGCGTTCGTCGGCCTGGGCGCGCCGCATTGGGATCCGTATGCCCGCGGCGCCATGTTCGGGCTGACGCGCGGAACCACCGCCGGCCATCTCGCTCGAGCCGCGCTCGAATCGATGGCCTTCCAAACCTGCGACCTACTCGACGCGATGCACAAGGACGCCGGCATCCATCTTGCGGAACTGAAGGTCGAC
>CAZKDH010000094.1:0-47553 GCA_964551505.1 uncultured Rhodospirillaceae bacterium
GAGATCGTCTCGATCGCCTATCCGGCGTCCTCGGGCTAGGCGTCAGTCGGCCATCTCCAGCCAGACCGGCTGGTGGTCCGAGCCCCGGGCGTCGTCGTCGATCCAGCAGCGCTTCAGGCGCCGCACCAGGTCCAGGGTGACCAAGGCGTAGTCGATCCGGCAGGCCAGGTGATAGCCTTTGGCGGGCTCCGCGGGAAAGGTAACCCCGTCCTGTTCCCCGTGTCCGGTGGCGACCCAGGCATCCACCAGGCGATGCGAGACGTTGACGCGTCCGTAGCCGAATTTCTTGTCCAGCGGCCCGACGATCGACTCGTATTCGGGCGATCCGGGCAGCAGGTTGAAGTCGCCCAGCAGCACCGCCGCCGCTGGCATCGGCATCGGGCCGCCCCCGGTCTGCCAATCCGGATCGTGCCCGGTCCAGGCACCGCCCTCGATCGGCGCACGCCGCAGGACCTCCATCAGCCGCGCGATCTGGACCAGCCGCTCGTCCGGCGAGACGTCGGTCAGATGCACCGCATAGACGCGGAGCGGGCCGGAGGGGCAGGCGATGACCGCTTCCAGGAAACCCGCGGTCATGTTGAAGATGGGATCGGTGGCGAATTTCGGCAGGATGTGCAGGCGCGAGGAGAGGATCGGCCAGCGGCTGAGGATCATCACGCCGAACTGGCGTCGCCGGTTCTGCAGCTTGCCGCCGGCGTCGAGGCTGCTGGCATCGACGTCGAAATAGGGCCCGTAGACCCAGTGCCGGTCGGGCAGGCGGGCCGCGATCTCCGCCGGCTGGTCTGCCATGCCGGAGCGCTGCCAATGGCGCTCGATCTCCTGCAGGGCGACGATATCCGCCTCGGCCACCGCATCGACGATGCGCCCGAGATCGATCCTGTCGTCCTTGCCCCGGCCGAATTGGGTGTTGTAGGCGACCAGCCGCATATCTGCCTCGCTATAACTGAACGTTCATTCAAAAAATCTTGACAATCATCTGGGCTGGCCGCCATGATTTCAACCGATTTGATGCGCCAATCGGGCCTGCCGGCCGACATCCTAGCGGATTTCCGCGGCGCCTGCGGGGCAATGCCTTGAAATGACGACAGATTCCAAGAATTCGACCGGACCGGACCCACGGCCGGCAAGCAGGCGAGGATATCACCATGCGTTACCGGATGAAATGCGCCCTGGGGGCTGCGGCACTGGCCATGATCGGCCTGGCAACGTCGGCCCTTGCCGAGGGGACCACCATCGTCGAAGGGATCGGCGACCAGTGGCAGAGCCTGGATCCGCAATTCAGCTCGGCCTCGAAGGATGCCCAGATCCTGGGCGACCTCTACGAAGGGCTGGTGGGCCTGACGGTCGACGGTCAGCCGGCGCCGGGGGCCGCGGAAAGCTGGGACGTCAGCCCTGACGGCCTCGTCTACACCTTCCACCTGCGCGCCGGCCTGAAGTGGTCGAACGGCGATCCGCTGGTGGCGCAGGATTTCGTCAACGGCATGCAGCGCCAGCTCGATCCGGCGACTGGTTCCTACAAGGCCTACTACCTGTTCACCCAACTGCCGGTGACCGGTGCCGCCGATTTCAACGCCAAGACCACCACCGACTTCGCCACCGTCGGCATCAAGGCGCCGGACGACCGGACGGTGGTCATCCATCTCGACGCGCCGAACCCGAATGCGCTGATCCTGCTCGGCTTCTACGTCACCTCGCCGCTGCACAAGCCCAGCCTGGACCAGTTCGGCACCGAGTTCGTCACGCCGGAGCATTTCGTCGGCAACGGCGCCTACATGATGAAGGAACTCGTGCCGCAGTCGCATGTGCTGCTGGTGAAGAACCCCAACTACTGGGATGCGGCCAGCGTCAAGGTCGACAACATCCGCTACGTGGTCACCGAGGACGTGCATACCGAATTCAAGCAGTACCGCTCGGACGAGATCCAGATCACCTGGGACGTGCCGACCGAGGCGCTGGAGCAGATTCGCAAGGAGTTCGGCGATCAGCTGCGGATCGCCCCCTATGCCGCCAGCGACTACATCTCGTTCAACACCCAGAAGCCGCCGCTGGACGACATCCGCATCCGCCAGGCCCTGGCCCTGGCATTGGATCGCGACGTGCTGGTGAACAAGGTGGCGCGGAGCGCCGAGATCCCCATCAAATCCTTCGTGCCGCCGGTCGATCCCAGCTATCCCGCCCTGCGTCCGACGATTTTCACCGGCGACCAGAAGGCCAATCTCGAACTGGCGAAGAAGCTGATGGCCGAGGCCGGCTACGGCCCCGACCATCCCCTGACAATCAGCTACTATTGCACTTCGGATGACCTTGCGCGCAAGAAGACCGAGGCGATCTCCATCATGTGGCAGAAGGCGCTCGGCGTGATCAGCCGGATCAAGCTGCAGGAAAGCCAGTCCTACTACGAGGATTTCTACAAGCTCGAATGGGATGCCTATTGCGACGGCCTGGTCGGCGACTATGCCGGGCCGGAGCCCTTCCTGGTCTACCGCACGAAGGTGGCGGCGGCGGGCTATCCCTGGGAGAATGCCAAGTACGAGGAAATCATGGGCAAGGCGATCGTCGAGCCCGACCTCGCCAAACGCAAGGCATTGCTGGTCGAGGCCGAGCAGATTCTGCTCGACGATTTCCCGCTGGCGCCGCTGCTGCAGGAATCGGTGCGCCGCATGATCTCGCCGCGGGTGAAGGGATGGGCCGACAACCCGATCGGCTACCATCTCAGCAAGTACCTCACGCTCGATTGAGCCGGTACCAGGATCGAATGCATCCTGCAGTGACGGCGCTGTGACAATCCTGTCGATCTCGACGCGGGATCGGCAGGATTGCGGCGCAAATCGCGGCACAATCCCCCGACAATCCCGGCCCTGCGATGGGGCGGTGGCAATTCTGTAACCTTGTGGGGCGCGCGGCGACCGTCGGTTGTCCCGGGCGGGATCGGCCCATACATGGAGTCTTGCGGCAGGCCGGCAGCTCTCAGCTCCCGGCCTGAACTCTCGGCCCGAATCCCGGGTGCAAGGAGGAGCAAGATGTTGCGAGAACTCATGATGGCTTCGACGGCGCTGGCGCTGATGATCGGCTCCGCCGCCGCCCAGGAAACCAACGCGACCGTGCCGCCGGCGGCGAACTCGCCCGGGCCCGAAGCTGCGCCCGCGGAGTTGCCGGCTGACCAGGCGCCGACGGCGCAATCCCTGCCGGCCTCGCCGCCTCCCAGCGACGCCATCATCACGGCCCAGGAGCCGAACGAGGTCCGCGCGGACACGCTGATCGGCATGACGGTCTACAACAAGGACGGCCAGGAGGTCGGCAAGATCAACGACATCCTGGTCGACAAGGACGGGAAGGCCAATGGCGTCGTGCTCTCGGTCGGCGGTGTCCTCGGCATCGGCGCCAAGTCGGTCGGCCTCGCCTGGAAGGAGATCGACGTGAACACCGACGCAAAGGCGGTGGAGATCGGCTACAGCAAGGAGCAGCTCGAGGTGGCGCCGGACTTCAAGACCCAGGAGACCCTGGCCGAGGAGGCGCGGGGGGCGGAGTTCCAGTCGGAGCAGCCGAAGCTGCCGCCACCGGCACCCCAGCAGTAGCCGCTGCTCGCGCCCGGCACCGCGGCGTGCCGGGCGCGGCTAGGCGTAGTCGTCGCGGCTTGCCTGCAGGCCTCCGGCCTTGCCGCTTCCGGCCGCGGTCAGGTCGGCGACCACGGCGGCTTCGGGCGCCGTTCGGATGTGGAGGTCGCGCTGCGGGAACGGAATTTCGATCTTGTGGGCGCGGAAGGCGTCGTCGATCGCGAAATTGAGATCGTTGCGGACCTCGCCGACATAGTCCGCGTCGTCGACGAAGGTGCGGAGCTCGAAGGCCAGGGATGAGTCCCCGAAGCTGCGAAACACCACGGCGGGCGCCGGATCGGCGACGACATGCGGGTGCTTCTCGGCGCAGCCGATCAGGATGTCCCGCACCTGGCGGGTATCGCTGCCATAGGCGACGCCGACCGAGATGATGACCCGGACCATGCGGTTCTTGTGTGTCCAGTTGACCACCGACTGCCCGATCAGGTCCGAATTCGGGACGATGACGGTCGCGTGGTCGAAGGTCTCGACCTCCGTCGATCGCACGGAGATGCGCTTAACCACGCCCTCGTTGCCGCCGACCACGATCCAGTCGCCGACCTTGATCGGGCGCTCGATCAGCAGCAGCACGCCGGCGACGAAATTCTCCACCACGGTCTTCAGGCCGAAGCCGATGCCGACCGAGAGGGCACCGGCCACGATCGCCAGGCTGGAGAGATCGATGCCCAGCGCCAGGATCGCCAGCATGATCACGATGATGGCGCCGACATAGCTGAAGCCGGCGGTCAGCGAATTCTGCAGGCCGATGTCGAACCGGGTATTCGGCATGACCCGCTCGCCGAGCCATCTTTTCCCCCAGCCGACCAGGAGCAGCCCGAAGACCGTGATGAACAGCGCCGTCGCGACATCGAACAGCGACAGGGTGACCTCGCCGATGCGGATGCCGGTGAGGGCGGTCCCGATCCAGACATTGAGCAGGGCCGGGGACAGGCCGAGCGAGAGCAGCAGCAGATAGACGACCGGCGGCCAGAGCGTGATATCGATCAGCACGTTGACCCAGAAGGTCAGCCGATGCGGCGGCGCGGCGGAACTTCCGCCGCGGGCGGGGCGCATCAGCTGCACCAGCCCCTCGTGCAGCACGGCCCTGAGCAGCAGGGCGGCGCCGACGATGGCGATCGAGAGCACCAGGGTGGCGACGATGAAGCTGGACAGTGCCGCATAGCCGGCCAGCGACAGGCAGGGCGTGGCCAGCATGACGGCGCCGAGCAGCAGCCGCACGCAGGGCCAGAAGCCCGACTTCGGCTGGGTGCCGGGTTCCAGCCAGTAGCGGCGGCGGAGCATCGAGAGGAACACCGCGCACAAGGCAACATTGCGCAGGAACATCAGGACCGAGACGAATTCGGCGCTGGGCCCGGCATCCTTGCTGGCGGCGAAATAGGCGATGTTGGTGACGCCAATGAGCCCGGCGAGGAGGGCCGTCTTTGTCGCCAGGCGTCGGGCACCGAGGGTCGTGGCCGGGATGATGCGCCAAGCCGGCAGGCGCGGGGACAAGGCCGCATCGGACAGGCCGACGACGACGAAGAACAGGATCA
The DNA here is from genome assembly GCA_964551505.1 of uncultured Rhodospirillaceae bacterium. Lineage (GTDB taxonomy): Bacteria > Pseudomonadota > Alphaproteobacteria > Dongiales > Dongiaceae > Dongia. Next base: position 5,147 of record CAZKDH010000094.1, read on the forward strand.
GGCTGATGCCGGTGCCTTGCACCATGGTCACGAAGAAGTCGTCTTGCGACGGCGCGGTCAGCTCGGCCACCCCGAGCAGGGCGGCAAGGGCGATCGAGGGCAGCAGCACTTCCGCCAGGCCCGTGGTCCCGGCGACGACGATGCGCCGCGCGTAGCTCGGCTCGGTCTCGTCCGCCACCGCGCCCCAGCGGCGGATGATCCAGCGGCGCAGCGGCCAGGCCAGAAGCACGGAAAAAAGCAGCAGCGAAATCCCGGCGACGGCCGCCGTCTCGTCGAGGTCCCGGTCGACCACCCGTGCCCACCAGGCACCCGGTTCGACCAGCAGCGTCTCCAGGGCGGTGACCGACTCCTTGCCCGCGGCGATCCAGACCTCGGGCTTCAGCGGCGTCGGCCCGTGACTCATCATGTAGGCGGTGAGGCGGCCCTGCTCGATCCGTCCGATATCGCCGAGCAGGTTCTGGGCGCGGACCATCGCCAGCTGTGCCTGGCTCAACTGCCCCTGGATCGCCGAGAGCTCCTGCTGCAGCCGGCCGCGTGTCTCTGCCACCTTGGCATCCTCCGGCGGGGCGGTGTCTTCCGGCACCGGGCCGAGGCTGGCCAGTTCGGCTTTCAATGGCCCGAGGCGCTGCTGGCCGCGGCTCTGCAGGGCCTGAGCCTCGATCAGCACCTGGTTGAGGGCCTGCTTGGTCTTCTCGATCTGCTCCGGGTCCTGGCTCCGCCCCTGGCTGATGGAGATCTCGGCGCGGTCCAGGCTGGCCTGCCAGCCGGCGATGAGTTCGGCCGGGGCCTTCGCCGGTTTCAGGTCCTCGGCCAGGCTCGCGGCGGCGAGAAACAGGCCCGCGCAGGCCGCCAGCAGCGCAAGCAATCGGTACGGGATGACGAGGCGCATCAGGACCTGGAAACTGTGGACGGGGAGCGGCGGAAAACCGGGTCCAGACTAGTCCCGGACCAGGGAAAGTCCAGCCGATCCGGCATCCGTGCCGGTGCCGCCGCGGTGGAATCGCGGTCGCGCGCCGGTCCGGCGCCGGCCGGCATCAGAAGTTGCGGTAATGGGTATAGACCAGGATCTGCGTCACCTCGGCCCCGCCGCTGGACAGGGGGAGGAACAGCTCCTCGGAATCGCTGACCCGGCCGCCGGCGGTGAGAAAATCGCTGTCGTCGAAGCGGGGACCATGATTCCGGACCACAAAGTCGTAGTTGAACAGCACCTTTTCCTTGGTCCGGCCGAAGAAGCGGTCGCCGACGGCATGCCCGGTCGGGTCCTCGCCCCGGGCCTCGACCTCCTTGGTGCCGACCAGGCGGTAGACGTAGCGCCGCGAATCCGGCACCAGGTCGACGATCATCAAAGCGGGCAGGTAGGGGCGCAGATCGAGCGGGTCGATATCGCTCCGGGTCGGCATGGTCCGATCGCCGCGCTTGGCATTCCAATAGTCGTAGACCGCCCGGATGCTGTCATGGCACCGGCGCAAGAACTCAGGCTGCATCAAGGACCCCGGCGAGAACGCATCGGGCCATCCTAGGCATGATTCGTCGATTGGGCCAGCTTATCAATGGTTTCCGGCCGTTCACTGCGACCGAAGCCGGTCCCACTCAGATGCCGATGAAGGGCTGCATCAGTCGGCCGATCAGGTTCTTGAAGCGCAGCGGCGCTTCGGTGACCGCGAGGCAGATGCAGACGGCCTCGCTGCCGGCGACCGGGGCGTGCTCCACCGTGTCGTCGGCGACTTCCAGGTCGCCGCGCTGGAACTGCCGGCCGCCGGAGCGGTAGCTGCCCTGCAGCACCAGGGTCAATTCCTGGCCGCTATGGCCGTGATTGAAGACCGCGAGGCCGGGCTGGATCCGCAGCAGGCGCGCCGTCGCCCCGGTCGCGCTGCGGATCAGTTCCCGGTGCTGGATTCCCGGTCCCAGCGTCTTCCAGGCCACGTCGGCCAGGTCGCCGCCGACATAGGAGCGCAACGGCTGCGGCAGCACCAGGCCGGTCGTCCCGGCGCCGGGCGCCACGGCCGGCGGACGTTGCGCGGCATCCCGGCGGCCGGCGGCACGCTGCAGCGTGGCCGCCAGGGCGTCGCCGGCCAGGGGCTCGCCGGCCATGTCCTCGATCAGCGCGCCGCCCAGGGCCTCGGCGTCGGCGACGGCGCCGCGGCAGGCCGGGCACAAGGCGAGATGGGTGGCCACGACCAGGGACTTGGCCTCGTCCAGGCTGCCGCCGGCATAGGCGAAGACCAGGTCGTCGGTGGGGTGGTGATGGTGCAGGCTCATTGAAACTCTCCCAGCGCCTTGCGGAACCGCTGCATGGCCAACCGCAGACGCGACTTTACGGTTCCCAGGGGAATGCCGAGCTCTTCGGCAATGTCGCCATGGGGCCGGTCCTCGAAGAACGACAGGCGGACGATACGCGCCTGTTCCGCCGGCAGATCACGCAGGGCCAGGGTCACGGCGCGGGCCCGCTGCTGCTCGCTCAGGGCGCCTTCCGGCGTCGCATGGTCCACCTGCTCGAAGACCGGGTCGGTCGGATCGACCTCCGGCCGGCGCTCGCGGCGCAGGGCATCGATGCGCAGGTTGCGGGCGATGGTGAAGATCCAGGTGCCGGCGCCGGCCTTCGCCGCATCGAACATCGGCGCTTTGTTCCAGACCGTCGCCATGGCGTCCTGGGCCAGGTCCTCGGCCGTACGCTCGTCGGCGCCCAGCCGCCGCAGATAGGCCTTGATGCGCGGGGCGTAGAACTGGAACAGCTCCGCGAAGATCGCCTGGTCCTGCCGGGCGGCGAGTTGCGTCAGCAGCCCGGTCATGCGTTGGCTTTCCGGCGTCACTTCACGTCCTCGACCTGGATCCCGCCGCGGGGCCGCGCCCGGCCGCGCCGACGCGGCGACGACGCCCTGCCTGGGCGGTTTGGCCCAGATCAAGCTTCCCATCGGATTGCAGGTGGCGATGGCCGCTGTCATGGCCGGGTCTACGGCCGGCCCGGGCCCGCGGATCACCCGGGTCTGCAACATAACCCCCTGCATCTACAGGCGAAAATGGCGCGTACCTGGAGCAGCGCCGGACGCAACCGCGCGGCGCCGGCGGAAAGGTTCTCCCGGGCGCGGTGATCCAGCGCCGGCGCAACCGCGTAAGCCTTTCAGATTTTGGGGTAATTCGCTTCGTCGTCGGAACTTCGAGAAAGATCATCATGCCGCCACTGGATCAGGGCCCGGGCGAATTTGGTTATAACCGGGGCGCGGCGTCAATTGCCGATGCGTATGCCAGGCGGAGCGGCGAGATCCGGGTGGCGGTGATCGGATCCGGCATCTCCGGCCTTTCTGCCGCCTGGCTGCTGGGCAAGCGCCACAAGGTCACCCTCTACGAGGCGGACGACCGGGCCGGCGGCCATGCCCATACGGTGGACATCCGGACGCCGGACGGCGCCGTCGCCGTCGATACCGGATTCATCGTCTTCAACGACGTCACCTATCCGAACTTCACCGCGCTGCTCGCCCATCTGGGCGTGGCTACCCATGCCAGCGACATGTCTTTTGCCGCCTCGCTGGACGGCGGCAGCTTCGAGTATTCCGGCACCAGCCTTGCCGGGCTCTTCGCCCAGCGCAGGAACCTGCTGCGCCCCCGGCTGTGGCGGATGCTGCGCAGCATCCTGCGCTTCTACCGCGAGGCACCGGCCCGCATTGCCGGCGGCGATGCCGATCATCTGTCGCTGGGGGCGTATCTCTCGGCCGAAAACTACGATCGCGCCTTCGTCGAGGATCATCTTCTGCCGATGGCGGGGGCGATCTGGTCGACCGCGCCCGAGAGCATGCTGGCCTATCCGCTCCATGCCTTCGTGCGGTTCTGCGACAATCACGGATTGCTGAAGGTGACCGACCGGCCGATCTGGCGCACGGTGGATGGCGGCAGTCGCAGCTATGTCCAGCGCCTGCTCGCGGATTTGGGCGGGACGGTGCGGCTGAACGCCCCGGTCGCCGCCATTCGGCGCAGTCCCGACGGGCCGGAGGTGCTCGATCGATCCGGCTATCGGCAGATCTACGACCAGGTCGTGGTTGCAACCCATGCCGACCAGGCGCTCCGGCTGGTTGCCGCGCCGACCGCACTCGAGACCCGCCTGCTGTCGGCCTTTCCCTATCAGCGGAACCGGGCGGTCCTCCATGCCGATGCCGCCCTGATGCCGAAATGCCGGCGTGCCTGGTCGAGCTGGAACTTCATCGGTGGCGGGGGGAAATCCGACCTGGTCTGCGTCAGCTACTGGATGAACCGGCTGCAGCGCCTGGCGACCAGCCAGGACATCTTCGTTACGCTCAATCCGGTGCGCGAGCCGCGTCACGACACGATCTTTCGCGAATACGATTACGCCCACCCGATGTTCGACCAAGCGGCGATCTCGGCGCAGCGGCAGCTCTGGCAGCTCCAGGGCGAGGGCGGACTCTGGTATTGCGGCGCCTATTTCGGCGCCGGATTCCACGAGGACGGCCTGCAATCCGGCCTGGCGGTCGCCGAGGCGCTGGGCGGCGTGCGCCGGCCCTGGCTGGTCCAGGACGAATCCGGGCGCATCCACCTGCCGGCGGCGGCGGTAAGCCCGGCGGTGGCGGCATGAGCGCCTGGCGATCGGGGCTCTACCATGGAACGGTGACGCACCGGCGGCTGCGGCCGCGAGCGCATGCCCTGAGCTACCGCGTCTTTTCCCTGCTGCTCGACCTGGACGAGCTGCCGGCGCTGGACGCGGAATTGAAGCTGTTCAGCCGCAACCGGATCAATCTCTTCTCCTTCCACGATGGCGATCACGGCGAGGGCGGTGCTGGCAACCTGCGGGGCGCCGTCGAGCGACTGTTGCGGGACGCCGATATCGACATCGCCGGCGGCCGGGTCCTGCTGCTGTGCTATCCGCGCATTCTCGGCTTCGTCTTCAATCCGCTGAGCGTGTTCTACTGTCACCGGGCGAACGGCCACCTTGCGGCGGTCATCTACGAGGTCAGCAATACCTTCGGCGAACGCCACAGCTATCTCATTCGCGTCGAGGAGCCGCTGGCACCGGTCGTCCGGCAGTCCTGCGCCAAGGCGTTCTATGTCTCGCCCTTCAACGATGTCTCCGGACACTACGACTTCCGGCTGGTGCCGCCGGCGGACAAGGTGGCGGTCGCCATCGACCAGCACGATTCGGTCGGACTGGTGCTGCAGGCCGCTTTCGCCGGCATGCGCCAGGAGCTCGGCGATCGTGCGCTGCTGGCGGCATTTTTCCGCTATCCGCTGATGACCGTTAAGATAATTGCCGGCATCCACTGGGAAGCGCTGAAGCTGTGGATAAAGGGAAACCCGCTTTACAAGCGTCCGGCCGCGCCTAAGAATAGCCTCTCGATCTAGGCTTCGGGGGGAGGCTCAGTCGTCACGCCATGTCCATTGATGTGCACCGGTCGGGAACCGCGGACGAGTCGCAGCGTACGCGCTGGTCCGACGGAATCTGGCTCAATTTCCTCAACCGCGCGGTCGATCGCCTGCAGATCGGCCGGCTCAGCCTGAGCCTGCCGGACGGCAGCCGGCGGGAGCTGGCGGGCGAGGCCCAGGGGCCGGCCGCCCACCTTGAGATCCGCAGCGCCGGCGGTATCCGCCGCCTGCTGGCCGGCGGCGATCTCGGCTTTGCCGAGGCCTATATGGACGGCGAGGTGGAAACCGACGACCTGGCGGCGCTGATCGAACTGGCGATCCGCAACGAAAGCCATCTCTCCGCCGCCCTGCAGGGCAAGGCCCTGGTGCGTGCCTGGCATCGCCTGCGCCACATCATGCGGCCGAACAGCCGGCGCGGCAGCCGCCGCAACATCGCCCAGCACTACGATCTCGGCAACGATTTCTATCGCCACTGGCTAGATGAGACGATGACCTATTCCTCGGCGATCTTCGAGGACGAGACGGCCGGCCTCGGCGATGCGCAGCGGGCGAAATACCGCCGCGTCGCGGAACTGGCCGGGCTCGACCAGGGCCGCCATGTGCTGGAGATCGGCTGCGGCTGGGGCGGGTTCGCCGAACTGGCCGCCGGGGATTTCGACTGCAAGGTGACCGGCCTCACCCTGTCGCGCGAGCAGCTCGCCTTCGCCACGGAGCGCCTGCGCCGCGCCGGCCTGAGCGAGCGGGTGGATCTCCGCCTGCAGGACTACCGGGACTGCCAGGGCCAGTTCGACGGGATCGTCTCCATCGAGATGTTCGAGGCCGTTGGCGAGGCCCATTGGCGGCGCTACTTCGAGGTGCTGCGCGAGCGCCTGTCGAAAGGCGGCCTCGCCGTCCTGCAGGTGATCACCATCGCGGAGGAGCGCTTCGCCTTCTACCGCGCCAATGCCGATTTCATCCAGCGCTACGTCTTTCCCGGCGACATGCTGCCGACCAAGAGCCTGATGCGCAGCCTGGCGGCCGAGGCCGGCCTCACCCTGGTCAGCGAGAATGCCTTCGGCCTGTCCTATGCCCGGACGCTGAGGACCTGGAACGAGGCGTTCCAGAAGGCCTGGCCGCAGATCCGCGGCATGGGGTTCCAGGACCGCTTCAAGCGGATGTGGGAGTATTACCTGGCCTATTGCGAGGCGGGGTTCCGCGCCGGCACCATCGACGTCGTGCACTTCCAGCTCCAGCGCTGATGCGCCACGGCCGGCTGCTGGTCTATGCCCTGCCGGCCATGGCCCTGGCCGTGCCCTTGATCCCGGCCCAGGTTCTCCTGCCCAGCCATTACGCCGACGGGCTCGGGGTCGGCCTGGCGGCGGTCGGCGCGGTCCTCGCCCTGGCGCGGTTCTCCGACGTGGTGACCGATCCCCTGATCGGCTGGCTCAGCGATCACTGGCCGTCGGCGCGGCTGCCGGGGTTCCTGGCCGGGCGGCGCAAGCCCTTCATCGCCCTCGGCGCCGTGCTGGGCGGCATCGCCCTGCTGCAGCTCTTCGCGCCCGCGGGGCCGGTCGGCGCCCTCTATCTCGGGCTCTGGTCCGGCCTTCTCTATCTGGGCTGGACGTTGATCTCCATTCCCTATGCGGCCTGGGGCGCCGACCTGAGCGGCGACTATGCCGAGCGGGCGCAGCTGACCGCCTGGCGCGAGGCCTTCGGCCTGGTCGGTGTGGTCCTGGCGGCGGCCCTGCCGAGCGCCCTGCAGACGCTGGGCTACGGCATCGCCACGGCGCTGCAGGCGGTGGCCTGGGTCGCCATCGCCGCCGGGGCGCCGGCGATCCTGATCCTGCTCTGGCGTCTGCCGGAGCCGCCGCCGCTTGCCGCGCGACGCCCGCAGGCCGATGGGCTGCGCGCCGGCCTCGGCAACCGCCCGTTCCGCCGCCTGCTGGCGGCCTGGCTGCTGAACGGCGTCGCCAACGGGCTGCCGGCGGCGCTGGTGCCGCTCTTCGTCGAGCAGCGCCTGGGGTTGGGCGCTCGGGAACTGGGCCTGCTGCTGCTGGTCTATTTCATGGCCGGGCTCGGCGGCCTGCCGGTCTGGCTGCGGCTGGTGCCGCGGCTCGGCAAGCACAAGGTATGGTCGATCGCCATGATGCTGAGCTGCTGCGCCTTCGCCGGGGCGCCGCTCCTCGGCGCGGGGCAGGTCTGGGCCTTTGCCGCCATTTGCCTGCTGACCGGCGCCACCCTCGGGGCCGACCTGGCCCTGCCGCCGGCGATGCAGGCGGATGTCGTCGACCTCGACCGGATGCGGTCCGGGCGGGACCGCTCCGGCCTGTTCTTCGCGCTCTGGGGCATGGCGACGAAGTTCTCCCTGGCGGCCTCGGTGGGAATCGCCTTCCCGTTGCTGGCCTGGCTCGGCTTCGCGCCGGGGCAAGCGAACACCGCCGGCGCCCTGTTCGCCTTGGCGGCGATCTATGCCTGGGTGCCGGTGGCATTCAAGCTGGGGGCGATCGCCCTGGTCTGGCATCACCCGTTGACCGAGCGGCGCCAGCGCGCCATCCGCCGGCGCCTCGAGCGGCGCGCCGGGATAGCCTGACGCCGCTCAGGGCTTCAGCTGCAGGCGGGTCCTGAGGCCCCTGAAGATACCGCCGATCCAGGGAAATTTCTCATAGAGGCCACTCGCCAGATCCCAGTAGTCGACCTGGCTCGAGACCAGCCCATCCTTGGCAAGCCTGATCTCGCTGACGCCGAGGACCGACCAGGGCTTCTCCGCCAGGCTGCGGATCTCGCCAGCGAACTGCCATTTGACGAAGCAATGCGCCGGATCGACCCATCCGGTCTCCATCACCTTCATGCGCGGGCGTTCGACGCGTTCGATGGTTTCCAGCACATAGCGCTTGAAGGCGGCCCGCCCATTCAACTGGTTGATCGGGTCCTTGAACTGCATGTCGACGGCCACCATCCGGTCGAGCGCGTCGACCGGCTGCGCGGTGAAGTCGGCGCAATAGGCCAGATAGCGATGGAAGGCGGCGTGGCCGGGATCAGTCATCGGTCTGCACCAGGCGCCGGGTAAGGGCGAAATAGAGGGGATAGGGCAGCAGGCGCAGGGCCTTCAGCAGCCAGGCGAAGCGCCGCGGGAAGGCGATCTCGAAACCGCCGCCGTCGAGGCCGCGGCGGATGCGCCGTGCCGCGGTCTCTGCCGAGACCAGCCAAGGCATCTTGAAATCGTTGACCGAGGTCATCGGCGTGGCAACGAAGCCGGGATTGATCACCACGATCCGCACCCCCATCCGTTCCGCTTCCGGGCGCAGGGATTCCGCGAGGTTGATCAGGGCGGCCTTACTGGCGCCATAGGCCGCTGCCCGCGGCAGGCCGCCATAGCCGGCCACCGAGGCGACGATGGCGATGGTGCCGGCCCGCCGCTCGCCCATGTGGCGCAGCAGCGGATCCAGCGCATTGCCGACGCCGATCAGGTTGGCCTCGATGGTGCGGCGGAATACCGCCTGGTCGAACCCGGCGGCGGACATCGGCGTGTATTGCGCCGCATTCAGCACGGCAAGGTCGATCGCGCCCAGCCGCGCCTCGATCGCCGCCACCGTCGCCGTGCAGTCCGCCGCATCGGTGACGTCGAGGGGGAAGGGATGGATGGCGCCGGGCGCAGCCGCAGCGGTGGCGACCAGCGCCTCCGGCCGCCGGCCGCTGACCGCGACCTGGGCGCCGTAGATCGCATAGTCCCGCGCCAGGACCTGCCCGATCCCGCTGCCGGCGCCGGTGATCCAGACCACTCGCGGGGTCATGGCCCGGGTCATGGATTAACGGCCAGACCGGAAATCGTGTCCTCGCAGCTGCTGCAGCGGTATTCGATCACGGATCCATCCTTGGCGGTGAAACGCAGCTTCACCCAGCGCCCCGCCGCGTCATACCAGGAATCGAGGTCGAGATCGCCGCCATAGGCAAAATGCTCGGCGGTGAGGGTCCGGCCGCCCGCCGTGGCGATCCGTTCGCTGCCCAGGGCGGCCACAGAAATCGCATTCATCTCGCCGGTGATGGTGTTGAGGAGGTGCCGGCTCTCCACCATCGCCTTCAGCCAGTGCTCGGTCGGCAGCAGGGGGGCGGCGAGCCGGCGCGGTCCGGCCGGCCCCGCGACGTCGAATCCCGCCCCGTCGCGCGCCGCGGTGACGGTCGAGACGCTGCCGTCGTCGTCGGTCTTGGCATCGAGATGCTGCAGCCGGCCGTCCAGCCAGGTCGAGCGCGCCCGATAGTCGAAGCGGTAGGCCTCGAAGACCAGGAAGGGGATGCGGATGTCCGACCGGCTTTCGGCGATCACGGCGTTGCCGGAGCGGCGGAAGGTCACCAGATGGGTGCCGATCGGGTGGTCGTCCCGGAGAATGGTGAAGGTGATCCGGTCGCCGTAGAGCGCGATTGGGTCCGGCACGGTCGTCTCCGGCACGGCCGTCTCCGCCCGGGCCGGGGCGGCACAGGCGGCCGCACACCCGGCCAGGAGTCCCAGAATCAGTCCGCGCAAGATCGAAACCCTCAGCTGTCCGGATCGCGACACGTCCGCTGTCTCGCCGGCAGTCTACGGCGGCGGCGGCGGATTGGATCAGCGGGCGCTATTTGTCGTCGGGGTCGTCGAACAGGATGCGTTGGGCGGCGCCCTCGAGGTCGTCGTATTGGCCGGATTTGAGCGCCCAGAGGAAAGCGGCGAGGCCGAGGCCGCCGAGCAGCAGGGCGACCGGGATGAGGAGCAGGAGGACGGTCATTTCCGCCTTGTCCTTCCGCCGCCCAGCCGCAGGGCATTCAGGATGACGATGACCGAGGAACTCGACATGGCGATGGCGGCGACCAGCGGCGTCACGTATCCGGCGATCGCCAGCGGCACTGCGGCCAGGTTGTAGACCAGGGCGATGGCGAGATTCTGCCGCATCAGCCGGCCGGCGCCGCGGGCGATCTCGATCGCCAGCGGAACGGCGGCCAGCCGGTCGCCCTGGAACACGATGTCGGCGGCACTCTGGCTGATCTCCGCGCCGCTCGCCGGGGCGATCGAGACCTGGGCCGCGGCCAGGGCGGCGGCGTCGTTGATGCCGTCGCCCACCATCAGCACCCGATGGCCTTGGCCGGCCAGCGCCTCGAGCCGATGGGCCTTGTCGACCGGGGAGAGCCGAGCCGACCAGCGCCGGATCCCGAGGGCCGTCGCCATCGCCTCCACCGGCGCCGGCCGGTCGCCGGAGCAGATCTCCAGCCCGAGGCCCCGGGCCGACAGTTCGGCCACTACGGCCTGGCTGTCCGGCCGCAGCCGGTCGGCGAAGACGAAGCGCTGCCGCTGGGCACCGGGACCGACCAGCCACAGGACCTGATCCGCGGTCGCTTCCTCGGGCTGGCCGGTGAAGGCGCAGCTTCCCAGGCGCCAGGGACCCTCCGGCGCGGCCCATTCCAGGCCCTGGCCGGGCCGCTCGGTCACCGGCGTCAGGGTGGCCGCATCCGGCGCTGCGGCTGCCAGGGCGCGGGCCAGCGGGTGCCGGCTGTTGCCGGCCATGCCGGCGGCGATCGCCAGCAGCGGCGGCGCGGCGCCCTGCTGCAGCGCAAGGCGGCCGAGGGTGAGGGTCCCGGTCTTGTCGAACACCACCCGGTCGATTTCCCGCAGGCGTTCCAGGGCATCGGCGGATTTCAGCAGGATGCCGGCCCGCATCAGTCGCTGGCTGGCCACCACTTGGACCACCGGCACCGCCAAGGCGAGGGCGCAGGGGCAGGTGATGATGAGGACGGCGACCGAGATCAGCAGGGCCTGCGACCACGCCATCCCGCCCAGCAGCGTCCAGCCGAGGAAGGTCAGCAGCGCCACGCTGTGCACCACCGGGGCATAGTGCCGCGCCACCCGGTCGGCGAGCCGCAGGTACCTGCCGCGGCGGGATTCCGCCGCCTCCATCAGCCGGATGATGTCGGCGAGCAGCGTCGCCTCGCCGACGGCGGTCACCCGCATCTGCAGCGGCCCGGTGAGATTGAGCGTGCCGGCGAAGACCGTATCGCCCGGCCGGCAGGCCTGCGGCGCGCTCTCGCCGGAGATCAGGCTGACGTCGAGATCGCTCTCGCCGGCGGCGACGCGGCCGTCGGCCGGCGCCCGGCTGCCGGGTGCCACCAGCACGGTCATGCCGGGCAGGAGCTGGTTCGGCGGCAGGTCGCGGCGGCTGCCATCCGCCTCGATCACCGTCGCGGCCACGGCGTTCAGCGCCAGCAGCCGCGTCGCCGCCTCATGGGCGCGGTTGCGCGCCTGCTGATCGAGATAGCGGCCGATCAGCAGGAAGAACAGCAGGGTGACGGCGGAATCGAAATAGGCGTGGGCGCCGGAGGTGAAGGTCTCGACCAAGCTGACGCTGGGCGCCAGGATGACGGCGATCGAGATCGGCACGTCCATGTTGCTGCGCCGGTTGCTCAGCGCCGCCCAGGCCGAGCGGAAGAACGGCCGTCCGGCATAGGCGATGGCCGGGATCGCGATCAGCGCGGAGATCCAGTGCAGCAGGTCGCGGGTGCCGACGCTCATGTCGCCGACCGCGCCCGACCAGACCGAAACCGAGAGCAGCATGATGTTGGCGGCGGCGAAGCCGGCGACCGCCATGCAGCGCAGCAGTTCCTTCGCCTGGACGGCGGTGGCGGCGGCGAGGCGTTCGGGATCGCAGGGCACCAGCCGGTAGCCGAGCCGCGCCACGAGGTCGACCAGCGCCGCCGGGTCGACCGCGCCGTCCCGCCAGTCCAGGGTCAGGCGCCGCGTCGACAGCGCGACCCGTGCCGCGACCACCCCCGGCTGGCGCAGCAGGGTCTGCTCGATCAGCCAGACGCAGGCGCCGCATTGCAGCCCGTCGACCATCAGCGTGAGGCGCGACCGGCCGGCGTCGAGCGGCTTGATCCAGGCGGCGAGGTTGAGCGCCTCGGGCAGGGTGTCGGGTCGGGTCGGGCGCTGCGCCGGGTCGCAGACCTTCTGCTCGTAGTAGCGGGCGAGGCCCAGCGACTGCACCAGGCCATAGGCCGCGGTGCAGCCGCCGCAGCAGAAGTCGCCGGAACCGGCGAAGGCGGTGCCGCAATGCCTGCAGTCCCGGCTGGCCAGGGTCTCGGCCGGCGCCAGCGCTGCCGATTGCGGGAGCGCGTTCATTTAATGAAGAGGTGGGCGATCTTCTGCCATTCCGGGCCGCTGCCGCGGGCGAGCAGGCGCAGCTCCCAGTTGCCGCGGGCCGGCAGGGTGACATCGGCCTGGTAGAGGCCGGGCGCGCCGGCCACCGGCAGCAGGGTGAGCGACTGGTCGAAGGCGGTGCTGACCGTGCGCACCAGCTTTGCCGACACCTGCAGGCCCTCGACCGGCTGGCCGTTCCGGTCGGTGAGCTGCAGCGACAGGCGGTCGGCCGGTCCGGTCGGCGTCACGGTGATCCCGGCCTGCCAGCCGAGCGCCGCGCTCGCGGCTGCCGCGGCCAGCGTCTTGTTGTAGTCGAGGCCCTCCTGATAGGCGTGGTCGGTATCGAGCCCGCTGAAGGTGTCGGTGGCGAAATAGATCAAAGTGCCGTTGACCGCGACGACCAGCAGCATCAGGCCGACGAAGGTGGCGGGGATCCAGAGCGCCCGCCGCTGCGGCGCGCTATTCGCCGGGAGCGTTGAAGATGGCTGCATGCTGGCTCTCCTCGCCGGTCGTCGTGTTCCTGACGGTGATGGTGATCGGACTGGACTTGGATTTCAAGACCTTGCGCGGCACGTGCAGCAGCATCCGATAGGTGCCCACCCGGTCCGGGCTGACGGTCAGGTTGGCGGCGTCGCCGCCGATGATCTTCATCTCCATTCCCGCCGGCCCGGCCGCGGTCAGGCTGAAGGTGACGTCGTTGCGCTGCTTGTTGGAAATCTTCAGGGTATAGCCGTTCTGGATCTCGCCATCTGCCAGCCGGACGAAGAGGGGGGAGCGGTCGCCCTGCACCGTCACCTCGACGGTGCCGCGCAGGGACAGCGCCGCCATCATGCCGATGGCGACCACCACCAGGGCGACGGCATAGATGATCGTCCGCGGGCGGACGAAGTGGTAGCGCTCCTTGCGCCCCGCCGCGCGCTCGGCCTGGTTGGACAGCGAATCGTAGGTGATGAGCTCCAGCGGACGACCGATCTTCGTCATCACCGAATTGCAGGCGTCGACGCAGAGCGCGCAGCCGATGCAGGCCAGCTGCTGGCCGTTGCGGATGTCGATGCCGGTCGGGCAGACCCGGACGCAGAGCCCGCAATCGATGCAGTCGCCGCGGCCGGCGAAGTCCTGGTCCTTCTTCATGTGGCCGCGCGGCTCGCCGCGCCAGGTCTCGTAGGTGACGATCAGCGAATGCTCGTCGAACATCGCCGCCTGGAAGCGCGGCCAGGGGCACATGTAGATGCAGACCTGCTCGCGGGCCCAGCCGGCGAGAACATAGGTCGTCGCGGTGAACAGGCCGATGAAGCCGTATTGCGACGGGCTGGCCTGGAAGGTGGCCAGGGACTTCACCAGCGTCGGCGCGTCGTTGAAATACATCACCCAGGCGCCGCCGGTGAGCGCCGCGATCACCAGCCAGATGCCGTGCTTGGCGAGCTTCCGGCCGAGCTTGCCCAGGCTCCAGGGCTCGGCATCGAGCTTGATGCGGGCATTGCGGTCGCCCTCGATCCAGCGCTCGACCTGCATGAAGAGATCGGTCCAGACCGTCTGCGGGCAGGTGAAGCCGCACCACACCCGGCCGAGCAGGGCGGTGGCCAGGAACAGGCCGATGGCGCCGAGGATCAGCAGCCCGGTGAGGTAGTAGACCTCCTGCGGCCAGATCTCGACCCAGAAGAAATAGGCCCGGCGCCCGGGCATGTCGATCAGCAGGGCCTGGTCGGGGGCGCCGGGGCCGCGATCCCAGCGCAGCCAGGGCGCCAGGTAGTAGATCGACAGCAGGGTCCCCAGCGTCACCCATTTGAGCACGCGAAAGCGGCCGAGGATCCGCTGGGGATAGACCTTGATGTGCTCGGCGTAGAAGTTGCTGCCAGGTATTGCCATGATTTATTGTGACCCGCTCCCTGTTCGGGCCTCAAGCTCCTTTATGAGGTGCGGCGGCTGTTACTGGCCGCCGCTCAGCGAATGCACATAGACCGCGAGCATCTTGATCTGGGCATCGGTGAGGCGGCCCTGCCAGGCCGGCATGACGCCCAGCTTCGGCTGGTTGATCTGCGCCAGGATGGCCTTCATGCCGTCGCCATAGAGCCAGATGCTGTCGGTCAGGTTGGGCCCGCCCATTTCCGCCAGGCCCTTGCCTTCCGGCCCGTGGCAGGCGACGCAGTTCTCGGCGAAGACCGCCTTGCCGCGTTCCGCCGCCGCCGCGTCCGCCTCGCCGCCGGACTGCGACACCACGAAGTTGGCAACATCGGTGATCTGTTCCGGCTTCAGCAGCGCGTCGATGCCGAAGCGCGGCATCACGTTGTTGCGGGTGTCGCCGTCGTTGGCCGCCCGGATGCCGTGGCGGATCGTCTGCTCGATATCCGCCAGCTTGCCGCCCCAGATCCAGTCGTCGTCCGCCAGCACCGGGAAATTCGGCCGCCCGGCGCCGCCGACCGCATGACAGGCGGCGCAGTTCTCGTTGAAGACGGCACGGCCGCCGGCCATCGAGAAGGTCAGCAGTTCGCTGTTCGCGGCGATCTGGTCGACGCTCGAGGCGGCGATCTGGTCGGTCCACTGCTTCTGCGCCTCGGCCGCCGCATCCGCCTCCGCGGCGTAGATCTGGTGCGAATTGTAGCCGAACGCGCCCTTGGTGTAGCTGTGCAAGGTCGGCCAGGCCGGATAGACCACCCAATAGCCGATCGCCCAGACGATGCAGGCATAGAAGGTGAACAGCCACCATTTCGGCAGCGGCGTGTTCAGTTCCTGGATGCCGTCCCATTCGTGACCGGTGGTCGGTTTGCCGGTGAGCTTGTCATGGTTCAGGTCAGTCATGGTCGAGCAACTCCTCGGCATCGGACTTGAAGGGGATCTGCGAGCAGTCTTCGAAGTGCCGCTTGTTCTTCGGGCGCAGGGCGTAGAAGGCGATGGCCAGGAACACCAGCATCAGCCAGGCGACCCACATCTGCCGGGCCAGATCCGAGATCTCGTGCCAGTTCATTGCGCACCCCCTTCGGCATAGTCCGGCCGGAAGGTGGTCATGTCGGCCATGCGGCCGAGCACCTGGAGATAGGCGACCAGGGCGTCCATCTCGGTGATCCGGGCCGGATCGCCGTCGAAATCGCCGGTCGCCGCCTTCGGATAGCGGGCCAGCAGCTCGGTGGTGTCGGCATCCGGCGTCGCCTGCGCGGCGAGGTCGGCGGCCGCATTCTCGATCATCGCGTCGGTATAGGGGACGCCGACGATCGTCAGCGTCTTCAGGTGCGCGGCGATGTCCTCCGACGACAGCTCGTGCCGCGCCAGGGCCGGATACATCGGCATGATCGATTCCGGCACCACCGCGCGCGGATCGACCAGATGCGCGACATGCCAGTCGTTGGAGTACTTCCCGCCGACCCGCGCCAGATCCGGCCCGGTGCGCTTGGAGCCCCACTGGAACGGATGGTCGTACATGCTCTCGGCCGCCAGGCTGTAGTGGCCGTAGCGCTCGACTTCGTCGCGGAACGGGCGGATCTGCTGGCTGTGGCAGAGATAGCAGCCCTCCCGCACGTAGATGTTCTGGCCCATCAGCTCGAGCGGCGAATAGGGGCGCACCCCGTCCACCTTCTCGATGGTCTCGCCGATGGTGAACAGCGGGACGATTTCGACCAGTCCGCCGACGGCGATCGTGACGATAATGCCGAGCAGCATCACGATCGAGTTGGTTTCGAAGCGTTCGTGTTTGATCATCTTCGGATCCTCGATCTTCAGGCTGCGGCGGACGCCATGGCGCCCAGCTTGGTTTCGGTTCGGAGATCCCCGCGGATCGTCCGCCAGACGTTGTAGACCATGATCAGCGAGCCGAGCAGGAACAGCACGCCGCCGAGCGCCCGCACCACGTAGTAGGGGTGCATCGCGGCCACGGTCTCGACGAAGGAGAACTGCAGGAAGCCCAGGTCGTCATAGGCGCGCCACATCAGGCCCTGCATGATGCCCGAGATCCACATCGAGGTGATGTAGAGCACGATGCCGAAGGTGGCGGTCCAGAAATGCCACTCGACCATGCGCAGGCTGTAGAGCCGCTCGCGGCCCCAGAGCTTGGGGACCAGGTAGTACATGGCGCCGAAGCTGACGAAGGCGACCCAGCCGAGGGCACCGGAATGCACGTGGCCGATGGTCCAGTCGGTGTAGTGACTCAGGCTGTTCACCGCCTTGATCGACATCACCGGGCCCTCGAAGGTCGACATGCCGTAGAAGCCGACCGAGGCCACCAGGAAGCGCAGCACCGGGTCGGTGCGGAGCTTGTCCCAGGCGCCGGACAGGGTCATCAGGCCGTTGATCATGCCGCCCCAGCTCGGCATCCACAGCATCACCGAGAAGGTCATGCCGAGGGTCTGCGTCCAGTCGGGCAGGGCGGTGTAGTGCAGGTGGTGCGGACCGGCCCAGATGTAGAGGAAGATGAGCGACCAGAAGTGGATAATCGACAGGCGGTAGGAATAGATCGGCCGCTGCGCCTGCTTCGGCACGAAGTAGTACATGATGCCGAGGAAGCCGGCGGTCAGGAAGAAACCGACCGCGTTGTGCCCGTACCACCATTGCAGCATCGCCCCCTGCACGCCGGCGAACAGCGTGTAGCTCTTGGCGCCGAAGATCGAGACCGGCACCGAGATGTTGTTGCCGAGATGCAGCACCGCGACGGTGATGATGAAGGCCAGGAAGAACCAGTTGGCGACGTAGATGTGCGGTTCCTTGCGCTTCATCAGCGTGCCGAGGAAGATCAGCAGGTAGACCACCCAGACGATGGTCAGCCAGATGTCGACATACCACTCGGGCTCGGCGTATTCGCGGCCCTGGGTGATGCCCAGCACGTAGCCGCTGGCGGCCAGCACGATGAACAGCTGATAGCCCCAGAACAGGAACTCGGCGAGGCCGTCGCCGCCGAACAGCCGGGCCCGGCAGGTGCGCTGGACGCAATAGAGGCTGGAGGCGAACAGCGCCGATCCGCCGAAGGCGAAGATCGCGGCCGAGGTATGCACCGGCCGCAGCCGGCCGAAGGTGGTCCATTCCAGCCCCAGGTTCAGCGCCGGGAAGGCGAGCTGCGAGGCGATGAAGGTTCCGGCCAGGAAGGCGACGACGCCCCAGAAGATGGTGGCGATGGTGAACTGCCGGACCACCCGGTTGTTATACGGGCTGGCGCTGCCGTGGCTGGGGACTTCTTGCATGGCGGTTGCGGCGCTGGGCATCACGCGCTCTCCTTGGCGTCGATTGAAATGGCGATCAGTCGGAACAGCATCAGCACGGTGAAGCCGAACAGCAGCAGCCCGAACAGGGCGATTGGCGCGTCATGTGCCCGGGCGCTGACCAGCAGCCCGAGAATGCCGAGGATGGCGAAGATGCCACCGCCGATGAATTTACCTACCCCGTTCACGTGAACCTCCGCTCTTGGCCGGTGCCGGCCGTTGACCTGTGTCGAGAACCCGAATGCAAAACCCGATGCTTCATCGGCCGGTCTCCACCAGATCGCGATAGGCATGCCAGGTGGCATGCCCGATCAGCGGCATGGTGACGACGAGGCCGAGGCAGCCGGTCGCGATGCCCGCGCCGGTGAACAGGACGATCAGCGCCCCCCAGCCCAGCATCACCCGCCAGTTGGCCAGGGTGACGGCGACCGAGGTGGCGACGGCCTGGACCGTGCCGACGTCGCGATCCAGCAGCAGGGGAAAGGAGACGACGCTGAGCGCGAAGGCCAACACCGCCATCACGCCGCCGGCCAGGGATCCGGTCGCCAGGAACAGGAAGCCGCGGCCGCTGGTCAGGATGTCGATCAGGAACTCCTCCCAGCGCGGGGCCTCGAGGCCGAAGAACAGCGCGTAGATCAGCAGCGCGAGACGCATCCAGACGATCTGGAACAGCATCATGATCAGGCCGAGCATGAAGAGCTGGGCCGGCCGCTGGCGCCAGGCGAAGGCGATGTCCCAGAAGCTGACCGGCATGCCGAGCTCCAGCCGACGGCTGATCTCGTAGAAGGCCATGCCCAGGAAGGGCGCCACGAACATGTAGCCGGAGGCGAGCGGGAAGGTGTAGGCGAACCAGTCCTGCTGCCACATGCCGTAGAGCAGGACCAGGCTGGCCAGCGCGATGGCCGCGCCGAAGGTCAGGCTGACCTCGCGGGCGCGCTGCATGTCCTGCCAACCCCGCCGCAACCACCCCCAATGAAACTCGGCATCGACCCGATTGATGGGTAGTATCAGTCCGGTGTATTCGGCGCTGGTCTCGGCCCGTATGGCCCGGTCCCCCATCGATCGCTCCGCTCTGGCGCTTCTGAGTCGGGGTGAACCGTAAGGTTCGCGGGGTTCGGGGGCATTGATATAGATCAACGCTGCAATGCAGTATGACCGCAAGACTGCGGCAAAATTGCACGTTTCTGCAGGATCTTACGCTCGTGGACCCGCTCTTGCTCCAGTTCGCCGCCTTCGGGGCCCATTGCCAAGCCGCAATCGGGCAGAACGGGGCGCTGATCGGCACCCTGTTTCTTGCCGGGCTGGTCGGCAGCGCCAGCCATTGCGCCGGCATGTGCGGTCCCTTCGTCCTGGCCCAGGTCGGGGCGCTCCAGGCGGGCGAGGGGGTCAGCGGGCTCCGGCGGATGGCGGGAGCGGCGCTGCTGCCCTACCACCTCGGCCGCGCCACCACCTATGTGCTGCTCGGCGCGGTGCTGGCGACGCCGGTGGCGGCGCTCGGCGCCGCGGCCGGTTTGCGCTGGCTGGCACCGGTCCTGCTCGCCCTGGCGGCGGCGGTCTTCGCCGTTCTCGCCCTCCGATCCGCCGGCCTTCTCGGCCGCGCGGACCATGGTTTTCGTGGCATCGCCTGGCTGGTGGGGGCGGCGCGCCCGCTTTTCGCCCGGCCGCGCGGCTGGCGGGGCTATCTTCTCGGCGGCCTCCTCGGCTTCCTGCCCTGCGGCCTGCTCTATGCGGCGATCGCCGCCGCGGCCGCCACGGGCAGCGCCGCGGCTGCGGCTTTCGGCATGGCCGGCTTCGTCCTCGGCACGGTGCCAATGCTGCTGGCCATCGGCTGGCTGGGGCAGGCGGCGGCACAGCGCTGGCGCGGTCTCGCCCGCCGCGCCATGCCCTTCATCGCCGGTCTCAATGCGCTCGTACTTTTGCTGATGGCATACCGGGTCGCGGCAGGGCTTTGACTCATCCAAAGACGATCTAGAATTATATAATATAAACAGATGATTGATGTAGTTTTTTAAGAATTTTATTCAAGCGCGACTGGGGTCGTGACGATGGCCACGGCCATGCCGGCCGGTTATGGCCGCTCCCCGCCATCCGGCGCCGCGAGGGGTTGAAAAACCCAGGCTTATCAAGCATGTTGCGGTCAAGTTCAGCCCAAATTGAATCGGTCTCTAGGAATGAGCAGTCGAAACGCGACCGCTGCCCAAATGGACGTTGCGCAGAGCGCCATGAGCCTCGACACGCTGGAATCCCGCCTCGGTCTCGGGATCGAGCGGGCGAGCGAGGCCTTGCTGCGCCAGCAGCGTCCCGACGGGCATTGGGCCTTCGAACTCGAGGCCGACGCGACGATCCCGGCGGAATACGTGCTGCTGCGGCATTTCCTCGACGAGATCGACCCGGAGATCGAGGCGAAGATCGCGGTCTATCTGCGCAAGATCCAGGGCGACCACGGCGGCTGGCCGCTGTTCCACGGCGGCGAGTTCAATATTTCCGCCAGCGTGAAGGCCTATTACGCGCTGAAATGCTGCGGCGAGGCGATCGACGCTCCGCACATGAAGCGCGCCCGCGAGGCGATCCTCGCCCATGGCGGCGCCGCCACCAGCAACGTCTTCACCCTGGTGCAGCTGGCGCTTTTCGGCCAGGTGCCCTGGCACGCCTGCCCGGTGATGCCGGTCGAGATCATGAACCTGCCGCCCTGGTTCCCGTTCCATCTCAACAAGGTGAGCTACTGGTCGCGGACGGTGATCGTGCCGCTGCTGGTGCTGATGACGCTGCGGCCGCTGGCGCGCAACCCGAAGGGCATCCATGTCCAGGAGCTCTTCGTGACGCCGCCGGCAGAGGTGCGCAACTGGTACAACATGAACCGCCGCGGCTTCTGGGCCAGCCTGTTCCGCGGCCTCGACCGGGTGCTGCAGCCCGCCCAGAAGCTGTTCCCGGAAAAGGGCCGCAAGAAGGCGATCGCCCGTGCCGTCGCGTGGATCACCGAGCGGCTGAACGGCGAAGACGGCCTCGGCGCGATTTACCCGGCGATGGCCAACAGCGTGATGATGTTCGATACCCTCGGCTATGCCAGGGACCACCCGGACTATGCCATCGCCCGCCGCTCGCTGGAAAAGCTGATGGTGTTCCGCGACGGCCTGGCCTATTGCCAGCCCTGCCTGTCGCCGGTCTGGGACACCGGCCTGGTCAGCCATGCCCTGCTCGAGGTCGGCGGGGCCGCGGCGGAGCGGGTGACGCCGGCGGCGCAATGGCTGCGCGAGCGGCAGATTCTCGACGTGAAGGGCGATTGGGCGGACAAGTGCCCGGATGTGCGTCCGGGCGGCTGGGCCTTCCAGTACGCCAACGACCATTATCCGGACGTCGACGATACCGCCGTCGTGGTGATGGCGCTCGACCGCCTCGATCCGGTGGCGAACAAGGAAGCGATCGCGCGAGGCACCGAATGGATCCTGGGGCTGCAGAGCAGCAACGGCGGCTGGGGCGCCTTCGACGCCGACAACGAGCACTACTACCTCAACCATATCCCCTTCGCCGATCACGGCGCGCTGCTCGATCCGCCGACCGCCGACGTCTCGGCACGCTGCCTCGGCATGCTGGCGCAGCTCGGCTACAAGGCGGACCATCCCAAGGTCAAGGCCGGGATCGACTATCTGCTGCGCGAGCAGGAGGCCGAGGGCTGCTGGTTCGGCCGCTGGGGCACCAACTACATCTACGGCACCTGGTCGGTGCTCTGCGCCCTCAATGCGGTCGGCCTGCCGGCGGATCATCCGGCGGTGCGCAAGGCGGTTGCCTGGCTGGAGGCGAGGCAGCGGGCGGATGGCGGCTGGGGCGAAAGCGGCGCTTCCTATTGGGACGACCGGCCGAAGGGCGAGGGGCCGGCCTCGACGGCATCGCAGACCGCCTGGGCCGTGCTGGGCCTGATGGCGGCCGGCGAGGTCGACAGCGCTGCCACCCGGCGCGGCATCCAGTTCCTCGCCGCGACCCAGGCCGACCACGGACTGTGGGACGAGGAGGAATACACCTCGGTCGGATTCCCGCGGGTGTTCTATCTCCGCTATCACGGCTATCGCGCCTTCTTCCCGCTCTGGGCGATGGCGCGCTATCGGAACCTGAAGCAGGGCAATGCCACGCAGGTCCTGCACGGCATGTGACGCCCCGGCGGCGAGCCGGGCGCCGGAAAATCTCTAATCGTTTTCGCCGGCGGTCGTCAGTACCTTGACATTGGCGCCGTCGAGCGCCTGGGCAAGCTCGCCTTTCGGCGCCTTGTCGGCGATTACCGCGGTCAGCCGGCTGAGCGGGCAGACATTCGCCAGGCCGGCCTGGCCGAACTTGCTGTGGTCGACCAGTAGGAAGCGCTGCTGCGACTGGGCGAACATCGCGCGCTTCACCGCGGTGAGGGCCGGATTGGCGTCGCTCGGGCCCTGGGAGGTGATGCCGCTGGCGCCGACGAAGGCGCTCTTGGCATTGAACTTGGCGATGAACTCGATGGTCTCGACGCCGAGGACGCAGCCCTGCTGCGGGTCGTAGGTTCCCGGGCAGACGATGACGGTAATCGCCGGATTGGCGCTGAGCGTCGTCGCCACCATGAGGCCGTTGGTGACGACGGTGAGATCGGTGGCGTTGCGCACCAGGTACTGGGCGAAATGCTGGACCGTGGACCCGGCGTCGATCATCAGCACGTCGCCGGGCGATACCTGCGCGCCGGCGATGCTGGCGATCGCCGCGCGCTCCTTGCGCAGCTGGACATGGCGCTGGTCCCAGGCGAGTTCCGACCCGAAGGGGCGGGCCACGGCGCCGCCATAGGTCTTTGCCACCTTGCCCGAGCGGTTGAGTTCCTCGACGTCGCGGCGAATGGTTTCGCCGGAGACGCCGAAATCGCGGGCCATCTCGGAAATCCGGATCGACGGATTGGTTTGCAGTTCGGCCAGAATTCTCTGTTGCCGAGCGCTTTTCGCTTTCGCGCTTCTCCCCACGGCGTGCCTTTCATGCTTCGGCGCAATCGACGCCAAAGTCGGCTTCCGGGACTCGGAAGCGCTCGTTTGGCGCCGTTCCTTCATGCGCGACTGACTAGCACGTTGGCAAACTTTCGACGAGATGTGAGTGTGGGAGATTCGACGAGAAAGGTGGATTTCCAAACAGTTGGGCGGCGACGTTTCTGCAGATTAAGTTGCAGGTTCCAAGAAATACTTCTAATTTTGAAGTTTTTTCGCCGTCGCGGGGCTGCTGGCATCGATCGCGAGGCCGCAAAAAATTGGCGAATAAAATCAGCGATGAATTCGCCTGCCAGGCGATCGGGTTGGTATTGACTTCCAGATGGGCCGTCATCGATCCCGCCTTCGCCCGCCGAATCGGCAGCGGCATGCTCCATAGCGCGGTTTCCGGGCGGGTTGCGATCAAAATAATGTGAGACTAGTAACATTATGTGACCCCTGTCACATACTGCCGCAGGCCAGGTGTCTATCCCCTCGGAACCGCCCTCCGCCCAGCCGGAACGGGGCCGTGGGGTGGATGACTTTCAAGGGACACGGCCATGCCCAGCTTCTTGCGAACCGCATCCGGATCGGGAGCGGCCATCGACTTCGGAAACGTGATCGCCGGGGACGGCTGCCGCGACCGATGCAGCGACGAACGCGCGCGCGTGACCGCGGTACTGTTCGGTGCGAATCTCACGCCGGTCTCCGCCGGGGGCATCGATATCGCCGGCAATTTCGGGGTCCTGCACATGGACCCTTGCGGGCGTTACGCCTATGCGCGGGGGAAGTCCGGTCCGATGCCCGCGGCACCGTGCGGCGATGTCGATCGCTTCACATTTCAGATCGTCGACCGCAGCGGCACGGCCTCCGTGGGCGTGCTGGACTTCCCGGCGAACCCGGCCACCGCACCGGCGCGGAGCGCCGCGACAACCGCCTTTGCAGGGCTGGACGCGCGGCGTCCGGACCCGGCCCGGAACAGGGCAATGGCGGTGGATGAACCGGCGTCGCCTGGCGATCCGTTGCAGCGGGTCCTCCTCACCATTCTCTGAGGCGGCAAGACGGGCAGGGGCCGGCCGCGCGGAAAGGCGCCTTCCGGCAGTCCCGGCCAAAAAACTGTCAGGAACATTCCGGCTCTCACAATATAGCGTGGCATTTTTCGCTTTTAAGGCGAAAAAAATGTCATAAACCTGGCATTATATGATGGGGGTCACATACAAACCCGGCCGGCTGGGCAAGGGTTTCGGTGCCCTGGCGCCGTCGCACCGACGGCACCGGTGACCGGGAGGCGGGAACCGCCATCCGATACCGGAATGGGAGATACGGGAGGGTGGAACCATGGCGGTGACGGCAAAACGCGATCTGGACCGGCTCCTGGACGGCATCGGCTTCGGCAATGTCATAACCGGCGCCAATACCCAGAGCGGGGCCTTCGGCAAGGATCTCGGCACCTCCCTCGTCGTCTCCGCCATTCACCATGGCCTGGTCGGCGGCGCCATTCCGCCCGGCGGCAGTGCCTCCGTCGCCGGGGATCATGGCGTGCTGCAGATCGATACGGCCGGCAACTACACCTATACCCGGAGCAGCGTCCTCGGCTTCGGCGCGATCGGCTGGACGGATACCTTCACCTACGAGGTCAAGGACAAGACCGGCGCCGTCTCCAGCACCACGCTGGAGATCGACGTGCTGCCGGAAGTCTCTCCGATCTACAACCTGGCCACCAAGACCTGGTCCGGTACCGGCTTCGACGACTACATCGAAACCGCAGCACTGGTGGGCAAGGTGGATGGCGGGGCCGGCCAGGACATCATCAACGGCGGCGCCGGCGCCGATCTGCTCATCGGCGGGGCCGGAAACGACATTCTCTTCGGCGCCGGCGCGGACGATACGCTCGACGGCGGCGCCGGGGGCGATCAGCTCGGCGGCAGCAGCGGCACCGACAGGGTGACCTACGCCTCCGCCAAATCGGCGATCTACCTCGACCTCGCCTTTCCCGCCCAGAACACCGGCGATGCCAAAGGCGATACCTTCGTCAGCATCGAGGTCTTCGAGGGCTCCAAGTTCAACGACACGATGTCGGGCCTGGGCACGGGCGACACGTTGATCGGCGGTGCCGGCAACGATTCGCTCTTCGGCTTCGGCGGCGACGATACCCTGATCGGCGGAATCGGGGCCGACAAGATCGACGGCGGCGGCGGCACCAACGACACTGCCGACTATTCGGCCTCGAGCAAGGGCGTCACCGTCAATCTGGCGACCGGCGTCAACACCGGCGGCGACGCCAAGGGCGACCAGTTGACCGGCATCGAACATCTCAACGGCTCGGCCTTCGACGACGTGCTGACGGGTGGCGCCGGATTCAGCCTCCTGTCGGGTGCGGCCGGCAACGACAAGCTCGACGGCGATGCCGGCAACGACATCCTGGACGGGGGCGACGGCAACGACTGGATGAAGGGCAGCGACGGCGCCGACGTCTATACCGGCGGCAATGGGATCGATACCGTCAGCTATGTCGGCGATCCGGCCGGCGGCATCACCGTCGACCTGGCGACGCCCTCGGCCGGCACCGGCTGGGCGAAGGACGATCAGTTCGACGGCTCAGTCGAATGGATCCAGACCGGCACCGGCGCCGATACCTTCGTCGGCAGTGCCGGCAAGGACGGCTTTCTCGGCGGCGACGGCGGCGACATCGCGGCCGGCAACAAGGGGATCGACACGCTGAAAGGCGAGAACGGCGACGACCAGCTCGACGGTGGCGACGACCAGGATTTCCTCTATGGCGGCGCCGGCAACGACAAGCTGTTTGGCAATGCAGGCCTGGACTTCCTGTATGGCGATGCCGGGGCCGACCAGTTCGACGGCGGCGCCGACTACGACCGCGCCAGCTACGAGGTCTCCACCGCCGCGGTGATCATCGACCTGCTGAACCTGGCGCTGAGCTCTGGCGATGCCAAGGGCGATACCTATGCGAACATCGAGCAATACGACCTCAGCAATCTTGCCGATACGTTCTTCGGCGACAACAACGCGGGCGCCATCGCCGGGAAGGGCGGCAACGACAGCATCGACGGCCGCGGCGGCAACGACGACATCTTCGGCGAAGACGGCAATGACGTCCTGATGGGCGGGGCGGGCTTCGATGCGATCAATGGCGGCAACGGCGACGACAAGCTCTTCGGCGGCGACGACAGCGACGGTCTCTACGGCGGGGCCGGGAACGATATCCTGGACGGCGAGGCCGGGAGTGACTCGCTGATCGGCGACGCCGGCAACGACTCCCTTACCGGGGGAATCGGCAACGACCAGCTCGGCGGTGACGACGGCAACGACAAGCTCCTGGGCGGTGTCGGCAATGACATCCTGAACGGCGGCGACGGCAACGACACGCTGGACGGCGGCGACGACCGCGATGTCCTGCAAGGCGGTGCCGGCATCGACAAGCTGCTGGGCGGTGGCGGAAACGATCAGATGGATGGCGGCGATGGGGCGGATACCGAGGATGGCGGCGAGGGTGACGACACGATCGACGGCGGTTTCGGCAACGACAAGCTCCTCGGTGGCAACGGCAACGACACCCTGGACGGAAAGAGCGGCAACGATACCCTGGATGGCGGCGCCGGCAACGATACGCTGTTCTCCGCCCGCGCGGGCGACGTCGACAAGCTGACCGGCGGCGCCGGCGCCGACACCTTCCACCTCGACGTCGGCGCCGCCGGCAAGAGCACGATCACCGATTTCAAGCTCGGCGAGGACCGGTTGACCCTCGGCCTGGTGGTCGACGGCGCCGGCGACGACATCCAGGACCTGCTCGATGCGGGCATCACCGCGCATGCCAGCGGCTCGACCCTGGTCATCGCCTGGCAGAACGGGGCGGGGCAGGCGACGATCGCCGGCTGGACCGGCGGCGCGGTCGACAGCGTCGCCTCCCTCGGCTGGGCCCTCGGCACGGATCTCACCGTCGAGCACTGATCCCGCCGCACCGCGGCTTGGCGAAACCGCGCGCCGCGGCTATCCTCCGCCCGCCTTCGGCAGCGGGGAAGCAGTGGTCTTGAGATCGGGCGCGGCATGAGACTGGGCGTCATCACCGGCATGGAGGCGGAAGCCCGCCTGCTGAACGGCCTCGGCCTGCTGGTCGCGAGCGGCGGCGGCCATGAAGTCGCGACCCGGCGCAAGATCGAGGCGCTGATCGCCACCGGCGCCGGGCGCATCCTCAGCTTCGGCATTGCCGGCGCTCTCGACCCGGCGCTGAAGCCCGGCGACATCCTGCTGGCGGAGGCGGTGGTGAGCGAGGGCGGCCAGTGCTATCCCGCCGATGCCGCCTGGCTGGCGGCACTGCACGCCAGTCTGCCGGACGCCGGCCGCGGCGAACTGCTGGGCGCCTCGCGGATCGTCGCCGGCGCCGCAGAGAAGGCGCACCTGTTCCGGGAGCGCCACCTCAGCGCCGTCGACATGGAGAGCCACCACGCAGCCGCCATTGCCGCGGCGCACGGGCTGCCCTTCGCGGCGATCAGGGCAATCGCCGACACCGCCGCCGACGAACTGCCGCCGGCGGTGCAGGACGGTCTCGATGAAGACGGCAGGACGGCGATCGGGCCGGTGCTCCGATCGCTGCTGTCGCGGCCGGCGCAACTGCCGGCGCTGATCCGGGTCGCCCGCCGGTCGCGGCGGGCGCTGGACGCGCTATTCCGCTGCCGCGCGGCTCTCGCGCTCTAGCGCTTCCTTCTTGGCGTGGATGTCCTGCATCGCCTCTTGGACGTGGCGGGCGAAGACGTATTCCGCCGGACGCTGGTTGGCGAGCGACACGTCAGGCGCCATCTCGCCCTCGACGGTGACGCCGCGCAGCGCCACCTGCAGCGCCTTCAGCGGGTGCTTCACCGCATCCTTCACCGCGGTGCCCTCGTAGCCGCTATGCACCATGCAGTCGGCGCACTTCTCGTAGTTGCCGGTGCCGTAGTCGTCCCACTTGGTCTCTTCCATCAGCTCGCGGAAGGAGTTGGCGTTGCCCTCGCCGAGCAGGTAGCACGGGCGCTGCCAGCCGAACACGTTGCGGGTCGGATTGGCCCACGGGGTGCAGTGGTAGGTCTCGTTGCCGGCCAGGAAGTTGAGGAACAGCGAGGACTGGCTGAACTGCCACTTCTTCGCCTTGTCGCCGAGGCGGAAGATGTCGCGGAACAGCTGGCGCGTCTTCTGCCGGTTGAGGAAATGCTGCTGGTCGGGCGCCCGCTCGTAGGCATAGCCCGGCGAGACGGTGATTCCGTCGACGCCCATCGCCATGACGTCGTCGAAGAAGCTCGCCGCCTTCTCCGGCTGGGTGCCGTCGAAGAAGGTGCAGTTGATGTTGACCCGAAAGCCGGCCTGCTTGGCGAGGCGGATCGCCGCCACCGCCTTGTCGTAGACGCCGTCCTGGCACACCGACTTGTCGTGCTCGGCGCGGCTGCCGTCGAGGTGCACCGACCAGGTGAAATACTTGTTCGGCCGGTAGAGATGCATCTTCTTCTCGAGCAGCAGGGCGTTGGTGCACAGGTAGACGAAGCGCTTCTGCTTGATCAGCCCGTCGACGATCTGCGGCAGCTCCTTGTGCAGCAGCGGCTCGCCGCCGGCGATGGAGACCACCGGCGCGCCGCATTCTTCCGCCGAGCTCAGCGCGTCCGCGACCGAGATCCGCTGGTTCAGGATGTCGTCGGGATAGTCGATCTTGCCGCAGCCGGCGCAGGCGAGATTGCAGCGGAACAGCGGTTCCAGCATCAGCACCAGCGGGTAGCGCTTGCGCCCCAGCAGGTGCTGCTTCATCACGTAGCTGCCGACGCGTACGGCCTGGTGCAAGGGTACCGCCACGATTATCTCCTTCTCGTGCAAATCTCGGGTTTCGGCGGGGCGGCTACTGGGCCGCGCCGCGCCTCTGTTCCACGGCCTCGGCCAGCTCGGCCGGCAGCCGGAAACGTACGTTCTCCGCCACGCCGGTCATCAGTTCCAGCTTGACGTCGTGCAGTTCCTTCAGTTTCGCCACCAGGTCCTGGACCAGGATGTCCGGCGCCGAGGCGCCGGCGGTGACGCCGACGGCACTGGCCCCCTCCAGCCATTCCGGGCGCAGCTGGCCGGCGTTCTCGATCAGGTAGCTCTTGATGCCGAGCTCCTCGGCGATTTCCTTCAGCCGGTTGGAGTTCGACGAATTCGGCGCGCCGATCACCAGGATGAGGTCGACCTCCTGCGCCAGGTCGCGCACCGCGCGCTGGCGGTTCTGGGTGGCGTAGCAGATGTCCTTGGTGTCCGGTCCGACGATGCTGGGGAAGCGGTTCTTCAGCGCGTCGATCACGTCCTTGGTGTCGTCGACGCTGAGCGTGGTCTGGGTGACGTAGGCCAGCTTCTCCGGATCGCCGACCTGCAGCGTGGCGACCTCGACCGCGGTCGAGATCAGGTGCACGCCGCCCGGGACCTGGCCCATGGTGCCCTCGACCTCGGGATGCCCGGCATGGCCGATCAGGATCACCTCGCGGTCCTGGCTGGCATAGCGGCGGCCTTCGGTATGCACCTTGGAGACCAGCGGGCAGGTGGCGTCGATGACATGCAGGCCGCGATGCTCCGCCGCCATCTCGACGGCGCGGGCGACGCCATGGGCGCTGAAGATGGCGATCTTGCCCTCGGGGATCTCGTCCAGCTCCTCGACGAAGATCGCACCCTTGGCCTTCAGGCTGTCGACGACATGGCGGTTGTGCACGATCTCGTGGCGCACATAGACCGGCGGCCCATAGATCTCGATCGCCTGTTCGACGATCTCGATCGCGCGTTCGACGCCGGCGCAGAAACCGCGCGGCTGTGCCAAGACGACTCGCATCATTCCTGCCCGATGTAGTTTCGGTCCAAATCCTGTTACGCCTGAATACGCCCAGTACCTATTCGACCCGTGCGCATTTCGGCCTGCGCCCTATTCCCCTAGCGCCAAGGTCAACATCATCAATGCTGCAGCGCCGAAATGGTGCCTAAAATTCGCCGGGAGTCTTCCGTCAAATCACGCCGGGAGCTGAGACCCGATTCGACGACCGGGCATGGCAACTGCACCTGATTTGAGTGGCCTATGTACACAAAATCGACAAGGATGCCTATCCCCAATCCGCCACCGCGTTAACGAATGGAGTTTGCCGTAAGCGCCCGGTAAGGAATAAGCCCTTTGATTTGTCAACTATTTGACAAGGGGCAGGGAAAGGCGCCAGCATCGGACTGGCGTTGACCTTCGGTTTCGCCTATAAGCGCCGGAATTTTGGCGCGTGCTGGGCAGATGCTCTCGAGCCGTGCCCCACAGAATTAAGGATAGTTAACGTGACAGGGACCAGCAAGACGCCGCTTCTCGATCGCGTCACAACGCCCGCACAGCTGCGCCAGCTCGATCCGTCGGATTTGAAGCAGCTGGCCGACGAGCTGCGGCAGGAGACGATCGATGCGGTCTCGGTGACCGGCGGCCATCTCGGCGCCGGCCTCGGCGTGGTCGAGCTCACCACCGCGATCCACTACGTCTTCGACACGCCCTACGACCGCCTGATCTGGGATGTCGGGCACCAGGCCTATCCTCACAAGATTTTGACCGGCCGGCGCGACCGCATCCGCACCATTCGCCAGGGCGGCGGGCTGAGCGGCTTCACCAAGCGCTCGGAATCGGAATTCGACCCGTTCGGCGCGGCGCACAGCTCGACCTCGATCTCGGCCGGCCTCGGCATGGCGGTGGCCAGCGAGATGCAGGGCCGCAAGCGCACCGCGATCGCCGTCATCGGCGACGGCGCGATGTCGGCCGGCATGGCCTACGAGGCGATGAACAACGCCGGCTCGATGGATGCCCGCCTGATCGTCATCCTGAACGACAACGACATGTCGATCGCGCCGCCGGTCGGCGCGCTCTCCGCCTATCTGTCGCGCTCGCTCTCTTCGACCTCGTTCCGCTCTCTCCGGCATTTCGCCAAGGACGTGACCAAGATCCTGCCGCCGCGGCTGCAGGAAGTGGCGGCGCGCGCCGAGGAGTATGCCCGCGGCATCATTTCCGGCGGCGGCACCCTGTTCGAGGAGCTCGGCTTCTACTACGTCGGCCCGATCGACGGGCACAATCTCGACCACCTGCTGCCGGTGCTGCAGAACCTGCGCAATTCCGACGAGCCGGGCCCGGTCCTGGTGCATGTCATCACCCAGAAGGGCAAGGGCTATGCGCCGGCCGAGAAGTCGGCCGACAAGTATCATGGCGTGGTGAAGTTCGACGTCGCCACCGGCGTACAGGCGAAGTCCGCGCCCAAGGCGCCGAGCTATACCGGCGTCTTCGCCAAGGCGCTGATCGCCGAGGCCAAGGCCGACGAGCGCATCGTCGCGGTCAATGCCGCGATGCCGTCCGGCACCGGCCTCGACCTGTTCGGCAAGGAGTTTCCCAAGCGCACCTTCGACGTCGGCATCGCCGAACAGCATGCCGTCACCTTCTGCGCCGGCATGGCCTGCGAGGGGCTGAAGCCCTTTGCCGTCATCTATTCCACCTTCCTGCAGCGCGGCTACGACCAGGTCGTGCACGACGTCGCGATCCAGAGCCTGCCGGTGCGCTTCGCCATGGACCGCGCCGGCCTGGTCGGCGCCGACGGGCAGACCCATGCCGGCAGCTTCGACATCGCCTTCCTCGGCTGCCTGCCGAATTTCGTGCTGATGGCGCCCTCCGACGAGGCCGAGCTGATGCACATGGTGGCGACCGCGGCGGCGATCGACGACCAGCCTTCGGCCTTCCGCTATCCGCGCGGCGAGGGCACCGGCGTCGCCCTGCCGGAGCGCGGCCAGGTCCTGCCGATCGGCAAGGGCCGGATCCTGCGCGAAGGCACTAAGGTGGCGCTGCTCTGCTACGGCACCCGGATGCAGGAATGCCTGAAGGCGGCGGACGAGCTGGCGGCGAAGGGCCTCTCGACCACGGTCGCCGATGCCCGGTTCTGCAAGCCGCTCGACACCGACCTGGTGAAGCGGCTCGCCAAGGAACACGAGGTGCTGATCACCATCGAGGAGGGCTCGATCGGCGGATTCGCGTCGCATGTGCTGCAGTACCTGGCCCTGGCCGGGCTGCTCGACAGCGGCCTGAAGATCCGCCCGATGACGCTGCCCGACACCTTCATCGAGCACGAGAATCCGGTGAAGCAGTATGACGAGGCTGGATTGAACGCGAAGCATATCGTTCATCACGCCCTGATGGCCCTGGGCGTGGCGGAGGCGGTCGCCCGCGCATGACGTCGATCGATCGGAGCCTGACGCGCCGGCGGTTTCTGGGCGCCGGCATCGCGCTTGCCGTCGTGGCGCCGCTGCGCGGTGCGCGCGCCGGCGGCCTGCAGCCGGTCGATATCGTCAAGGCCTTCTACGGCATCCTGCTGGCGGCGATGAAGGACGGGCCGCAGCTCGGCTTCGACGGGCGCTACCAGAAGATCGAGCCGGCGGTGCACGATACCTTCGACGTCGCCACCATGTGCAAGATCGCCATCGGCCCGAGCTGGACGCCAATGCCGGCCGAGAAGAAGAACGCCGTCCTGACCGTGTTCGACCAGTACATGGTGACTAGCTACGCCTCGCGCTTCAAGGAGTTCAAGGGCCAGCAGTTCATCGTCGGCGATGCGAAGCAGGCGAGCGCCGACCGCGTGTTGGTGGAAAGCAAGCTGATCCGCTCCGACGGCGAGCCGGTGCAGCTGAACTACCTGTTCCGCCAGACCGAGGGCGCCTGGAAGATCATCGACATCTATCTCAGCGGCACCATCTCGGAGATGGCCCGCATGCGGTCGGACTTCTCCGATACCCTGAAGACCGGCGGCGCCGATGCCCTGATCGCGCAGCTCGACGCGAAGATCAAGGAACTTAAGGCCGGCGCCTAGGTTTTCCCTACGAAGGGGTTGGTCGAAGCCCGCGTCCCTGTCCGATCGCTGACATCCCTGCGACCGAATGACGCCCAACCTGCGACTCACGGCCTGTTGATAGGTGCGCCCGTCAGGGCCATGTCAATTTGATGTGGTGGGATACCCTCGGAGAAATCGCATTATGCCAATTGCTCGTCGCAAGTTCATGATGGCCGTCGCCGCCTCGGCGCTGCTGCCGTTTGCCCTGAAGCGCCCGGCTCTGGCATCGGTCTCGGCCGATGCGGCCAAGCCGGTCGAGGCCCTGCATGCCGCCCTGCTCGATGCGATGCAGGAAGGTGAGGCGATCGGCTTTGCCGGCCGCCTGAAGAAGCTGCAGCCGGTGCTGGGCGAAGTCTTCGACATCTCCGGCATGGCGAAGACGGCGATGGGCCCGGCCTGGGGCATGCTGTCGGCGGCGGAGCAGTCGGAGGCGGTCGACGTCTTCGGCCGCTACATCGCGACCATGTACGCCTCGCGGTTCAAGGCCTTTTCCGGCCAGAGCTTCGACACCGGCAAGGTGACGGAGCGCGGCGCCGACAAGGCGATCGTCGCCACCAGCCTGGTGCTGCCGGGCAAGGATCCGATCGCGCTCGACTACCTGGTCCGCGACGAGAGCGGCATCTGGCGCATCGCCGACGTCTATCTGAACGGGGCGATCTCGCAGCTCGCCCAGCTCCGGGCCGAGTTCAGCACGCCGTACCGCAACGGCGGCTTCGCCGGCCTGCAGACCGCGCTCGAGGACAAGATCAAGCAGCTCGGCGGCGGCGCATAGCCTCGCTAGGCCCGCTCCAGTTCCTGCGGTGGCGGTCCCATCAGGGCCGGCATGAACAGGAAGATCGCCGCCATGATCGCGCAGAGCGAGATCAGCAGCAGCAGGCCCATGCCGGCGGTTCCCGGATGGCTGGAGACCGCAAGGCTGCCGAAGGACGAGGCCGTGGTCAGCGCGCTGAACAGCACCGCCCGGGCGGTGCTGGTCGATAGCGGGTTGACGATGCCGCGGCGCCAGTTCACAGCGAAATAGATGTTGAAGGCGACGCCGATGCCGAGCAGCAGCGGCAAAGCGATGATATTGGCGAAATTCAGCTGTAGCCCGGCCATCACCCCGATGGCGACGACGGCCAGCCCCGCGACCAGCAGGGTCGACAGGACATAGAAGACGTCGCGGATCCGCCGCAGGATCACGAACAGCAGCACGGTGATCGCACCGAGCGCGGTGAGCGTCGCCACGCGAAAAGCGTCGGCCACGGCCCGTCCCGATTCATAGATCTGCACCGCCGGCCCGGTCGCGTCCGGCGCCACGGTCCGCACCGCGGCGACGAAGTTCGCCAGGGTCTCGCTGTTGTTGTTGTCGCCCTTCGGCACCACCATGATGCGGGCCTCGCCGTCGGCCGCGATCCAATCCGACCGGATCTCCGGTGGCAGGGTGTCTAGGGTCACCGGCTCGGCGCTCAGCGACGCCCGCAACGTGGCGAGGCGCGGCAGGAGGCCGTCGACCAGCATGTGCTGGAACTGCGGATAGAGTGCGGGATCGGCGCCCGCCGCCTGGTCGAGGAAACGCGCCAGCTGCATCGCGATGTCCGACGACGGCACCACCGCGCGCAGCCGGGCGGCGCAGGTCTGGAACGCGGCGCGGACCTCCGCCGGACTGGGCGGCGGCGCCACCGACAGCGGCTCCAGGCTCAGTCCCATGAGATCGTTGAGATCCTGCAGGATCGCCAGTTTTGGCGCCTGGTCGGCCGGCACGAAGGAGGCGCCGGTCAGCGCCGTGTAGACCTCCGGCAGGGCCTTCAGCTTGGCGGCGATCGCCTGCGCCGCGTCGATGTCGGGGACCAGCACCTCGACCATGTAGGGCGAGCGCAGCGGATCCTTCATCAGGTCGAGGATGGTCGACATGGATTCGGTCCGTGCGTCCTTCAGATGCAGCGGGTGGAAGTCGAAGGTGAGCCGCGGCAGCAGCGCGGCGCCGAGGACGGCCAGCAGCGTCCAGGCGCCGACCACCGGCCAGCGGTAGCGCAGCAGGAAGCGGTCCAGGCCGAGCGTCCACTTGAAGCCCATCTCGGTGGTCGCGCCGCGCGGCTGCAGCAGCTCCAGCAGGGCGGGCAGCAGGGTCAGGTTCAGCACCAGCGTCACCGCCATGCCGCCGGTGGCGATCAGCCCGAGCTCGGAAACGCCGCGATAGCTGGTCGGCATGAAGGAGGCGAAGCCGACGGCGATGGCGACAGCGGCGAGGGTGAGCGGCCGCGCCATGGCCCTGCCGGTGCGGACGAGGGCGGTCGCGTCGTCCTGTTCGAAGCGCTCCTGGCCATATCGGACGCCGAACTGGATGCCGAAGTCGATCGACAGGCCGATGAACATCACGGCAAAGGCGACCGAGATCAGGTTCAGCGAGCCGATGGTCAGGAAGGCGAAGGCGAAGGTGAAGACCAGGCCGATCGCCAGGGTGGCGAAGGTGGCGACGATCAGCTTGAACGACTTCAGGGCGGCGAAGAGCAGGCCGAGGACCAGCGCCGCCGACAGCACCAGGGCGAGGCCCATGCCCTCGGCCACGGTGGCGAACTCCTCGTCGTTCAGCGCGACCGGCCCGGTCAGACGCATGCGCACGCCGATGTCGCCGTTGATGCCGAGCGCCGCCGCCGTGTCGCGCACGAACTGGGTCGCCTTGGCGCCGGGCTCCAGGGCGGTGAAGTCGCGCTTGGGCTGGGCCAGGATCAGGTGGCGCAGCATGTTCTGGTCGACCGGCCGGTCAATCAGCATGGTCTGCCAGGACAGCCCGCGCTTGCCGCCGGACAGGGCCTCGTTCAGCGTTCCGGCGATGGCCGAAAGCGGCTTCTCCAGGCGGTCGATCGGGATCGCCTTGTTCTCCACGCCTTGCAGGAAGGTGGTCAGCGTGCCGAACAGGCCGCGCAGGCTGGGGTCGGCGGTCAGGCTGCCGATGAAGGCCTGCGCCTCGATCACCGAATCCGCGATCTTCTGGACCTGTTCCGTCGGCAGGTAGAGCAGGCCGTATTTCTCGAAGAAGGCGCCGCCGTCCGGCCGGCGCACCGTGGCGAAGAGGTCGGCGCGCTCCTGCATCTTGGCGAACAGCCTGGCGGTCGAATCCTCGACGGCGTCCGGCGTGTCGCCGTCGATCACCACCACGAGCAGTCCGGTGTTCTGCGGAAACAGCCGGTTCAGCTTATTGACGTCCTGCCGCCAGGGCAGCGAGGAGGCGATCATGTTGGCGGTATCGGTGTCCATGCGGAACACCTGCGTCACATAGGTGCCGCTGGCCAGGGCCAGCAGCAGCATGGCGGCGACCAGGAGCCTTGCCCGCCGCTGGCTGAAGGCAATGGCGGCGACGACGATTCGTTCCAGCACGGCGGCTGAGCTCCCCGGTCAGATTTCGCGGTAGGTTAGCAGCAGAAGGCCGACCAGCGAGAACAATATCGGCCAGGCCCAGCCGCAGATCGTCGCAACCCGGCCTTCCATCCGCAGTTCCAGCCACCGCGTCCATCCCGCCCAGATGCCGAAGACGGCGAGCGGGATGTGGGTCATCTCGATCAGCAGCAGCTCCTTCACGTTCGCCAACGAATGCGAATGGGTGAGGAGCATCATGCCGCCGATGGCGCAGAGCAACGGAAACACGTAGCGCGCCCAGGCCCGCGTCAGCCAGCCGATGCGCACGCTCCATTCGAAGCCGGCGAATCCGACGATCAGCGCCATGAAGACCTTGTGCTGGACGAATTCCGGATCGCGCAGGCTCTCGGCGAGGCTGAGGCGGCCGAAGGGCCAGCCTTCCGCCTCCGATCGCACGAACAGGAACCAGGCCAGCACGACGAAGAGCAGCGGCCAGTGCCGGGCCCAGGGCATCCAGCCGCTGCGCTCCAGCAGGGCCAGGAGCCCGATCGCCAGCACGATGACGCCGGCGATGTGGTGGTTGTATTCCGACCAGGCGATATCCTCGGCGTTGCGCGGCAGCGGGATGCCGGAACCGGGGACATAGGCCTCGGCCGCGGGCCGCGCCTTCGCCTGCGCCTCGGCGTCCAGCTTCTGCTGCAGCTCGTAGAAGGCGAGGCTGTCCTTGCCGGGGCTGGTCAGGCGCGGCCAGTGCGGGTGCAGGCGCTCGGCGATCTCCGCCAGGCTGGCCCGGCCCTCGACCAGGTCGATCGCCGGCGGCAGCGAGGTCATCGAGGCGGCGATGAAGATCATCGACAGGCCGATCCCGAGCTCGACCTCGACGAAGCGCCGCAGCCGGACGGCGAGATAAGCGGGGCGGCGGCTCAGATGTTCCACGGCTAGAAAATTCATTCCACCGAGCAGGAGGAGGCCGGCGAAGAGGGTGACCTTGGCCCCCAGCATCTGGCCATAGGCGGTGCCGTAGGCCGCCGCCGGCGAGCCGACGAAGGCGACGACGAGGCCGGTGCCGCTGAGGGCGATGCCGGCGACCGCGGCGAGGGCGATCGCCGAGTACCGCTTGCCGACCCGGCGCCGCTGGGCGTCGTCGGCGATGAGGCCGAGGGCGGCGAGGAAGGCGGGCAGGCCGCCGATCCAGAGCCCGGCCGCCAGGTGATGCGCCGCGGTGACCGCCGCCAGGGCGGCGCGATGCTCGATCTGCGCCGCGGCATGGCTGGTGGCGACGCCGGCGACCAGGTCGAGCAGCACCAGGGCCGGCAGGAAGCGGCTGGGCTCCGGGCCGCGCCCGATCAGCGCCAGGACCAGTGCGGCTGCGGCGATCCGCACCAGGGTCGCCCGGGAGAAATCGTCGCCGACCGCCGCGCCGAGGGAGATCTCCAGGGTGCCGGCGAGGATGACCACATGGATGGCGAGCCCCGCCGCCAGGCTGGCCAGCAGGATGAAGGCGGCAATGAACCCGATCCGGCGGGCCCGCGCCAGGATCGCATCGCCGACCGCGCCGAGGGCGGGCCGCAGCGGCACGGCGAGCAGGAAGATGAAGGCGACGCTGCCCAAGATCACGCATTGCGCCGCGCGGGCGAAGCCCTCGAGGATGACGCCGAGAAAGCCGGAAATGTCGATCAGCAGGTTCACCGCCGCTCACCGACCGACGCTGAAGGGGATTTCGCCGCGGGTTATGTGGCCGTCCACCGCGAGAACCTGCCATTTCACCACGTATTTTCCCGGTGCGAGCCCGGTGATTTTTCCGGCGAGCACGGCCGGCGACGCGGTGGTTTCCACCGTAATCGGCCGGCTGGAGCCGTCCGGCAGGACCAGGGTCAGGCGCGAGCGCTCGAGGTCGAGCCGGGAATTGAACCGCAGTTCCACCGCGACATCGGGCCCCGGCGCCACGGAATCCACCGGCGGCGCCGCGCTGACGACGATGGCATGGGCCGCCGCCGGCGGCGCGCCGGCCAGCAGGCTGGCACAGGCCAGGAGGGCGATGAAAATCGCCGCGTTCTTCAACATATTGGCATCTGGATCAAGGTCTTGGCTCCGCCGCCGGTGGCATAGCAGACGGCGCCGCAAAAGTCACGGACCCGGACCGCCGCAAGGCCAGTTGCGTGGTTGAAAAGCCGTCTATAGGTTTGCCGGTAAGCGGGTCAGAATCTTGGCTAAGTCCAGCGGCGAAAGGTCGTTTCCGGCAGCATGACGCAGTTCAGCCTGGTTACCGGGGGCAGCGGGTTCATCGGCCGGCATTTGGTGTCGCTGCTGGCAAACCGGGGCGATCAGGTCCGCGTCCTCGACCTGCGGGAATGGCCGGAGGCGCCGGCAGGGGTGGAACTGCGCCGCGGCTCAATCCTGGACCGCGGCACCCTGGACCGGGCGATGGCGGGGGTCGACCGGGTCTTCCACCTGGCCGCCAATCCCAATCTCTGGGCGCCGGACCCGCAGAGCTTCCTGGACGTCAACTACCAGGGCACCTGCCGGGTGCTGGAGGCGGCGGCCAGGGCCAAAGTCGCGCGACTTGTCTATACAAGTACCGAATCCATCCTGAAGAACTCCCGCGCCCCCCGCAATTCGCGGGCCGGGCTGATCGACGAGACGGCGATCCTGACCGTCGACGACATGCCCGGCGCATACTGCCGGTCGAAATTCCTGGCGGAAGAGGCGGCGAAACGCGCGGCGGATACCGGGCTTCCGGTGGTGATCGTCAACCCGACCATGCCGATCGGCCCCGGCGACGTGCTGCTGACCCCGCCGACGAAGATGATCCTCGGTTTCCTCAACGGCACCATCCCGGCCTATCTGAACTGCGAATTCAACCTGGTCGATGCCCGCGACTCCGCCCTGGGGCATGTGCAGGCGGCCGAGCGGGGGCGGATCGGCGAGCGCTACATCCTCGGCGGGACCAATCTCAGCCTGCGCGACCTGCTGGACCGCCTGGCCGCGCTGACCGGCCTCGCCATGCCGCGCACCCGGGTGCCCTATGCCCTGGCCTATGCGGCGGCGGTGGTCAGCGAATCCCTGGCCAATCTGAGCAAGCAGCCGCCGCTGGCGCCGCTGACCGGGGTGCGCCTGGCGCGGAGCTCGATGGCCTTCGACAGCCGCAAGGCGCGCGACGAACTCGACTGGGCCTGCCGGCCGCTCGATGCCTCGCTGCTGGATACGATCCGGGACTTGAAGCGCCGGGGCCTGCTGCTACGGGACGTCAGCCTGGCCAGCCGCGCCGCCTGAGACCTGGATAGTCCCCGCCTGTGGCCCCTCGGCGATGTTGTAGATGAAGCCAAGGGCCGGGTAGATCGCGCCGAAGGACCCGGCGTCCTGGTTGAAGAACCGCAGCTCGGACCAGTCATTGCCCGGCGACACGTCCGCCACCGCCATGCCCGACGTGATCTCGCCCGGCCTCCAGTTGGCGTGGTCGACCAGGATGCGGCGGGGGTCGATCACCTGGCGGACCACCGCCAGATGCCCGCGCGAGAGACGGCCGCTGCGGCTCAGCACCAGTACCGCACCCGGCATCGGCTGCTGGCCGCGGAGATAGCTGCCGGCCGCGCTGTCCCACCAGGTATAGGCATCGCCCTGCAGGTTGATGCCGGAGAGAAAACGCGCATAGGGCACGCATTGCCGGTTGGCCGGCGGCGCCGGGAGCGCGGATTCGTAGACGGGGGGAGTCGGCGTGGCGGGCGGTGCCGCCAGGACGATGGTCTCGGGCTCCTGGGCGCAGGCCGAAAGCAGGGCGGCTGCTGCGACAAATTGGCCCAAATTGGTTCGGGCGAGGCAGAGTCCGGCCGCGGCTCGGGCGCGGAAAACCGCGTTTTTCATCCTGACGAGCATCAGGCAATGCCTCACGAATGCGACTCGGTGACGTTCCTGCAAATAACCTAGTCGAAATTAGGACAGTCGAGAAGAGTCAATAAAATTAAGGTCATAGCATGCAATCTGTGGATTGCCAGGGCGCTGACCGGACATTTGCTGCAAGTGATCCGTCGCCGTTCGTCCATGCGACCAGAGTGATCGCGTGCCGAGCGCAGGGGTCGGGGGAGAAATCCCGATCGCTCGGTTGGACGAACCTATTTTACCGACTCAGAAATGTGAAATGCGATTTGGGTGTGTTTGCTAATGCCTGACGTGCGGCT
Source organism: uncultured Rhodospirillaceae bacterium (assembly GCA_964551505.1). Taxonomy (GTDB): domain Bacteria; phylum Pseudomonadota; class Alphaproteobacteria; order Dongiales; family Dongiaceae; genus Dongia. Next base: position 45,191 of record CAZKDH010000094.1, read on the forward strand.
AGTGTGCAACGCGCGGCGGGAGAGCCAGATCGCCACCGAAACGCGAAGGGGGCAGACATGAACATTCACGAATACCAGGCCAAGCAACTGCTGCGGCGCTTCGGGGTCGCGGTACCGCGCGGCGACGTCGCCCATACGCCGGCCGAGGCGGAGAGCGTCGCCGAGGATCTCGACGGCCCGATCTGGGTGGTGAAGGCACAGATCCATGCCGGCGGCCGCGGCAAGGCGGGCGGGGTGAAGATCTGCCGCACGGTGAAGGAAGTCGTCGCCACGGCGGACAAGATGCTGGGGATGCGCCTGGTCACCCATCAGACCGGGCCGCAGGGCAAGGAAGTGAAGAAGGTCTATATCGAGCAGGGCAGCGAGATCGCGCGCGAGCTCTATATCGCCCAGCTGGTCGACCGCAAGACCGGCGGCGTGGCGGTGATCGCCTCGACCGAGGGCGGCATGGACATCGAGGAAGTCGCCGAGAACCGTCCCGAGAAGATCGTCAAGCTGATGCTGCCGCCGGCGATGCCGATGCGGGCCTTCCAGGCGAGGAAGATCGCCTTCCAGCTCGACCTGAAGGAGCGCGAGGTGCACAAGTTCGTGCGCCTGCTGATGGCGATGAACAAGGCGTTCCGGGATCTCGATGCCAGCCTGATCGAGATCAATCCGCTGGTCGTCACCAAGGCCAACAAGCTGATCGCGCTCGACGCCAAGATGACCTTCGACGAGAACGCGCTGTTCCGGCACCATGACATCCAGGACCTGCGCGACGAGAACGAGATCGACCCCTTGGAACTCGAGGCCTCGCGGCACGACCTCAACTACGTGAAGCTCGACGGCAATATCGGCTGCATGGTCAATGGCGCCGGGCTCGCCATGGCGACGATGGACATCATCCAGCATTACGGCGGCCAGCCGGCGAACTTCATGGACATCGCCGGTGCCGCGACCAAGGAGCGGGTCGCCTGCGCCTTCAAGCTGATCTTCAACGACCCGGGGGTCAAAGGCATCCTGGTGAACGTCTTCGGCGGCATGATGCGCTGCAACTCCATCGCCGAGGGCATCGTCGGCGCCGCGCGCGAGGTCGGCCTGGATCGCCCGCTGGTGGTGCGCCTGGAAGGCACCAATGTCGAGCTCGGGCGGAAGATCCTGCAGGAATCCGGCCTGCCGATCGTCACCGCGACGACGCTGGCCGACGCGGCCAGCAAGATCGTCGCGCAGGTAGAGGGGAGGGCCTAGGCCATGGCAATTCTGATCGACAAGCACACCAAGGTCATCTGCCAGGGCTTCACCGGCACCCAGGGCACGTTCCACTCGCAGCAGGCGATCGACTACGGCACCAACATGGTCGGCGGCGTCACCCCGGGCAAGGGGGGTGCCACCCATCTCGGCCTGCCGGTGTTCAACACCGTCCTGGAGGCCCGCGAGCGGACCGGCGCCAATGCCAGCGTCATCTACGTGCCGCCGATCTACGCGATGGATTCGATCCTCGAGGCGATCGACGCCGAGATCGAGGTGATCGTCGCGATCACCGACGGCATCCCGGTGCAGGACATGGCCAAGATCAAGCGCGAGCTGAAGTACTCCAGGTCGCGGGTCATCGGCCCGAACTGCCCGGGCATGATCACGCCGGACCAGTGCAAGATGGGGATCATGCCGGGCTACGTGCACAAGCCGGGGCGGATCGGCATCGTCTCGCGGTCCGGCACGCTGTCCTACGAGGCGGCGACCCAGACCACCGCCGTCGGCCTCGGCCAGACCACGGTGGTCGGGATCGGCGGCGACCCGGTGAACGGCTCCAACTTCGTCGACATCCTCGACCTGTTCCTGGGCGACGACGAGACCGACGCGATCGTGATGATCGGCGAGATCGGCGGCAGCCCGGAGATCGATGCGGCCGACTTCCTGAAGCAGTCGAAGCGCAAAAAGCCGGTGGTCGGCTTCATCGCCGGAATCGCCGCGCCGCCGGGCCGGCGCATGGGCCATGCCGGTGCCATCGTGTCGGGTGGAGGCGAAAGCGCGGCGGAAAAGATCGAGGCGCTGCGCTCGGCCGGGATTATCATAGCGCCGTCGCCCGCGGAGATCGGCACTGCCGCCCTGCAGGCCCTGGGGAAGGCGGCGGCCTGATCGACCGGAGGATCGGCCGCGGAACTAGAGGAAGACCAGATGCCGCTGAAGGCCTCGTCGAAAGCCAAGCTGAAGTCTTCGGCGGCGCTGCGCGTCCCGGCATCGGCGACGCATCCGGCCGCCCGGAAGCCGCGCAAGCCGAGCGTCCGGCTGGATGAGGGGCTGACGCCGCTGCCGCGGCTGTTTCCGCTCGAGCCGGGCTTCGATGCGACCCGGGTCGAGCGCGAGCTGGAGACCGCCTTCGGCGA
>CAZKDH010000095.1:0-6481 GCA_964551505.1 uncultured Rhodospirillaceae bacterium
GCGGGACGGCGATGTCTACCGGATCACCGGTAACAAGACTTGGATCACCCACGCGGCGCGCACCGACGTGATGACGCTGCTCGCCCGTACCGACCCGAACAGCAGCGACTATCGCGGCCTTTCCATGTTCCTGGCCGAGAAACCGCGCGGCACCGACAGCGTCCCCTTCCCCGCCCCGGGCATGCGCGGCGGAGAGATCCCCGTCCTCGGCTATCGCGGCATGAAGGAATACGAGCTTGCCTTCGACGGCTTCGAGGTCAAGGCGGAGAACCTGCTCGGCGGCCAGGAGGGCGAAGGCTTCAAGCAGCTGATGGCCACTTTCGAGAGCGCGCGGATCCAGACCGCGGCCAGAGCCGTCGGCGTGGCGCAATGTGCGCTCGAGCTCGGCCTCAAATATGCGCGCGAGCGCATCCAGTTCGGCCAGCCCATCGTCAATTTCCCGCGCATCTCCGGCAAGCTTGCCTGGATGGCGGTCGAGACCATGATCGCCCGCCAGCTCACCTATTTCGCCGCCCGTGAGAAGGACAGCGACCGGCGCTGCGACATCCCGGCCGGCATGGCGAAACTGCTCGCCGCCCGCATCGCCTGGTCGAATGCGGACAATGCCCTGCAGATCCACGGCGGCAACGGCTATGCGCAGGAATACCCGATCAGCCGCGTGCTCTGCGACGCTCGGATCCTCAATATTTTCGAAGGCGCCGCCGAGATCCAGGCCCAGGTCGTGGCCCGCGGCCTGTTGAGCGGCCGGAACTAGCGAAAAAGGCGGCCCGGACGCGCAGCTGCGACGCGGCGCCCGGGCCTGGAGGGAGAGCAGGAGCCGGCGCCGGGGACGGCGCCGGTGGCGATGCGGCTACTTGGCGATGCAGGTATCGACGTTGGCCTGGGTGCATTCGTCGAGACCGGTATAGAGCGTGCCCTCGACGCTCTTGCCCTCGACCAGGTCCTTCATCACGAAGGGCGCCTTGTAGCCCATCTCGAATGGCCGCTGCCCTACCTGCACATAGCTGCGACCCTGCTTCAGGGCATCGATCTGCGGCGGCAGCGTGTCGCCGGCAACGATCACCAGGTCGCCGCTCTTCAGCTTGTCCATGACCTGGTCGGTGACCTGGGCATAGGCCTGCGGCGCGAACTGTGCCCACCCGCCTTCGAGCACGAAGGCATCGAGGTCGGGATGGGCGGTGAAGGTGTCCGACATCTGCTGGTTGGCGAGATCCGCCTGGTCGTTTGTATAGACCGGGCAGCCATCGACCTCGGTCCAGCCGTTCTGGCCGGTCAGGCGATCGGTCCCCTTGGCACCCGCCAGGGTATCGCGGGTGCCGGCGGCACGCGCGTTGATGTTGTCGGCCGCGGTATTGCCGAGCTGCAGGCAGATCGTCCCGCCCTTGGGCTTTGCCTTCTGCAGGTACTCGGCGAACTTGACGCCCATCAGATAGTTGTCGGTTCCGAGATACGTCTTGCGCAGTCCGGCGTCGTCCTTGCCGAGATCGGCGTCGATGGTCATGATCGGAATCTGCGGCGCGCGCTGCTTCAGCAGGTTGGCCATCGCCGGCGCGTTGGAGGGCGAGATGGCGATGGCGGCCACGCCCTTGGTCAGCAGATCGTCGACGATCTGCACCTCGCCGGCCTCGTCGGCGCTGGAGGCCGGGCCGGTATAGAGGCATTGATAGCCACTGCCCTTGAGCTCCGCATTGGCTTTCTCGCAGCCCAGATGAATCTGCTCGAAGAACGGATTGTCGAGCCCCTTCACCAAGATCGCGAGGATCTTGTCCTCCGCCGCCGCTGCTTGCGTCGACAGGGCGATGGCCGCCGTCGCGAGTAGACCGAGTGTGAACTTCATTGCTGTCCTCCCAATTGCCGTTTCATTGTTGAACATCGGTGGTCACGCAGGTTCGTGCCGGCACGCACTTCGTCCCGCCGGTCACGCGATCAGCCCGGATACCAGACCCGGCGCGGGTCATCCGGACGCCGTTCATAGCCCCAGGCAGCGTCGATCAGCTTTTCGACGTCGTATTCCGGGCGCCAATCGAGCAGGTATTTCGCCTTGCTGTTGTCCATCCAGTTCGAATGGTAGGAACTGGGAATCTCGATCCCGTCGAGGCCGCGGGTGCGCCGCAGATAGGCGGCGACCTCGCCGTAGTCGACCGGGCGGTCGAGGCTGACATTGAAGAGCTGCTGCCGGGCCCGCGGATTGTCGAGCGCTGCCTGCATGGCGGAGACCAGGTCGTCGACATGCACGAAATTGCGCTTCAGTGGCCGGCGGTCGGCGTCCAGAAGGATGGGAACGGCGCCCGACTCCCGATAGCGCGCGGCATCCGCCGCCGCAACCATGTCCTTCCACACCGGGCCGCCGAAGACATCGGCACCGAAGGAGAGGCTGTAGCGGAAATCGTCCTTCTCCATGATCCACGGCGCCCGCAGGCAGCAGCCGTTGATGTCGTACTGGACGAAATACTGCTGCAGCATCACCTCTTCCAGCACCTTGGACAGGGCATAGCAGCCCGGATAGGCCATATGCGGCGCGGATTCGGTGATCGGTCCCGCGTGGCGGTAGAAGAAATGCCCGATCGCCGCATCGCCCCCGATCAGGATGAACTGCCGGGCCGTACCGCTCCTGCGGAAGGCCTCCAGCAGCCAGAACATCCCCTTCACGGTCACATCCATGACGTCGAGCGGCGTTTCCTTGCAGGTGGCCAGGTGAACGACATGGGTAACATCATGCATTGCCGCATCGACCACGGCGGGGTCGGAGATCGAGCCGCGCTGCACCGACAGGCGATCGTCTTCGGGCAGCAGGCGATTGTGGCAGAGCGCGCGGATCCGGGCATGCCGCCAACGCGGATCGGCCCGCATCTTCTCGATGAAGGTCCGGCCGACCTTGCCCGCTGCTCCGGTAACAAGTATCAGCATCGCCTGGTCCCCAGACTGCCGACGGACTTTGTGCAGCGCCGACCATCAGGCCGATGCAGGCGCGCCGTCGATCTTCTCCCCCCTCCCCGGGGGTTGCCAAACTCTATTCTCCTATTATCATACATTTCAAACGATATTATCGTACATAAGGAAAATCGATTTCACGCCCTTCATGTATGGTCGTATAAGCTCCACTGGTGTCGATCCGGTCAAATCAGCATATAGTGGCGCAAGGTCTCGACGAAGATTCAAGGATCGAGGCCACCGGGAGGAAGGCTGATGGCAGTGCTCGAGCTGCGCTCGATCTCGAAGAACTTTGGCGCCATCCAGGCGGTATCCGACGTTTCGCTGAGCATCGAGCCGGGCGAGGTCGTCGGGCTGATGGGGGACAACGGCGCCGGGAAATCCACGCTGGTGAAGATGATCGCCGGCAATTTTCCGCCTTCCCACGGCAAGATTGCGATCCAGGGGGAAGAGAAGCATTTCCACCGGCCGATCGAGGCGCGGCAATGCGGGATCGAGATCGTCTACCAGGATCTGGCCTTGTGCAGCAACCTCACGGCGGCGGCTAACGTATTCCTGGGACGAGAGATTTTTGAGGGCTTCTGGCCCTTCAGGATACTGAACTACGCCGCCATGTACCAGCGAGCGGGCGAGCTGTTCGCGGAGCTCAAGTCCGAAACCCGGCCGCGGGACCTGGTGCGACAGATGTCGGGCGGCCAGCGCCAGGCGGTTGCCATCGCCCGCACGCGTTTGGCTGACGCAAAGATCGTGCTGATGGACGAGCCGACGGCCGCCATCTCCGTCCGCCAGATCGCTGAGGTGCTTAACCTCATTCATCAGCTGCGGGCGCAGGGCATGGCGGTGGTCCTGATCAGCCACCGGATGCCGGACGTCTTCTCGGTCGCCGACCGTATCGTCGTGTTGCGCCGCGGCAGGAAGGTCGCCGACAAGCCGGTCACCGCCACCTCTCCCGAGGAAATAACCGGCCTGATCACTGGCGCAATCGAGGCGGCATGAGGCGGCGATGACCCTGCAAGAAATCATCAACACCCGGACGCACAGCCGCCTCAGCCGGCTGATGTCGCATCAGGCCTTCTGGGTCTTCATCGCGGCGGTCATCGCCTGCATCGTCCTCAGCCTGACGGCCACCGCCTTCGCAACGCCGCAGAATCTGTACAACGTGACCCGGAATTTCGCCTTCGTCGGCATCATCGCGCTCGGGATGACGGCGGTGATCATCACCGGCGGCATCGACCTCTCCGTCGGCTCGACGCTGTGCCTGTCGGCGATCATCCTCGGCGTGCTGATGAATGCCGGCTATCCGCTGTGGATCGGCGCCGCCGCGGCCCTGGGTGCCGCCCTGACGGTCGGTCTGGCCAATGGCCTGCTGATCACCTATCTGGGCATGCCGCCTTTCGTGGTGACTCTCGGCATGCTCTCGGTCGCCCGCAGCCTGGCGATGGTGGCCTCGAACAACAAGATGGTCTACCAGTTCGGCCCCGACCAGGCGAGCCTGCTCTGGATCGGCGGCGGCATGACCTTCGGCCTCGCCAATCCGGTCATCGTGCTGGCGGTGATGGCGGCCGTCACCGGCTTCTGCCTGCGCTGGACGCAATGGGGCGGCCATGTCTTTGCCATCGGCGGCAATGAACAGGCGGCGGTGCTGACCGGGGTCAACGTCCGCGGCGTCAAGATCAGCGTCTACATGTTCTCCGCCTTCACCGCGGGAATCGCGGGGATCCTCGAGGTCGGCTGGCTCGGCGGCGTCACCACCAATCTCGGCCAGTCGATGGAGCTTTCGGTCATCGCCGCCACCGTCATCGGCGGGGCGAACCTGATGGGGGGCAGCGGCACGGTGATCGGGGCCGTGGTCGGCGCGGCGCTCATCGAAGTGATCCGCAACAGCCTGATCCTGCTCGGAATCAGCACCTTCTGGCAGGGCAGCTTTGTCGGCAGCTTCATCATCATCGCGGTGATGTTCGACCGACTGCGCGGCAGCCGGCGCACGGACTAGCCCAGCCCGCTTTCCCGACCCCCGTCATTGCCCCTATGATCGAGAGGCATGCAAAAGGGAACCAACGAACATGCGTCAGATCGATTTCTATTTCTCCATCGATAGCCGCTATTCCTATCTCGCATCGACACAGCTGCCGGCGCTCGAACGGAAGTTCGACGTCAAGATCGCATGGCGGCCCTTGGCCCTGTTCAAGCTGCTGGAGGCGCGTGGCAAGAACCCCTTCGCGGACGGCGGGCAGTCGGGCCAGTACGATCCCGCCTACCGCGGCACCGATGTCGCCCGCTGGGCCGCGTTCTATGGCGTGCCGCTGAACTCGCCGGATTGGGACAAGGGCGACTGGCTGCGGATCAATCTCTCTGCCATGGCCGCGGCAGCGCTCGGCTGCTGCCCGGCCTATGTGCGCGCCCTCTTCGATGCCATCATGGTGCGGGGCGAAACCCCTGCCGACGATGCCGCGATCGCCCGCCTCGCCGACCGCGCCGGGCTCGACGGCAAGGCGATCGCCGCCGGCATCGACTCCCAGGCGACCGCGGCGTTGCACCGGGCCAACATCGCGGCCGCGATGGCGGCAGGGGTCTTCGGCGTACCGAGCTTCGTCGTGGACGACAAGATGTTCTGGGGCAACGACCGCATCGTTCTGCTGCGGTACGAGTTGGAGAAACGCGCCTAGCGCCCTAGGCGGCGATCGGCGCGGCGACGACCCACCAGTCCGGACGCTGCGCCTGGACCGTATGGCATGCTACCTCCGCAGCCTGCGCCGACGGATAGAGGCCGAAGCAGGTGGCGCCACTTCCCGAAAGCCGTGACAACAGGCAGTCCGGCGTCGCCGCGATGGTCGCCAGCACGTCGCGTATCACCGGCGCCACCTCGATAGCCGCCTCGGTCAGGTCATTGCGGCAGGCCGCCAGCGCGCGGCCGAGCTCTTCCGCGGTGGTGGGAGCCTGCCGCCAGCGCCCCGGCTCGGAGAAGCCGCCGCGGCGCGCCTTGAACACCTGCGGCGTGGGCGTAGGCACGCGCGGATTGACCAGGAGCAGATGGGCCGGCGGCAGGAATCCGGCGGCGACGATGTCCTCGCCGATCCCGCCGACAAAGCTCGGCCGACCGTCGAGGCAGACCGGGACGTCGGCACCGAGCCGCAGCGCCAGGGCATAGAGCGCCGCCCGCTCCGGCGCCACCGCCCAGAGGCCGGTCAGCGCCTGCAGCGTCGCCGCAGCGTCGGCCGATCCGCCGCCGATGCCCGAGGCCAGCGGCAGGTTCTTGGCGAGGCGAATCGCCGCTCCCTGCCTGCGATCGCAGAGGTCGCGAAGTCCCTGTGCCGCCTGCAGCACCAGGTTGTCGGCCGCAGCGCTGAGCCCCGCGGCGAAGGGGCCGTCGATCTGCAGGGACAGGTCGTCGGCCGGCGCCACCGCGATTTCGTCGCCGCATTCGGCAAAGACGATCAGCGAATCCAGCAGGTGATAGCCGTCCGGCCGCTTGCCGACGACATGCAGGTAGAGATTGATCTTGGCGCGGGCCAGCATCGACGATCGACGGGTCAGCCGTCCTGTTGCGTCT
>CAZKDH010000096.1:0-34802 GCA_964551505.1 uncultured Rhodospirillaceae bacterium
CCAGGACCTGCTGCTGGGCTCGCTGGCGGCCTCGCCGCAGCTGATCGCGGTCGCCTTCATCCGCAGCGACATGAAGGCGATCTCGGCCGGGCGCAACGTCAATGGCGAGGTCTTCGCCACCGAGGTCGGCGATGCCACCTACGATGCCCTGCTGCGCATGGCCTATGCACGCGGCGCGGTGCTCAAAGAGCCCTCCTGGTCAGACCCGGTCTATGCCGCGCAGATGAACGTCACCGGCCTGCCCCTGCTGACGCCCCTGCACGACAAGGACGGCAAGCTGATCGGGGTCATTGGCGCGCTTGTATCGACCCAGACCCTGGCCCGGCACGTCATCGACCGCTTCGTCGACCCCCGGATCGGCGCCTATGTGCTGATGGGCGACGGCATGGTCCTGGTGCATCCCTCGATTGCCAACGGCCTGTTCAAGCCGAGCGCCGCCGAGATGCTGCCGAAAGCCTCGGCCATCGGCGATCCGATCCTGGCCGCCTTCCATCCCGAACGCGGCGACGATCCCAGCCTGCATCCCGACCAGGCGGTCGATTTCAAGGTGCAGAAGGCGGAAGCCCTTGGCCTGACGAACTACTTCCTGTTCAAGGACATGAAGGTGGTCGGGCAGCAGCCCTGGGTCGGCGTGCTGCTGCTGCATGGCAGCGACGTCGAAGAACTGTTCGACCGCCTCAACCTGGCCCTGCTCCTGTCCCTGGCGGTCTGGGCCCTCGGCTGCCTCTGCGCCTATGCCCTGGGCAGTCTGCTCGGGCGCCCGATCAACGCCCTGGCCAATGCCGCCCGGCACCTCAGCGTCCTGGATTTCGACCAAGCGAAGCCCCTGCAGCGCAGCCGGCTGACCGAGGTCGACGTCGCGGCGGAGGCCTACAACGCCATGCGCGCCGGCCTCGGCTGGTTCGAGACCTATGTGCCGCGCTCCCTGGTGCCGCTGCTGATGCGCCCGGAGAATGCCGGTTCCTTCGAATCCCGGGAACGCGAGATTTCGGTGCTGTTCACCGATATCATCGGTTTCACCAAGATCGGGCAAAGGCTGGAGGCGCCGGCCCTGGCCGCCTTCCTCAACCGGCACTTCGCCATCCTCGGCGGCGCGGTGGAGGCCGAGCATGGCACCATCGACAAGTATATCGGCGATTCCGTCATGGCTTTCTGGGGCGCGCCGATGCTGCAGGCGGACCATGCCGAGCGGGCGGTGCGGGCCGCCCTGGAAATGGGCCGGTTGCTGGCGGCAGACAACAAGCGCCGGGCGAAGAAGGGACTGAAACCGGTGCGCATCCGGGTGGGCATCCATTGCGGCCGGGCCCTGGCCGGCAATATCGGCGCCCCCGGCCGGATCAACTACACGCTGGTCGGCGACACGGTGAACGTGGCCCAGCGCCTGGAGCAGTTCGGCAAGACGATCGACGACGGCAGCGGCGATGCGGTGATCGTCGCCAGCGCCGATATCGTCGAGCGGGTCCCCGAGGTGGCGCACAAGGCGCTGGGGGCGCAGATCCTGCCGGGACGATCGGAGCCGACGGAGGTCTATCGCCTGGGATAGGACGGGGCCGGGCTCAGGCTTCCACCAGGTCCAGCAGTTCGCCCCTGGGATCGAGCAGGGCGACCAGGGCCTTGCCGCCATAGCCGCAGCCGCCGTCCAGGGTCATGGTGAAGGCGCCGGTGGCCGGACCGCCGTGCTGGCGATCGAAGCCGCGCACCACCTTCAGGAACTCGCCATAGGGATGGTTGAGCGTGGCGAAGCCCGGGCTGCCCCACCAGAGCGAATCCCCCTGGGCCGAGAGCGGCCGTTCCGGATCCAGCCCGGCATGGACGAAGAGCAGGCCGAGATCGTCGGTATAGGCGGCACGGCGGATGGCGCTGAGAAAATTCGCATGACCGGACTTGGCCTGGATCCGGGCACGCAGCCCGTTGGTCCAGCGGGTGATCGCCATGGCGCCCTCGCGGCAGCGGATGATGCCTTCGGCGGGATCGCCGCCATAGGCGGTGATGGTGGCGCCGACGCCCTGCTGCAGCATCCAGGGCAGGACTTCCTTGGGATTGGGGGCGAATTGCAGCTGCAGCAGCTTGTGCCACATCTCCTCCTGCTGGCCACGCAGATAGACGATGTCGAAGGGGAACATGTTCGGCCGGGCGAGGATCTGCCGGCGGAAGGCGATCAGCTCATCGACCACGCCGGCGACATCCGCGCCGCGTCCGAGGAAGCCGCCGAGATAGACCAGCCGGTCGCCGTCGGCGAACTGCTCGGCGACATAGGCATGCAGCGCCCGCAGCCGGGCGAGGTCGCCATGTACCGGTGCCACCGCCCAGATCCGGGCGGCCCGTTTCAGCACGGCGAATTTTTCGCGTTCCTGCATCGGCCGGTTTGGATCTCTACCCCTTGGAGTCGACGAATTCGGCGCGACTCACACCGCGCGGGCACTTTATCAGCTTGCCGCGGCAGGCCAAGGGAAACAGGGATCGCCGGAAAACGGGGGAGGCGGGACGGAAACACCCCCGACGGATGGGTCCGGTTAGGGGCCGGGTGAACCATCCGTCGTGTCGCGGTCGAGCCGCTAGGGGCCTCTCTGAGGAGAGAGGGCGTGGGAAGCCGGCGTTAGGCCGCCTTCAGAACCTGGTGCAGGCGCTGAGTGGCCTGGTTTTCGTCGATGCCGTCGATGGCGGCGAGCTCGCGCACCAGGCGGTCGAGCGCCGCCTGGTAGATCTGGCGTTCGCTGTAGGACTGGTCGGGCTGATCGGCATTGCGGTGCAGGTCGCGCACCACCTCGGCGATCGACACCGGGTCGCCGGAATTGATCTTGGCCTCGTATTCCTGGGCCCGGCGCGACCACATCGCCCGCTTCACACGCGAGCGGCCCTTCAGGGTCTGCAGGGCGGTCTCGATCACCTTCTTCGAGGACAGCTTGCGCAGGCCGGAATTCTTCGCCTTGGCGACCGGAACCCGCAGGGTCATGCGGTCCTTGTCGAAATGGATGATGATGACCTGCAGGCTATGGCCGGAAATATCCTGACTCTCGATGCCCATGACCTTGCCGACACCATGGGTCGGATACACGACGAAGTCGCCCTTGCGGAAACCACCGTCCTTGTCCTTAGCGACGACTTTCTTGGCCTTATCAACCACGATCCACTCCTTATGCCCGATCCGATCTCGCACAATCCGATGTCACTCGGCCCGATCTCGCCCTGTCGACTCACCTGCTCAATAGCTGGACTGCCAGCAGGCTGGCCGGTTATCTCCCGGCTGTCGTCCCCCGGCTTATCGCCGTATTCCCAGTCCCGTCCCGACTTCCGCGGCGCCAGACAGAAACTGCCGCGCGACGCTGGATCGAGGGCGGAAAAGTCCGATTCCGGATAGAGACTATCCGAAACGCGGCACCCCGATTTTAGGCTTAGACGGCCTGGAACTGCCTTGGCAATCCAAGAAAACCGCCCCAAAGACCCACCTCAACTGTATACCAGAAAGGGCCGTTTCATTCAAGGAAAGGGAGCTATGCGCAGGGCGCAGCCATCAACCCTACCGAGCCTAGCGTAGGTCGATAGTCGGGCGTCTACATATAGATTAACTAATTGAATTAACTAAGGTTTACCCGGATTGGGGCTGAAATGCTTGGAGAATTTCTCGGCCACGCCCTTCCATTCATCGGCATCCGCGGGGGCATCGCCCTTGCGGGTGATGTTGGGCCAGGATTCCGCATATTGGCGGTTGATCTCGACCCACTTTTCCGCCCCGGTCTCGCTGTCGGGCAGGATCGCGTCGGCCGGGCACTCCGGCTCGCAGACGCCGCAATCGATGCATTCGTCCGGATGGATGACCAGCATGTTCTCGCCGACGTAGAAACAGTCCACCGGACAGACCTCGACGCAGTCCATGTACTTGCACTTGATGCATGCCTCGGTGACGACGTATGTCATTCTGGTGAACTCCGTTCCTCGATCAACGCGGTTGCTAGCATAGCGGTTTCGGCGATGCAACACGGCCCCGCCGCCGGCCATGAGGCGAGGCGACGCAATCGCCGGGTTGATTTCACGAGGCGCATGAGTGAAATCGACATTTCCCGGCGATGGGCCTATGCAGGGGGCCCCCGCCGGGCAGGACCTGGGGCCGGGAACTGGGGTCGGGAACTGGGGTCGACCCCGGAACGACCTCGGGACGTTCCCGACGCGGCAGCGATAGGCCAAGCATGAAACTTTCCTCACCGGCCGCCCAGCGCAATCGCGACCCCATCCTGGACATCCTGCGACATTGCCTGCCCGATGCGGGGCTGATCCTGGAGATCGCCAGCGGCAGCGGCGAGCACATCGCCCATTTCGCCGCGGCGCTGCCCGGCCTCGACTGGCAGCCCAGCGACCGCGACCCCAACCAGCTGGCCTCGATCAACGCCTACGTGGCGGAGAGCGGCCGGGCCAATCTGCGGGCGCCGCTGGTGATCGACACCCTGCGCAACGACTGGCACAAGGCCATCGCCGCCCCCGGCATTGCCAGGCAGGGCGTCGCCGGCATCCTCTGCATCAACATGGTGCACATATCCGACTGGTCGGCGGTGGTCGGGCTGCTGGACGGGGCGGCGGCGCTGCTGGCCAGGGGGGCGCCGCTGTTCCTCTATGGCCCCTATCGCCGCGCCGGCGTGGCGACGGCGCCGAGCAACGAGGCCTTCGACGCCTCGCTGAAGCAGCGCAATTCCGCCTGGGGCCTGCGCGATCTCGAGGCCGTGGAGCGGGCAGCGATGTCCTGCGGCTTCGGCCCGGCCGAAGTCACCGAGATGCCGGCCAACAACCTCGCCTTGGTATTCCGCCGCGCCTGACCTAGGCGGTGATCAGCAGGTGACTGCCGAGGATGACGGCGACGGTCTGGATGTCGCCGTTGACCTCGCCGCCGGTCCAGCCGGAGACAACCAGTTCCGCGACGCCGTTGCGGTGGATGGTCAGCGTGCTGCCCGCGGTCTCGGCGGTGATGCCCGCATCGATCGCATCCTGCAGGCTGCCGCCACCGAAGACGTTGGCGAGGGTCAGGAAATCCTCGTCCGGATCGAAGTCGGTGACCTTGTTCGAGCCCTGCTGGTTGATCAACGAGCTGACGAAGGTATCGGCGCCGGTGCCGCCGGTCATCACATTGACACCCTTGCCGCCGATCAGAAGATCGTCTCCGGCACCGCCGAGCAGGGCGTCGTTGCCGTCGCCGCCGAGCAGCGTGTCGTTGTCATCGCCGCCTGAAAGGGAATCGTTGCCCGTGCCGCCGTCGAGCTGGTCGATGCCGGCACCGCCTGTCAGCGTGTCCTTGCCGGCGTCGCCGAACAGCTGGTCGGCGCCGTTGCCGCCATCGAGCTTGTCGTCATCGTTGCCGCCATGCAGATCGTCGGCATCGTCGCCGCCGAGGAGCGTGTCGTTGCCGTCGTCGCCGAACAGGGAATCGAGGCCGATGCCGCCGTCGAGCTTGTCCATTCCGGTGCCACCGTGCAGGACGTCGTTGCCGGCCTCGCCGAGGATCGCGTCATTGCCGTCCTCGCCGTTCAGCGTATCGAGGCCGCCGGCGCCGGAGATCTTGTCGTTGCCGAGGCCGCCGTTGAAGGCATTGCCACCGCCATCGCCGATCAGCGTGTCGGCGAAGGCCGAGCCCTCGATGATCTCGATCGAGGCATAGGTATCGCCCTTGGCATCGCCGGTGCTCTTCGTCGTGTCGGTGAGATCGACGGTGACCGCCGCCGATTCGAAATAGGAGGCGGTATCGGTATCGGAGCCGCCGTCGAGGGCGTCGGCGCCGGCGCCGCCGATCAGCCGGTCGTCGTTGGCAAGCCCGAAGAGCTGATCGTTCCCGGCGCCGCCGAACAGGGTATTGGCGCTGGCGTTGTCGCCGTAGAAGATATCGTCGAACGCGCTGCCGATCAGGCCCTCGACATTGACGTAGACATCGCCTACCGCATCGCCGGCGAGGCCGCCGAAGTCGGTGGCGGCGGCCACCGCGGCCGAGGCGGCGGCGTAGGTGGCATAGTCGATGTCGGCACCGCCGTCGAGGGTATCCTCGCCGGCGCCGCCGATCAGGATGTCGTTGCCGGCTCCGCCGTCCAGCTTGTCGTTGCCGGCACCGCCATCCAGCATGTCGTCGCCCTCGTCGCCGAACAGGTTGTCGGCGCCGGGCGCGCCGAAGACCTTGTCGTTGCCGGAACTTCCACGCAGGTCGATCTGCCCGCTGCCGGCGATCAAGATGTCATCGTAGGCGCTGCCGGATACGACCTCGATCGAGGCATAGGTGTCGCCCTTGGCATCGCCGGTGGACTTCGCCAGATTGGAGAGATCGACCGTCACGGCGCCCAGGCTGGTGACGTAGGAGGCCGTATCCGTGTCGGCACCGCCGTCCAGCAGATCGGCGCCGGCGCCCCCGTACAGCCTGTCAGCGCCATTGCCGCCGAACAGCTTGTCGTTGCCGGCCCCGCCCCACAGATCGTCGAAACTGTCTTCGCCGAAGAGCGTGTCGCTGCCGGCCTCGCCCTGCAGGCTGTCGTAGCCGTCGCGACCATGCAGTTCGTCATTGCCGGCACCGCCGCGGAGGTCGTTGCCCGCCGCATTGCCGATCAGCGTGTCGTTGCCCTTGCCGCCGACGATGCCGTCGACATTGCTCGCGCTGTCGCCGAGCGCGTCGCCCAGGGTGCCGAAACCGGTCTCCAGGCTGAAGGCCACGTCCTTGGTCGAGGTGACGTAGCTGACGAAGTTGTGGATGCCACCGCCGCCATTCATCTTGTCGGCGCCGGGACCGCCGATCAGGACGTCCGTGGCAATGCCGCCGATAAGTACGTCATCCCCCGTGCCGCCATCGATCTGCGCCACCGACAGACTTGTGTTCTCGATCACGTCGTCGCCGCCCAGTCCGTTGACCTCGGCAATGTCGACGAGAAAGCCCGGGGACGACCTGTATTGGATGATCTCGTCATAGTTCGACCCGCCGTAGGACGGAACCGTGACGAAGAGAGAGGTGCTCGACGCCAGAATTGGATCGAGGACGAAGGTCATCGTCGCGGGGTCGGAAACCTGACCCTTGGAATCGGTGAGGATGTAGGTGAAGGAATCGGTCGCGCCGCCAGGCAGCCCGTCGATCGGGCCCGTGCGCGTATAGGTGTAGTTGCCCTTGAGATCCAGGGTGACGTCGCCATAGGTCAGATGGATGAGGCCGGTGGCGCTGGCGATGGCAAGCGCGCCGATGCCGCCGTGGTCCTTGCCGGCGGCGCCGGTGAGCGTATTCGCCCCGGTGATGACGTTGCCAGTGGCGATGCCCTCGACCTCCCGGTCGATGTCGTCGAGCGCCACCGGCGAGGCCGCGACTACGGCCTTGTGCCGCGTGGCGGTCGCCGCAAGGCGATAGCCGAGATAGGGCGAACCGGCGTCCGGACCGCCCAGGCCGAAGGGATCCTCGACCCCGCCCAGTATCCGATTGTGTGCATCTGCCATGATCCACCTCCCCTGCGCCGCCCTTGGGCAGCGCCTGCACGTTGCGCGCGGCGGAGGCCGCGTCGGTCGGTCGGCCTGCCGGTCAGGATTTCAAACTAATGTGTAGGATGCAACGCTGAATTCCACGAAAACGGTCGGCCACGCAGCCCTTCCGGCTGCATAATGTCGTATTCTCCACGAAACCCGGGGGATCTGCCGCTAGTCGCCGTCGAGCAGCCGGTCGGTGGCGCGGCGCTCGCGCTTGGTCGGGCGGCCACTGCCGCTGTCCCGGATCGCCGGCGATAACTTCGCCGGATCGACGACCCGCGTCGCCGGCTGCGGCGGATCGAGATCCACATAGAGCGTCTGCGCCTCGGCAGCCGGGCCGCGCCGGCTGCCCAGGGCGAGGACCTTGATGACCCGGATATGCGGACCCAGCGGGAAGGTCAGCGCGTCGCCGACGCGGACCGCGTAATGCGCCTTCGCGGTCGGCTGGCCGTTGACCCGGAAGCCGCCGGCCTCGACCGCCTTGCTGGCCAAAGCGCGCGACTTCAGGAACCGGGCAAACCACAGCCATTTGTCGAGGCGAAGTCCGGGAGGGGCCGGCGTCTCCATCAGGGCGCGGCCCTCACCGTCCCACCTTGAGGCCGGCGAGCACGGCGAAGGGCGAATCCGGCCGCGCCGCCGCCGCGACCGGTACCGGACGCTTGCGCTTCGCCTTGGCGAAGACCGCGGCACCGTCGCGCTTGTGACGCTGGTAGCCGAGATCGCGGATCACCAGTTCCAGTTCGGCGGGGGCGAGGCCCAGCGCCTCGGCGGTGCCGGCATCGGTTGCCACCGGTCCGCGCGCGGCGCGGGCGCGCAGCTTGGCGGAGAGCCGTTCCAGCGCCCCGAATTCGAAGCGCTTGCCGCCGACCAGGCGGTGGCCGGTCGCCGCCTGCCAGCCCTGGCCGAGGCTGTCGTCGGGCTCCGCGCCGGGGAGCCGTCCCGGCAGAAGCTCCTGCGCCGGGTCGAAGCCGTGATGCACCGCGAACAGCAGGCCGAGAATGCGCCGCTGCCGGCGCTCGTTGAGCCCGGAGAGCCAGATCGTCTCGCGGCCGAACTTGATGTCGAGCTTGGCCAGGGCCTGGCGTTCCTCGAGCGTGAGGCGGGCGACGGAGTCGGCGATCCGCGCCCGCGGCATCGCGCCCAGATGCTCGATCAGCTGGTAGACCAGGCCGCGCGCGCCGGCCGGAAGATCGGCGGCGGCGGCGGCGAAGAGCGGCTTCAGGCGATGGCGCAGCATGCTCTCCAGCCAAGCCTTCAGGCGCTGCTCGATGGACCGGCGCTGGCGGCCGTCGATCAGGTCGTCCTCCAGCAGCTGCAGGCCCGGGCGCAGCGGCGTGTCGCCGGGGGCGAGCCGGGCGATCGGCGCGTCGCGCCAGGCGATCCGCCCGTCGGGCAGCAGGCGGAAGGCATCGTTGCGGTCCTGGGAAAGCGCCGCGACGCGTTTGGCGATCGCCGGGCCGAGGGTGCGCCGCGCCGCCGCCAGCAGCGGCCGGGCCTCCTCGGCGCTGGCATCCGCCGCCGGCTCGAAGCGCAGGCCCTGCAGCCGGCCGACGACATGGCCTTCGACCAGGACCTCGTCGCTGTCGGTGACGCTGCCCATCAGCGTGCCGCCGTCGCGCAGCCGGCGATGCAAGGCGGCATGGCGGCGGTCGACGAAGCGCTGGGTCAGGGCCTGGTGCAGGGCGTCGGAGAGCCGGTCCTCGACCGCCTGGGTCCGGGCCTGCCAGTCCTTCGGGTCCGCCACCCAGTCGCCGCGATTGGCGATATAGGTCCAGGTGCGGATATGCGAGATGCGGCTGGTCAGCTGGTCGATGTCGCCCTCGACGCGATCCAGGCGATCGACCTGTTCGGCGACCCAGTCGTTCGGCAGGTCTCCCCGGGTCAGATGCTGGAACAGCTGGGCCAGCAGCTTGGTATGGGCGTCGGTCATCAGCTTGCGGAAATCCGGCACCTGGCAGATCTCCCAGAGCAGCATCACCCGGTCGCGGCCGTCGGCCAGGGCAACGACCTCGGGGTCGCGCGAGAGATGGCGGAGCGCCAGCTGGTCCTCGCCCTCCTGCTGGCGGATGAGGCCGGCGACCGGCGGCCGGCGCTCGAGGCTGTGGAGCAGGCGCTCGATGCTGCGGAAATCGAGATCGGCGCTGCGCCACATCAGGTAGGGCAGCGGATCGAAGCGGTGGTTCTCCACCGCCTCGACGATCTCCGGATCCATCGCCCCGGCATCGGCCGTGGTGCCGAAGGTGCCGTCGGTCATATGGCGCCCGGCGCGGCCGGCGATCTGGCCGATCTCGGCCTTGGTCAGCGGACGCGGCGAGCGGCCGTCGAACTTGCGCAGGCCGGCGAAGGCGACGTGATGGACGTCCATGTTGAGGCCCATGCCGATGGCGTCGGTCGCCACCAGGTAGTCGACCTCGCCCGCCTGGTAGAGTTCGACCTGGGCGTTGCGGGTGCGCGGGCTGAGCGCCCCCATGACGATGGCCGTGCCGCCGCGCTGGCGGCGGATCAGCTCGGCGATGCTGTAGACCTCGGCCGCCGAGAAGGCGACGACGGCCGAGCGTGGTGGCAGGCGGGTGATCTTCCGCGGCCCCGCATAGGTCAGGGTCGAGAAGCGCGGCCGCTGGATGAATTCGGCATCGGGTACCAGGGTGCGGATCCAGCGCTGGCTGGTGTCGGCGCCCATCACCATGGTCTCGCTCAGGCCGCGGGCCCGGAGCAGACGGTCGGTGAAGATGTGGCCGCGCTCGGGATCGGCGGCGAGCTGGATCTCGTCCACCGCCAGAAAGCTGACGGCGCGGTCGAGCGGCATGGATTCGACGGTGCAGACGAAGTAGCGCGCCGTCCTGGGGACGATCTTCTCCTCGCCGGTGATCAGCGCCACCGCCTCGACGCCCTTCGCCTTGACCACCCGGTCGTAGTTCTCGCGCGCCAGCAGCCGGAGCGGAAAGCCGATCATGCCGCTGGCATGACCCAGCATGCGTTCCATGGCGAGATGCGTCTTGCCGGTATTGGTCGGCCCCAGAACGGCCGTGAGCCGTGATTCGGACGAGCGGGCGACGGTCATAGGGTTAAATTTCGGCGCTCCGGCGGCAAATTGCAAGGTGCCGGGACGGTGTTTTCCCGGTCAGCGGGGCCGGCGGCGGAAGCGGAAATAGGCCGGCTTGCGCCCGGCCAGGACCGCCTTGCGCTCGTAGCGTGTGGCCGGCCAGTCGGCCGGGCGGCGGCTCCAGTCGGACGGCGCCTCCGCCAGCCAGCGGAAGGCCGGATGGTCGGTCACATGGGCGAGGGCCCAGGCGATATAGGTCGGGTCGTCGCTGCCGATACGGAGTTCGGCATCGTCGGCCAGCAGGTCGGCCAGGCGATCGAGATTGGCGCGGTTGACGAAGCGGCGCTCGGCATGCCGCTTCTTCGGCCAGGGGTCGGGAAACAGCAGGAACAGCCGGCCGATCGACCGCGGCGGCAGCAGCGGCAGGAGATCGCGCACGTCCTCGGGGTGAAGGCGCACATTGGTCAGCCCGCCGTCGCGGATATGCGCCAGCATCGAGGCGACGCCGTTCTCGAACACCTCGCAGCCGATGAAGCCGATCTCCGGATGCGCCTTGGCCTGCGCCGCGAGATGCTCGCCGCCGCCAAAGCCGATTTCAAGCCAGACCTCCCGCACTGGCGGCGCAAACAGCCCAACGGGATCGATTTGGCGGCTGGGCGGCAGGTCGATCGCAAGCTGCGGCAGCAGCGTATCGACGAGTGCCTGCTGGCCCTTGCGCAGCTGGCGGCCCTTGCGGCGTCCATAAAATTTGCGCCGCGGCGCCCCTTCGGACGCCGCGGCGTTATCGGCAATCATCGATTCCGTCCGGGCTGCCGGTTCAGTGGAATACCGATTTCAGGCTGGCGGCGAGATCCAGCTTCTCCCAGGAGAAACCGCCATCCGCCTCGGGTTCGCGGCCGAAATGCCCGTAGGCGGAGGTCCGCGCATAGATCGGGCGATTGAGCCCGAGATGCTTGCGGATGCCGCGCGGAGAAAGATCCATCAGCTCGGTGAGGGTCTTCACCAGCTTCTCCTCGTCGACGCGGCCGGTGCCGTGGGTATTCACATAGACCGACAGCGGCTTCGACACGCCGATCGCATAGGCGAGCTGGATGGTGCAGCGCTCGGCCAGCGCGGCCGCCACCACGTTCTTCGCCAGATAGCGCGCGGCATAGGCCGCCGAGCGATCGACCTTGGTCGGATCCTTGCCGGAGAAGGCGCCGCCGCCATGCGGTGCCGCGCCGCCATAGGTGTCGACGATGATCTTGCGGCCGGTGAGGCCGGCATCGCCGTCGGGACCGCCGACCACGAAGCGGCCGGTCGGGTTGACGTAGAAATCCTCTTCCTTGCACATCCAGCCGCTGGGCAGGACCTTGGCGACGATGGGGCGCACGATCTCGCGCACCTGGGCCTGGTCCAGCGCCTCGCCGTGCTGGGTCGAGACGACGACCGAGGTCGCCCGGACCGGCTTGCCGTTCTCGTAGAGCAGCGTGACCTGGCTCTTGGCGTCGGGGCCGAGGCCCTTCTCCTTGCCGGACCGGCGCGCCTCGGACAGCAGCTTCAGGATGCGGTGGGCGTAAAACAGCGGGGCCGGCATCAGGTGCTCGGTCTCGGTGCAGGCGTAGCCGAACATGATGCCCTGGTCGCCGGCGCCCTCGTCCTTGTTGCCGGCGGCGTCGACGCCCTGGGCGATATCGGCGGACTGCGAGTGCACGTAGCAGTCGATCTCCGCCTTCTGCCAGTGGAATCCCTCCTGCTCGTAGCCGATATCCTTGATCGCCGCCCGGGCGGTCTCCTTCAGCCTGTCGTGGGTGATCGAGGCGGGGCCGCGGACCTCTCCCGCCAGCACCACCCGGTTGGTGGTCGCCAGGGTTTCCAACGCCACCCGGGCCTCGGGGTCGGCCGACAGATAGAGGTCGACGATGGAATCGGAAATGCGGTCGCAGACCTTGTCTGGATGGCCTTCGGACACGCTTTCGCTGGTAAAGAGGAAACTCGACTTGGACACGCGGACCCCACTTGGCGCTGGGCAGGCAATCAGCGGATTGCCGGCTTACGGATTGTCGGATTGCAGCCGTTTCGGGGGATTTCATGCGGCAAAGCAGCCAGAATCGCGGCCCCCCGCGACGCGGGCGGGATGATGGTGGAGCGGCCCCAGCCGGTCAAGCATCTTTCTGGGCCGGAAACCCGCGCCCAGCCTGCCTCAATGCCGGATTGAGCAAAGCTCAAGGATCGGGAGTCAGGGCTCAGTGGATCCTGGATTCCGCGCCGGCCGGCCCGGGTTTGACGCAATACGGGACGGCCGGCCCATTAATACATGTTTACGGGCCGATACCTATGTCACCGGAAGCTGACCGACCCTGCGTTTGATAAAAAGTACGGAATCCCAATGCATTATACCGAGATTCCGAATTTTTCGTCGCCGGCGGCGCGGCCAAAGCACCGACTTGCCCGGGCATGGCATCTGACAGCGAAGCCCTGACGCGGTTCCGTGCCGGCGTCCGGGGCATTTGCATTTCGCGGTCCTGGTGACGGCAATCCCCGTCACCGTCGTGCTGATCCCGGTGATGAACGCCTTCAACTTCCTCGAGGGCGTCATCCCCGACATCAAGCCGTTTACCGTCGATCCGTTGCTGACGACGCTCGACCGGTTCCTGCGTCTCGACCATGAACCCTGGCAGGTGCCGCACCCGCAGCTCGGCCCGCCGCTGGTCATCGACGTCTTCAGCTCGCTCTATGTAACTCGGTAGAGCGTGCACGACGACATCGTCTTTCGGGGTCGCGTTCGGGCAGCGGAACCGTGCGTTGTGCAGGCGGTTCTTCCTGACCAACGTGCTGCTCCAGCCGTTGCTGGGGGAATCTCGCCGCGATCTACCTTTCGTCGGGCGGGCGGGTCTATTGCGCCCAGGCCACCGGCGAACCCAGTCTGTTCGAACCACCGTTCAACTATCTGGAACAGGCGAATGCGGTGTCCAGCATCCAGACGCTGGAAATCCAGGAGATGGGCCGGACGCGCCACCTCGGCGTATCGGCAATGCCGAGGATCAATGTCGCGTCGGCGTTCTGCCTCTTCCTGCTCGGATCGGTTCATCTCGGCTGGCACCGCGCGGTCGACGGCTGTGCCGGGATTGCCGGGCCGCGGGACCGGCGTCGCCCGAGGCGACACCGGGCGGCATGGTTAATCCTCGCCCTTGATGCTCTTGGCAACGGACTTCGTGAGTTCGAAGATCCGCTTGCGCACCGCAGGATCCGGGATCTTGTAATAGGCGCGGACCAGTTCCAGGGTCTCGCGCTTGGCCATCGGATCCGGCTCGTAGTCTACTGCCGGCGGCGTCGACATCCCCATCAGCTTGCTGGGGCTCTTCTCCTGCACGCTGTTCGGCATGTCTTCGAAGAAGTAGGCAATCGGCACATCGAGGACGCGCGCCAGATCGAACAGGCGGCTGGAGCCGACGCGGTTGGCGCCGCGCTCGTATTTCTGCACCTGCTGAAAGGTAAGGCCGATCGCCTCGCCGAGCTTCTCCTGGCTCATCCCCAGCAGCGTTCGGCGAAGCCGAATGCGACCGCCGACATGGACATCGATCGGATTGGGGAAACCCTTGCTGGCCATTCGGCCGGAGGACTTGCGACCACGTGGCATTTCGACCTGCCTGTTCGACTGGTGTTTCGGTTTGTTATATCAAACGGGCGACTGCACTCTGTGCAGGCGATCACTGCCCAACGCCCTATCGATAAGTTGTATAGACACACAGCCTTATGCGGTCAATCGGTTGCAGGCCGCTGCGACGATATTGAATTGCAGGTTGGCACTATTGAATTGAAGCCTAGGTTTTTCGCCTGCGCCAGAATGCGATTCCGGCGGCGATTGCCAGCATGGCGGCGGGGCAAAGCGAACCAAGTCGCGCGAACAATGTCGGAGAAAGCGCGGGCGGCAGCGTGATGTCGAACACCGCCTCGACCCCGAGCGCCGTCTGCTGAAGCACGTGGCCATAGGCGTCGACCATCGCGGATATCCCTGTATTCGCCGCTCGCGCCAAAGGAATGCCTTCCTCAACAGCACGAAATCGTGCCGCCACGAAATGCTGATATGGGCCGACACTGGTCCCGAACCATCCGTCATTGGTCACGTTCAGGAGCCAATTGGGCCGGTCCCGCGCATCGACCACGGCACCGGGGAAAATCACTTCGTAACAGATCAAGGGGCCGAACGGCGGCAGGCCCGGGAGCTTCAGAGTGCGCGGCCCGGGTCCCGCCGAGAAATTCATCGAGCCGGGCGTCAGCTTGTTGATGAAGGGAAACAGCTGGCGCAGAGGCACATATTCACCGAGCGGCACCAGGTGGAACTTGTCCGCCGTGGCGAGGATGGTGCCGGACCCGTCCAGGGCGGCCAGTGAATTCCAGATCTCGTCCAGCGGGCCGACGGCAGGAATACCGCGCGGCGCTCCGGTGATCAACACGCCCTGCGGCGGCACTGCCGCCGTGAGGATGCGCCGCAATTCCGGTTCCCGATCCAGGAGGTAGTTGACGCCCGCTTCCGGCCAGATCACCGCCTTCAACTGGTCCAGGCCGGGCAGGCTGGCGGTGAGGCGCAGCAGCGTCTCGACCTGGCGCGGGCGCGTGTCGGTCTGCAGCTTCAGGTCCTGGGCAATGTTCGGTTGTACAATGCGCAACGCGATGCCGGTCGTTGCGGCATGGTCATCATCCTGCAGACGCCAGCTGCCCAGGCCCCACAGGAGCAGGAGGACGAGCGCCGCCATCGCATTCGCCCGCCACGCCAGGCGACGGTCGCTGTCGCCCAGCAGCGCCGGCATCGACAGGATCAAGACCGTAAGAAAACTCAGGCCCCAGGCGCCCCACCAGGCGACGGATTGCATCATCGCCTCGTCGAAGCTCCAGGCATAGGCGACGAGATCCCAGGGATAGCCGGTGAAAATATGGCCGCGCAGCCATTCCCCCGCACTCCAGGCGGTGGCGAAAGCCAGGATCCTGATCGGGCCGTTGTGTTCGGTGGCCTTCAGGACGATCGCCGCCAGGCCGGCATAGAGCGCGAGAAATGCTGCGAGTCCACCCAGCACCGGCGGGATCATCCAACCGAACCGTTCCGGCTCGATGAGGAAGGAATTGGCGATCCAGTAGTTGCTGACGGCGAAATGCCCGAGACCCCAGGACCAGCCGACGAAGAAGGCGTCCCGCTTCGACCGGGTGCCGCCGACCAGCCAGATCAGGCCGACGAGACCGAGGATCAGCGCCGGCAGGACGTTCATCGGGGCAAAGGCCAGGGCGCTGCAGCCGCCGAGAAGCACCGCCACCGTCCAGCGCCGCCAACCGGTCAGCGCCTGCAGACGCCGCGCCAGATCCCTCGCAACATCCATGTATGCGGCTAGCTCTTCTTCGGGACGCGATCGGCCGGCGGGGCGGCATTGTCGATGGCCTGGCCGACGGGCGAGCCTGCGCCGGCGACCGGCGTCGGCGGCGCGGCACTTCCGGAATTCGGCAGGTTGCGGACACGCAGCCGCTTCACCCGCCGTGGATCGGCATCGATCACCTCGAAGACAATGCCGGAATCATGCGTCACCAGCTCGCCGCGTGTCGGCACGCGATCGGTCAGCGACATCACCAATCCGCCCAGGGTATCGATATCGCTTTCGCGCTCGACATCGGTCAGCACCGGGCCGACCCGCTCCTCGAAATCCTCGATCGTCGTCCGGGCATCGGCCAGCAAGGTGCCATCCGGGCGCTGCACGAGATGCGGGCCGCGGACCACGTCATGCTCGTCCTCGATCTCGCCGATGATCTCCTCGACCAGATCCTCGATCGTCACCAGGCCGTCGATGCCGCCGAATTCGTCGACCACCAGCGCCAGGTGCGCCCGCGCCAATCGCATCTGCAGCAGCAGATCCAGCACCCGGATCGACGGCGCGACGAACATCGGCTCGCGCAGGATCTGTTTCAGCTTGAACTTCTCCGGCTCGAAGATGTAGGGCAGCGCATCCTTGATGTGAACGATGCCGATAATGTCATCGAGATTGTCGCGGTAGATCGGCAGGCGCGAATGGCCGAATTCGCGGGTGATCTGGATGAGATCCTTGAGTCCGATATCATCCGCGGCGGCCTTGATGTCGGCGCGCGGCACCATGACGTCATAGGCGGTGAGCGCCCCCAGCTTCAGGACATTGGCAAGCAGGCTGGACTCGTTGGAATCGAGCTGCGCCTCGCCGCCATCGGAGACCTCGCTCTCCTCGATCAGCTCCTCGATGGCATCCCGCAGGGCCGTCTCGCTTCCCTTGCGGCGGAGCAGGCGGAAGAGATTCTTGAACGAGCGCTTCGGCTTGGCATCGTCGCCGTTCTCGCCGCGCTGACTGCGTAGGGCCGGTAGATCGGTCATCGTCTATCGGCGCCAGCGATAGGGATCGGCAATGCCCATCCCCGCCAGCGCCACTCTCTCCAAGGTTTCCATCCGGGCCGCATCGACCTCGGATTCATGATCATACCCTAGCAAATGTAGCACACCATGCACCATCAGGTGGCTCAGATGGTCGTTAACGGTTTTTCGCTGGCGCCGGGCCTCGGCGACGACCACTCCGCTGGCCAGCGCAATGTCCCCGAGATGGAAGGGCTTGCCCGGCACCGGCTCTCCGCCGTCGATTGCCGCAAAGGACAGCACGTTGGTCGGCCGCGGACGTCCGCGAAAATCGTGGTTCAGGCGTCGCATCGCCCGATCGTCGATCAATGCCACCGCAAGATCGAGGCGGCTGGCCACGGTGTGCCAGCCGTCGGCTGCGGCGATCGCGAAGGCGCCGCGCGCCGATCGACGCAACAGGGTGGACAGGGGCTGGCCGACGGCCCTGCGCCATTGCGGATCGTCGATCGCCAGGTCGACGGTGACGGCAAGTCTGCCGGGGGACATCGCCTGGCCGTTCAGTCCTGCGGCTTCTCGGAATCGGACTTCTTCGCCTTGCGCCGGTCCCGGGAATCGTAGGCGCCGACAATCTTCTGCACCAGCGGATGGCGGACGACGTCGACCTCGGTGAACCGCGTGATGCCGATGCCGTCCACGCCCTCGACTGCCTCCAGCGCGTCCTTCAGGCCGGATTTCTGTCCGGTCGGGAGGTCGATCTGGGTCAAGTCGCCGGTCACCGCCATGCGCGATCCTTCGCCCAGACGGGTCAGGAACATCTTCATCTGCATCGGTGTGGTGTTCTGGGCCTCGTCCAGGATGACATAGGAGTTGGCCAATGTGCGTCCGCGCATGAAGGCCAGGGGCGCCACCTCGATCTCGCCCGAGGACAGCCGCTTCAGCACCTGGTCGCCGGGCAGCATGTCATAGAGCGCATCATAGAGCGGACGCAGATAGGGATCGACCTTGTCGCGCAGATCGCCCGGGAGAAATCCCAGCCGTTCCCCCGCCTCGACCGCCGGCCGCGACAGGATGATCCGATCCACCGACCCCTTGGTCAGCATCGCCACCGCAACCGCGACCGCGAGATAGGTCTTGCCGGTACCCGCTGGGCCCAGGCCGAAAACCAGCTCCTGGTCATGCAACATGCGCATGTAGCGGGCCTGCGGCGCCGAGCGCGGCGTGATGTGGCGGCGCTGGGTGCGGATCGCCGTGCCGTCTTTGGAATCGGCACCGAACAGGTTGAGTTCGGCGCCGTCCTCCTGACGTGCCATGCGCAGGCTCGCATCCACCTCGCTCTTGTTCACCTCGAGGCCACGCTTCAGGCGCTGATAGAGGTTCGTCAGGACCTGGCGGGCCGTCACCACCGCCGGCCCGGCACCGGAGATCGCCAACTGGTTGCCGCGCGAGACCAGCGATACGCCAAGCTCCTGCTCGATCCGCGCCAGGTTCTGGTCGTGCTCGCCGAACAGCAGGGGCAGCAGTCGATTGTCGTCGAATTGCAGATGGATGGGCGGCGCGATCGGAGCAGTCTGGGCGGTCGGTTGGTAGCTCAAGCGCGCGCCTCCTCGGGATGCTTCAGGGGACGAAAGGATGGATCCGGATGCAGAAGCGTTCCGGACAGACTGAACTGGCCGACGCCGTCGACATGGACGTCGACGATCTCGCCGATCCGGTCCGGCGACGCCTGCAGATGCACGGCCTGCAGATAGGGCGAACGGCCGACGACCTGGCCGGGCCGCCGGCCGGGCTTTTCGAGCAGGATGGGCAGGGTCCGGCCGATGGTCGCCCGATTGAATGCCTGCTGCTGCCCGTTCAACAGGGCCTGAAGTCGCTGCAGGCGCTCGTCCTTCACCGGCTCGGGGATCTGGTTTTCCAGCAGGCCGGCCGGCGTTCCGGGGCGGATGCTGTACTTGAAGGAATAGGCCATCGCGAAGCCGACCGACTGCACCAGGTCGACGGTCGCCGCGAAATCCCGATCGCTTTCGCCGGGAAAGCCGACGATGAAGTCGGAAGACAGCGCGATATCCGGCCGCGCCGCGCGCAGGCGGTCGAGGATGCGGTGGAAATGCCCGACCTTGTGCTGCCGGTTCATCGCCTCCAGCACGCGGTCGGAGCCAGACTGCACCGGCAAGTGCAGATACGGCATCAGCTGCGGCACCTCGCCATGTGCCGAAATCAGATCGTCGTCCATGTCGCGCGGATGCGAGGTGGTATAGCGGATGCGCGCCAGCCCGGCGACTCGGTCGGCAAGCTCGCGGATCAGCTGCCCGAGACCGCATTCCGATCCGTCCGCTGCAAGGCCGTGATAGGCATTGACGTTCTGCCCGAGCAGGGTGATCTCGCGGGCACCGGACGCCACCAGGCGTTTCGCCTCGGCCACCACCTGGGCGACCGGACGCGAGAATTCCGCGCCCCGGGTATACGGCACGACGCAGAAGGTGCAGAACTTGTCGCAGCCTTCCTGGATCGCCAGGAACGCGCTGACGCCCTGAGGCGCCGCGGCATCCGGCAGGTGGTCGAACTTGGAATCGGCGGGAAAGTCGGTGTCGAGCAGGCGGCTGCCCTTGCCGCCGGGAATCTTCGCCGCATGGGCGCGGCTGGCCCGGGCCACCATCTCCGGCAGGCGATGATAGGTCTGCGGACCGAGGACGATATCGACCTCGGGCACGCGCCGCAGGATCTCTGCGCCTTCGGCCTGCGCCACGCAGCCGGCAACGGCGATGATCATGTCCTTGCCGTCGGCCAGACGCTGGGCGCGATCCTGTTTCAGGCGCCCGAGGTCGGAGAACACCTTCTCGGCCGCCTTCTCCCGGATATGGCAGGTGTTCAGGATCACCATGTCGGCATCGAGCGGATCCTCGGCCGGCCCGAAGCCCAGCGGCGCCAGGACATCCGCCATGCGGGCGGAGTCATAGACGTTCATCTGGCAACCATATGTCCGGATAAAAAGCTTCTTCGCCAAGGCTTTATTGCTCATCCAGCCCGGCGCGGCGAATCTCGCGGAAGATCGATTTCATAGGTAAATTCTAGCACGCCGGCGGGGCTTGGTGTACCCAAAACGCCGGCCTTCGCCAAGCTGTCACGTGACCCGCGGGATTCAGGGCTAATGCGCTGGCGCAGCTTGGTTTTTGCCGGCGACCTCCGGCTCCCGGCCGGCCAGGGCCCGTTCCAGGCCGCTGGCCACGGAATCGCTGCAATAGCGGGTCAGTTCCTTGCGCGAGCCGAAGCGATCGATGCGTACCGGCGGATGGAACTCGACCACGACCTTCATCCGTCCGAGGCGGCTGAACTGCCAGAGATGCGGCCCCAGGGACATGCCGCCGTACCAGGCGACCATGGGACGGAGGCCGCGCCCGAGCGGCATCCCGTTCATCTCGACATAGGCGATGGAGACCGGCTGCGTCACCAGCGGCCCGTGGCCGGTCGGCGTCTCCGCGACGCTGAGCAGCGCGCTGCGGAACGGCAGCACCCTGTTGCCGTCGTTCGACGTGCCCTCGGGAAATAGGATGAGATTGTCGCCGGCATGCAGCCGTTCCTGCAGCTGATCGCGCTGGCGATGCGAGGTGCGGCGACGGCGGTCGACGAAGACCGTGCGCTGCAGCTTCGCCAGGAAGCCGAAGAACGGCCAATTGGCAACCTCGGTCTTCGCCACGAAGCAGCCGGTCACCAGGCTGCCCAGGATCGAGATGTCGAGATAGGAGCTGTGGTTGCTGACGAACAGGGTCGGACGCGCAGTGCTTGGCGTACCGCGCACCACCAGCCTGATCCCCATGATCCGGCAGCACTGCCGGTGATAGAAGACCGGCAGCCACTCGCCGAGACGCATGCCGGTGGTGGCCAGGATGGCCTGAAAGGGCGCCAGCACCAGGGTGAGGAGAAGATAAGCGCTCAGGCGCCAGGCACCCAGGAAGGTCGAGCCGAAGGGTGCCGAACCGCGCGGCAGGGGCCCAATGTCTTCGACGGCGGCCTCAGGGGAACGCGGCGCGCGACTCTCCGGCTTCACGGGCACGACCGGCGCGGACTCAAGAACGACCCGGGATCAAGATCGGCTGGGCACGGCCGAGGCGGAGGCGGGCGCCTCGCCTTCCGGCCGGGTATAGTGCTTGATGTACTTGCCGGTGACCCGATCGGTGACGACGATGATCGAGATGTCGGTGGTGCCGAACTGCTGGTCGACCACGGCGCCGTCGCCGACATAGCCCCCCAGGCGCAGGTACCCCTTGATCAGCGGCGGCAGGCCGACCAGCGTCCGTTTCTCGTCGATCGCCTCGATCGGCAGCATGTTCATCGAGACGTAGCGCGACGCCACCGCCCGCGGCCGGAATTCCGGCGGCGCCAGGTGGCGGTGATAGAGATAGGACAGCGGCACCGCATGCTCGGCGGGATTGATTCCGGGCAGGCTGCCGCAGCCGAACATGATGCCGATCTTGTAGTGCATGATGTAGTCGGTGATGCCCTTCCACAGCATCTGCATGGCCGCCTTGGACCGGTAGTCCGGATCGACGCAGGAGCGGCCCAGCTCCAGGATCTCGCCGTCATAGGCGACGATCGGCGAGATGTCGTATTCGTCGATCGAGTAGAACTGGCCGCGCCGGCGCGCCGCCTCGCGGCGCAGCAGGCGATAGGTCGCGACGATGCCGCCGGCGCCGACGCCCTTCTTGCGATCGATGACGATCAGGTGGTCGCAGAACGGGTCGAAGGAGTCGAAATCGCGCCGCGCCGCCGCCATTGCCGCGGTCGGCCGCGCCGACATTTCCTCATAGAAGACCCGGTAGCGCAGCTCCTGCGCGGCCGAAATCTCGGATTCGGATTCGGCGAGCCGGATCTGCAGGTCGCCGACACGATGATCGACCGGCCGCCCCGCGGGAGGTTCGGCGGGACCGTTGGGCGATCTGTCGGACACCGCCTTGGCCAGGGTCATTTCTTCTTCGTCCCCGTCTTGGCCGCCAGCGGCGTGGCATAGAGCTCGAGCCGATGGCCGATCAGCCGGTATCCCAGGTTTTCCGCCACCTTGTGCTGCAGGCGTTCGATTTCCTCGTTGGTGAATTCGATCACGTTGCCGCTCTGGATGTCGATCAGGTGGTCGTGGTGGTTCTCGGGGGCTTCCTCGTAGCGCGCCCGGCCGTCGCCGAAATCGTGCCGCTCCAGGATGCTGGCCTCCTCGAACAGGCGCACGGTGCGATAGACCGTGGCGAGCGAGATGTTGGAATCGATCTTCGTCGCCCGGCGGTAGAGCTGCTCGACATCGGGGTGGTCTTCGGCGTCGGACAGCACGCGGGCGATGACCCGGCGCTGCTCCGTCATCTTCAGGCCTTTCTCGATGCACAAGCGCTCGATTCGCGATGGCACGTGACCGCACTCCGCTGTCAATTAATCTTTCGGCCCGGCATCCTGGCGTGCCCGTTGCGGGCCATTCTGCCCGCCCCTGCATCGCCACGCCAAGCTAAAATTGCCGGCCGGGCGGGCCGGTACATGGGCCGACGGACCCTCGGCGCCCCGGGGACGCGATCCTAGCGCCGGCGCCCGCCGGTTCCGAGCCCGATCTGGCGGGCGAGGGAACTGCGCTTCTTCGCATAATTCGGCGCCACCATCGGGTAATCCGCCGGCAGGCCCCATTTCTCGCGATACTGGTCGGGAGTCATGCCGTAGGCGGTGCGCAGATGTCGCTTCAGCATCTTAAGCTTCTTGCCGTCTTCCAGGCAGATGATGAAATCCGGCGAAATCGACTTCTTGATGGCGATCGCCGGCTCCTGGCGCCCGGCGGAACTGCTGACCGGGCGCGCGCCGCCGGCGAGGCCGGTCAGGGCGACATAGACCTCGTTGATCAGGCGGGGAATGTCGGCTACCGCCACACTATTATTGGAGAGGTGGGCGGCGACAATCTCCGTAACCATTGGCAATAGAGCGACCTGTTTCGCGTCTTCAGCCATTTGACTTGCCTCTTTGAGTAATCCTTGCCGGACACTACAAAATACTTCTTGTAGAACGCAACCTTATTATTTGAATAAAGCCGCAGGAATAGCGGCGGTTCCGGGGCGAATGCAGGGCTGCGATTTGTCGCAGCCGCCCGCGGCTTCCGCACCTGCGCGGTGCCTAGAATGTGGCCGAAAAATCCGTCAAATCCCGGCTCAGCAACAGGGCATCGACGGCCGAAGGCACGGATGCCCCAGCATGGGTTCGGTAATAGTTCGGCCGGCGACCGACGGTCTGAAACCCGGCGCGGCGATAGAGACCGAGCGCTGCCGCGTTCGGTTCCGCGACCTCGAGGAACAACCTCCTGGCGCCGGCCCCGGCGAGGCGCTGCAGCAGGTCGCGCAGCAAGTCGCGGGCGATGCCGCGGCGTCGCTGCGCGGGGTGGGTGGCGATGAGCAGCAGTTCGGCCTCATCCGCGACGCGCCGGCCGAGTGCGAAACCGAGTGGGGCGTCCGAGGATTCGGCGACGAGGCCGAGCGTGTCGGGAAGCGCGGCGATTTCCGCGAAGGACCGCGGCGACCAGGCTTCGTCCCATGCGGCGGTGCAGCTGGCCTGATGCAGCGCCGCGAGCAACGCGGCGTCCATCACGCTTGCCGCACGGATCCGAAGCCGATCGGTCATCCGCCAGCCTTGGGCTTGCTGACGTCAGGCGGGCGCAAATAGACCGGCAGTGGCGGCAGGTCGAAGCGGCCATCCGCCGCAGCCGCGAGCGCCGCCACCGCAGCCGCATCGACGGCGGTCGGCCGTATCAGGACATCGCCGGCGAGATGTCCGGCCAGCGCACCGGTGCCGTCGCCGAAGACCACCGCCGGCGCCGCAGCCGAAACCAAAGCGACGGCCTCGGCGGCCGACAGGATCCGCGCTGCCCCGAGCGGGCGCAGATCGGTGCCGAGTTCGGCGAGATAGGGTTCGTCGCGGCGACTGTCGATCAGCACGAATACCCGCCTGCCAATACTGTCTTCAGCGCGATTACTTGCCGCCGCCTGGAAACTCGATATGCCGATGACCGGAACCCCAGCCGCAAGGCCGAGGCCCCGGGCGGCGGCGATCGCCACCCGCAGGCCGGTGAACCCACCCGGCCCGACGGCGACGGCAATCCGCGCCAGGTCGCGATAGGCGATTCCGGATTGGCGCATGACCCGCTCGATCATCGGCATCAGGGCGGCGGCCTGGCCGTGGCTGATCGGCAGGCTCTCCTGCGCAACCACCCCGCCGCGGAGCCGGATCGCCGCCGAACAGGCATGACCCCCGGCATCCAGCGCCAGGATTGGTCCGCCGCCCGGAATCTCCGGCTTGCCTGGATTCCCCGATCTGCTAGTCATGACCTCGTCCATCTGTGGACGGTCTTAGGCGCTTCGGAATTGGGTTGCAACATGACGCTGGTGGAAATTACGGCAGCCGGGTTCGATGTCGAAATCGCCCTGGCCTATGCCACGGCCGACAACATCACCAGGCGGCCGATCTATCGGCGGGCCGACTGCTATCTCGAGGAAAAGGCGGCGGAACACCTCCGCAAGGCCGTCCGGCTGGCCAAGCCGCTGGGCCTGCGGTTCAAGGTATTCGATGCCTACCGGCCTTCCGAGGCGCAATGGAAGCTCTGGGAGTCCTTTCCCGATCCGGAATTCGTCGCCGACCCGCGGCGCGGGTCGCCCCATAGCCGGGGTGTCGCCATTGATCTTACGCTCCTCGATGCAGAAGGCCGGGAACTGGACATGGGCACGGGATTCGACGACATGCGCCCGCTGTCGCACCATGCCAATACCGAGGTTTCGGTCGCGGCCCAGCGCAACCGCTTCACCCTGATGGGCATCATGACGGCGGCGGGTTGGGACTTCTACTCGAACGAATGGTGGCACTATCAGCTGTTCAATGCGCGCGACTATCCGGTGATCGAACTGGCGCAGCTGCCGCGGCCGATGATGTAGGCGGTCAGGCGATCCTGCAGGCCTCGGCGAATTCCAGCCGCGGGTTGCGCGGATGCAAAGCCGCCCGATCGCCATAGCCGATATTGCAGATGAAGTTCGAGCGCCAGCTGGTGCCATCGAAGAAGGCGGCATCGACCTTGGCCCGATCGAAGCCGGACATCGGCCCGCAATCCAGCCCGAGCGAGCGCGCCGCCAGCATGAAATAGGCCGCCTGCAGCGACCCGTTGCGCAACGCGGTTTCCGCAATGACCGCCGGCTTGCCGGCAAACCAGCTCCGCGCGGTCTGGTCGTGAAACAGGCGGGGCAGCAGTTCGTAGAACTCCATGTCCATTGCAAAGATCGCCGTCGCGGGCGCCGCCATGGTCTTGGCAAGATTGCCGGCGGACAGGGCGGGGGCGAACTTCTGTTTCGCCTCCGGCGAGCGAATGAAGAGGATGCGCATCGGCTGGCAATTGCCGCTGGTCGGTCCCATCCGTGCCAGATCATAGGCGGCGCGCAGCAATTCATCCGGGACCGGCCGATCGAGCCATTTGGAATGGGTGCGCGCCTCGCGGAAGATGAGGTTCAGATCGGCGTCGCTGGCGATTGCAGTCATCATTGGCCATCCCGGAGAGGTCGCAGCAAAAAGGGCGGGATAACCCGCCCTTCACATCTTCCGCGAGACTTCGCCCGGGATCAAGGCGGCCGGTTCAGACCGGGCGGTTCAGACCGGGCGGACCTCGAGAACCTCGGGTACGTAGTGCCGCAGCATGTTCTCGATGCCCATTTTCAACGTCGCCGTCGAACTGGGGCAGCCGGAGCAGGAGCCCTGCATGTGCAGGTAGACGACACCGTCCTCGAAGGAGTGGAAAACGATGTCGCCGCCGTCCTGGGCGACGGCCGGGCGAACGCGGGTGTCCAGGAGCTCCTTGATCTGGGTGACGATCTCGTCGTCCTCATCCGCGGCGGCAGGCGCCGCCGAAGCGGTGGATTCCGCCAGTATCACGGGCTTTCCGGCGATGAAATGCTCCATGATGACGCCGAGCAGCGCCGGCTTCAGCACCGACCAGTCCTTCACGTCGGACTTGGTGATGGTGACGAAATCGGACCCCAGGAAGACTCGGGCGATGCCATCGACCTGGAACAGCCGCTCGGCCAGCGGCGAGCGCTGAGCGGCTTCTGCCGTGGCGAAATCCGCTGTACCCTGTTCCATCACCGCCCGGCCCGGCAGGAACTTCAAGGTCGCCGGATTCGGGGTTTCTTCGGTCTGGATGAACATGGCTCGGCTCCGCTAAACTGGGTCAACAGAACATGGTCCACGGAATCAATGGCTTCAACCCCAATTTGGGTAAGGTTATGAGGCAGTAACGGATGGCTGGCGACGTTCAGATCAACCTGCCGACGATGTTTTCCAAGGCACTCGCCGGCGAGGATTGTCTGGCCTGCCCGGCCGTCGACCGCGCGTTCCATTGGCTTTTCACCGAAGGCCGCGCCCTTCCCGACCTCGCACATTTCATCGCCGGCTTGACCCGGGTCCTCACGGAAGGGGGATTCCCTTTGCTGCGGATGTTCCTGGGCCTGCGCACCCTGCATCCCCAGATTGCAGCCACGGCATACATCTGGAACCGCGGCACCGACAAGATCGAGGTCGTCTCCCGCGACCACGCCGTCCTGAACAGCCCGGTCTACATGCAGAGTCCGCTCCGCGAACTCTACGAGAACCGGCAGACGATGATCCGCCGGCGCCTGGCCGGGCCGGGCGCGGTACTGGACTATCCGGTCCTGGAGGACATGAAGAAGGCCGGCGCCACCGATTACGCCGTCTTCGCCCTCAACTTCGGCGGCGAACCGCGCGGATCCATCGCCATCACCACCGACCAGCCCGAGGGCTTTGCCGACATCCAGATCGACGGCTTCCTGGCGCTCATTCCGCTGATCTCATTGATCGTCGATGCGCGGGAAAGCCAACGCATGGCGCGATCGTTGCTGTCGATCTACCTGGGCGGCGATGCCGGCCAGCGCGTGCTCGGCGGTCTGGTGCAGCGCGGCGACAGCCGCACCATCGCTGCTGCCATCTGGTATTGCGACCTGCGCGACTTCACGGCGATGTCCAATGAGCTGCCGCGCGACGAGGTGATCGCCGTGCTGAACGACTATTTCGATACCATGGCGCAGTCGGTCTACAAATACGGCGGCGAGATACTGAAATTCATCGGCGATGCCATGCTGGCGATTTTCCCGATGCTTGACGATCTCGATCGCGACAACAAGTGCCGCATCGCCCTCGCGGCTGCCGAGGAGGCGCTGGATTCCCTGCGCGACCTCAACGATCTGCGCGCCAGCGCCGGCAAGAAGCCGTTGCGGGTCGGCATCGGATTGCATGCCGGGTCGGTATCCTACGGCAATATCGGCGCCCTCATCGGACCCTCGGCCCGCCTGGATTTCACCGTCATCGGCCCGGCCGTCAATCTGGCGGCGCGGATCGAGGGCCTGTGCCGCGAACTCGACCGGCCGCTGATCGCCTCCCGGGCACTCGCCTCGCCCTGCGGCTCCAAGATGGTCTCGCTGGGCAAGCACAGCCTGCGCGGCTTTGCCAAGCCGCAGGAAGTCTTCGGCCTGCCCGACTGATACGATATCCTCCCTCCGACAACGACCGAAAGTCCTGACACCATGCGCGCACTCGTGATCGTTCAAGAAAACCTGAAGGATGCGGCGATGTTCGAAGCCTACCGCAAGGACGTCATCCCGACCTTGGCACCCTTCGACGGAAAATTCCTCGTCCGCGGCGGCAAGTTGACCGTCCGCGAAGGCCAGTGGCCCTATGAGCGGACCGTCATCATCGAATTTCCGTCCCGGGCACAGGCCGAGGGCTGGTATGACTCGGCGGCCTATCAGAAGATCTTGCCGCTCAGACTGAACAGCTCGACCGGGAATTTGGTCGTCGTCGATGCGGTCGACTGACGGCCTCGGGCCGCGTCAGGCGATATGCTCGACTTCCTCGGTCGAGAGGTGTCCCGGCACGATGGTGATCGGCACCCGCAGCTTCCCCACCAGCTTTCCGGTGAGGGCGGTGACCAGCGGTCCCGGTCCCTTCGGGCCGCTGGAGGCGCCGAGGACCAGGATGGAGATCGTCGGCTCCTCCTCCAGCAGCTTCATCACCTCGTCGCGGCGGTCGCCCTCGCGGAAGAACAGCACCGGCATGGCGCCGGACAGCTTCTGCACCTCGGCCGCGGTCTTCTGCATCAGCGCCTCCGCCTGCTGGCGGGCCTCGTCGCGCATCAGCTTCGACACGCCCATCCATTCCTGGTAGTCCGCCGGCTGAATGACGTAGAGCATCGCCACGCGCCCGCCGGTCTTCGCGGCGCGGCGGCAGGCATAGCGGATCGCTACCTTGAGCTCGGGCGAATCGTCGATCACCACCAGGAAAACCCGGCCCTGGACGGGTTTCGCTTCTTCCGTCGACGTTTCGCCGGCTACGGGATCGCTCATGGAAGCTACCTCCTGCGGAAGGCCAGATGCGCCATCCAGCCCGCGATCAATGCCACGAGAACCGCGATCGCGCCATAGGCCGCGCTGTGACGATGGGCGAAATCGTAAATATCGGCGCCGAAGCCGATCTTGCTGACGATCAGCGGCATGTTCTGCGCATCGACGATGTCGCCGCCCCGGGCGAGGTAGACATCGATCAGGAAGGTCCCGGTCGGCACCGACGAGGGGATCGAGATGTTGGCGCGGAACAGCTGGTCGCCGATGAAGGTGACCCGCGCCACCCGCTCGGCGAACAGGCCTTCCTGCTGCTTGATGCGGAACAGCGCGGTCTGGTAGTCGGCAAGATCGGGCAGGCTCGGGGTATCCGGCGCCAGCTTGATGCGCCCGACGCCGATCTGGTAGCGCGCCAGGGCGGCCGGCGACAGGATCTCGCTCAGCGTCCTCGAGCTGGCGATGCCGTAGAATCCGGGTACCCCGTTATAGGTCACCTGGTCGCGGTTGATCCAGATGCCGGCGACGCGCGACTTCTTGCGCACCTGGATCTCGCTGACCGGGCCGCGCACCACGACGATGACATCGCCGGGGCCGTCGGTAGCCCCGAACAGCAGGATCTCCTTGCCCGAAAAGCCGGTGGTGATTGCGATGAGGTGATCGTCGAGATCGGCGGTGATCGCCCGCGCCTCGGCCCTGCCGCCGCCCAGGCTCGCGAGGACGAGCAGGAGAACGCCGAGCCGGATCGCTGCAGAGGCGCCCATGGTCAATGCCCACCGCTCAGGACGAGAATGGAGAAGATGTCGTCCGGCGTCGCCACCAGCTGCTCCAGCAGTCCGCCGGCCACCACCAGGATCAGCAATGCCATCAGCAGGCGCAGCTGCTCGCCGCCCAGCCGCGCGCCCCAGCGCCCGCCGAGCTGCGCGCCGACGACGCCGCCCACCGTCAGGATCAGCGCCAGCAGGATATCGACAGTCTGGTTCTGCACCGACTGCAGGAACGTCACGTAGGATTGGACGAAGATGATCTGGAACAGCGAGGTGCCGACCACGATCGAGGTCGGCATGCCGAGCAGGTAGATCATCGCCGGCACCATCAGGAAGGCGCCGCCGACGCCCATCACCGCCGACATGATGCCGATGATGAAGCCGATCCCGGCCGGCAGTATGGCGCTGATATAGAGCCGCGACTTGCGGAACCGCATCTTGAAGGGCAGGCCCTGCGCCCAGTTGTGCTGGTGCAGCTTCACCGGCTGGCCCTGCATCCGTCGGATGCGGCGCAGGGCGTTCAGGGATTCGACGGCCATCATGATGCCGACGGTGCCCAGGGTCACCACATAGGCGATGGCGATCACCAGGTCGATCTGCCCGACATGCCGCAGCAGGCCGAACAGGTAGACGCCGATGCTGGAGCCGACGATGCCGCCGGCCAGCAGGACGCTGCCCATCTTGATGTCGACATTGTCGCGTGCCCAGTGGGCGAGAACGCCGGATACCGAAGAGGCGACGATCTGGTTCGATTGCGTGGCCACCGCCACCACCGGCGGCACCCCGATGAAGATCAGCAGCGGGGTCATCAGGAAGCCGCCGCCGACGCCGAACAGCCCCGACAGCAGCCCGACACCGCCGCCGATCGCCAGCAGGAGGACGATGTTCAGCGAGATCTCGGCGATCGGCAGATAGATCTGGAGCCCAAGGAACCAGTCCAGAATGGCCTGCAACCAGTTCAAACCGCCAATCCCCCGGAAACCCGCCGGACGGCCCGCGATCCTAAGATCCGCCGATCCGCCAGGCGCAAATTTGACCCGTCACGACTGCAACCGGGCCGGGTCAGGCGATGGGGAGGGATGGGTCGCGCCGGAATGCCGCCAGCCTGTGCGACGATTCCCCTTGCGACTCGGTGCCGATGGCCAATCGTGTCTCAGTCTACGCTCGCGCGAATCGGGAGGAAAGCACGAGGGCGGTCCTGGCCCGTGATTTTTGTCACAAGCCGGGCCAATTTCCGCCACGCGGCGCTCTACTTCTGCAGGATGTCCGTCAGCTCTTCCAGCTGGGCCCGGGCGCGCAGCAGATAGAAGCCCTCCGCCGCCAGGTGATTGGGCTGCATCAGCGCGTCGGGACGGCCGTTGATGACGATCCAGGGGCGCAGGGAGGCACCCTCGCCCAGGCTGCTCACCATCCGGTCCCAGGCCTTGACCGCGGCCTTGTCCTTGAGCACGCCGTTGAAGTCCTCGCCCAGGGCCCGCAGCAGCAGGGTATAGGCGTAGATCTTGCCCTTGATCAGGTAGAACTTGTCGTCGGCATCCCAGTCGACCCAGGCACCCGACATCTGGTCGATCTTGGCGTCGATTTCGGCCGAGGCGTCGCCGAGATCCTTGCCGATCCGATCGAGGGTGCTGATCAGGTTGTCGGCCCGCGGTTCGAAGACGATCTGCTGGCTCGCCAGCCGCATGTTGTAGGATTCGAAGGATTTCATCGCCGAGCGGTAGTAGCTCTCCGACGGGGTCAGCGGCGCCCAGGAGCGGCTGAGGTCGAAAATCCAGATGTCGGCATTGTTGCTCAGGTAACTGGCGGCATCCTGGAGGTCCGGATCGGCGCTGCTGGTGCCACGGGCGCGGCCGATCTGGTCGCGCAACTCGATGGCAAATTTCTGCAGGGCCAGGATCTCGCCTTTCTGGAAATTCGGCATGTTGTCCAGCATGTAGCCGGGCATGAACCAGGGGGCGTTGGCCGGCCATCCGGTATGGTTGACCTCGCGGTCGATCAGGGCCGCGGCCGTGGCCACGGTCTTGCTGGCGCCGGCCGGCACCGCCGGGGGCGCGAAATCGATGTCGTCGTTGACCTTGTGCACGACCAGCATGCCGATCGGGTAATAGAAGGCGGCAACGACCAGGAGGATCAAAGCCAGCCATTTGCCGAACCGCCAGAGCACGCCGAGGCGCACTGCGGACCACCGGCGCTTGGGGGACCCCGCGTCTGGCGCGTCGTTCAGCAGATCGTCGGACATGATGGCAGCTCTCTGGTTCCGGCCGGCTCGCCCCGGCCTATGGGTTAATCCCTACCTCGCGTGGGCCTATAGCCAGATGGGCCGGATCCAAGCGGGATACAAGGGTCGGCCGGTTCAGCTGTGGATGAAGCCGACGATGTCCTCGGCCTGGCGCAGGACCGGCTCGGAGATCGCCCGCGCCCGCTCGGCACCCCGCTTCAGCACCGCGTCGATCTCGCCCGGATGCGCCAGCAGGCGCTTCATCTCGGCCCCGATCGGGCCCAGGGTGGCAACCGCGAGATCGGTCAGGTCCTTCTTGAAGGCCGAGAACTCCTTGCCGGCATGGGCTGCCACCACGTCCGCCAGGGGCCGGTCCGAAAGCCCGGCATAGATCGACAGCAGGTTGAACGCCTCCGGCCTTGCGGCATCGGCCTCGACCGTGGGCTGGCCCTTGGCGTCCAGGGTTTCCGGCCCCGGCAGCGGGTTGGGATCGGTCTTCGCCTTGCGCAGCTTCAGGGCCACGGTATCGGCGTCGTCGGTCATGTTGATCCGGCTGTAGTCCGAGGGGTCGGATTTCGACATCTTCTTGGTGCCGTCGCGCAGCGACATGATCCGCGCCGCCGGACCGCCGATCACCGGCTCCGGCGGGACGAAGAAGGTGACGCCGAAGTCGTTGTTGAACTTCTGGGCGATGTCGCGGGCCAGTTCCAGATGCTGCTTCTGGTCCTCGCCGACCGGCACATGGGTGGCGTGATAGCCGAGGATATCCGCCGCCATCAGCACCGGATAGGTATAGAGCCCGACCGAGGCGGCCTCCCGGTCCTTGCCGGCCTTGTCCTTGAACTGGGTCATGCGGTTGAGCCACCCGACCCGGGCGGTGCACCCCAGGATCCAGGCCAGCTGGGCATGCACCCGGTTCTGGCTCTGGGCGAAGATGATGCCGTGGTCGGTGTCGATGCCCGAGGCCATGAAGGCGGCCGTCACCTCCCGGGTATTGTGGGTCAGCTCCTTGGGATCCTGGAACAGGGTGATCGCGTGCAGGTCGACGACGCAGAAGATGCATTCGTAGGACTTCTGCATCCGCACCCAATTCCGCACCGCGCCCAGGTAATTCCCAAGATGAAGCGTGTGGGTCGGCTGGACGCCGGAGAAAATACGGCCGTGCATGGCGGATTCCTGAAGGAAAAACCTGGATTGGAGGCGGCTTTATGGCGGCTAATCGCCAGTTCCGCAAGAATTTTGCCGGCTATATTCCGGTGCCGCACTATTGCTAAACCGGGGACGAAGCCTAATATTGTTGCCTGAGATGACGTGATCCCCCTCAGGGATGGAACAGGGAGAGAACAAAATGGCTATCGGACCGGAAAATCAGACCGTCTACCGGGCCCCGGCGCAGCAGGAAGCGGTGAGCGTCGACCAGGGCCTGCGCAGCTACATGCTCGGGATCTACAACTACATGGGCGGCGGCCTGGTCCTGACCGGGCTGATGTCGATGCTCTTCGCCTCGACCCCGGCCCTCTGGCAGTTGGTCTATACCCAGACGCCGAACGGCTATCTGCAGCCGACCCTGCTCGGCTGGATCGTCATGTTCGCGCCGTTGGGGCTGATCCTGCTCTTCGGCTTCCGCCTGCAGTCGATGTCGGTCGCTGCCGCCCAGGCGGTCTACTGGGTCTTCACCGGCCTGATGGGCCTCTCGCTGACCTCGGTCGGGCTGCAATATACCGGCGAAAGCATCGCACGGACCTTCTTCGTCTGCGCCGCAACCTTCGCGGGGATGAGCCTCTACGGCTACACCACCAAGCGCGACCTGACCGGTTTCGGACATTTCCTGATCATGGGCGTCTGGGGCTTGGTTGTCGCGTCGGTGGTCAACATCTTCCTCGGCTCGAGCGGGCTCAATTTCGCCATTTCCGTGCTGGGCGTGCTGATCTTCACCGGCCTCACCGCCTACGACACCCAGAAGATCAAGGCGACCTATTATGCCGGCGACGGCCGCGAGATCGCCCAGAAGAAGTCGATCATGGGCGCCCTCAACCTCTATCTCGACTTCATCAACCTCTTCCTCTTCCTGCTGCGGTTCATGGGCGATCGCCGCTGACCGCAAGGCAGCTGACCGGACGCGCGACCGGGGCCGATCGGCCCCGGTCTTTTTTTGCCCCGGCGCAATCGCCCGGAATGAAATTCCCCGGGCGCTTTTTCAATATGCTGATTGACATTGCCCGCCATCCTCCGCGTAATTGCGGTCGGCCCGGCGCAAGAACAAGAACGACGCCGGGCGATGCATTTCTCCGGGGCGGGCTGCTGCAGTATGGCCGAAGACGGCATCGACGTTCGCTTTGACAATGTCAGCAAGCATTTCGGCGACGTGGCCGCGGTCGACGGCATTTCCTTCGCGCTGAAACGCGGCTCCTTCCATTCCTTCCTCGGACCTTCGGGCTGCGGCAAGACCACCAGCCTGCGCCTGATCGCCGGCTTCGAGCAGCCGAGTGCCGGCACGGTCGAGATCGCCGGGCAATCGGTGGTCGGGATCCCCGCCTATCGCCGGCCGGTCAACATGGTGTTCCAGCATTATGCGCTGTTCCCGCACATGGATGTCGCCGGCAACGTCGGCTACGGTCTGCGCCAGCGCCGGCCCCGGCCGAGCCTGCGCGAGATCGATGCGCAGGTCGCCGAGGCCCTGGAACTCGTGCGCCTGCCGCATCTGGCGAAACGCCGGATCTGGGAATTGTCGGGCGGCCAGCAGCAGCGCGTCGCCCTGGCCCGCGCATTGATCAACCGGCCGACCGTGCTGCTGCTCGACGAGCCCCTGGCGGCGCTCGACCGGAAGCTCCGGCGCGAGATGCAGATCGAGCTGCAGAACCTGCAGCGCGAGGTCGGCATCACCTTCATCCTGGTGACCCACGACCAGGAGGAGGCGCTGTCGATGTCGGATACGATCGGCATCATGAAGGACGGCAAGATCGTCCAGTTCGGCAGCCCGGAAGAGCTTTACGACGCCCCGGTCAATCGCTATGTCGCCGATTTCGTCGGCGAATCGAATTTCTTCGAGGGCGAAGTGGTGGAGACCGCCGGTGAAGGCGCCGTGATCCGCACCGCCAACGGGCTGGCCCTGCAGGCTCGCTTCAGCCGGCTCGGCGAAAAACTCGCCACCGGCGCCCGCGGCGTCGTCGCCGTGCGCCCCGAAGTGATCGGGATCTGGCCCGCCGCGGCCGCGACGAGCGGTCCAGCCGGCAACAGCGAGGCCGCGACCGGCCGGGTTCTCAACCGGATCTATCTCGGCGACCATACGGAATTCAGTGTCCGAGCCGAGGGCCTGGGCGACCTGCTGGTCCGCGTGCCGAAAGCCGCGGGTGCCGCCGCCGATATCGGGCCCGGCGAACAGGTGCGCCTGGGCTGGCGCCGCGA
The DNA here is from genome assembly GCA_964551505.1 of uncultured Rhodospirillaceae bacterium. GTDB lineage: Bacteria > Pseudomonadota > Alphaproteobacteria > Dongiales > Dongiaceae > Dongia. The sequence goes on from CAZKDH010000096.1 coordinate 34,637, forward strand.
CCAGGCCCTCGCTTTGGCCCCGGGATAGATCGCCGGCAGGTTTTTGCTCAAGCGGACGGCGATTGCGACGATTGCCGCCCGGCTCCGACAACAACAGCGTCGCCAACAGATCTGGAGGATGACATGGACCCGCGTAAGGAATTCATCAAGCAGCTGCGGCGGTACC
>CAZKDH010000097.1:0-92840 GCA_964551505.1 uncultured Rhodospirillaceae bacterium
TCGTCAGGCTCATAACCTGAAGGTCGTCAGTTCAAATCTGGCCCCCGCAACCAACAAATCAGGCCCCCTCCGAGGGGCCTGTTTTGTTGGTAGGTGGGGTCGAGTGTTTGAACTGACCGTTCGGACCAAGCCGCGCAGCGCGCGGCGAAGCGTCAACGGCGAAGCCGGTAAATCTGGCCCCCGCAACCACTTTTACAGAACGCGCCGAAACATCCCCCAAACGAAACCGCCGCAAGGCGGTATGGTCGTCTGTCTGGCATGCAAACGACGTCGGTCATCCGCCGCTAGGCGGTCGTCGGGTCGCGCAGGCGGCGGAAATCGTCGAAGACATATTTGATCAACCGGCCATATCTGGGATCCTGCGCTCCGGGTATCGCGGCGAGAAGCTTCAGGAGATGTTCCGCCCGTGCCGCGGCTTCCTCCCATGTCGCCGCCGGGGCGGCAAACAGATACTTCTCCATTTCCGCCTGCTCCTGGCGCAGCGCCATTTGGTCAGCCTGCACTTCAGAGAGGTTGCGCCGTTCGTCGGTCTGTTTCTGGGCCGCCATGCCACGATAGGCGTCGAGGATCGTCGGGGACGTGGAGTCTTCGATCTGGGGCATCACCCTGCCTCCGCTCAGTTTCTGGAAAAGCTTCAGCCCTTCGCCAAGGCAGTCGAACAGGCTGTTGCAAGGGGCAGGCTAGGTGCGGTCTCCGCCGGCAAGGTTGCCCAGCCGGACTTGGCCACGAAGTCCCTTTGTTCATAGGAGGTCCTTATTTCGGCGAAGGCCGTCATCTTGGCCGCCGACTCCGGGTCGGTTTTTGAAAGCCCGACGCAAACCGGCACGAAGGCCTCGATCACGGCGGCGCTCGAACTCTCCTTGGCGAGGCGTTCAGCCGAGCTGGCGGAATACCAGCCACCTTGCGTGAAGCCGTAAATCATCGTTACGACCGCGCCGATCACCGCGCCTGTGACGCCGGGTTTGGTCCATGCAGGAATATTCATTGAAGTACTCCACGCTGAAAGATTGGTGGTGTCATCGCCATCTGGCGTATGTAGAGCCGACAATGCGCTTCGACCTGGGGGAAAGATACTTAATAGAGATTTAAATGATGATTTTACTTATTTCTTCGTCGTACTATACTGAAATATCTTGTTTTTATATCTGATCGTGTTCGAGATATAAAATATACGAAATTGGTTTTTTCTGTATTATTCCGGACGACGCTGCTGACAGGGTCGACCGTCGCCGATGCGGGCCCTGCGATGTCGCGGGCGCGGCGTCGCTAGAACCGCATTGGAGGCGATCCCATGAAAGCCTGGTTCATCCCGCCGGTGGTCGTCCCCATTGTTCTGTTGATTGTCGTGATGATCGTCGGCGCCCTGCGCGCGGCGGCCTGACCGAGGCCATCGCTGCGGAAACCTTCCCGTGGTGCTGTTGGAGTGGCGGCTCGGCCGAAAATCCGCGCAAGAATCGGTCGTTTCCCCTAGGTTTTCATCAAGAATAGACTGAAGTTGCGCTTTCTTCCGCCAAACTCCCGAAGCGCCATTGCAAATGGCCGGGAAAGAGACGATCTATCAGTCTCAGACGCGCTATGGATTCAACCCACCTTCGCTCTCTCGCGAGAGCAAATATGAGCTTTATCCGCTTCGCAGTTTGGGCCGACGTGCAATCTTGCGCGGCGGCACGTTTCATTCGAAAAGGTTAAGACATGTCTAGCGGAAAAGTGAAGTGGTTCAACGCCCAGAAGGGCTTTGGTTTCATCCAGCCGGATGCCGGCAGCAAGGACGTATTCGTCCACATCTCGGCGCTCGAGCGCGCTGGCATCAGCTCATTGGCTGAAGGTCAGGCGGTGAGCTTCGACGTCGTGCAGGATCGCGGCAAGGAATCGGCTGGCAATCTCAAGCTGATCTAACTCTGGGTGCGGGCGGCTTCGGCCGCCCCGCGCTTCCTGCCCGGGCGCACTTTGCGCGGCCCAGCAGGCAAAGCCTTGCCATCCACCAGGATCGGTCGCATCGGGGCTCCGCCTGTAGCTACCTAGCCTGCCGCGTGCAGGCCAGACCGACCCGAGGAATCATCGATGTCCACTGAACCCAAGCCGCAAATCGTGGCGCGCGACAGCCGGCTTCGGCCATGCCTGAAATGCTCGACACCGTTCCAGAGTGAGTGGGCAGGCGAGCGCATTTGCCGTCACTGCAAGGGCAGTTCGACTTGGCGCAACAGTTCGCTCTCCGGTTCGCGGGATTCGCGGGCGCGCTAGGCTGTAGCCATCCCCGGCTACGACCACAATTTCAGATCGGCCGCCGGGTCCGCTGCCGCCGCTCTTGGGATCGACTTCCCCGCTGCGATGATCTTCTTGCCGAAGGCATAGGCCAGGGCATCGTTCATCGCATCCACCGCCAGCAGCCGATCGCCCTGGAAATACCAGACGGACTGGCTCAGTTCACGCTTCCCCGGTCTTAGAACCGTCGCCTCGTAGCCGCGGCTGAGGCCTGCGATCTGCAGCTTCACATCGTATTGATCGGACCAGAACCACGGCTTTGGATCGTAGTCGCCGGCCGCCCCGAGCATGGCGGCAGCGGCATGCTCCGCCTGGTCGATCGCGTTCTGGACGGATTCGATCCGGGTCCTCTCGCCGCGCCAGGGAAAGTTCGCGCAGTCGCCCGCGGCAAAGACGGCGGGATCGGTCGTCCGGCACGAACCATCGACCCAGATGCCGTTTTCAACTTTGAGACCGGCAGCCGCGGCAAGATCTCCGTTCGGAACCACGCCGATCCCCACGATCGCCAAGTCCGCCGGCAACACGGTGCCGTCCTGCAGCTCGGCACCAGTCAAATGACCGGTGCTGCCGACCAGCCGGACGAGGCCGGTCGATTCGCGAATGCGAACACCGTGTCGGGCGTGCAGATCGCGAAAATAGTCCGAGGTCAGGGGCGCCGCCACCCGTTGCAAGATGCGGTCGGCCGTTTCGATGACGGTGACCTCCAGCCCCCGCGTCGCGGCAACGGCAGCAGCCTCCAGCCCGATATATCCGCCGCCGATCACCAGCAGCCGCTTGCCGGCAGCCAGCAGCGGCGCAATCGCGTCGGCATCGGACAGGTTGCGCAGGGTAAAGACGCCCTTCAGATCGCCGCCAATCCCGGCCGGCAACAGGCGCGGCCGCGCACCGGTGGTCAGCGCCAGCTGGAAGTAGCCGAGCGGCGTGCCGTCGGCGAGGGTCACTGTCCTGGCGGATGTCGAAATGGCGACGACGGGGCTCTGCAGGCGGATGTCGATGCGCTCGGCGGTGTACCAGCTCTCGGGCCGGAGGAGCAGTCGCTCGAAGGCAAGCTCGCCGGACACGTATTTCTTGGAGAGCGGCGGCCGCTGATAGGGGAGGACGGGCTCCTCGCCCAGAATCACGATTGCGCGTCCGCAGCCCAGGGCCCTGAACTTGGCCGCGAGCGCGGCACCGGCCTGACCGGCGCCGACGATGATGATGGGGTCTGCCATCTTCGCCCGCCGCAATCGAGCCTAGATCTGCGGCACGTGCAGGACCAGTCCGTCGAGGGCGTCGCTGGCCTGGATCTGGCAGCTGAGGCGACTGGTCGCTCGGCGCTCGGCCATGGTGATCTCCAGCATGTCGCTCTCCATATCGCCAGGGCCACCGGTCTTTCCGTACCAGGCCGGATCGACATAGACGTGGCAGGTCGCGCAGGACAGGCAGCCGCCGCATTCGCCGATCACGTTCGGCACGCTGTTCGCCACCGCGGCCTCCATCAGGGTGTGCCCGATCGGCACATTCGCAGTGATCTCCCTGCCGTCGCCGAGAATCCAAGTCACCTTCGCCATCTACGCTCCCTTTCCGCCCGGCATCGCCGCCCGCACTTGATGCCAGATATAACAGATATGGTAACCGCAACGGCTTTGGTCCTCGGTCGCCGCAGGCTGCCTCCTGTTCTCCCCCGATGATTTCAGACCTTCGGCGAGGTTGTCGAGCACCACTTGGGTCGCCGGATCGTCGGCGCCGCAGTCTCAGGTCCCCGCGCACGATAGCCAATACCTCCCGGTCTGGCCCGGCGTGGAGGTCTGCGGGGCTGCTGGTACAGGGAATTGCGCATCCGCGGCAGCAATGCGGGTGCGGTATTCGATCCGACTAGCCCGGTTGTGCGGCCCAGGCGCGATAGCTGGTGGCCGCCAGCCACCCGGCATCGATCGGCAGGGTGATGCCGGTGATACAGGCAGCGGCATCCGAGCACAGGAACAGGACCGCCTCGGCGACATCTGATGGCAGGACCCAGCGGCCGAGGGCGGTGGCGCCGAGGATCTGCTTCGGATCCCGCTGGCCGGAATCGACTCGCGCCTGCATCGCCGGCGTCAGCGTATAACCGGGGGCGACCGCATTCACTCTCACGCCCGAGGGCCCCAGTTCGGCGGCCAGGGTCTCGGTCAAGGATACGACCGCCGTCTTGGTGGCATTGTAGGCGGGCTGGGCCGAGCAGCGGAAGCTGTTGATCGACGCCAGGTTGACGATGCTGCCGCTGCCGGCGGACTTCATCATCCGCCCGAAAGCCTGGCAGCAGGCGACCGTGCCGAGATAGTTCACCTGCAGAATGCGTTCCGCCTCTCCGAGATTCATGTCGAGGACCCGCGTGGCGTTTTGCAGGATACCGGCGGAGTTGACCAGCACGTCGGCGCGGCCGAAGGCGGCATGGACCGCTGCCGCTGCAGCATCCACCGCCGCTGCATCGGACACATCGACCGGGAAGAAGGCGGCCTGGTGACCGATCGCCTCTACCATCGCCGCAGCGCGCACCCGATTGATGTCCAGTATGGCCAATCGGTACCCGGCCGCGGCCAGGCGCTGTGCTGCCGCCTCGCCGATCCCGCTGCCGCCTCCGGTGACCACGGCGACAGGTTCTGAATTCATCTTCACTCCTCCAATGGCTTCCAGGTCTATTCGGCGGCGGAATCGGCTGGATGATCCGGCTGCGCTGCCAATTCCGCCCGCAGCCTTGCCGTCGCCGCCAGATCGACCGTCCGGCCGTCTTCGGCCAGCAGCACGCCGAACCGGCTTCTGGCAAAGTCAGGCGATATTTTGTCGTCGGCAATATCCGATGCGACCAGGGCCGGGTCGCGGCGCAACGGCGAACCATATCCGCCGCCCCCCGCCTGCTCATGGCGGATGACGTCGCCCCGGCGGATCTCGCGTGTCACCTTGCTGGCCAGCATTTCCGCGCCGGCATCCGGATTGAGGATATTGATCGACGGGGCTGCGCTCTGACCGCCGAACAGGCCATAGGGTCGATGGGCGTGCCGGTCGGCGCGGATCTGCATCGTCGCCTGATCCGCCAGCAGGCGATATTGGCGGATGAGGCCAAGGCCGCCGCGGTATTTGCCGGGGCCGCAGGAATCCCGGCGGAAGCCGTATTCCTCGACCAGGATCGGAAAGCGGTCCTCCAGGGTTTCCACCGGCATGTTCGACATGTTCTGCGAGGGATTGGTCACGCCCTCGATACCGTCCTTGTCGGCCCGCGCACCCCATGCGCCGTTGATCATGTCGACCAGGATGAACGGGTGCTGCGAGCCCGCCTCGGTTCCCCCGATGGCGACGACAGTATTGCCGCCTTCGCCGGCGGCAACGACACGCTCGGGCACGATCTGGGCCAGCGCCCCCATCACCGTGTCGACCACCCGATAGCCGGTGAGGGCGCGCGCCGCCACCGCGGCCGGCAGTTCCGGATTGAGGATGCTGCCCTTCGGCGCCAATACGGTGATGCAGCGATAGATTCCCGCATTGTTCGGCACGTCCTGGTCCAGCGCACAGCGAATGGTAAGGTAGGTCGCCGATTTGACGAACGACAGCGTGCTGTTGATGGCGCCCTTCACCTGGGGCGAGCTGCCCGCGAAGTCCACCGTCAGGTGATCGCCGGCGACGGTGACCTTGCAGGTGATCGGGATACGGCGATCGTCGAGGCCGTCGCCGTCGATATAGTCGGTGAAGGCGTAGGTTCCGTCGGGCCAGGCGGAAATCGCCTTGCGGGTCAAGGCCTCGCCGTAGTCGATCAGCCGGTCGAAATAGCCGCGTACCTCGACCTCGCCGTAGCGCTCGATCAGCCGGCAGAATTCGCGCTCACCGATGCTGCATGTCGCCAGCTGTGCCTCCAGATCGCCGACCACCAGATCGGGCAATCGAACGTTCTGGCGGATGAGCGCGAACAGCGTCGCATTGGCGCGCCCGGCCTCGTAGAGCTTCAGCGGCGGAATCCGCAGGCCCTCCTGGTAGATTTCGGTCGAGTCCGCCGCATTCGAGCCCGGCACGCGGCCGCCGACGTCGCAATGGTGCGCGATCACGACGGCATAGCCCTGCAGGCGCCCGGCGAAGAAGATCGGCTTGAACATGAATATGTCCGGTAGATGCATGCCGCCGTTATAGGGATCGTTGAAGATGACGATGTCATCCGGATTCAATCCGTCGCCGAACGTTGCGAGCATCGCATCGACCGCATCGGGCACCGCACCGAGATGCAGCGCGACGGTCTTTGCCTGTGCCAGGATGCGGCCGCTGGCGTCACAAAGGGTGCAGGAATAGTCGAGCACGTCGCGGACGATCGACGACCTGGCCGTACGCATCACCGTATACGCCATGTCGTCGACGATGGTGTCGAGCGCACTCTTGACCACCGCGAAGGTGAAGGGATCTTGGCCGCTGTCAGGCATGCTCGCGGCTCCGCTCGCGTCGCTCCGGCCGGACCTGGCGCGGGAGCTCCGCCAGGATATTGCCCTGCTTGTCCACTCCCACCTTGATCCCCGGCGGAATGACGACGGTGCTGTCGTCGCTTTCGATGATCACCGGCCCCTCGGCTGGGCCGGCGAACCGGTCGCGTGGAATGATCTGCGTGGATCGCCAGCCGCAATCGCGGCCGAAATAGACGGGGCGCGCGACCGCGGCGGCTGCCGTCGTCATTGCGGGCAACTGCAGACGGCCGAAATCCAGCTTGTTGCGCCGGACACCGCGAGCGAGCAGGCGAATGCTGGTCGATTCGATCGCATCGGCCGAAGCGTAGTGATAGAGCTGCGTGTAGCGGGCAATGAATTCCCGGCGCAGGTCTGCGGCGATATCGCGGCCGAGGCCAGCCGGCAGCGGAACCGGCACCGCGGAATCCTGCCCGGCGAACCGCAGGTCGATGGTGAAGGAGAATTCGCTTTCCGCCGGCGAGAATCCGTCAAGCAGCATGCGTTTGTTGGCCTCGGCCTCAAGGTCGGTCATGATCTTCCGGGCGGTCGGCGGATCGAAATCCTGCAGCAGCCCGGCAAACGAGCGGATGAAGTAGTGCTCGACGTCACCAGTCAGCATGCCCATGGCGGTGAAGACGCCGGGCATTCGCGGGAATAGGACGCGGGGAATGTCCAGAGCCAGGGCAAGATCGCAGCCATGGAGCGGTCCACTGCCGCCAAAGGCGAGCAGGGTGAAGTCCCGGGGATCGACACCGCGCTCCACGGTCACCGCCCGGATCGCACGGGTCATGTTGGCATTCACCACGTCGCGGATGCCGCTCGCCGCCGCATCGACGCTGAGACCAAGAGGCCGGGCGATATCGCGGTCGATGGCGGCCCGGGCCAGGCCGGGATCCAGTCGCATCGCCCCGCCGGCCAGCCGTTCCGGCAGCAGACCCAGGGCGACATTGGCATCGGTTACCGTGGTGCGGCTTCCGCCCCGTCCATAGCAGGCCGGGCCCGGCTCTGCCCCCGCCGAGACCGGTCCGACATGCAGGAGGCCACCGGCGTCGAGCCAGGCGATGGACCCGGCACCGCTGCCGACCTCGGCCACGTCGATCGTGGGTACGCTCATCATGTAGCCGCCGGCCTTGATGAACCGGCTCGGCGTGCTGATGCCGTCGCGGAATTCGTATTCCGTCGCCCGTGCGATCTCGCCGCCCTGCACCAGGGAGGCCGAGGCGGTGGTCCCGCCCATGTCAAATACGATGATATCGGCCTTGCCAAGGCTGGAACCGAGACGGGCGGCCCCCACAACTCCCGCCGATCGTCCCGAGGAGATGAAGAAGACCGGCTTTGCCTCGGCAGTCTCCACCGACGACAGTCCACCGTTTGAGTTGCCGACCAGAAGAGGTGCCGCTATGCCGAGCTGTTGCAGGCCAAGGCGCAGGCGCTGCAGGTAGGTTTGCATCACCGGCAGAACATAGGCGTTCACGGCCGCGGTGCTGGTGCGCTCGTATTCCCGCTGTTCGGGCAGAACCGAGACGGACGTGGTCACCGGAATCGCTGGGAACTTCCGGCGCAGCACCGCCTCGGCGGCGATTTCGTGTGCCGGATTGCGGTAGCTGTTGATGAAGCAGATGGCGATCGACTCTATGCCGGCGGCAATCAACGCGCCGGCAGTCTTGGCAACCTCTGCCTCATCGAGTGCCTTCAGCACCTGGCCGCGGCTGTCGATTCGCTCGTCGATTTCCAGCCGCCATTGCCGGCGCACCAGCGGCTGCGGCTTGTCCCAGGTCAGATCGAACATGTCCGGCGTGCGGATCCGGCCGATTTCCAGCACGTCCCGGAAGCCGCGGGTGGTCAGCAGGCCGGTTCTGGCACCCGCCTTCTGCAGCAGCGTGTTGGATCCTACCGTGGTGCCGTGCAGGACCTCGACGACGTCGGACGGCTCTAGGTGTGCATCTGCGAGGATCTGCGCAATGCCGCCGATGACCGCCTCGGCCGGGTTGGCGGGGGTCGAGGCGACCTTTCTCGAGAAGCAGGTTCCGGCGGCGTCGAGCAGCACGAGATCGGTGAACGTGCCGCCGATATCGACGCTGACCCGCGCGCTCATCTAGCCGTGCCTCAAGGCGACGACCTTGGGATCGGCTGACAGTTCCTCGCGATAGAGGCTGCGCAGTTGCGGCGCCAGGCCCGATTCCCAATGCCGGAAGTCCGCGATCATCCGGCGTTCCTCGAGCATCGGTATCTCGGCCATCGGCGGCAGCACCCGGCGCCAGGCAGGGACCCCAACGGAATCCGCGATCATGGCTTTCAGCGAGGGGATGAAGGGGCGGCGCGAGAGGATATTGTCGCCCGCCAGTATCTGCGGCACGAATTGCCGGCCGTCGAAAGGCGTCGGTGCGTTCATCATCGCCCGCATGAGTCGCGGCATCACATTGGCGAGTCCGCATATCGTGCCGCGGGCGCCGCTTGCCACGGCTTGCGGCACGTGAATCTCGCTGCCGGTAAAGATCGACAGATGCGAGAAGCGCCGCAACAGCGCCTCGGTCGTGTCGAGATCGCCGCTGCTGTCCTTCACCCCGGCAATCCGCCCGGGATAGCGCTGATCCAGGCGGCGCACCACATTGTGGGTCACCGGAACGCCGCTGATATCGGGAAAATGATAGAGGTACAGCCTGAGATCGGGCCGGGCGATCCGCTCGATCACGTTGGCAAAGAAGCGGAACGTGCCGTCCTCGGTGATGCCGCCGCGGTAGACGCAGGGCGGCATCAACAGCAGTCCAGCGACCTTCTGGTCCAGCGCATGGACCGACAGTTCGACGATGTCGGGGATAGACAGGGCACCGACCGACACAATGACCCGGCCCGCATCGAGGCCGCCCGAAACAAGGCGGTCCAGGGTCGACTTTCGGTCGGCGACTGAGAATTCCGCACCTTCGCCGGTGGTGCCGAAGAGGGTGATGCCGTCACAGCCATCGGCCATCAAGCTGCGGCAGCGCGCCAGGAGCAGCTCCGGGTCAGGCCGCAGATCCAGGGTCACCGGCGTGGTCACCGCCACCACGAGGCAATCGGTCTTCGGCAATCCGACTTTCGCACCCTGAGCCACCAACCGATTAATCCCCCGCCAACGGCAAACATGACCGTGTTCCGCCAGGAATAATGGTGGAGGATTGTAGATTGTCAACAATTGACTTGACGGTGCCAGGGCACGGTGCGAGCATTTCCTCATCGAGGGAGAACGCGCCGGACAATCCCGGTGCGGTTCAGCCGAGGCCGGGCGCCAGGCTCGTGGCGGAGGGCGGGGGACAGGGTGAAACTGGTCAATACGCTCAAGGTGGATCGGCGGTCGCTGGATTGGCGGGCGGCAGATCTGCTGCGCGAGCGGATTCTGAGCGGCCAACTGCCCCACGGACATCGACTGGTCGAGACCGAGCTCGCCGAGCAGCTCGAAGTGAGCCGCGGCACGCTGCGGGCGGCCCTGCGCACATTGTCCCACGAGGGCCTGATCGATCAGGTCGCCTATACCAAGTGGATGGTGCCGGAGCGTTCCCATGGCGATGCCTGGGAACTCTACACATTGCGGGGCAGTCTCGAGGGTCTGGCGGCCCGGCTGGTGACGCAGCGCCAGCGGCCGGAATCCATCGCCGCGGTGCAGAAGGCCTTCGAGCGCCTGGTTGCCGCGGTCGCCGCCGAGAGCCACAGCGGCGTGGCGGAAGCCGATGCCGGCCTGCACAAGGCGATCGTCATCGCCGCCGGGCACCGCCGCCTGCTCGATCAGTACCAGCTGCTCGAGCAGCAGATCCGCCACTATATCGTCTGGTCGAACGCCCTCATCGTCGATCTCCACCAGATGGTGCCGGCCCATGAGCCGCTGGTGGCCGCCATCGTCGCCGGCGACGTCGAGGCCGCCGCCGGGCTCGGCCTCGAGCACAACGCGCCGGAAGTCGAGAAGGCCGCCGCCGACATGGCGCGCCACGAACGCCAGCAGCAGGAACTGCAGCGCCGCGACACCGAAGTCGCCGCGGCGAAAACCACCGCCCGGAAGCCGAGACTCGCCTGAAGCATGACCACGCCACCACTGCCGAAAATCGAATCAAGCTGCATCAAGCAACTGCAACCCAGGGAGGGGATCATGGACCACAAGGGAACCAACATCTTCGCTAAGCCGTTCGGCCGTCGCGCCCTGCTCGCCGGCGGTGCCGCCGCGCTTTCGATGCCGTTCATCGCCCGCGCCGGCCTCGCGGCCGGCAAGCCGTTCCGCATCTCGACGCCGGGCACCGCCGAGGAATGGCAGTCGAAGGCCCTGGAGGCCTTCAAGGCGTCGCTCGACAAGAATGCCGCCGGGCAGTTCGACGTGCAGATCCACTACAACGGCACGCTGTTCGCCCAGGGGACCGAGATCGAGGCGATGCAGCGCGGCAATCTCGAGGTCGGCATGATCTCGCCGCAGGACATTGCCGCCATCATTCCGGAATACTCGGTGTTCACCACCGGCTACCTGATGCGCGACCCGGCGCATCTCGATGCGGTCTATGACGGCGACATCGGCACGGAATACAAGGCCCGGGTCGAGAAGGACGTGCAGATCCATATCGTCAAGAGCCAGTATCTCGGCACCCGCCACGTCATCCTGCGCCAGCCGCGCGACGTGAAGACGCCGGCGGACATGGCCGGCCTGAAGCTGCGCATGCCCGGCTCGGAGGCCTGGCAGTTCCTCGGCAACGCCCTCGGCGCCAATGCGACGCCGCTCGCCTTCGAGGAGGTGTATCTCGCCATGCAGACCGGCACCATCGACGGTCTGGAGAACCCGCTGCCCGACGCCATGGCCTCGAAGTTCTACGAGGTCTCGAAGCAGGTGGTGCAGACGGCGCACATGGTTTCCAACACCTTCTTCGCCGTATCCAGCACTTACTGGGCGGCGCTCTCCGACGACGAAAGGAAGGCGATCGAGGCCGCCGAGGCCGACGCCAAGAAGGTGAACGACGACGGCGTGGTCGCCACCGAGAAGGATGCTGCCGCCTTCTTCGAGAGCAAGGGCGTGACGGTGACGACACCGGATGTCGCCGCCTTCCGCGAGCAGGTCCTGAAGAAGTTCGCCGAATCCGACTTCGCCAAGAGCTGGCCGGCGGGCCTGCTCGACCGGATCAAGCAGGCCGGCGCCTAAGCCCCGCGGCCGACGGCAATTGCAGCGACCGTCCCGCTCCCCCTCCGGAGGTTCCGGCGGGGAAGCGGGCGGGCCGCTGCCGGCCCTGCATGAGCTGACTCCATGATCGATCCGCGCCCCAAGCTGAAGCGCTTCGCCGAGCTGGTCGCTGCCGCGGCCTTCGCCACGATGTTCGGCGCCTTCATGATCCAGATCTTCAGCCGCTACGTCTTCAACCTGCCGGTCTCCTGGTCCCTGGAGATCTGTTCGATCGCCTATATCTGGATCGTCTTCTGGACCTCCGACCTGCTGGTCAGCGAACGCCAGCACATCATCTTCGACGTGCTCTACCTGAAGTTCCCGCCGCGCTGGCGCCGGCTGGTCGGCATCTTCAACACCGCCTCGCTCGGCCTGACCTTCCTCGCTGGCCTCTGGGTGACCCTCGACTACGTCTTCGGCCAGACCCGCAAGACCATGATCCTGCATGTCCCCCTGAGCATGGTCTACGCCTGCTTCGCCGTGTTCATGGTCGCGGTCATCGTCGGCACCGCCCTACGCCTCCGCAAGCTGCTGGGTTCGTCCTGGCAGCAGCATCTCTGACAAGGTCGCCGCCGCATGAGTCTTGCCGCCTGGGTGATGTTCGCGCTGTTCTTCCTGTGGTCGTTTCTCGGCATGCCGATCGGCCATGCCATGATCGCCGCGGCCTTCGTCTACCTGATCTGGACCGGCCAGGATCTCGCCATCGTCGCCTCGCAGAGCCTGAGCGGCCTCTACAGCAGCTTCGTGCTGATGTCGGTGCCGCTGTTCATCCTCTCGGCCGACATCATGAATGCCAGCAAGATCACCGACCGGCTGTTCGAGTTCGCCAACCTGCTGGTCGGGCGCATGCGCGGCGGCTTGGCCCATGTCAACGTCGTCGCCAGCATGATCTTCTCCGGGATGAGCGGCAGCGCGCTCGCCGACGCCGCCGGTCCCGGCAAGCTCGAGGTCGACATGATGGTGAAGGCCGGCTATGCCCCCGGCTTCTCCGCCGCCCTGAGCGCCACCTCCGCCATCATCGGCCCGATCATTCCGCCCTCGATCCCGATGGTGATCTACGGCGTGGTCTCGAACACCTCGATCGGCTTCCTGTTCATGGGCGGCGTCATCCCCGGCGTCATGCTGGGCCTGGTGCAGATGGCCATCGTCGGCGTCATCGCCCGCAAGCGCGACTTCCCGATCGAGCCGAAGCCGACCCGGCCGGAAGCGGTCCGCACGCTGCAGACCGCGCTGCCGGCGCTGCTGCTGCCGATCATCATGCTGGGCGGCATCTACAGCGGCGCGGTGACGCCGACCGAGGCCGCGGCGGTCGCCGCCGCCTATGCACTGCTCCTCGCCGTCTGCTGGTACCGCACCCTGAACTTCGCCGGCCTGGTCAACGTCTTCATCGAGTCCTCGCGCTCGACCGCCATCGTCGCCATCACCATCGCCGGGGCGCTGGTGATGAACTGGATCGTCGCCGCCGAGCAGATTCCGGAGGCGATGGGCGCCTGGATGATCGCGCTGCACATGTCGCCCAACATGTTCCTGTTCGCGGTCAACATCCTGTTCCTGGTCCTCGGCGCCTTCCTCGACACCATGCTGATGCTGCTGATCGTGGTGCCGATCCTGATGCCGACGGTGATCAGCCTCGGCATCGACCCGGTGCATTTCGGCGTCACCTCGGTGGTCAACATGATGATCGGCCTGGTGACCCCGCCGATGGGCGAGCTGGTGTTCTTGATCTCTGGCGTCTCCGGCGTGCCGGTGGCGGCGATCGGCAAGGAGCTCTGGCCGTTCCTGTTCGCGCTCATCGCCCTGCTGTTCGTGCTGGTCTACGTGCCGGAAATAACCCTGTGGCTGCCGATCCAGATGGGCTATCAGCCGCTCGCCGCGGCGATGTAGCCGCGGCGCCGATTTTGAGGAGACGCTCATGCTCGCGACGAAGGAACTGGTGAACGGCGTGCCGCGCTATCGGCATTTCATCAACGGCCAGTGGGTGGATTCGACGGTCAAGGAATGGATCGAGGTGGAAAACCCGGCGACCGGGCAGGTCATCGCCTCGGTGCCGAAGGGCTCGCCCGACGACGCCGACCGCGCCCTGGTCGCCGCCCAGGCCGCCCAGCCTGGCTGGGAGGCGATGCCGCCGGTCGAGCGCGGTAAGCTGCTCACCGCGCTGGCCCGCCTGGTCCTGGAGAACCGCGATCGCCTGGCGCGGCTGGTGGTCGCCGAGCAGGGCAAGCCGCTGCAGGAGGCGCGCGGCGAGATCGAGGGCACCGCGCTCTACCTGACCTATGCCGCGGAGGAGGCGCGCCGCATCACCGGCGACATCCTGCCGTCCGACAGTCCCGACGAGCAGGTCTGGATCGAGCGGGTCGCCCATGGCGTGGTGGTGGGGCTGACCGCCTGGAACTACCCGGCGGCGCTGACCGCGCGCAAGATGGGCCCGGCCCTGGTCGCCGGCAACACCATCGTCATCAAGTCGCACGAGGGCACGCCGCTCTCCGCCTTCGAGATCGCCCAGCTGTCGACCCAGCTCGACTTCCCGCCCGGCGTCATCAACGTGGTGAGCGGGACCGGCGAGGGCATGGGGGCCTCCCTGGTGGCGCATCCGATCCCGCGCCTCATCACCCTCACCGGCAGCGTCCGCGCCGGCAAGGCGATCTTCCGCGCCGCCGCCGACGATCTGAAGATCCTCCGCCTGGAACTCGGCGGCAAGGCGCCCTTCATCGTCGCCGAGGATGCCGACATCGGCGCCGCGGTGAAGGCGGCGGTGGCGTCGCGCTTCGAGAACTGCGGCCAGATCTGCATCTGCAACGAGCGTATGTACATCCACGAGCGCGTCGCCGACGAGTTCACCGAGAAGTTCGTCCGGGCGGTGAAGGGCCTGAAGGTCGGCGATCCCCTCAGCCTGGTCGATGTCGGCCCGAAGTTCAGCGGCGCCGAGCTCGACAAGGTCGAGCGCATGGTGAAGGCCGCCGTCGCCGGCGGCGCCAAGGTGCTGGCCGGCGGCAACCGCCTGACCGAGGGCGAGTTCGCCCGCGGCCACTGGTTCGAGCCGACGGTGCTCGCCGCCGCCGACAACCGCATGGCGATCATGCAAGACGAGGTCTTCGGCCCGGTCATCCCGCTGATGCAGGTGACCGACTTCGACGAGGGCCTGCGGCTCGCCAACGAATCCCGCTACGGCCTGTCCGCCTATGTCTTCACCAAGGACCTGCGGCGGCTGATGCGGCTGATCCGCGAGCTCAAGTTCGGCGAGATCTACGTCAACCGCCCGGGCGGCGACGCGGTGCATGCCCATCACGCCGGGCTCAGGCACAGCGGCATCGGCGGCGAGGACGGCAAATACGGCCTCGACGCCTATTTCCAGAAGAAGACGATCTACGTCAACTATGCCTAGGCAAGTGCCGTTCAATCGTCGGCGTTGAACAGCCCGCCGCGCATGATCAGGTAGCGGCTGTCGGCGGGATCGGTGCGGTTGACGGCGACCAGCTCGAAGGTGCCGGTGGCCGTCCCCTCGGCCGCATGCAGGGCGGTGACGGCGAACCGGCCGTAGAGGCCGTCCGACGAGAAGACGCGGCCGTCGTCCATGACGATGCTCGCCGCCAGGATCGGCACCGCCTGGCCGAGCGCCAGCGGCGCTTCCGTCGAGAGGTTGAGGGTGACGATCATGTTCCCGGCAACCCCGGCCAGCGAGGGCGTGCAGGGCAGGGCCGTGCCGTTGAAGGCCAGCAGGTTGGCGTTGGAGCCCGGGTCGCCGACGGTGCCGTTGATGTCGAGGTCGATGTGCTGGGCCATCGGCGCCGCGGTGGAGAGGTCGGTCTCGAACCGGCAGTTCACGTCGCCGAAGTCGTTGAGCTGGCGGGCGCCGCTGTTCAGATCGGCCAGCATGGCAGTGAAATCCGGCGGCAGCGGGCGGAAATCGTATTCCGACACCACCAGCTGCGAGGCGCATCCCGAGATCAGCAGCGCCGGAACCAGAAGCAGGGCTTTCTTCATGACCGTTCTCCCGTGCAGCCGTCCCCGCATCCGCACGGAACGGATATGGGTGCGCCGCCGCCGCGGGTCAGGCACCGGGACTGTGTCGCCGATCACAAGCGCGCCGGATTTGCGCGTGCAGTCGGCACAGGCGTACCCGCCCTGTTGATCGGGGTGTATCGAAGCGGAATATCAGGTAAAGGCCGGCAGCGGGACTTCTAGCGCTGCCGCCGCCAGCGGTTGACCAGTTCCTTGAGGAACTCGGCGTCGATCTGGTCCTCGCCCCAGGCCTTGGAGAAGGGCGCGGCGCGGCTTTTCGGCTGCTGGTCCTCCGGCAGGAGGTCGAGGCAGATCCGGGCCGAGACCGGCACGCCCTCGCCGACGGCGATGGCTTCGCCGTTGCGCAGGGAGGGCAGCTCGCCCATCAGGCCGGTGCTGGATTCCGGCAGTGCCGCCAGCAGGTATTCCTGGTCCTTCTGGTTGGACAGGCGCATCGAGAAGATGGTGCCGCACTGCGACAGCACGGTGGTCGAGAGCTCGGAGGGGCGCGGACTGACCAGGCAGAGCGAGACGCCGTATTTGCGACCTTCCTTGGCGATCCTGGCCATCGCCAGCCGCGCCGAATCGAAGCCGGTGCCGTCGACATGCGGCGCATAGCGATGCGCCTCCTCGCAGACCAGCAGGATCGGCACCGCGAGTTCGCTCCACAGAGCGAAATCGAAGGTCATCCGGCAGAGCAGGGTGACCACCACGCTCAGCACCTCCGACGGCATGCCCGAGGTGTCGATCACCGTCACCGGCTTGCCGGCGACCGGCACGCGGAAGATGCGGGCCAGGATCTTCGCCATGTTGTCGAAGACGGTGAGGCCGCCGAACATGAAGCTGTAGCGCCGGTCGTTCTGCAGGCTCTGGAATTTCTCCTTGATGCGCTGGTAGGGCGCGACATTCGCCGGCTTGTCGACGCTGCCCAGGATCTCGTCGATGATCTTGGCGACGTCGGAGACGCGATAGGGCACCGGTGTGTCGATGTTGATCGGCAGGTTGGGGTCGATGCTCTGCTGCGCCCCGGATTGCTGCATGTTGCGCTTCGCCTGGGTCACCACCTCGTTGAGCACGATGGCGTCGGTATCGGTGTTCTTGCTGCCGTGGCCGATGATCAGTTCCTTCAGCTCCTCGAAATTGAGCAGCCAGTAGGGCAGCGACAGGTTCTGCGGCGAGATCACCTCGGCGACGTCGGCAAAGGCCGAGGAGTACTCGTTGTGCGGATCGATGATCACCATGTGCGCGTTGGAGCGCTGGCTGAGAATCGCCCGCAGGATGGTCGCGGCGGCGCAGGACTTGCCGGATCCGGTGGTGCCGAGCACCGCGAAATGCTTGCCGAGCAGCTCGTTGGGCGAGATCAGGGCCGGCACCGAGCGATCCTGGTGCAAGGCCCCGATGCGCACGCTCTGCAGCTCCGGCCGCACGAAGACCCGCTGCAGGTCGGCCTGGGTCGCATGGCTGATCAGGTCGTCCAGCGAGGGATAGGAGGAGACGCCGCGCTGGAAGCCGCCGGTCTTGCCCTCGCTGCCGCGCTCGATCTCGCCGATCAGCTCGACCTCGATGATGCGCAGCTCGCGTTCGACATGGGCATTGTCCGGCAGTGGGATGTTGAGCCCGGTGACGATGCCGAACACCGTCGAGCCGCGCGTCGCGATCGCCACGAGCTCGCCGATCTGCGGCGCGGTGAACTGCAGGATCCCCTTGTCGTCGAGCTGAGCGTCCAGCAGCGCCACCAGCTGCGAGCCGGAGATCGACACCACCCGGGCGAACTGTTGCCCGCGCCCGATGCTGCCGTCGTCCGCGGCGCCGGTCTTGCCGCTCGGCTCCAGGTCCCCGTTCCGTCCAGCTGTGCTGAGATCGTTCATCGCGATGTCACCCGGCACCGGCGGCGTCGCTCAGGCGTTCCCTGGGAAAATGCAGGGTGACCGTGGTCCCCTTGCCCAGCGTGCTTTCCAGCTGCAGCGATCCGCCGTGCAGTTCGGCGAAGCCCTTGCTCAGGGGCAGGCCGAGCCCGGTGCCGTTGTAGCGCTTGCCGAGCTCGTTCTCGACCTGGCGGAACGGCGCCAGGGCGTCGGCGAAATGCTCCGGCGCGATGCCGATGCCGGTATCGGCGACAGCCATGCGCAGGTCGCCCTTGCGCTCGCCCTCGGCCTCGCGGGTAACCGATACGCTGATCCTGCCGCCCTCCGGGGTGAATTTCGCGGCATTGGCGATGAGGTTCAGCAGGGCCTGGTGGATCCGCCGCGCGTCGCAATAGAACATCGGCAGGTCCGGCGCCAGCTCGACCGCCAGATCGAGCTGCTTGCCCTCGGCATCCTTCCGGCAGAGCCGCACCGGCATGTCGACCAGTCCGCGGATGTCCGCCCAGTCCTCGCGCAGGTCGAGCGATCCCGCCTCGATCCGCGAGATGTCGAGAATCTCGTTGATCACCTTGAGGAGATGCGCGCCGGATTCGTGGATCAGCCCGGCATATTCGCCGATCTTGGCTTCTGCCGGCTCGGATCCGGCCTGGCTGACGATGATCTCTGAAAAGCCGATGATGGAATTGAGGGGCGTGCGCAGTTCGTGGCTCATGCTGGACATGAACTGGGTCTTCGCCCGATTGGCGGTTTCCGCATTGATCCGGGCGAGGCGCGCCTCTTCCGCGGCCCGCTCGGCCTCCTGATGGGCAACGCGCAGGGCAAGCTCGGTCCGCTGCCGGCTGACCAGAAGCCCCAGCTGCGTACTGTAGCGGTTAAGCAGCGCTGCCCGCGGCTGGCGCCCTTTGCTGTGCATCCCTTGCTCTGCGCTCGTTCCACCTCGGGACAGCCTGTCGGAGTTTGATTAAGGTGCGGTTAAATCGGCCGACGGCCCGGCCCGCCGGGGGGCCGGATCTCGATTGCATGATGCCGGCTAAGCCCTTGAACGCCTTATGGGAACGCAATCCTCTGGGATGGTCGAGGGAGGTTAAGATCCCGCTTGCCGCCCCGGCGCAAATGGAGACAATCACCCCGACATGAGTAGCCCCGACATGCTTGGCGCATCGCCCTTTGGCCTCCCCCGCCTTCCGGCAGACCGGTTTTGACCTCCAGCCGTCACCGCTCCCGCCTGCACCGGGCGCTCCGCTACCGCTTGGTGGTGCCGATGCTGCGGGCCTGGCATGCGCCGGAATATGCGGCGCGTGGCACCATGATCGGCCTCGTCCTCGCCTTCACCCCGACCAGCGGCCTCCATACCACCCTCGCTGTCGCCTTCTGGGTGCTCGCCTCCCGGTTCGGCCGGTGGCAGTTCAGCCTGATGCTGGCCCTGGCCTGGACCTGGGTCGCCAATGTCTTCACCATCCTGCCGATCTACTATCTCCTCTACGTCACCGGCCAGATCATGCTCGGGCGCTTCAGCGATCTCTCCGGCTATGCCGCCTTCGCCGATCTCTGGCACACCCTCCACAGCGGCGACCACACCCTCTGGCAGGACGCCGTCCTGATGGCCAAGATGATGCTGGAGGATTGGGGCCTCGCCATGTGCCTGGGCTCGATCCCCTGGGCCGCCCTGGCGGGCACGCTCGGCTACCGCGCCAGCCTCAATTTCATCCATGCCTATCGCCACCGGCGGGCTAGACTGCGGGCCGGCGCCGGGGGTGCCAGTGCCGGGGGTGCCAGTGCGGGAGGTACCGGTGCCAGCGCGCTGGAGCACCGCAATCCGCAGCAGGGGAGCCGTCGATGATCACCGCCGATCTTTCGGGCAAGGTCGCCTTCGTCACCGGTGCCGCCTCCGGCATCGGCCTCGCGACGGTCGAGCGCCTCGCCGCCGCCAATGCCCGCATCGCCCTCAACGATCTTGCCGGCAATCCGCGTCTCGCCGCCGAAGCCGCGCGGCTCAGGGCACTCGGCCATGACGTCGCCGCGCTTCCCGGCGATGTCGCGAAGCCGGCCGATGTCGAGGCCATGATCGGCGCCGCCGTCGATCATTTCGGCCGGCTCGACTATCTGGTGAACAATGCCGCCACACCCGGCACCTCCGCCCCCATCCCCGCCGACGATTTCGCCCGCATGGACGAGGCCTTCTGGGCGAAGCTGGTCGCGGTGAACCAGATCGGTCCCTATCGCTGCGTCAAGGCCGCGGCGCCGCATCTCAGGCAGGCGAAGGGCGCCGTGGTCAATGTCGCCTCGACCGCCGGCCTCGGCATGGGCGGCTCCTCCAGCGTCTATGCCGCGACCAAGGCGGCGCTCATCCTGCTCACCACCGAATGGGCCCATGCCCTGGGGCCGGAGGTCCGGGTGAACGCCATCGCCCCCTATATCGTCAGCGGCTCGGAATGGGACTGCCGCTTCGACCCCGACGAACTGAAGGCGACGGTCGCCCGGCTCCCGCTGCGCCGCGCCGGCACCCCGGCGGATTATGCCGAAGCGATCTTCTATCTCCTCGCCGGCGCCGGCTACATCACCGGCCAGACCATCGTCATGGACGGCGGCGGCGCCCGCTAGCGGCGGAGCGGCGTCGGTCGCGGGATCCTTCTTCGGCCGCCAGCCCTTCGCCGGCATTTCGGAACCGCCGAACGCGCCTCGGGCAAGCCAACTTCCCCCTTGATGCGCCGTCTCAAATCGCGACAATCACCTGCCGATATGTCGGACAAATCCGCCGCTGATTTGTCCCTGGTCCAGCCCCGGGAGACGCCGTCGATGACCGATAGAACCAACCAGCCGCCGGTCCTGCAGCTGAACCCGGCGGATCCCCTGGTGGTTGCGACGCGGGATCTCCGGGCCGGCGAAGCGATCGGCTTCGGCGACGTGACCCCCGAGGTGCGCATCGGCCGCGGCCACAAGCTGGCGATCAAGCCGATCGCCAGCGGTGCCCCGGTGCGCAAGCTGGGGCAGATCATCGGCATGGCGACCCAGGCGATCGCGCCCGGTCAGCATATCCATGTGCACAACGTGGAATTCCGTCCCAGCGCCGCCGATCACGCCATCGGCGCCCATCGCAGCAACTACACGATACTGCCCGAGGCCGAGGCCGCCACCTTCCAGGGCATCCGGCGCGCCGACGGGTCGGTGGCGACGCGGAACTATATCGGCGTCCTCACCACGGTGAACTGCTCGGCCCAGGTGGCGCGGATGATCGCCGATCATTTCCACGGGCCCGAGGCCCTGCGCGACTATCCCAATGTCGACGGCGTGGTGGCCCTCACCCACAAGAGCGGCTGCGCCGGCGGCACCGAATCCGAGGGCTACTACACGCTCCGCCGCACCATCGGCGGCTATGCCAAGCATGCCAATTTCGCCGCCGTGCTGATCATCGGCCTCGGCTGCGAATCCAACCAGATGCCGCGCCAGGTGGCGGAAGAGGGGCTACTGGTCGGGCAGCGCATCCACACCCTGGTGATCCAGGAGACCGGCGGCACCCGCAAGACGGTCGAGGCCGGCATCGCCAGGATCAAGGAGATGCTGCCCGCCGCCAATGCCGTGCGGCGCGAGACCCTGCCGGCGAAGCACCTCGTCCTCGGCCTGCAATGCGGCGGCTCCGACGGCTTCTCGGCGATCACCGCCAACCCGGCGCTGGGCGCGGCGGCGGACCTGCTGGTCCGCAACGGCGGCACCTCGATCCTCTCCGAGACGCCGGAAATCTATGGCGCCGAGCACATGCTGCTCGGCCGCGCGGTCAGCGACGAGGTCGGCAACAAGCTCCTCGATCTCCTGCGCTGGTGGGAGAAATACGCCGCCAAGAACGACGAGTCCCTGGACAACAACCCCTCGCCCGGCAACAAGGCCGGCGGCCTCACCACCATCCTCGAGAAGTCCCTGGGCGCCGCCGCCAAGGGCGGCCACAGCGACCTGGTCGACGTCTACAAATACGCCGAGCCGGTGACCAAGCGCGGCTTCGTCTTCATGGACACGCCGGGCTACGACCCGGTCTCGGTGACCGGCCAGGTGGCCGGCGGCGCCAACATGATCTGCTTCACCACCGGCCGCGGCTCCTGCTTCGGCTGCAAGCCGGCGCCCAGCCTGAAGCTCGCCACCAACACGCCGATGTACAACCGCATGCAGGACGACATGGACATCAACTGCGGCGAGATCCTCGACGGCGGTTCCAGCGTCGCGGAAATGGGCGAACGGATCTTCCGGCTGATCCTGGAGACCGCCTCCGGCAAGCGGTCGCGCAGCGAGCTTCTGGGCTATGGCGAGGACGAATTCGCCCCCTGGCACCTGGGTGCCACGCTCTGAGCCGGTCTTCCTGGCCAAGCCCCCGGAATCGCTGGGAAAATTGCGCCGACCGGCTGTCGGCCGGGCTGCTCGCCGGGCTCGGCGCAACTTGTATATACAAGTTAACGGCGCTGAGGGCGAAACTGGCCGATCCGGCGGCGATTCTCTGCCTCGGCAACGGTCCGTCCAGCGAGGAATCCACCGTGAGAAACCAGGATTTCACCGTGCTTTTCCGGGTGAATTACCAGTGGCAGGACCGCGATTTTGCCCGGAATCCCGCGGTTATCTTCACCGCCGACCCGGATCTGCCGCCGCAAAACACCGAAGCCATGCTGGTTTTCCCCACCCGGCCGGACGCCAACCGCATCCTCTGGACCCATTGCCTGCGCCGTCGCCCACCCCGGCAGGGCTATGCGGTTTTCCCCGAACTCGTCGACACCGGCAGCTGGGATTTCCGCCCGACCAACGGCGCGCTGATGATCGCCGCCGCCGTCGCCCTGCAGCCGAAGAAGATCGTCGTCGCCGGCATCGACCTCTACCGGCACCCGGCGGGGAAGTATCCCGGCGATGCCCGGGCACCCAACGCCTACGACGCCATGCACAGCCGTGCGACCGACGTCGCCTTCATCCGCGCGGCGCTGGTGCGGTTCGACGGCGAACTGGTGCTGCTCGGCGAGGAGCTGCCGCGGGCGGTCAGCTGATCTCGGCGAGCACCTGCTCGGTGGTGCGCTGCCGGCAATAGCCCTTGATCGCGCGCAGGGAATAGTCGTGCCGCTCCTGGCTGTAGGTGGCGCAGGCATCGGTCACCTGGGTCACCAGGTAGCCGAGGTCGCAGGCGTCGCGGATCGCCGATTCGACGCATTGATCGGTGATCAGGCCGCAGACCACCAGCTGCTTCACCCCGAGATTGCGCAGGATGTAGTCGATATGCGTCGAGACGAAGACGCTGCTCGACGATTTCGGCAGGTTGATCTCGTCGTCGCCGGGCGCCAGCTCGTCGATCACCCGGCCGTCCCAGGCGCCCTTCGGCACGTTGAAGCCGGTGATCTTGTAGTCGAGGCTGCGGTCGCGGCCGTCACGCGTCAGACTCTCGATCGTGGTGTACATGACCTCGATCCCGGCGGCGCGGCAGGCGTTCTGCAGCCGCTGCATGTTGGGAATGGTGGCAGTCTTCAGCACGTCGAAGTACCAGCCGTATTTCGCCTGGAACTCGGCTTCCGGCAGGTCCTTGAACTCGGCACCCTGGCGTTTCGCCGCGAAGTTCTGCACGTCGATGAACAGCAGCGCGGCCTCCCGCGCCACCAGGGGGATCTCGCGGCTCAGCACCGGTGCCATCTCAGATCCCCTGCAGTGGATAGATGCGCCGGGCGTTCTCGGCGGCGACCAGGCGCACCAGCTCCTCGGCATCGGCCAGCGAGCAGAAATCCTCCGACCGCCAGCGATCGAGGCATTTCTTCAGCGCGCGGCGGAACAGCAGCGCCCCCAGGTAATAGAGCTCGCTCAGGCCGAACGCATCGGAACTGTAGAGCAGCTTGGAGAATTTTCCCATCTCGAGGGCCTCGCCGAGAATGTCCGCCGACATCGGGGCGGCATAGTTCAGGATCACGCCGACGTCATAGTAGACGTTCTGGAACACCTCGGAAAGCCAGGCCGCCTCGCGCTGGAAAGGGTAGTTGTGGAGCAGGGTGATCGGCACCTCCCATTGCTCCATCGCGGCGATGAAGTCGGTGAAATGCGTCGGGTCGCAGGCATGCATGTAGACGTCGGGATCGCCGAAGCCGACATGCACCTGCAGCGGAATCCCGCGCTGGCGGCAGATCTCGCCGCCGATCCACAGCCCGTGCCGCACGATGGTGGGATCGGCCAGCCGCCACTTCTCGGCGGCGGCGGCGGCGGCGAACCAGCGGTCGGCCGCGGCGACGACCTCGTCGCGGCGCGGCGCCGTCTGGTCGATCTTGAAAGTGCAGCGATAAGCGACGATGGTCTTCAGGCCGACCGCGGACGCCGCCCGCTGGGCGAGGACATCGGCCATCGCCGCGGGAAAGCGCTCGCCGCTGATGCCGGACCGCGCCACTTCCTCGATCACCGCCTCGATCCGCACCACCTCGCGCGCCGGCCGCGCCGCCGCCTGTTCCATCGCCTCGACGGTCATGATCGAGGCGCTGCGATGCCCGGTGTCGATCAGCAGCGACTGCAGCCCGCAGTTGCGCAGGAAGCGCCGGTTGACCTCGGCGGCGCCCAGGGCAAGGCGCCGCTCGACATAGGCTTCGGCGGCGCAGGACGGCTCGAGATCGAGCACCGGCGCACAGAAGCGGCGGATCGCCAGCCCCAGCGGCTTCTGGAACTCCGTTGTGCCTTTCGGCGCCGGCCGGTAGCTCTCGCTGAACAGCGCCTGGAACTGCCTGAAATCCAGGTCCTCCGGCGAGACCCCGTGGCAGTGGTGATCGATCAGCGGCAGGTCGACGTCGAGCTCAATAGGCATCGTGATACCGCTTGCAGATGAAAGCCGCTTCCGCGCCGTCGAACATCTCGATCTCCTTGCGCTTCACGCCGACATAGGAGTCGTACATCGCCTGCGGCATCCAGGCCCTGGCAACCGCATCGCGGTCGAGCAGGTCCAGGGCGCCGGCGAGCGATCCCGGCAAGGGCCTGATGCCGAGCTGCCCGCGCTCGAAATCGCTGTAGTCGGACGGATCGCGGTCGCAGGCCGCGGGCAAAGGCAGCTTGGCGCGGATGCCCTCGAGGCCGGCGCGGACCAGGGCGCCGATCACCATGTACGGGCTGGCGGTGGCATCGGGCGCGCGCAGCTCCATGTTGAACGCCTTGGCCTTGCGCGCCGGATCGCGCTCCGGCGAAGGGCAGATACGCACCGCGGCCTCGCGATTCTGGATGCCGAAACTGGCATAGCCGCAGCTCCAGTGATGCGGACCGAGGCGGTAGTAGGAGACTGGGCTCGGCGCCACCAGGGCGCAGAGCGCCGGCATGTGCCGCACCACGCCGGCGATGAACTGCTGCGCCACCAGGCTGGCGCCGCCGGTGCCGTTGGCGTCATAGGAGGCGTTGTTGCCGGCGGCGTCGAGAAAGCTGAAATGCACATGGGCGCCGTTGCCGACGCTGTCCAGGGCGGGCTTCGGCGTGAAGCTTGCGCGATAGCCGAGGCGCCGCGCCGCTTCGCGGATCACCTCCCGGGTAATGACCGCGCGATCGCCCGCCATGGCGCCGGTCGCCGGGGCGCAGGAGATTTCGTACTGGGAAACCCCGTATTCCGGCTCGACCGCCTCGAGCTCGACCTTGGCCTGCTGCAGGGCGCGGGTGACGTCGCGGGCGAAGCCGGCGACGTTGCGCACCGATTCGATGGAGAAGGGCGGGGCCCAGGCCGTCGCCTGGCCGGAGAGCAGGAATTCGTGCTCGAAGGAGGCCATGAAGCGCAAGCCAGTCTCGCGCTCGAAATCGGCCAGGGCCTGTTTCATGAAGCCGCGGGTGCAGCAGTCCCAGTTGCTGCCGTCGGCCACCTTGGAATCGCAGAGATAGAAGCGGAAGGCTGGGGCGTCCGGCCAGATGTCGATATGGGTGGCGGTCTCCGGCACCGGCGTCTGGCGGACCTCCAGCATCGGCCCCCAGGGATTGGGCGCGATATCCTCGAAAGGCGTCAGGGCCTGGCCGGCCACCGCCCAGCCGAGGCCGTAGGCCAGGCGCTTCTCGACATCGCCTTCCGGCACCCCGCGGCAGCGGGTGATGCCCACGTAGTCGTTCCACGCCAGATAGACGATATCCCCCTCAGCCATGCCGCTCCCCATCGCGCGAATTCGGATCGCTAGGAAGCCACAAGCGCCAGCGCCTTACAAGAGTGCCGGCCGCGGTTCCGGCGGCGGAAAAACCTGTGCTAGGTTCCGCGCCAGACGGTGATCGAATCGGGAGGACGCTCCGGTGAGCAGTGCCCATCTAGCCTACCGAACCCTCAATGAGGAGGGCCCGGCACCCTTCGTCATCTTCGCCGATCATGCCAGCAACCGGGTGCCGCCCGAACTCAGCGATCTCGGGCTGCCGACGTCGGAACTGGTACGGCACATCGCCTGGGACATCGGCAGCGCCGGCATCGCCGAACGGCTCGCCGGGCGGTTCGACGCCCCGGCGATCATCTGCGGCACTTCGCGCCTGGTGATCGACTGCAATCGGCCTGTCGCGGATCCCTCGTCGATTCCCGAAGTCAGCGACGGGACCACGATCCCGGGCAATCGGGGCCTGACCACGGCCGACCGTGCGCAGCGGGCGGAGCGCTACTTCATCCCCTATCACGATGCGGTCGAACGGGCGGTTGCGCGCAAATGCGATGCCGGCCTCGCACCGGTCGTGCTGTCGATCCATTCGATGACGCCGGCCATGGGCGGGGTCGCGCGGCCGTGGCAGATCGCGATATCGTCGTTCGAGGATCGCCGCCTGGCCGATCCGCTGCTTGCCGCCCTGCGCAACCTGGGCGGGTTTGCCGTCGGCGACAACCAGCCCTATGCGCTGGACCCGGCGGAGGATTACAGCGTGCCGGTGCATGCCATGCGCCGGGGGCTCGCCCATATCCAGGTGGAGTTTCGCCAGGACATGGTTGCAACGGCGCCGGGTATCGCTACCTGGGCGCGGATCTTCGGCGATGCGCTGAGCGCCGCGCTGGGCTAGGCGCGGTGCAGGCGCCCGGCTTCAGTCCCGGCGGCGCGGCAGGCGCAGGGCGCGGTCGGGATCCGGCGGATCGCTGCTGTAGTTGCGGTAATAGAGGCCGGCGGCATCACTGCGCGGCTCGTAGTCCCAGGGCGCCAGCTTGCCCCGGGTGAGGGCGCGGTGGATCAGCCGGCGGCGGCCCTGGCTCTCCAGCACCTCGGCATGAATCCGGTCGAGGTCCCAGCGCCGCTCGATCTCGGCAATGAGGCCGCGCAGCTGTTCCTCATAGGCGATGTCGTCGGCGAGGTTGCGCAGCTCCAGCGGATCCGCCGCGAGATCGTAGAGGGCGGCGCCATCGTGCCGGGAATAGACCAGCTTCCAGTGGTCGCGGCGCAGCATCACCACCGGATGGTCGTAGCCCTCGCCCATGTATTCGCCGACCACCTCGCCCACCGGCGCCTCGCCGTGGCGCAGGGCCGGAGCGAGGCTGGCGCCGTCCAGCCGGCCGGTCGGCGCAAAGGCGCTGCCGGCGGCGAGCTCGCCGAGGGTGGGCAGGAGATCGAGATGCGAGACCGGCTGGGCGATGCGGCGGCCGGCGGCGATGCCGGGGCCGGCCAGGATGAGCGGCACCCGGACGGCGCGCTCGAAGAAGTTCATCTTGTACCAGAGCCCGCGCTCGCCCAGCATGTCGCCGTGATCCGAGGTGGCGACGACGAGGGTGTTCTCCGCGAGGCCGAGCAGCTCGAGCTTGCGCAGCAGCTGGCCGAGGAGATCGTCGGCATAGGTGATCATGGCGTAGTAGGCGTGGCGGGCGTTGCGGATCTCCCGGGCGCCGACAGGGATCTCGCCGCGGTCGTAGAGCCGGTACATGCGCTGGCCGACCTTGTCGCGGGCGGCGGGCGGCAGCGGCTCGACCCGCGGCAGGTCGATCGCGGCAGGATCGTAGAGGTCCCAGAAGCGCCGCGGCCCCTGATAGGGATCGTGCGGGTGCATGATCGAGACCGTCAGCATGAAGGGGCGCGGATCGGCGTCGCCTGCCGCCTGGTGCAGCCACTGGCCGGCCCGGAAGAAGGCATCCTCGTCGTACTGCATGGCGAGCGTGTAGTCGCAGGGGCCCGCCTCGGCGACGCTCTGCAGCGTATGATACCAGGGCTGCACCGCGTCGGGCCGGGTCCAGTCCGGGACCCAACCGAAATCCGAGGGGGCGAGATCGGTGGTCAGGCGCTCCTCGTAGCCGTGCAGCTGGTCGGCGCCGGTGAAATCCATCTTTCCGGAGAGGCAGGTGCGGTAGCCGGCCGCGCGCAGATAATGCGGCAGCGTCGGGATGCCGGAGGGCAGTTCCGTCGCATTGTCGTAGGCGCCGATGCGCGAGGGACGGCAGCCGGTCAGCAGCGCGAAACGGGCCGGCGAGCACAGCGGGGAATTGCAATAGGCGTTCTCGAACAGGGTGCCGGCGGCGGCCAGGCGGTTCAGGTTCGGCGTCTTCACCAGCGGATGGCCGTAGCCCGGCAGGGACAGGGCTGCCATCTGGTCGAACATGACGAAGAGGATATTCGGTTGGGCCATGGGAGCTTCCGCCGTGGGGTCCCGACCTGCCTAGCGCATCGGTGCCGGGTATCGCAATACGAAACGGCGCGGAACCGGCGAAAGGCGGTGCCGGTCATTGGTTGGCCCTTGTCAAGAACGGGTGAATTGGCGTCAAGATGGGCCAAGCCGAGGACAAGACACGGCAGGAACGGCAGGGGGACGGCATGTGGCGGGAAATGGCGCCGGACGAGCGGCGCGAGATCAAGGTCGACGGCTTCAAGGTCGTCACCTACAGTTTCGGCAAGGGCGACGAGACGGTGTTCTGCCTGAACGGCGGCCCGGGCCTGCCCTGCGACTACCTGCGCGAGGCGCATTCCTGCCTGGTCGACCAGGGCTACCGGGTGGTGACCTTCGACCAGCTCGGCACCGGCGCCTCCGACCACCCGACCGACACCAAGCTGTGGACGATCAAGCGCTATGTCGCCGAGACGGAGACCGTGCGCCAGGCCCTCGGCCTCGGCCGGGTGCACCTGCTCGGCCATTCCTGGGGCGGTTGGCTGGGGATCGAATATGCGCTGACCCATCCCGAGGCGCTGAAGACGCTGATCCTCGAGGACACCAATGCCGACATGCCGCATCTCATTTCCGAGCTGGAGCGGCTGCGCTCTGCCCTGGGATCGGAGACGATCGCCATGATGCAGCGCCACGAGGCGCAGGGCACGATCAACCATCCGGAATACATGGCGGCGATCACCCTGCTGAACTATCGCCATGTCTGCCGGCTGGAGGAATGGCCGGCGCCGCTGAAGCGTTCGCTCGACGGCTGGAACATGGGCCCCTACGGCACGATGCAGGGGCCGAACGAGTTCCTCTATACCGGCAACCTGAAGGACTGGAACCGGGTTCCGGATCTGCACCGCATCAAGGTGCCGGTGCTGATCACCACCGGCCAGCATGACGAGCTGACCCCGGCCTGCGCCCTGCGGATGAAGCTACACATTGCCGATGCCGAGCTGCACGTCTTCCCGAACAGCAGCCATATGCCCTTCTACGAGGAGCCGCATGCCTATTATCCGGTGCTGCGGGCCTTCCTGAACAAGCATCGGGGCCGCTGATGCCGGCATCCGCGCCCGACCGCGGCATGGCCGCCACCGGCCGGCTGGCGAACGGGTTTCGCGTCTGGGACGACCGCACGCCCGACGCGACCTACGAGATCAAGGTGCACGGCCACAAGGTGGTCGCCTACAGCTACGGCACCGGCGACGAGGTGATCTTCGCTCTCAACGGCGGACCGGGACTGCCCTGCGACTACCTCCGCGATCCGCTGGTGCCGCTGGTCGAGCACGGCTACCGCCTGGTGGTCCACGACCAGCTGGGGACCGGCAATTCCGACCACCCGGCCGACCCGGCGCTCTGGACGCTGGCGCGCTACGTCGACGAGGTCGAGCAGGTGCTCGACGCCCTCGACCTAAAGCGGGTGCATTTTCTCGGTCATTCCTGGGGCGGATGGTGCGGCATCGAGTATGCCCTCATGCATCCGGCACGGATCAGGTCGATGATCTGGTCGAACACCTGTGCCGACATCCCGCATCTGCTGGTCGAGATCGAGCGCCTGCGCGGCGCCCTCGGCGCCGAGACGGTGGCGATGATGCAGAGCTTCGAGGCCCGCGGCCTCTACGATCACCCGGCCTATGCGGCGGCGGTGGAGCTGCTGGACTTCCGGCACATCCGCCGGCTGCCGGAACGACCGCTGCCCGGCGCGCGATCGAAGGCCGGGTTCAATTTCCCGATCTACATGAAGATCCAGGGGCCCAACGAGTACCACTACATCGGCGAGATCGCGACCTGGAACCGGATCGCCGACCTCGGCCGCCTGGGCCAGCCGGCGCTGGTCGTCAACGGGCAGCATGACGTGCTGACGCCGGCCTGCGGCATGCGCATGCACCAGGCCCTGCCGAATGCCGAGATCCGGATCTTCCCGGACAGTTCGCATTCCCCGTTCTACGAGGAACCGGAAGCCTACCGTGCCCTGCTGCTGGACTTCCTGGGGCGGCAGAAGGGACGGGCCTAGGTTCCATGCACCGCTTCCGCTTCGTGCTGTTCCGGCCGCTGCAGCTCGTCCCCGTGCTGTTCGGGATCAGCGTGATTACCTTCGTGCTGGTGCGCTCGATCCCCGGCGATCCGGCCCGCATCCTGCTCGGCACCAAGTCAACGCCGGAGGCGATCGCGCGCATCCGGGCGCAGTTCGGGCTGGACGAGCCGCTCTGGCTGCAGTTCCTGTACTTCCTGAAGAACCTGTTCCAGGGTGACATGGGGAAATCCATCCTCTACAAGACCCAGGTCCTCGGCATCGTCGCAGAGCGGATCGAGCCGACGGCCGTGCTGGTCGCCGGCAGCGTCCTCCTGGCCCTGGCCCTGGCGGTGCCGATCGCGGCCCTCGCCGCCAACCGCAAGGGCCGGCTGGCGGATCACCTGATCCGCATCTTCTCGACCGCCGGCCTCGGTTTCCCCGCCTTCTGGCTCGACATCATGCTGATGATCCTGTTCAGCGTGCGGCTCGACCTGTTCCCGGTCTCCGGCTACGGCGATACCTTCCTCGACCGCCTGCATCACATGGTGCTGCCCTGTCTTACCGTGGCGCTGGCGCTGTCCGCGGTGCTGACGCGGAACCTGCGGGCAAGCATGATCGCCGAGATGGCGTCGGACTATGCCACCGCCGCCCGGGCGCGCGGGCTGCCGGAGCGCGCCATCTTCTGGCGCCACGTGCTGCCGAACTCGATCATCCCGACGATCAACCTGCTGGCGATCAACATCGGATGGCTGATCGGCGGCACGGTGGTGATCGAGACCGTGTTCTCGATCCCCGGGATGGGCCAGCTGCTGGTACGGGCGATCTTCTCGCGCGACTACATGGTGGTGCAGGCGGTGGCGATGGCCTTCGCCTGCGCCTCCGTGCTGGTCAATTTCGCCTCGGACATCGTCACCGTGGCGATCGACCCGAGGATCCGGTTGTGAGCGTTGCCGCACCCCCGGCGTCGCGCTTCGGCTGGCTGCCGCAGGCCCGGGGTCCGCTGCCGCTCCGGATCGGCCTGGCGATCATCGGGATGTGGGCGGCGGCGGCGCTGTTCGCCCCCTGGCTGGCGCCCTATGACCCGATCGCCCAGGACCTGCCGGCGAAGCTGCTGGGGCCGGGCCTGGCGCATCCCTTCGGCACCGACAATTTCTGGCGCGACATCCTCTCGCGGGTGATCTGGGGCGCACGGATCGACCTGCAGATGGGCGTCATCGGCGTGGTGTTCCCGTTCATCATCGGCACCAGCATCGGCGCCGTCGCCGGCTATTTCGGCGGCATCGTCGATGCCGGCTTCATGCGGCTGGTCGACGTGGTGCTGGCCTTTCCCTTCCTGGTGCTGATGCTCTCGATCATCGCGATCCTGGGGCCCGGCCTGGCCAGCTTCTACATCGCCCTCGCCCTGGTCGGCTGGGTGTCCTATGCGCGGCTGATCCGGGCCCAGGTCCTGGTGCTGAAGACCAGCGACTTCGTCCTGGCGGCGCGCAGCCTCGGCTATGGTCATCTGCGCATCATGTTCCGCCACATCCTGCCGAACTCGATCGTCGCCTCGATCGTCTTCTCGATGTCGGACATGGTGCTGGTGGTGCTTGCCGGATCCTCGATCAGCTATCTCGGCCTCGGCGTCCAGCCGCCGACCGCGGAATGGGGCATCATGATCGCCGAGGGCCAGAACTTCATCTCCATCGCCTGGTGGATCACCGCCTTTCCGGGCCTGGCCATCGTGCTGATGGCCTTCGGCTTCAGCATGCTGGCAGACGGGCTCGGTGAGAAGCTGGGGCTGCGCGAATGAGCCCGACCGTCCTCGAGGTACGGGATCTCTCGGTGGCGACCGTCAAGGGCGCCGTGCCCAGGACCATCGTCGACGGGGTCTCCTTCAGCCTGGCGGGCGGCGAGGTGCTGGGCCTGGTCGGCGAGAGCGGCTCGGGGAAGAGCGTCACCTGCCGCGCCCTGATGCGCCTGCTGCCGGCCGACAGCCTGCGGATCACCGGCGGCAGCCTGCTGCTCAACGGCCGGGATGCCGCCGCCGCGTCGGAAGCCGAGCTGCGGGCGATGCGCGGCAGCGAGATCGGCATGATCTTCCAGAACCCGACCAGCCATCTCAATCCGCTGATGCGGATCGGCGAGCAGATCGGCGAGAGCCTGAGGTTCCACCGCGAGATCGGGCGCAGCGCGGCCCGCGCCGCGGCCATCGACCTGTTGCGCCAGGTCGGCATTCCCGATCCGGAGCGCCGGATCGACGGCTTCCCGCACGAATTCTCCGGCGGCATGCGGCAGCGCGCGATGATCGCCGCGGCGCTGGCCTGCGACCCGGCGATCCTGATCGCCGACGAGCCGACGACGGCGCTGGACGTGACGGTCCAGGCGCAGATCCTGCGCCTGCTGCTCGATCTCCGTGACCGGCGCGGGTTGTCGATCATCCTGATCACCCACGATCTCGGCATCGTCGCGCAGACCTGCGATTCGATCGCCGTGATGTATGGCGGGCGCATCGTCGAACGCGGCCCGAAGCGGGTGACCCTGAAGGCGCCGCTGCATCCCTATACCGCGCGGCTCATCGCCTGCCAGCCGGCCCAGGCCACGGCGGAGCGCCATCTCGCCACGATCCCCGGCCAGCCGCCGTCGCTGGAGGCGATGCCGACGGGCTGCCGCTTCCATCCGCGCTGCAGCGAGGCGATACCGGTCTGCCGCGACATCCGGCCGGCGCTGGTCGACCTCTCCTCCGATGCCGCCGTCAGCCATCTGGCGGCCTGCCATGTCGCCGCCTCCGGCCGCAAGGCGGGGGCCGCCTGATGGCACCGGGGCCGCTGCTGGAAGTTGCCGATCTCGAGGTCCATTTCCGGACCGGCGGCCTGGCCTGGCCGGGGCGGGCGCGCCCGCAGGTGCGCGCGCTCAACGGCGTGACCTTTGCGCTCGACCCCGGCGAGACCCTGGGCATCGTCGGGGAATCCGGCTGCGGCAAGAGCACCCTGGGCCGTGCCGTCCTGTGCCTGGAGCCGGCGACGGCGGGCCGCATCCTTCTGGCCGGGCGCGACATCGTCCGGGCCGATGCCGCGGAGATCGCGGCCCTGCGCGCCGAGACGGCGATGATCTTCCAGGATCCCTATAATGCGCTCAATCCGCGGATGACCGTGGGCGAGACGCTGGGCGAGGTGCTGCGCGTGCACCGGAAGGCGCCGGCCGCGGCGATCGGCGGGCGGGTGCGGGACCTGATGGCCCTGGTCGGCCTCGGCGCCGAGCTCGTCAACCGCCGGCCGGCCACCCTCAGCGGCGGGCAATGCCAGCGCGTCGGCATCGCCCGGGCCCTGGCCATCGAGCCCAAGCTGGTGATCGCCGACGAATGCGTGGCGGCGCTGGACGTGTCGATCCAGGGCCAGATCATCAACCTGCTGATCGATCTCAAGGCCCGGATGAACCTGGCGATGATCTTTATCGCCCATGACCTGGCGGTGGTGCGCCGGCTCTGCGACCGGGTCGCCGTCATGTATCTGGGGCGCATCGTCGAGATCGGCGCCACCGAGGCGGTGTTCGCCCAGCCGAAGCATCCCTATACCCAGGCGCTGATCCGGGCCATTCCCGAAATCGACCCGGACCGGCCGCTGCCGCGGGATCCCCTGGCCGGGGAGCCGCCCAGCCCGGTTCAGCTGCCGTCCGGCTGCGCCTTCCACCCGCGATGCCCGCGGGTCATGCCGGCCTGCCGCGCCGGCGACCCGCCGCTTCTGCAACAGGTGGATGGACTTCGGGTCGCCTGCCACCTGTATACTGACGATCAAGCCCATCGACGAACCTGAACAGAGGAGAGGCACATGAAAAGACGAAACTGGATCGGACTCTGCGTGGCGGGGGTTCTCGCCGCCGCGACGCTGGGCAGCAGCCTGGCGGAGGCGAGCGGCGTGCTGACCATCGGCCGGCGCGAGGACGGGACCACCTTCGACCCGATCAAGACGGCCCAGAACGTCGATTTCTGGTGCTTCTCCAACGTCTATGACGTGCTGGTGCGGGTCGACAAGAGCGGCACCAAGCTCGAGCCCGGCATCGCGGAAAGCTGGGAGGCCTCGGCCGACGGCCTGGTCTACACCTTCAAGATCCGCGATGCGAAGTTCTCGGACGGATCGCCGATCACCGCCAAGGACGCGGTCTTCACCCTGACCCGGATCCGCGACAATCCGGGCTCGCTGTGGAGCGATCTCTACAAGATCATCAAGACGGCGGAAGCCAAGGACGACCGGACGATGGTCGTCACGCTGAACCAGCCCTCGGCGCCGTTCCTGGCGTCGCTGGCGATGCCCGGTGCGTCGGTGCTGTCGGAGAAGGCGGTCACCGCCGCCGGCGAGGAAGCCTATGGCGAGAAGCCAACGGCGACCTCCGGCGCCTTCACCGTCGAGGAGTGGAAGCGCGGCGAGAAGGTGGTGCTGAAGAAGAACCCCAATTTCTGGCAGGCGGACCGCGTACAGCTCGACGGCGTCGAGTGGATCTCGGTGCCGGATGACAATACCCGCATGCTGAAGGTGCAGGCCGGCGAGCTCGACGCCGCCATCTTCGTGCCGTTCTCGCAGCTGGCGGAACTGAAGAAGAATCCCGACCTGCAGGTCCTGCTCGACACCTCGACCCGCGAAGACCACATGATGATCAATCACGAGCACGGCGCCCTGGCCAAGAAGGAAGTGCGGCAGGCGCTGGACATGGCGATCGACAAGAAGGCGATCGTCGATACCGTGACCTTCGGCTTCGGCAAGGAGGCGAATTCCTACATCCCGGAAGGCGCGCTCTACTACTACGCCGACAACCTGCGCCGGCCCTACGATCCGGAGAAGGCCAAGCAGATGCTGGCGGATGCCGGTGCCGCCGGCCTGACCCTCAAGTACCTGGTGAACGCCGGTGACGAGGTCGACGAGCAGATCGCGGTCCTGGTGCAGCAGCAGCTGGCCAAGATCGGCGTTACCGTGGATCTGCAGAAGACCGATCCCAGCCAGACCTGGGATATGGAGGTGAACGGCGACTATGATGTCGCGGTCAACTACTGGACCAACGACATCATCGATCCCGATCAGAAGACGACCTTCGTGCTGGGGCACGATTCCAACAAGAACTACATGACCCGCTACGTGAACGAGCATGTGAAGGAACTGGTCGCCCAGGCCCGGGT
This sequence comes from uncultured Rhodospirillaceae bacterium, assembly GCA_964551505.1. Taxonomy (GTDB): domain Bacteria; phylum Pseudomonadota; class Alphaproteobacteria; order Dongiales; family Dongiaceae; genus Dongia. Next base: position 35,435 of record CAZKDH010000097.1, read on the forward strand.
CGAGCTCGACCCGGCGAAGCGCGAGGCGATGTATGTCGAGCTGCAGAAGACGGCGAAGGACGACGTCAACTGGATCGACCTCTACTACAGCCCGTACCGCAATGTCGCGCGGAAGAACATCCAGAACTTCACCCAGAATCCGCTCGGCCGCTTCTTCTTGGAGGACACCACGAAGACCGAATAGGCCGGCCGGGCTCTGCGCCGATACGGGGGAGGCTTCATGCCTCCCCCTTTTCTTTGCGCCGGGATCAGGGCATCAGCTGCCCGCCGTTGACCTCGATCACCTGTCCGGTGACATAGCCGGCGAGCCGGGTCGAGGCGAGAAACAGATAGGCGCCGACGCAGTCCTCCGCCGTGCCGATGCGTTTCAGGGGAATCCGCTGGGCCGTCGCCGCCAGCTTCTCCGGGCTCGAATAGCGCTGGTGGAAATCGGTATCGATGGTGCCGGGCGCCACCGCATTGACGCGGATGCCGTCGCCGGCGAATTCCGTCGCCAGGGCCCGGGTATAGGTGGCGACGAAGGCCTTGGCGCCGCTATAGACCGACGAACCGGGGCTGCCGCCGGTCCGTCCGGAAATCGAGCCGGTATTGACGATGGCGCCGGTGCCGGAAGCCTTCAGCGCCGGCAGGGCCGCCCGCGCGGCCGCAATGACCGATTTCACGTTGAGATCGAGGATCTCGTCGACCGTCGCGTCGGCGATGCGGTCCGCCGGATGCCGGCCGAGCATGGTGCCGGCATTGTTGATCAGGCAATCCAGCCCGCCCAGGGCCCGGATCGCCTCGCCGACCACGGTTTCGACCGACCGGACCCGGCGAAAATCGCCGATCAGGGTGACCGGCGCGGCGTTCCCGCCGGACCCGGCCTGCGCCGCCGCCTCGCCGACGGCGCGGGCGCTGGCCTGCAGCGCCGGGGAGAGGGTGCTGCCATGAATCGCCACCCGGGCGCCGAGCGCCGCCAGGGCGGTGGCAACCGCCGCGCCGATGCCCCGGCTGCTACCGGTCACCAGGACCCGGCGGCCGGTGAATTCCCGGGCGAGAAAGCCGTCCTGCCACGCCGACATCGCTGGTCCCCCTTCGCAGTGCCAGGTGCCAGACTAGCCCCCCGGTTTTCGTTTCCGCAACCGGATGCGGCTACCTTACATCGCCAAATGGCGGATTTCTGCGGTCCAGGAGGGCATCCCGGGGCCGGAGCTTCGAATACGAACCGTCGCGAATCGAGGGTTTCGGATTGGAGCGGGGAGTGGCAAACTGCGCGGAACGGAAGGTGGGACTATGCAGCGCGACGCGCGGCATGCGGCAATCGTCAACCTGGTGCGGCAGCGGGGCTTCGTCTCGATCGACGTGCTGGCGCAGCATTTCAATGTCACGCCGCAGACCATGCGGCGCGACATCAACGAACTGTCCGATCAGGAACTGCTGCAGCGCTACCACGGCGGCGCCGGCCTGAATTCCAGCGTCGAGAACACCTCCTATGCCACCCGGCAGGTGCAGTTCCTCTCCGAAAAGCAGCGCATCGCCCGGCTCTGCGTCCAGCACATTCCCAACGATTCTTCGCTGTTCATCAATGTCGGGACCACCAACGAGGAGGTCGCCCGGGCGCTGCTGTCGCATAGCGGCCTGCGCGTGATCACCAACAACCTGCAGGTGGCGGACATTCTTTGCGAAAACCGGTCCTGCGAGGTGATCATCGCCGGCGGCGCGGTGCGGCCGGTCGATCGCGCCATCATCGGCGAGGCGACCATCGACTTCGTCTCGCAGTTCCGGGTCGATTTCGGCATCATCGGCATCAGCGGCATCGATGGCGACGGGACCCTGCTCGATTTCGACTATCGCGAGGTCCGGGTCGCCCAGGCGATCATCGAGAACTCGCGCCAGATCTTCCTGGTGGCCGATCACAGCAAGTTCGAGCGCAAGCCGATGGTCCGGCTCGGCGACATCGGCATGCTCGACGCCTTCTTCACCGACCGGACGCCGCCGCAGAACATCCTGGATCTCATCGACCGCTTCGACGTCCGCCTCTATACCGCCGAATCCGCCTGATATTTCACGAACTTAGATAGCGCGAATTCGATCTTTCCATACCCAATAATGTTCGTAATCGCGCTTTTCGGCGCTGAACTGTTTCGATTGCGAACATTTGGAACGCATGTTAGCGTCCAGGCAAGGTCGCGGGGGAGGCAGGGGCGCATGGCCCTGCCTCGCACCCAGAACGGCCATCTGGGAGGCTTGGGCGTGCTGAGGGGCAGATTCCCGACATACCGCTATGCGACTCCGGACCGCCCCATCGGCGGCCGGGCGGTGCGATGACCGCCGGCGCGGAAGACGTCGACATCCTGGTCGTTGGCGGCGGCGTCAACGGGATCGGCATCGCGCGCGACGCGGCCGGCCGCGGCCTGAAGGTCATGGCGGTCGAGCAGAACGATCTCGCCAGCGCCACGTCGTCCGCCAGCACCAAGCTCATCCATGGCGGCCTGCGCTACCTGGAATACTACGAATTCCGCCTGGTGCGCGAGGCGCTGAGCGAGCGCGAGGTGCTGCTGGAGAGCGCGCCGCACATCATCTGGCCCCTGCGCTTCGTGCTGCCGCACGAGAAATCGCTGCGCCCGGCCTGGATGATCCGCATCGGCCTGTTCCTCTACGACCATCTCGGCGGCCGCAAGCGGCTGCCGGGGTCGCGCCGGGTCGATCTCGACCGGGCGCCGCTGAACGACGGGCTGAAGGCCGACTACCGCGTCGGCTTCGAGTATTCCGACTGCTGGGTCAACGATGCCCGCCTGGTGGTGCTGAACGCGATCGACGCGCGCGAGCGCGGCGCCACCATCCTGACTCGCGCTGCCTGCGTCTCGGCGGCCCGCGCCGGCGCCGGCTGGACCGCTGAGATCCGCACCGCCGACGGCGGCACGCGCCGGGTCGGCGCCAAGGTCCTGGTGAACGCGACCGGGCCCTGGGCGGCGCAGTTCATCCAGCAGCGCGCCGGGATCGCGATGTCGGCGCAGCTGCGCCTGGTCAAGGGCAGCCACATCGTGGTGCCGCGGCTCTATGCCGGCAGCCATGCCTTCATCCTGCAGAACCACGACCGCCGCATCGTCTTCGCCATCCCCTACGAGCAGGATTTCACCCTGGTCGGCACCACCGACGTGCCCTACGAGGGCGATCCGGCCCGGGTGGCGATCTCGGCCGACGAGACCGCCTATCTCTGCGACGTCGTCAACCGCCACTTCGCCCGCAGCATCGCCCCCAAGGACGTGGTCTGGACCTATGCCGGCGTGCGTCCGCTGTTCGACGAGGACGGCAGCGCCAATGCCTCGGCGGTGTCGCGCGACTACGTGCTGGATCTCGACGGCGCCGCTGGCCAGGCCCCGCTGCTCAACGTCTTCGGCGGCAAGATCACCACCTATCGCCGCCTGTCGGAGCATGCGCTGCAGAAGCTGAAGCCCTTCTTCCCGCAGATGGGCGGCGACTGGACGGCGCACGGCACCCTGCCGGGCGGCGACATCGCCGATGCCGATTTCGACCGCTTCGCCGGCGACGCGGCCCGGCGCTTCCCCTGGCTGCCGGCGGCGACCGTTCGCCGCCTCTGCCGGGCCTATGGCACCCGGATCGACCGGATCCTGAAGGACGCCAAGGGGGTGAACGACCTGGGGCAGAACTTCGGCGCCGATCTCTACGAGCGCGAGATCGCCTATCTGGTCGAGCAGGAATGGGCGCACAGCGCCGAGGACGTGCTGTGGCGCCGCTCGAAACTCGGGCTTCACATGACGGCGGAGCAGCGCGCGGCGCTCGAGCGGCGGCTGCCGTCGGCGGCCGCGGCGCCGGCCCGTGTCGCCGAGGCGAGGTGAGCGATGGACCGGAATCCCTTGCTCGACCGCGCCGGACCGCATTCAGTCCTCCGTTATCCGTGCAGGCAATCGGCGGGTAACGGATGAAAGGTAGCTCGGCCGGAATCGTGCGCACCGGTCGGACGCCAACTCTCCATAAGCGCACTTGAGGAGGACACGATCATGAGGATGCGTCTCAGCGTATCTGTGGCCGCCTTGCTGTTGGCGTCGGGGTTATCCCCGGCCGTCGCGGACATGGCGGCGGCCCAGAAATGGGTCGATTCGGAGTTCCAGCCTTCGACGTTGTCGAAGGAGGATCAGCTGAAGGAAATGCAGTGGTTCATCGACGCCGCTAAGCCTTTCCAGGGCATGGAAATCAACGTGCTGTCGGAGGACATCCCGACCCACGAATACGAGGCCAACACGCTGGCGAAGGCCTTCTTCGAGATCACCGGCATCAAGGTGAACCACCAGTATCTCGGCGAAGGCGAGGTCGTGCAGGCGGTGCAGACCCAGATGCAGACCAACCGCAACCTGTACGACGGATACATCAACGACTCCGACCTGATCGGCACCCATTCGCGCCTGCAAAGCGCGGTGAACCTGACCGACTGGATGGCCGGCGAGGGCAAGGACGTCACCGATCCGATGCTCGACGTCGACGACTTCATGGGCAAGTCCTTCACCACCGGCCCGGACGGCAAGCTCTGGCAGCTGCCCGACCAGCAGTTCGCCAATCTCTACTGGTTCCGCAAGGACTGGTTCGACCGTCCCGACCTCAAGGAGGCCTTCAAGAAGAAGTACGGCTATGAGCTCGGCGTGCCGGTCAACTGGTCGGCCTACGAGGACATCGCCGACTTCTTCACCAACGACGTGAAGGAGATCGACGGCGTCCGGGTCTATGGCCACATGGACTACGGCAAGCGCGCACCCGATCTCGGCTGGCGCATGACCGATGCCTGGCTGTCGATGGCCGGCGAGGCCGATGTCGGCATCCCCAACGGTCGTCCGGTGGACGAATGGGGCATCCGCATGGAGAAGGACTCCTGCAACCCGGTCGGCGCCTCGGTCTCCCGCGGCGGCGGCGCCAACAGCCCGGCGGCGGTCTATGCGGTCGCCAAGTGGGACGAGTGGCTCCGCAAATACGCACCTCCGGGCGCGGCCGACCTCGACTTCTACCAGTCGCTGCCGTCGCTCTCGCAGGGCAATGTCGCCCAGCAGATCTTCTGGTACTCGGCCTTCACCGCTTCGATGGTGGCGCCGAAGGACAAGGGCAACAACACCGTCGACGATGCCGGCAAGCCGCTCTGGCGGATGGCGCCGTCGCCGCACGGCCCGTACTGGAAGGAAGGCTCTCAGCGCGGCTACCAGGACACCGGTTCCTGGACGCTGTTCAACTCGACCCCCGTCGACCGGCGCAAGGCGGCCTGGCTCTATGCCCAGTTCGTCGTCTCCAAGACGGTGGACGTGAAGAAGAGCCATGTCGGGCTCACCTTCATCCGCGACAGCACGGTGCGGCACGCGTCCTTCACCGAACGCGCGCCCAATCTGGGCGGTCTGATCGAGTTCTACCGCTCGCCGGATCGCGTCGCCTGGACGCCGACCGGCATCAACGTGCCCGACTATCCGAAGCTCGCCCAGCTGTTCTGGGAGAACATCGGTGACGTGAACTCGGGCACCTTCACGCCACAGCAGGCCATGGACCGGCTTGCCCAGCAGATGGACCAGGTGATGGGCCGCATGCAGGCGGCGGACGAGCAGAACCACACCTACCACGACTGCGGTCCGCGGCTTAACCCGGAGAGCGATCCTTCGAAGTGGCTCAGCAAGGATCATGCCCCCTGGGCGAAGCTGGACAACGAGAAGCCGCAGGGCGAAACCATCGCCTATGACGAGCTGATCAAGCGCTGGACGGAACATCAGTAACGGTTCCGACCGACGCCTGTGCTAGACTTGGCGAACGGCATTCCCCGGGGCGGCGACGCCCCGGGGTCTGTCCCGCAGCCGGACCGAGAAGATCGACGTAACGAAATCGAACGGTTGGCATGACTCTCGAATTGCGGCATGTGACCAAGAGCGTCGACGGCGTCGTGCACATCCACGACACCAGCCTGCGGCTCGAGGAGGGCACGTTCAATATCCTGCTCGGCACCACGCTGGCGGGGAAGACGACGCTGATGCAGCTGATGGCCGGCCTCGACCGGCCGAGCAGCGGCGAGGTCTGGTTCGGCGGCCGTGACGTGACCGGCGTCGCGGTGCAGAAGCGCAACGTCTCGATGGTCTACCAGCAGTTCATCAACTACCCGCACATGACGGTTTACGACAACATCGCCTCGCCGCTGCGCGTCGCCGGCTTCGACGACAAGCGCATCCGCGAGCGGGTGAATTCGGTTGCCGAGCTGCTGCGCCTCGTGCCGATGCTGGGGCGCAAGCCCTCCGAGCTCTCCGGCGGTCAGCAGCAGCGCACCGCGATCGCGCGGGCGCTGGTGAAGGATTCCGACCTCATCCTGCTCGACGAGCCGCTGGCCAATCTCGACTACAAGCTGCGCGAGGAGCTGCGCGACGAGCTGCCGCGAATATTCGCCGACCGCAACTGCACCGTGGTCTATGCCACCACCGAGCCCACCGAGGCGCTGCTGTTCGGCGGCCATACCGCGACCCTGCACGAGGGACGCGTCACCCAGTTCGGCCCCACCGCCGCGATCTACCGCCGGCCCAGCGACCTGCTGAGCGCCCAGGTGTTCTCCGATCCGCCGATCAACACCGCGCGGGTCAGCAAGCAGGGCGAGCGCCTGTTGCTGGGCGAGGGGATCTCCTGGCGCGCCGGTGCCGCCGAACGCGCCCTGCCCGACGGCGACTACCTGCTCGGCATTCGCGCCCATCACATCACCCCGTTCCAGCAGAACCCCGATGCCGTCGCCGTCGAGGGCCGGGTGATCGTGACCGAGATCAGCGGTTCGGAGAGCATCATCCATTTCGACCGCAACGGCGCCACCTGGATCTCGCAGTCCCACGGCGTGCATCCCTTCGAGGTCGGTGCCACCGCCAGGCTCTATATCGACGTTGCCCGCGGCTTCCTGTTCGACGGCGACAACCGGCTGGTCGGAGGGCACGACTGATGGCGAAGATCATCCTCGACGGCCTGCGCCACAGCTATGCGGAGAACCCGCAGAAGCCGGAGGACTGGGCACTGAAGGAGATGAGCCTCGAGCTGCGCGACGGCGGCGCCTATGCGCTGCTGGGACCCTCGGGCTGCGGCAAGACCACGCTGCTGAATCTGATCTCGGGCCTGCTGCATCCGACCGCCGGTCGGATCCTCTTCGACAGCCGCGACATCACCGCGGCGACGCCGGAGGACCGCAACATCGCCCAGGTCTTCCAGTTCCCGGTGGTCTACGACACCATGACCGTCTACGACAACCTGGCATTTCCGCTGCGCAACCGCGGCGTGGCGGCGGCCGAGATCGACCGCCGGGTGCGCGAGATCGCCGCCATGCTCGACCTTTCGCAGACCCTGGGCAATCGCGCCTCCGGCCTCACCGCCGACGGCAAGCAGAAGATCTCCCTGGGGCGCGGCCTGGTGCGCTCCGACGTCAACGTCATCATGTTCGACGAGCCGCTGACGGTGATCGACCCGCACCTGAAATGGGAGCTGCGCTCCAAGCTCAAGGAGCTGCACCACCGCATCAAGCGCACGATGATCTATGTCACCCACGACCAGACCGAGGCCCTGACCTTCGCCGACCAGGTGGTGGTGATGAACCAGGGCGAGGTGGTGCAGATCGGCACCCCGATCGAGCTGTTCGAGCGCCCCACCCATACCTTCGTCGGGCATTTCATCGGCTCGCCGGGGATGAACGCGCTGCCCTGCGCCGTCGAGAACGGCCGGGTCAGCGTCATGGGCCATCCGGTGGCGACGGCCGGCGAGATCCGCCTGCCGGCGGCCGAGGGCCGGCTTGAACTCGGCATCCGTCCGGAATTCATCCGCTTCGAGGCCGGCGGCATTCCGGTCGACGTGGTGAAGGTGGCCGATGTCGGGCGCTTCCGCATCGTCGAGACGCGCCACGGCGACCAGGCCATCAAGCTGCTGGTGCCGGAGGGCGAACCGGTGCCGAGCGGCGCCGCGCAGCTGCGCTTCGACCCGGCGCATACGCATATCTATCGCGACGGCTGGCTGGTGAGCTGAGGAGCGGGAGATGTCGAAGCAACTCAATCAGAAAGCCTGGTTCCTGGTCCTGCCGGTCTTCGCGCTGGTCGCCTTCAACGCCATCATCCCGCTGATGACGGTGGTGAACTATTCGGTGCAGGAGACCTTCGGTGACAACGTCTTCACCTGGGCCGGGCTCACCTGGTTCGAGCAGGTGATGCAGTCCGACCGGTTCGGCTCGTCGCTGGCCCGCCAGCTTCTGTTCACCGCCATCATCCTCGCCATCGAGGTGCCGCTGGGGCTGATCATCGCCCTCGCCATGCCCCGCAAGGGACCCTGGGTCTCGGTCTGCCTGGTGCTGATGGCCCTGCCGCTGCTGATACCCTGGAACGTCGTCGGCGCGATGTGGAACATCTTCGCCCTGCCCGAGATCGGCCTGATGGGCAAGGGCCTCAACGCCCTGGGCTTCGACTTCAACTACACCCGCCAGCCCCTCGACGCCTGGTTCACCATCGTCCTGATGGACGTCTGGCACTGGACCTCGCTGGTCGTGCTGCTGTGCTATGCCGGCCTGGTCTCGATCCCGAACGACTACTACCAGGCGGCGAAGATCGACGGCGCCAGCGCCTGGGCGGTGTTCCGCTTCATCCAGCTGCCGAAGCTGAAGCGCGTGCTGACCATCGCCATCCTGCTGCGCTTCATGGACTCCTTCATGATCTATACCGAGGTCGTGGTGCTGACCGGCGGCGGGCCGGGAACCACCACGACCTTCCTGTCGATCGACCTGGTGAAGACGGCGCTCGGCCAGTTCGACCTGGGGCCGGCGGCCGCCATGTCGATCATTTACTTCCTGATCATCCTGTTCATGAGCTGGCTGTTCTATACCCTGATGATGCGGAACGAGGCCAAGTGATGCGCAAACGCTCGCTGATTCCGATCCTCTACATCCTGTTCCTGATGCTGCCGATCTACTGGCTGGTCAGCATGTCGTTCAAGACCACCAACGAGATCCTCGGCGGATTCACCCTCTGGCCGCAGCATTTCACCGTCGACAGCTATGTGAAGATCTTCACCGATTCCTCCTGGTACAACGGCTACATCAATTCGATTCTCTACGTGGTGATGAACACGGTGATCTCGGTCACCGTGGCGCTGCCGGCGGCCTATGCCTTCTCGCGCTACCGCTTCCTCGGCGACAAGCACCTGTTCTTCTGGCTGCTGACCAACCGCATGGCGCCGGCCGCGGTCTTCGCCCTGCCGTTCTACCAGCTCTATTCCGCCGTCGGGCTGTTCGATACGACCCTGGCCGTAGCGCTCGCGCATACGCTGTTCAACGTGCCGCTGGCGGTCTGGATCCTGGAAGGCTTCATCTCCGGCGTGCCGAAGGAGCTGGACGAGACCGCCTATGTCGACGGCTATCCCTTCTGGCGCTTCTTCATCCGGATCTTCATCCCGACGATCGCCGCCGGCATCGGCGTCGCCTGCTTCTTCTGCTTCATGTTCTCCTGGGTGGAACTGCTGCTGGCGAAGACGCTGACCTCGGTGGCGGCGAAGCCGATCGCCGCGGTGATGACCAAGACCGCCAGCACCTCCGGCTACGAGCTCGGCCTGCTGGCCGCCGCCGGCACGCTGACCCTCATCCCCGGGGCGATCGTGATCTATTTCGTCCGCAACTATATCGCCAAGGGCTTTGCCCTCGGGCGCGTCTAGAAAAAGGGGCGCCGCAGCATGGAAGGGACGTCGCTGATCTCCTGGATGGCCTGGACCTGGCCGACCGCGGCCTTCTTCGCCTTCATCCTGGCCTGCCTCATTACCATGTCGGTCTGGGAGATCCGCGCGCCCGGCGGCGGCCCGCGCCGCGGCATCCTCGGCCTCGATACGACCCGCGGCGACCGGCTGTTCATCAGCCTGCTCGGCAGCGCCTTCATCTTCCTCGCCTGGCTCGGCCTGGTCGGCGCCCCGCTCTGGGTGCCGCTGGGGATCGCGATCGCCTATGCCGTCGTGGTCTTCCGCTGGGTCTGAGGCGCGGCCAGACTTCCTTCCCAGGGCGGCGCTGGGCCAGCGCCGCCCATCTTTTCACCGGGCGCGGGGCATGTCGGGGTTCCGGAAGGCTGGAGCGGGTGAAGGGAATCGAACCCTCGTCGTAAGCTTGGGAAGCTTCTGCTCTACCATTGAGCTACACCCGCGGACCCGGCCGAGGGCAATTCTGCCGGCGCGGCCGTGTCGAAATCCCGTTCTGTCGGGACCCGATTTATAGGTGATCCAGGGGGCCGGTTCAAGATCCCGTGATCCCGGCGACGGGGCGGCGAGGGGCCTCCGGCGCATATGGCCAGCGGCCGCCCGAGCCACTACTCTCCGGCCATGACGGGCAACATGACGGGGAAATGGCGAGGGGCGTCGATGGGTGCGACCAGGCGGCAGGTTCTTATGGGCGGTGGTGCCGCGATCGGCCTTGCGGCGGCGCTCGGTCTCGCCCGCCGGCCCGCGGCCGCCGATCCGGCGCCGGCCGGCTTCGACGCCGCCCTCGCCCAGGCGCGGGGCCAGACGGTCTATTTCAACGCCTGGGCCGGCGATCAGCGGATCAACGACTACATCGCCTGGGCCGGCGGGGAACTGGTGGCGCGCCACGCCGTCGGCCTGCAGCACGTGAAGCTCGCCAATACCGCCGAGGCGGTGACCCGCGTCCTCGCCGACAAGGACGCCGGGAAGGCCGACGGCGGCAGCGTCGACCTCATCTGGATCAACGGCGAGAATTTCGCCGCGATGAAGCGCCAGCAGCTGCTGTTCGGGCCCTTCGCGCCGCTGCTGCCCAACATGCGGCTGGTCGATACCCAGGCGAAGCCGACCACGCTGGTGGATTTCACCGTGCCGACCGACGGACTCGAATCCCCCTGGGGCATGGCGCAGTTCACCTTCTTCTACGACAGCGCCCGGGTGGAGACGCCGCCGCGATCCATGGCACTGCTGCTGGCCTGGAGTGCCGCCAATCCCGGGCGCTTCACCTATCCGGCGCCCCCCGATTTCATCGGCACCAGCTTCCTGAAACAGGCGCTTCTTGACCTGACGCCGGATCCCGCCCCGCTGCAGCGCGAGGCGTCCGATGCCGATCGGGCGACGGCAGGGCTCTGGCATTTCCTCGAGCAGTTGCACCCGTTTCTCTGGCGGGCCGGCAAGACCTTCCCGAAATCCGGCACCGATCAGCGCCAGCTGCTGGACGACGGCGAGGTCGATTTCTACATGGCCTACAATCCCGGCGACGCCTCCTCGGCGATCGCCCAGAAGCTGCTCCCGGATACGGTGCGCGGCTTCGTGCCCGAGGGCGGCAGCCTCGCCAACACACATTTCCTCGCCATTCCCTTCAATGCCGCGGCCAAGGCCGGCGCCATGGTGGCGGCGGATTTCCTGCTCTCGCCCGAGGCCCAGGCGCGCAAGCAGAATCCCGATTTCTGGGGCGACCCGACGGTGCTGAACGTCGCCGCCCTCTCGCCCTCCGATCAGGCGTTCTTCGCCGGCCTGCCGCTCGGTGCCGCCACGCCGACGCCGGCGGAGATGGGCCGGGCGCTTCCCGAACCGCATCCGAGCTGGGTGAAGGTCCTGGAAGACGGCTGGATGCAGCGCTTCGCCGGCTGACCGGGCGATGCGCGTCCTTGCCGTCTTGCCGCTGGCGATGCAGGCCCTGCTCCTGGGCAGCGTCGGCCTCGGCGTCGGGGCCCTGCTGCTGAGCGCCTTCGGCTACCTGCCGTCCCTCGGCGGGACCGGCCTCGGCCTTGGCGCCTTCGCCAACGTCCTCGCCTATCCCGGTCTGCTGCCGGCCGTCGCCGCCACCCTGGTCAGCGGCGGCCTGGCGACGGTCATGGCGACTTGTCTCAGTTTGGCCCTGGTCGCCGCGATCAATCCCCGCGGAGCCCCGGCCGTCGGCCCCGGCGCCCGCCTGGCGCAGCGCCTCGCCCTCGGCCTGCTCGCGATGCCGCATGCCGCCCTCGCCCTGGGCCTTGCCTTCCTGCTCGCCCCCAGCGGCTGGGTGGTGCGGGGATTGGCGGCGATCTTCGGTTTCCTGCGCCCGCCGGACTATTTCCTGCTCAACGACCCGCTCGGCTGCAGCCTCGCTGTGGCGCTGGTGATCAAGGAGACGCCGTTTCTGTTCGCCGTCGCCCTGGCGGCGCTGAAGCGGATCGAGGTCGAGCATCACCTGCGGGCGGCGATCGGCTTCGGCTACGCACCGCATCTGGCCTGGTGCAAGGTGGTGCTGCCGCGGCTCTACCCCCAGATCCGGCTGCCGGTCCTCGCCGTCCTCGCCTACAGCCTCTCGGTCGTCGACATGTCGCTGATCCTCGGGCCGACGGCGCCGCCGACCCTCTCGGTCCTGGTCCTGCGCTGGATCGACGACCCGGACCTTGCCTGGCGGCTGCCCGCGGCGGCGGCGGCGGTGCTGCAGATCCTGCTGGTCGGCGCCGCCTTCGGCCTGTGGCATCTCGGCGAGGCCGGCCTCGGCTGCTGGCTGCGGCCCTGGCTTTCGGCCGGCGGGCGGGATTGGCCGCCGGCCGCGAAGCGGGTCGGGCGCCTGGGGCTCTGGCTGGGGGCCGGCCTTCCGGCGCTGCTCGGGACGATGGCCGTGCTCGGCATGGCGCTCTGGTCGATCGCTGAGGTCTGGCGCTTCCCGTCCGTCCTGCCGCAGGGCTACAGCGGCGCGGCCTGGTCCCGCGCCGCCATGGGCCTCGCCGGGCCGCTGCGCCAGAGCCTCGGTCTTGCCGGCGCGGCGACCCTCGTCGCCTTGCTGGCGGCGGTCGGCTGCCTGGAATTCGAGGCGCGCCGGGTGGGTGCTGCAGCCGGGCGGCGGGTGCAGTGGATGCTCTATCTGCCGCTGCTGACGCCGGAAGTGGGCTTCCTGTTCGGCCTCCAGGTGCTGCTCGCCTTCGCCGATCTCGCTGGCACCGCGGCGGCGGTGCTCTGGTTCCATCTGCTCTTCGTCTTTCCCTATGTCTTCCTCACCCTCAGCGAGCCCTGGCGGGCGCTCGACGACCGCTATCAGCGCACCGCCCGCTGCCTGGGGGTCGGGCCATGGCGGGTCCTGCTGCGGGTCAAGGTGCCGATGCTGAAGGGGCCGATCCTCAACGCCGCCGCCCTCGGCTTTGCCGTCAGCCTGTCCCTCTACATGCCGACGGTGCTGGCGGGGGCGGGCCGGATCACCACGCTGGCGACCGAGGCGATCGCGGTTTCGGCCGGCGGCGACCGGCGCATGATCGGGGTCTATGCGGTGCTGCAGGCGGCGTTGGCCTGGATCGGCTTCTGTCTGGCGCTGGTCCTGTCGCGCCCGCGGCCGTTCCCGCGCCTCGAGACGTCGCCGGTGGCCGGATGAGCGCGACTCTCAGCGTCGCCGACCTCAGCCTGCGGATCGGCCGGCGGCATCTCCTCGGACCCCTGTCCTTCGTCGCCGGCACGGACCGGCCGACCACGATCATGGGGCCGTCCGGCTGCGGCAAGTCCAGCCTGCTGGCCTGGCTCTGCGGTACCCTGCCGCCGGTCTTCGCCGCCACCGGCACCGCCGCTCTCGCCGGCCAGCGCCTGGACGGCCTGGCGCCGGAACAGCGCCGCCTCGGCATCCTGTTTCAGGACGATCTCCTGTTTCCGCATATGACCGTGGGCGAGAACCTGGCTTTCGCCCTCCCGGCCGCGTGGCGCGGCGCGGCACGCCGGGCGCGGGTCGCCGATGCCCTGGCCGAAGCCGGGCTGGCGGGCTTCGACCGCCGCGACCCCGCCACCCTGTCGGGCGGGCAGCGGGCCCGGATCGCCCTGCTGCGGGTCCTGCTCGCGGAACCGCGCGCGCTGCTGCTGGACGAACCCTTCAACAGGCTCGACGCGGCCCTGAAGGCGCGGTTCCGGCGCGCGGTTTTCGACGCGGCGGCGGAGCGCGGCCTGCCGGTCGTCCTGGTCAGCCACGATCCCGGCGATGCGGCAGCGGCGGCCGGGCCGGTCATTGAGCTAAAGGGCGAATCCGAAGGGAACTCTTAACGCCGCCGCGGGTTGATTCTTGTGGTGAAGGAGGGATGCATCCTGCGGTTTTGGGGCGACGCCGCCACCCGTTCGCGGCCCCGGCGCCGGCCGGTTTAGGGCGCAGAATCCGCTGAAATCTGCGGATTTCAACCGGGCGACGAGTTTTGACATCCCAAGGTCATTTACCTATAGTGGCGCTGTATTGAAGGCGGTAAAACGCCTTGGGACAAGGGCAGGGCTTTCGGCAATTCCGTTCAATTTGTGAAGATCACGAACATCGCATGATCGGCAACGCAGCGGTTTGATCACCGCGAGCCGGCTCGACAGCGAGGGGCAATAGCGAGGAGCAGCAATGAATATAATCAAACAAATCGCAATCGTCGGGGCGCTCAGCTTCTTGGCGGCTTGCACCACCGATCTCGACCGGATCCGCACCACGGAGCCGTCGGGCGGGACCGCCTTCACCCAGGCGATGACCAAGGAATATCGCGATCTCGCGGTGTTCGAGGCCGACGAAATGTTCGATTGGCGCGACGCCGGCTACTATGCCCGACGCGGTCTGGCTTCCGCCGCCGGCGAAGTCGTGGTCCCGGAGGATCCGACCAATCGCGACATCCCCGACGACATGAACTCGGAGATGCAGAGCGTCCGCGTCCGTTTGATCGCGGCGCTGGACGGCGGCGCCCGCGAAAACAAGCCGGAAGTGGCGGCGCGGGCCCAGAGCCGGTACGATTGCTGGCTCGAGCAGCAAGAAGAGAACTTCCAGAACGACCACATCTCTGCCTGCCGCGACGAGCTGCTGGCGGCCCTGGCCGAGCTTGAAGCCGCCCCGGCCCCGGCCGCGCCGGTTGCCGCAGCGCCGGCGGTCTATCTGGTGCTGTTCGACTTCGACAAGCACAACATCAACGGCGCCGCTCAGGCCGTGATCAACCAGGTGGTCGCCGACTACAACGCCAACAAGTCGACGGCGATCTCGGTCACCGGCCATACCGACCGCTCCGGTTCGGACGCCTATAACGAGAAGCTCTCCGAGCAGCGTGCGGACGCGGTGCGTCAGTCGCTGATCGACGCCGGCGTCCCGGCCGATGCGATCACCACCGCCTGGAAGGGCGAATCGGAGAACGCAGTCCCGACCGCCGACGGCGTGAAGGAACAGGCCAACCGCCGCGCGGAAATCATCGTCCAGTAAGCGCGGACGGCACGTCACCAACGGCGCCGACTTCGGTCGGCGCCGTTTTCTTTTGCCCCGGCTGGTATCGCCGGGGGATGTTCCAAGCCCTTGTTTTTCCACCGATCGTCCGGCTTCACCGCGGGCGGGAAAGCCGGTAAACTGCTTCCCGGGGAACGGCACGATCGGTCAGCCGGCCAGGGCTGGGTCTGAAGGACGCCATGTACAAGGAAACCACGCGCGCGATCACGGTGACGGTGCAGCCCACCTACCTGGACGACCAGTCCTCGCCGGACGAGTCGCATTTCGTCTGGAAGTACCAGGTGCGGATCGAGAACGGCGGCGGCGAGACCGTCCAGCTGCGCACCCGCTACTGGCGGATCACCGATTCCCGCGGCCGCGTCCAGGAAGTGCGCGGCGCCGGCGTGGTCGGCGAGCAGCCGATCCTGCATCCCGGCGAATCCTACGAATATACCAGCGGCACCCCGCTGCAGACGCCCTCCGGGATCATGGCCGGCACCTACCAGATGGAAAGCTCGGCCGGCGAGCGCTTCGACGTCGCCATTCCCGCCTTCTCGCTGGACAGCCCCTACCAGCCGGTCCGGCTGAACTGAACGACCCGCGAATCTCAGGAGTTCCTCCCGTGGCGAAACGTCCCGGCCAGAAGTCCGCCGCCCCGTCGGCGGCCTCCCGTTCCGCCGGCGCCGGCAAGGCGCCCAGCCAGGCCGAGGCCGAGGCGGCGATCCGCACCCTGATCCGCTGGGCCGGCGACGATCCCGAGCGCGAGGGCCTGCTCGATACGCCGGGCCGGGTGGCCCGCGCCTATCGCGAGTTCTTCAGCGGCTATGCCCAGGATCCCGCCACGGTGCTGAAGCGCACCTTCGAGGAGACCGACGGCTACGACGAGATGATCGTGCTGCGCGACATGCGCTTCGAGAGCCATTGCGAGCACCACATGGCGCCGATCATCGGCCGCGCCCATATCGCCTACCTGCCGCGCAAGCGCGTGGTCGGCATCAGCAAGCTCGCCCGCCTGCTCGACGTCTATGCCAAGCGCCTGCAGATCCAGGAGAAGCTCACCGCCCAGATCGCCAACACCCTGAACGACGTGCTGCAGCCGCGCGGCGTCGCCGTGGTGATCGATGCCAGCCATCAGTGCATGACCACCCGCGGCGTCCACAAGCCGGGCACCTCGATGGTGACCAGCCGCATGCTCGGCGCCTTCCGCACCGATCCCTCGACCCGGCGGGAATTCCTGGCCTTCATCGGCCTGCCCCCGGCCACCGTGGGCTCGAGTTCGTAGCCTTGGCGGCCGGCATCGACATCCTCGCCCGGCTGATCGCCTTCGATTCGGTCTCGGCGCGTTCGAATTTCGGGCTGATCCACTGGATCCGCGACTATCTGGGCGAACTCGGCGTCGCCGCCGCGGTGGTGCCGGCCCCTGACGGCCAGCCGAAGGCCAATCTCTGGGCCAGCATCGGCCCCGACCGCGACGGCGGCATCGTGCTCTCCGGCCATTCCGACGTGGTGCCGGTCGAGGGCCAGCCCTGGTCCGGCGATCCCTTCGCCCTGCGCGACGGCGGCGACCGCTATTTCGGCCGCGGCACCTCGGACATGAAGGGCTTCATCGCCCTGGTGCTGGCTCTGGTGCCGGAGATGCTGCAGGCGAAGCTCACCACCCCGATCCATCTCGCCATTTCCTACGACGAGGAGCTCGGCTGTCTCGGCGCGCCCAGCCTGCTCGCCGGGATCGGCCGGCAGTTCCGCCGGCCCCGCATCGCCATCATCGGTGAGCCCACCGAGATGCGCCTGGGGACCCGGCACAAGGGCTGCTACACCTTCGAGACCACGGTCACCGGCCGCGACGGCCATTCCAGCCAGCCGGAGCGCGGGCTGAACGCCATCGCCGCCGGTGCGGAGGTGGTGGCGGCCCTGATGCGGATCTATGGCGGCCTGCGCAGCGACGGCCCCTTCGACCGGAGCTTCGATCCGCCGCATTCGACGCTGAACATCGGCCGCATCGAGGGCGGCACCGCGCTCAACATCATCGCCCGCAGCTGCACGGTCTACTGGGACTTCCGCGCCATTCCCGGCGCCGATCCGGCCGCCGTGCTGGCGCCGCTGGAGCGCTACGTCGCCGACGACCTGCTGCCCCGCCTGCAGGCGGTGGCACCGGAGGCCCGGATCGAGACCCGGCCCCGGGTCGGCGTGCCGCCGCTGGTCGAGGAGAAGGACGGCGCCGCCGAGGCACTGGTCCGGCTGCTGTCCGGCCAGAACGATTCCTTCGGCATGTCCTTTGCGACCGAGGCGGGCCAGTTCCAGCAGGCCGGCCTCTCCGCCATCGTCTGCGGCCCGGGCTCGATCCAGCAGGCGCACCAGCCCGACGAGTTCATCCTGAAGTCCCAGCTCGACGCCGGCGAAGCCTTCCTCCGCCGGCTGATCGACTGGGCCCGGCTCAACTGAACCCGGCCAAACTGAACCTAGGCCACCACCTTCCGGTAGAGATGCCAGGTCGCGTGTCCCAGCACCGGCATGACCACCGCGAGGCCGAGGAACAGCGGCAGCGAGCCCAGTACCAGCATGACGGCGACGATCAGGCCCCAGAGCGCCATGGCGCCGGGATTGGCCGTCACCGCCCGGATCGAGGTGCGCACCGCCGTATCCAGCCCGACATCGCGGTCGAGCAGCAGCGGAAAGGAGACGACGCTGATCAGCAGCGCCGCCACCGCGAACAGGAAGCCGGTGCCGATGCCGATCGCGATCATCGCCCAGCCCGCCGGCGTGGTCAGCACGTCGCTGGCGAAGCTGATCATCGAGGCGGCCGGCTGCGGCCCCAGGGTCGCCAGGTGGATCAGCCACGACGCCACCATCCACAGGGCGAAGAGTCCGACCAAAGCGAGGCCGAGCAGCGCCACGGCACCGATCGCCGGGCGCTTCACCACGTCGGCGGCGGTCAGCCAGCTGATCGCGGCACCGCTCTCGCGCTGCCGGCTCATCTCGTAGAGGCCGATGGCCGCGAGCGGCCCGACCAGGGCGAAGCCGGAGGCCAGCGGGAAGATCAGCGGCAGCATGTTGGCGCCGACCGCCAGCGGCACCGCAATGAGGCCGATGATCGGGTAGATCACGCAGAGGAAGACCACGTCGCTGCGATAGGCGCCGAAATCGTCGAGCCCGCGCTGCAGCGCGTCCTTGATGTCGGCGGCGTCGATCTTCTGCACCCGGGGCAGGGCGTCGGCGTCCCGCGGCCGGTCGAGATGCGCGTGACCCAGGCTCTGCCCGGCCGATCCCATCGTGCCGGCCGCCTGTCGGAGATGGTCCCAGCCCCATTCGATGGGGTTCCGGATGGTCGTATTCATCTTTGCCCTCCCGAGCCGTTGCTTCAAGGGAGGCGTGCCAGGCACGGCCGGTGCGAAAGGGGTCTAGCTGCCTTTCGGCACCCGGTCACGCCCGTCGCGCGACCCACCACTGGTTAAAATCATACGCCGATCCGGACCGGCGCGCCACCGCCCCTGTCGTTCCGGCCCGCAACGGCTCCCCGCCTCCTCGCAGCGGGGCCATTTGTGATAGAACGAGACGTCCGATCGCAACAGGAGGCCGCCATGGATACCGAACAGCAGGTCGCCCGTCACTACGGTGCGCGCTCGGGTGCCGGCGATGCCGCGCTGGAAACCCGGATCATCGAGGCACTGATTAAATCCGGCAAGGATGTCGGGAAGCTGACCGCCGCCGATCTTTCCGGCGCCGACGAATTCCACCTCGGCTGGCGCGCCCAGACCGTGGAACTCGCCCGCGAACTCGGCCTCGCCCCCGGTCTCCGGGTGCTCGACATCGGCTCGGGCATCGGCGGCCCGGCGCGCTATTTCGCCGAGGCCCACGGCTGCCGGGTGACCGGCATCGACCTGACGCCGGAATTCGTCGCCTGCGCCGTTGCGCTCACCGCGCGCTGCGGCCTTGCCGGCAGGGTGGATTTCCAGCAGGGCAGCGCGCTCGCCATGCCCTTCGCCGCGTCCACCTTCGACGCCGCCACGCTGATCCATGTCGGCATGAACATCGCCGACAAGGCGAAGCTCTTCGCCGAGGCGCGGCGCGTGCTGATGGCCGGCGGCACGTTCTGCGTCTATGACGTCATGCAGATGGATGCGGCGCCGCTGCCCTATCCGATGCCCTGGGCGGCCAGCCTGGAGACCAGTTTCGTCGAGACCCCGGAGACCTATCGCCGCCTGCTGGAGGCGGCCGGTTTCCGGATTCGGCAGGAGCGCAATCGCCGCGATTTCGTCCTCGCCTTGGCGAAGCGGATGCGCGAGGACATCGCGGTCAACGGCGCGCCGCCCCTCAGCCTCCATGTCCTGATGGGTCCCGCCGGCAAGGAGCGGCTCGGTAACGTGATGGCGGCGCTGGAACGCGGCAGCATCGCGCCGGTCGAAATGATCGCGGTGGCGGCCTAGACTGCAGCGACGCAACCCGGAAGAGGACGGCCATGATCGAGATGGTGATCGAGCAGAGGCGGCGCAGCATCGGGGCCTTCGAGGTCGGGCGCGTCCTGCCCTGGCAGAAGCGGCGCAATGTCGGCCCCTTCGTCTTCTTCGATCACATGGGCCCGGTGGATTTTCCCGCCGGCATCGCGCGGGAGGTCGACGTCCGGCCGCATCCCCATATCGGCCTCGCCACCGTCACCTACCTCTTCGAGGGCGAGATCATGCACCGCGACAGCCTCGGCACGGAACTGGCCATCCGGCCGGGCGAGGTCAACTGGATGACCGCCGGCCGCGGCATCACCCATTCCGAGCGCTTCGAGAAGGCCCGCCGCCAGGGCGATCGGGTGCATGGCATCCAGGCCTGGGTGGCGCTGCCGGTCGCGCAGGAGGAAACCGCGCCGGCCTTCGCCCATCATGCCGGCGACGATCTGCCGACCTATCGCGGCCACGGCCTGCAGGCGCGCCTCATCGCCGGAGCGGCCTTCGGCGCCACCGCGGCGGTGGCGACGCTGTCGCCGCTCTTCTATGTGCATTGGGAGCTGGACGCGGGAGCCCGGGCCGAGCTGCCGGCGGAATATCCGGAGCGCGCCGCCTATGTGGTGGAGGGATCGGTCGAGGTCGGCGGGCGCAGCTACGGCGCCGGGCAGATGCTGGTCTTCACCCCGGGCGAGACCATCCATTTCGCCGCCCGCGAGGCCTCCACCGTCATGCTGCTCGGCGGCGAGCCCCTCGGCGAGCGCTTCATCGAGTGGAACTTCGTCTCCTCCTCGAAGGCGCGGATCGAACAGGCCAAGGCCGATTGGCGCGCCGGCCGCATGAAGCTCCCCGATCGCGACAACGCGGAGTTCATCCCGCTGCCGGACTGAGCGGATCGGAATCCGGCGCGGCGCCGTCGCGCGCGCCGAATACCTGCCGGAACAGCTGTGCCGGCAGTTCCCGTCCTTCGAAGCCGAGGGCGATCGACAGCGGGAACAGCAGCACGAGGAAGGTCACCCCGCGGAAGATCCGCCATTGCCGTGCCGGCTTGCCGGTCGGATCCCGTTTCTGGCGCTGGGCGTGATAGAGAAGACCGCCGAGAAAGAGCAGGCCCGGCGCCGCCACCATCAGCGGAATGGCCAGCGCCAGCCACAGGAACGGCACCATCGGTCCCAGCAGCAGGCCCATGATCCAGAACCCGAAAGGCCGGTAGGTCTCGATAGCGACCTCCACCATGATGCGGCCGTGCTCCCAACGCGGCGTCACCAGGGCGCGGTAATGGAAATCGGCCATCAGGCCTTTCGAGCTGAGGAAGTGGCGGAAGCGCCATTGCGGGTCGGGATTCTGCAGATGGCGCACCGCTCCGGTCAGGGTGAACCAGCCGCCGCCGTGGCGCTCCTCGCGGCAGTCCCAATAGGGCCAGTCCCCCAGGCGGGCGCACATCGCCTTGCTGAGCGCGGCCGCATCCGGGATCAGCGCGGAATTCAGGGTGAAATGCAGCCGCTGAGGGTTGCGCAGGCGCGGCGCCGGCCGGTGATTCTCTCCGGCGAAAGCAAGGGTGATCGCCTGTACGGTCGGCTGGCGCATGTGTGACGCTGGCACCTGATGGCTGCCGATCAGCTTCCGGCCTGCGCATTACCGAAAGGTAAACGGGCCGCCCGCGGGCCCACCTGGCGCCACTCCCCCTCAGCGTCATGCCAAGGCTTGGCCTTGGCATCCACGAGTTTCAAAGACCCGCCGCGATCGCGCGCTGCCGCGGATCCGAAAACCAACTCGTGGACCCCTAGGCCAAGCCTTGGGGTGACGCGAAATGTGCGATGCCGGGCAGCAATCCCGAACGTGCCGACCCTGGCGAGATGCACACCCACTAACCCACCGCGTCATGCCAAGGCTTGGCCTTGGCATCCACGAGTCTGCCGGACGTCTCTCGGTCATTGGCGTGATCGCCGCCAGTCAGCTTTCTCCGACTTCCGCACAATTTTCCCGCCACACCCCATCCTGTGTCGCTCCGAAAAAATCCCCGCTGACCGCCGCCGCCCGAAACATGTCACCGCTTGTCACAGGTTTGCGACTCGCGAATCAACGCCTCCGGACGGAACATATGTCCATCGGCGCGGTTGATCGGGGGTCGGTGAACGACCGGGAATGAACCGATCGGCGGCCGAAAAATGGGCCGAAGATTAACAAACGTTCAACTCGTGGGGAGTTGTGGGTGATGGCGATGGAAAACGAAGACTACGGCCAGGCACAGCAGGAATCCGCGCTCGGCGACGACCGGATGGCCGGGGATCACGACGCCGCTGAGATTCTGGGTGAACAGATCGGCGATACCCTGCCGGTTCGCAACGCTTTCAGCCGCCGCACGCCGCGCACCTCGAAGCAGCCCTGGTATGAACCCTATCTGCGCGAGATCCGCCGCACCCACTGACCGTCATTTCGTCATACGGCACTGTTAAATTAGGGCCGTTAAGACGCCGGTAATATTCCCACTGCCGATTTATTGCCACGATCATATTGCGTCCGCGAGGCCCATAAGGGGGGCCTCAGCCGGGGCGGGGAAACCAGCTACAGAATAGTCACAGCGGCATCTCCGGCTGATCCCAAACGGCACCCGCGCCGTGCTTTCCATCCTCCCCGCCGCGAACAATCACTCTTCGGAAAACGCACACCCGATGGGAGGCATCGGGATGTCGCGCCGCCCTCAGTGATAGCCCTTCGGGATCAGGTTGTGGGCCCGCGCCTGGCGGGTCAGGTCCTCGCGGAAATCCGGATGGGCGATCGAGATCAGGGCGGTGGCCCGCTCGGCCACCGATTTTCCCTTCAGGTTCACCATTCCGTATTCGGTCACCACATACATCACGTCGGTGCGCGGCGTGGTGACCACGTTGCCGGAGGTGAGGCCGAGCACGATGCGGCTCTGCGGATGGCCCTTCTTGTCATAGGTCGAGGACATGCAGATGAAGGACTTGCCGCCCTTCGAGGCATAGGCGCCGCGGACGAACTGCAGCTGCCCGCCGGTGCCGCTGATGTGCCGGTGCCCCGAGCTCTCCGAGGCGGCCTGGCCCTGCAGGTCCATCTGCGTGGTGTTGTTGATCGAGACCACCTTGTCGTTCTGCATCACGTTGTGCGGCAGGTTGGTGTAGTCCACGGCATAGGACAGGATGTCCTTGTTCTTGTGGATGGCGTCGTACTGCCGCTTCAGCCCGGCCGAGAAGGTGAAGACCATGCAGCCCGGATTGAGCTTCTTGCGCGCACCGGTCACCAGACCGGCCTCGTAGAGATCGATGATGCCGTCGGTCAGCATCTCGGTATGCACGCCGAGGTTCTTGACGCCGGCATCCTTCAGCATCGAGCAGACGGCATTGGGCATGCCGCCGATGCCGATCTGCAGGCAGGCGCCGTCCTCCACTTCGGCGGCGATCAGGCCGGCGATCCTGCGGTCGATCTCGCTCACCGGCGGGTTCTTGATCTCGGGCAGGGGATCGCTGCCCTCGTTGATGATGTAGTCGACATGGCTGACATGGACGGCGTTCTCTTCGCCGTAGGTGTGCGGCGCGTGTTCCGAGACCTCGACCACCACGCATTTCGCGCGCTCGATGATCGCCGCGCAATAGGTCGAGGCGCCGCCGAAATTGAAGTAGCCGTCGGCATCCATCGGCGCCGTCTTGATCACGATCATGTCCACCGGGTCGATGAAGCGGCGGTAGTAGTCCGGCACCTCGCCGAAATTCATCGGGATGTAGTTGCAGCGCCCGAGATCGTGCTGCTTGCGGTCATATCCGGAGAAATGCCAGTTGAACCACAGGAAATGGTCGCCGTGGGGATCGCATTCCAGCACCGCGCGCGGCCGCATCGACAGGCAGCCGCGGATCCTGACGCCTTTCAGCTCGTCCCGCCGCGCCGCCAGGGCATGGTCGAACCGGTCGGGCTGGGTCAGGCCGAAACCCCAATCGATCCACATGCCGGACCGCACCAGTGCGGCCGCCGCCGCCGCGGTGATCTCCCGCGCCCTTTTCCCGCCCCGATCCGCTGGCATCCCTGGCCTCCCGCGCGTTTCTTGCTTGCCGGCAAGACTAGCACAAACCGCTGCCCGGCGAAGCAGGTCCCGCCTGCGCCAAACCGGCGCAGAGTGGCCCTCTCCCTGACCCTCCCCCAAAGCTGGGGGAGGGGACTTGATCGGGCCCGCGGTCAGCTGGCGTAGCGGCGTATTCGGTGCAGTCCCTTTCCCCGAATCGGGGGAGGCGTACTCGATCTGATCCCCTCCCCCGAATCGGGGGAGGGTCAGGGAGAGGGCGCCTGCATCCGCCGCCGCTAGCGCAGGAACGGCTCCAGGTATTGCGGGATCAGCCGTTCCAGCTGGCCATTGAGGTCGCGCATGGTCTGGTCCAGCAGGTTGAACAGCACGATCTCGCGCTGGTTCAGCGTCATGTTCTCGGCCACCGTCTGGCTGCGCGAGGCCTCGGCGGTGACGCTGCCGGTGCGCTGCAGCAGCGGATTGCCGACCTCCAGCGTCACCTTGACGTCGAGGTCGTAGCGGTCCGACTGGTCGGTGGCCAGCATCGCCTGCACGCCCTGCGAACGCGGCAGCGGCGTGCGCGTGGCGCGGGCGGAAACCACGCTGTAGGTCGCCTGGCCGCGCTGGCCGACGGCGGTCAGCCGGTCCTTCGCCCATTGCGCCGCGACCCGGGCCGGCGGCTCTGGAAATTCGCCGGCGATGTCGCTGGCATCGCCGGAGCTGTAGTCGTTGTGGATCTCGAGCTGCGCCACATCCAGCCTGAAGGCCGGCAGATGCGCATAGGTGATGTCGGGAAAGGCGTGCCGGTCGGGATCGATGGCGCAGCCGGCGAGGGCGGCGGCGCCGAGCAGGCAGAAGCCGCGGCGGGTCAGCGCCGGCCGGCGCCGGAGCCTAGCTGTTTTCATTGGGCTGCAGCTCCGCCGAGCGGAATTCGAACTTGTTGTTGCAGAATTCGCAGACCACCTCGATCGTGCCGTCCTGCTGCATATGGGCGATGTCGTCGGCCGACATTACCCGCAGCACCGATTCCACCCGCTCGCGCGAGCAGCGGCACTGGGCATGCAGCCCGTGGCCGGCGAAGACCCGAACGCCGTCCTCGTGGAACAGGCGGTAGAGCAGGTCGTTGATCGGCAGGTCGCGGCTGAGCAGCTCCTCGTCGGTGCAGCTCGCCAGCATGATCATGGCGCGGCGCCAGGCGTCGTCGGCATCCTCGATCGCCTCGTCGGTCTCCTCGGCGGGCAGGCGCTGCAGCATGATCGCCGCGGCGCGCCAGCCGGCCGGGCCGTGCTCGACCGCCAGCTTGAAGCCGGCCTGCAGCTGCTCGGACTGGCGGAAATAATGGTGGATGCAGTCGACCAGGCTCGCCCCTTCCAGCTCGACGATGCCCTGGTAGCGGTCGGTGTCCTCGCCCTGGTCGACGGTGAAGGCGAGATAGCCGGCGCCGAGGAGCCGCGGCACCGTCAGCCGGCCGGCGGGAAGCGCCGCCACCGCCGCGGCGTCGAACTGCGCGTAGCCGCGCATCGCGCCCGACGAGGTCATGTCGGCCACCATCAGCTTGATCGGCCCGTCGCCCTTGGTCTGCAGGGTGAAGACGCCCTCGTATTTCAGGGCGGCCGCCAGCGTCGCCGCCAGCGTCATCATCTGTGCCAGCAGCCGCGCCACCGGCTCCGGATAGGCGTGCTTCCTGATGATCTCGTCGGCGACGCCGGCGAGGCGGATGAGCCGGCCCCGGACGCCGTGTCCCTCGATCTGGAAGGGCTGCACGAAATCCGCGTTCGGGGCGGCCGGGATCGGGCCTGGCTTCATGCGCTCGAGTCTAGATCAGTCCGAAGCACCAGTACAGAATCCCTTGCTGGGCATGCAGCCGGTTCTCCGCCTCGTCCCAGACCACCGAGCGCGGCCCGTCGATCACCGCCGCGGTCATCTCGTCGCCGCGATGCGCCGGCAGGCAGTGCATGAAGATCGCGTCCTTGTTGGCCTTGGCCATCAGCGTCTCGTCGACCTGGAAGCGGCGCAGCTGCTCGGTGCGGTCGAGGGTGTCGGCGTCGCCCATCGAGACCCAGGTATCGGTGACCACGCAATCGGCGCCCTTCACCGCTTCCGCCGGCTCGGGGACGATCTTCACCTTGCCGCCCTTGGCCTTCGCCCAGGCCAGCACGTCGGGCGGCGGGGCGAGGTTGCCGGGGCAGGCGATGTTGAGCTCGAAGTCGAACATCACCGCCGCCTGGATCCACGAGGTCGCCATGTTGTTGCCATCGCCCGACCAGGTGATGCGCCGCCCCTTGATCGGCCCGCGATGCTCCTCGAAGGTCATTACGTCGGCCATCAGCTGGCAGGGATGGGTGCGGTCGGTGAGGCCGTTGATCACCGGCACGCCGGCATTGTCGGCGAGTTCCATCAGCTTCGACTCTTTCGTCGTGCGCACCATGATGCAGTCGACGTAGCGCGACAGCACGCGCGCGGTGTCGGCGACGGTCTCGCCGCGGCCGAGCTGCGAGCTCTCGCGTTCCAGCACCACCGCGTCGCCGCCCAGCTTCTTCATGCCGAGCTCGAAGGAGACCCGGGTGCGGGTCGAGGGCTTCTCGAAGATCATCGCCAGCGCCTTGCCGGCGAAGGGCTTCGGATCGCCGTTCGGGAACCGGCCGGCCTTCACCGCCTTGGCGGTCTCGATGATCCGCCGCAGCGTCTCGGCCGGCAGCTTGTCCAGGTCGAGGAAATGCCGGATTTCTTTTGAACCGGCATTCAATTTTTGAACGCTCATTCAGGCGGCTTTCGCTTGCGCGGCGACGCCGGCCAGGATCTCGACGGCGGCGTCCACCTCGGTTTCGGTGATGATCAGCGGCGGCAGCAGGCGGATGACGTTGTCGGCGGCGCCGACCGTCAGCAGGCCCGCCGCGCGCAGCCGGTCGACCAGCTCGGTATTGCTCCCGGTGCATTTCAGCCCCTGCATCAGGCCCTTGCCCCGGGCCTCGGCGAAGACCTGCGGGAAGCGCCGGACGAGGTCGTCGAGGCGAGTCCGGAAATGCGCGCCAACCCGTTGCACCTGCTCGAGGAATCCCGGCGCCAGCAGGATGTCGAGGACGGCGTTGCCGACCGCCATGGCGAGCGGGTTGCCGCCGAAGGTGGTGCCGTGGCTGCCATGCACGAAGGCCCTGGCGACCTTGTCGGTGGCGAGGCAGGCGCCGAGCGGGAAGCCGCCGCCGATGCCCTTGGCGGTGGCGACGATGTCCGGGGTGATGCCGGCCCATTCATGGGCGAAGAGCTTGCCGGTCCGGCCCATGCCGCATTGCACCTCGTCCAGCATCAGCAGGATGCCGAACTCGTCGCAGGTCTGGCGCAAGGCCTTCAGGAACTCCACCGACCCGGCCCGCATGCCGCCTTCGCCCTGCACCGGCTCGATCAGGATCGCCGCGGTTTCCGGGCCGATCTTGCCGCGCACCTCGTTGAGATTGCCGAAGGGCACGTGGTCGAAGCCCTCGACATAAGGGGCATAGCCCTTCAGGTACTTCTCGTTGCCGGCGGCGGCCAGCGTCGCCAGGGTGCGGCCGTGGAAGGCGCCCTCGAAGGCGATCACCCGGTAGCGGCCGGGATCGCCGAAATCGTCGTGATACTTGCGCAGCAGCTTGAAGCCGCATTCCAGCGCCTCGGCGCCGGAATTGCCGAAGAACACCTGGTCGGCGAAGCTGGCGGCGACCAGGCGCTCGGCGAGGCGCTCCTGGCCGGGGATGCGGAACAGGTTCGAGGTGTGCCAGACCTTGCCCGCCTGCTCGGTCAGCGCCTTGACCAGATGCGGGTGGCAATGGCCAAGCGCGGTCACCGCGATGCCGCTGGCGAAGTCCAGGTAGCGCCGGCCGTCGACCGCGATCAGGTAGGCGCCCTCGCCGCGCTCGAAGGCGACGTCGACGCGGTTATAGGTATTCATCAGTCCAGTCATGGCGGCATCCCGGCGAAAACGGCGAAGCGCCGAATATCGTGATCGCCCGGCGGCTTGTAAAGCGGATGTTCGGGAAATCGAAATTCAGCGGGAAATCAAGGTTTTAGCCGATATCCCGTGCGCAGCCAGCGGTACACCCAGAGGGCCAGCGCCAGATCGACCAGGGCGACCACCAGGGCGCCCTGCCAGGGATCGGTCGCGGCCTGGCCGGTCATGCCGAAGCGAAAGCCGTCGATCACGTAGAAGATCGGATTCCAGCGCACGATCGCCTGGCCGAGTTCGGGCAGGGCGCCGACCTGGTAGAACAGGCCGGAGAGGAAGGAGAGCGGGATCAGGATGAAGGTCTGGATCGCCGCGAACTGGTCCCATTTCTCCGCCCAGATCCCGACCAGGATGCCGACCAGGCTGTGCATCGCCGTGCCCATGACGGCGAAATAGACGAGGGCCCAGGGCCGGGCGAGGCCGAGGCGGACGAAGAGCAGGCTGACCAGGGCCACCGCGGCGCCGACGATGAGCCCGTTCAGCGTGGTGCCGCCGACATGGCCGATCATGCGCTCGAGCGGGCTCAGCGGCGCCATCAGCAGGTCGGCGATGATGCGCTCGTGCTTGTCGAAGATGAAGCTGCCGCAGGCGCCCTCATAAGCCTTCTCGCAGGCGGTATAGATGATGAGGCCGGGGGCGATGAAGTCGATCAGCCCGCCGCTTGTGCCGCCGGCGGTCTGCGCCGCCAGGTGGAAGACCGCGAGGTAGAGCAGGGCGGCGACCACCGGGCCGAAGAGCTGGTAGTTGTAGTCCGACATGCCGCGCCGGGTCTCGCGGCGGAGCAGGGCATGCAGGCCGCGCCAGCTGACCGGACCGAAGCGGCGCGGGCCGAGGGCGAGGCTGCGGTTCATGCCTTCAACCGGAAGCCGCGCCGGAAGCAGCGGTAGGCAAGGGCGAAGAGCAGGGCGTTGGCGGCGAGCAGCATGCCGATGCCGGCGGCGAGCGAGCCGTCGGCATGGCCGATGAAGCCGTAGCGGAAGCCGTCGATCATGTAGAAGAACGGGTTGGCATGGGCGAGGTGCTGCCAGGCTTCCGGCAGGCGCTGCGCGGAATAGAAGGCGCCGGAGAGGAAGCTCAGCGGCGTGATGATGAAATTGGTCACCGCGGCCAGATGGTCGAACTTCTCCGACCAGATGCCCGCGAGCATGCCGAGCAGCGACAGCATCAGGCTGGCCATCACCGCGTGGAAGACGACGAAGACGGGATGCGCGATCTCGACCGGGACGAAGAAGGTCATGGCGATGCCGGTGGTGAGGCCGACGAGCAGCCCGCGGGTCAGGCCGCCGGCGGCGATACCGATGGTCAGCTCCAGCGGGGTCAGGGGCGGCATCAGCAGGTCGACGATGTTGCCCTGGATCTTGGCGATCAGCAGCGAGGAAGAGGTGTTGGCGAAGGCGTTCTGGGTCATCGACATGATGATCAGCCCGGGCGCCAGGAAGCGGGTATAGGCGACGCCGCCCACCTGGTCGATGGCGTGGCCCAGGGCGAGCACGAAGATCGCCAGGAACAGCAGGCTGGTCACCAGCGGCGCCACGATGGTCTGGG
Organism: uncultured Rhodospirillaceae bacterium; assembly: GCA_964551505.1. GTDB lineage: Bacteria > Pseudomonadota > Alphaproteobacteria > Dongiales > Dongiaceae > Dongia. The sequence continues at coordinate 64,546 of CAZKDH010000097.1, forward strand.
TGCCGACCGTCAGGAACCGCCGCACCTCCTTGCGATAGAGGGTGGAGAGACCGATCCAGTTGACGGCGCCGTAGTGCCGGGGGGCGAGCGGAAGGGTGATGCGATCGGCCATGGAAGGGGGTTCAGCTGCGGATGGCCGGGACCCTAGCCCCGCCGCCCGGCCGATGCAATGGGGCGCGCCGTCCTAGTCCGGCAGTCCCGCCTTGCGCATGCCGTCGATGAAATGCCGGGTATCCTCGTCGTTCCAGCCGCCGGTGCGCAGGGTGGAAAGGCGGAAATCCGGGCGCAGGCGCAGGATCTCCGCCGCCACGGCGCGGGCCTCGTCCAGCCGGCCGAGCTGGGCGTAGGCGGCGGCAAGGCGCGAAAGCACCCAATGGCCCGGCTGCGTGCGGTGGCCGAAGGCCTCGACGGCATCGGCATAGCGGCGTGCGGCATAGAAGATCGAGCCGAGATCGACCCAGTACCATTCGGGGTGGTAGGGATTGAGCCGCATCGCCTCGCGGATGCGATCGATCGCTTCGTCGAACCGGCCCTGGGCCGCGATCGAGCTGCCATGGGCGGCGATGGCATTGGCGTCGTTGGGATTGAGCGCGATCGCGCGCAGGAGCTCGCGTTCCTCGCCGGCCAGGTCGTTGGCAAAGCCGAGAATCATCCCGAACAGCCAGTGGCAGCGGCCCTCGGCATCGTCCATCTCGACCGCCCTCAGGACCGTCGCGCGGGCGCGCTCCAGGATCTCCGGCGGCGTCTGGTCGTAGCCGTGCAGCACCACGTCGGCGAAGCCGCGATAGGCCAGGGCGAGCGCGTAGTCGGGGTCGAGATCGACGGCCTGCTGGAAGAGCTCGATCGCCTTCTCGTTGTCGCCGGGGCCATAGCCGCGCAGGTGCTTGATGCCGCGCAGCAGGCATTCATAGGCGGCGAGCTTCGGCTTGTGGCGGCTGCGCTCGATCAGCGAGCTCTCGACCCGGGTCTGCAGCATGGAGACGATGGGACCGGTGAGCCGGTCCGGGATGCCGGGCACCTCCGCCATCGGACAATCGAAGGCCTCGCCCCAGACCTGGGCCCGGGTCGCGGCATTGACCAGGCGCACGGTGATGCGCAGGCGGTCGTCGAGCTTCTGCAGGCTGCCCTGGACCAGATAGGCCGCGCCGAGGCGCCGGCCGATCTCCGCCACGTCGTCGCTCTGCTGCGCCACCGCCGAGGAGGAATAGCGGTCGATGACGAAGAGCAGGCGGAAGCGCCCGAGGCCGGTGACGATGTCCTCGGCGATGCCGTCGCAGAGATGGCCGAGGGTCGGCGCGTCGCTGAGGTTGCGGAACGGCAGGACGGCGATCGACGGGCGGTCGGGTTCCGCCGCGGCCGCGGTCGCGGGCCGGGCGGCATCCGGCGCCGGACCGGGCGGACGGCCGGTCAGGATGTCGCGATAGAGCGCCTCGGTCTGCAGGTCGGGGGTGACGGCGAGGTCGCGCTTCAGGGCCGCGCAGCAGCTGGCATAGGCCCGCAGCGCCTCGGCCCGCGCGCCCTTGCGCAGGAGGAGGCGCATCAGGCTGCGATAGGCGGATTCGCGCAGGGGGTCGCAGGCGAGGAGGCGGCGGGCCAGGGCCTCGGCGGCGTTCAGCGTCGCCGGCGGCGGGTCGGTCAGCGAGACCCGTTCCAGCGCCAGCGCCGCCAGGGCCGCCAGGCGCTCGCGCTCGGCGTGGAGCCACTGGCTGAAGTCCGCGGTGACCCCGTCGATCCCCTGCAGCAGGTCGCCGCGATAGAGATCGGCGGCTTCGGCGGTCAGGATGGCGGTGCCGGCGGCCGCCCGCTCGAAGGCCTGGACGTCGATCGCGGTACCGGCGGCGCGGAAGGTGACCGTCTCGCGGTCGGCCTCGATCGGGTCCAGTCCCGCCTGGCGGAAGGCCTGGCGGATGGCCGCCAGGGACTGGCGCAGGCTGTCCCGGGCCTGGGTCTCGCCGCGATCGCCCCAGAGCAGGCCGGCCAGCCGGTCGCGGGCATGCGGCTTGTCCGCCGGCAGGGCCAGGAAGGCGAGCAGCAGCCGGTCCTTGCGGGTGGTGAGGGCGAGCTCGCCGCCCGCCGCCGCGGCAAGGCCGAATCCGCCCAGCAATGCCAGCCTGACTGCCGTCAAAGCGCTCCCCCGACCAGGATTCCGGGTCCCGGACCCGGATTTTACGCAGTTTTCACGCCGGAACCACCCCCGCGGCGGCGGCCGGCCGGCCGATTTCACGGTCGGATCGCGGGCGCCGGCGAGGCTGTCTCCACGGCCCAACCATAGCCAGAGAGGAGATTTCCATGAAGCGGTTCCAGCAGATGCTTCGCCAGGGTGTCGCGGCCCTCGTCCGGCGCGACCCGGGAATCCGGTTCGGCGGCGGCGCCGACCGGGACTGGCTGCCGCCGGTCCTCGGCCCCACCGACTGGCCGCAGGGCCTGATGGCCGGCATGGCGGACGGCGGCGCCACATGGTATTTCGACAGGCACTGAGCAATGACGGCGAGTCTGACCAGCATGGCGCGTCCCCGGTCCCGGGAAGCGGAAGCGAAAATGGCCCTCACCGCCGAACTGGTGGCGCGGTGCGAGCGTGCCGAGCCCGATCCGGGCCCGCATCCGAAATACGACTATTTCACCGAAGACGACTACGACGCGGCGACCGCGCGGCTGCTGCAGGCGCATGGCACCGGGCCGCTCTGGATCTTCGCCTACGGCTCGCTGCTGTGGAAGCCGGTGGGCGAGGGCGGGGCGCATCGCCGGGCGCGGGCGCATGGCTGGCACCGCGCCTTCTGCCTGGAGCTGCGGCGCTATCGCGGCTCGCCGCAGCAGCTGGGGCTGATGATGGGCCTCAGGCGCGGCGGCAGCTGCGACGGCGTGATCTACCGCCTGCCCGAGGGCGACCATGCCGCCCAGCTCGGCCTGCTGCTGCGCCGGGAGGTCGGCAGCCACGAGGATCTGAGCGGCGCCCGCTGGCTGAACGTGCAGACCGCCGAAGGCCGGGTCCGGGCGCTCACCTTCTGGGCCGAGCCGCGCGGCGCCGACTACTGGGTCGCCCGGCCGCTCGCGGAGGTGGCGCATATCCTCGCCCGCGCCTGCGGCCATGTCGGCTCGGGCGCGGCCTATCTCTTCCACACCGTCGCCGCTTTGGAGAAGTTCGGCATCCGCGACCGCAATCTCTGGCAGCTGCAGGAGATGGTGGCGGCGGAGATCCAGCGGCTGGGGGACTGCGCGGGCGATCCCAAGGTGCCATCAGCCTCCGCCCGCTGAGGATCCGCCGCTGCCGCCGCGCCACCCTGGACGTCGAAATCTGCTATCCTCGCCGCCATGCATCCGCGCAAGAAGCCCCGGCGCCTCGAGCCCAAGCATCTCAAGGACATCGCCCTCGACTACCTGGCGAAGTACGCCGCCCCCAGCGCCAAGCTGAAGGCGGTGCTGAAGCGCCGCATCGAACGCTCCGCCCGGGCGCATGACGACGACCCGGCGCCGCTGCTGGCCGAAATGGAGCGGCTGCTGGCCGCACTTGCCGCCAAGGGCATCCTGAACGACGGTGCCTTCGCCGAGATGAAGACCCGCTCGCTGGCGCGGCGCGGCGGCTCGCGGCGCAAGATCGAGGCGAGCCTCGCCGCCTCGGGCGTGTCGCGGAGCGACAGCGCCGCCGCGCTCGCCAGGCTGCGCGAGGAGGATCCGGAGGCGGAATTCGCCGCGGCACTCGCCTTCGCCAAGCGCCGGCGCCTCGGCGCCTTCCGCGCACGCCGCGACGACTCGCCGGAACGGCGGCGCAAGGACCTGGGCGCGATGGCGCGGGCGGGATTCGCGATGGACGTGGCCAGGCGGGCGCTGCTGGCGGAGGATCCGTCGGCCTAGGACAGCCGGCGGCCCCTCACCCCTCCCTCTCCCACAAGGGGAGAGGGGGAAGCGGGTGGGATTCGTGTTACGACGTCATCAGCCCTTCGGCCCTGAGGTCGCGCATGGCGGCCTCGATGCCCTGCCTGAGGATGCCGACCAGCTCGTCGATCTGGGCCTCGGTGAGGACCAGGGGCGGCGAGATGATGTTGAGGGCGCCGATCGGGCGGACGATCAGGCCCAGGCGCTCGCAATGATCCGAGATCCGCTTGCCGATATTCACCTCGTCCGGGAAATGCGCGCGGGTCTCCGGGTCGGCGACGTTCTCGACGCACATCATGAAGTTGCTGCCGCGGACATCGCCAACGATCGGAAGATCGCGGAGCTCGTTCAGCTTCTTCTCGAGATAGGGCCCGACCTTGCGGACATGGCCGCAGAGATCCTCGCGCTCCATCACCGCGATGTTGGCGAGCGCCGCGGCGCAGGCGATCGGATGGCCGGAATAGGTATAGCCGTTGGTGAACCAGCCGTCGGGTTCGGGGCTGCTGATCGCCTCGTAGATCGCATTGGAGAAGATGCAGACGCCCAGCGGCTGATAGCCCGAGGTCAGGCCCTTGGCGCTGACGATGATGTCGGGGACGATGCCGAACACGTCCTCGGAGGCGAAGAAATGTCCGAGGCGGCCGAAGCCGGTCACCACCTCGTCGGAGATGTAGAGCACGTGGTGCCTGCGGCAGACCTCCAGGGTGCGCTTGTGGTAGCCCTTGGGCGGGACGATGACGCCGCCCGCACCCAGCACCGGCTCGGCGAAGAAGCAGGCGACGTTGTCGGCGCCGAGTTCCAGGATCTTCGCCTCCAGCTCCGCCACCAGCCGGTCGCAGAACGCGCCTTCGTCGGTGCCGACGGGCTGGCGATAGAGGTTGGGCTCGGAGACGTGGTGGATCCAGTCGTCGATGAAGTTCATGTGCGGGCTGCGGTCGGCGGCCTTGCCGGAGATCGAGCCGGTCACATAGGTGCTGCCGTGATAGCCGCCGTGGCGGGCGATCACGTGCTTCTTCGCCTTGTTGCCGCGCTTGGAATGATAGTAGTGCACCAGGCGCACCGCGGTGTCGTTCGCCGTCGAGCCGCCGCAGGTATAGAAGACGTGGTTGAGGTCGCCGGGGGCGAGGCTGGCCAGCTTCGCCGCGAGCTCCGACGCCGGCACGTTGGTGGTGTCGACGAAGGGATTGTAGAAGGCGAGGCGCATCGCCTGCTGGTAGATGGCGTCGGCGATCTCGCGCCGGCCATAGCCGACATTGACGCACCACAGGCCGCCGATGCCGTCGAGATACTTCTTGCCGGAGAGGTCGTAGACATAGGCGCCCTCGGCGCGGCCCATGACCAGCGAGCCGTCCTTCTTGAAGGAATCGAAATGCGTCCAGGGATGCAGGAAATGCGCCCTGTCCTTGCGCCAGATGTCCTGCTGGTCGACCTGGTCGAGGCTGGCGGCCCAGACCTGGGGGTTCGATGCGGCGGGTGCCGTGGCGCTGCCGGACATGCTGGTTCTCCCGTTGATCCCGGTCCCGGGGTAAACTTGCCCCGGGGTTAAGTTTGCTCTTGGCAAAAAATTATAGTGACTATAAAATTATAGTCAACCTAGGAAAAACCGCAAATGGCCGGATTGCGCGACAAACAGAAGGAGCGGCGGCGCGAGGCGATCATGGCCGCCGCCGCCAACCTGTTCAAGAAGAAGGGTTTTGCCGCCGCCGCGATGGAGGAAATCGCGGCCGCGGCGGAGCTCTCGGTGGGCACCGTCTACAACTACTTCAAGACCAAGGGCGACATCTGCCTCGCAATCTACCGGGCCGACCGCGACCTGGTGCAGGCGGCGACCGACAAGGTGATCGCGCATCCGCCGGCGGATCCGGTGGCGGCGATCTGCAAGCTGATGGAGACCGATTTTGAGACCGAGCTGGATTTCATCGACCGCGCGGTCTGGGAATCGCTGCTGGTCGCCGCCTTTACCGCCGAGGCGCATCTCGCCGCCGAGCTGATCGACGACGACTTCAAGCGCATTGGCCAGTTCGAGAAGCTGCTGACGGCGCTGCAGGCGCGCGGCCATCTCGGCGCCGGCGTCGACGTGAAGAGCGCCGCCGAGCTGCTGGGTGCCTTGAACCTGCTCTACTTCATCAACTGGGTGGTGGCGATGCGCAGCGGCGCCGGCGCGACCTCCGGCAGCATGTTGAGCGCGGCGACGCGCAAGGTGCTGCGCCGCCAGGTGGCGCAGCTGGTGGACGGGCTGAAGGGCTAGGAGGCGCGGGATGCGTGGCCTGCTGCGGGGAGTGCTGCTGGCCGGCCTCGTCGCCGGCGCGGTACCGGCCTGGGTGTTGCCGGCCGGGGCCGAGAGCTTCAGCTTCGGCGCCTGGGGCGACCTGCCCTATGCCCGCAACCACGATGCGCCGAAGATGCCGGCGCTGATCGCCGACATCAACCGCGCCGAGATCGCCTTCTCGATCTTCGATGGCGACATCAAGGACAGCAGCGTCGCCTGCGACGATGCCGCCTATGCCGCCGCCATCGCCCGCTTCGACAGCCTGAAGGCGCCGGTGGTCTACGTGCCGGGCGACAACGAATGGACCGACTGCTGGCACCTGAAGGCCGGCGGCTACGACGCGCTGGAGCGGCTCGACCATCTGCGCCGGACGATGTTCGCCCGGCCGCGCAGCTTCGGGCGCCGCACCCTCGCGCTCGAGCAGCAGGGGGCGCCGGGCGCGGCCTTCTCCGAGAACACCCGCTTCGTCCATGGCGGCATCGTCTTCCTGCAGCTCAACGTCGCGGGCAGCGACAACAACCGGGTAGAAAGCGATGCCCTCTGCCTGGCGAAGCCGAAGCGCGACCTCGCGCACTGCGCCGCCGACAATGCCGAGTTCCGGGCGCGCACCGAAGCCGACATCGCCTGGCTGCACCAGGGCTTTGCTTTGGCCCGGGCGCGCCAGGCGCCGGGCCTGGTGCTGACCTTCCAGGCGGATCCGCATTTCGACTCGGTCGACAGCGATGCCGCGACCTTCGACGTGCCGGGGAACCAGGGCTATCCGGACCTCATCGCACAGCTGGTCGCCGAGGCCAGGACCTATCGCGGCCAGATCCTGCTGATCCACGGCGATTCGCACTACTTCCGCCTGGATAAGCCGCTGGCGGCGCAGAACGACCTCATTGCCAACCTGACGCGGCTGGAGACCTTCGGCAGTCCCAACCTGCACTGGGTGCGGATCGACGTCGACACCGCGACGCCGGAGGTCTTCGCCGTGCGGCCGCAGATCGTGGCGAAGCCGCCGGCGGGAAACTAGGGGCCGCTAGGCCGCCTCGACCAGCAGGATGGTGCCGCGCACGCCGGTGATCTTCACCCGCGCGCCGAGGGGCTGGTCGCTGCCTTCCGCCTGCCAGACCGAATCGTCGATCTTCACCTTGCCGCGGCCGTTGGTGATCGGCTCGATCAGGTTGCCGACGCGCCCGATCAGGGATTCGCTGCGCCGGTTCAAGGTGGCGTCGTCGGTGTCGATCTTGAACTTGCGGCCGAACTTGTACCAGGCCAGCACCGAGATCGCCGAGAGTGCCGCGAACAGCACCAGCTGGTTCTCCCAGCCGAGGCCGGGCGCCACCAGCACGATGAGGCCGGTGGCGAGGCCGGCGGCGCCGAGCCAGATGAAGAAGAATCCCGGCGTCATGATCTCGATGCCGGCGAAGACCGCCGCCAGGATCAGCCAGTGCCAGAACTGCATGCCGTTCTCGAAGCCTTCCATGAAAGCCACTCCACTTGCTTGCCGCGTTGAACCCGCGCTTGGGCGCCGCTATTCGGCGCCGCTGCGCGGTACCCGGGTGCTCGTCTGCTGCTGGCCGAGCGCGCTCTTCGCCAGCTCGGCGATGCCGCCGATGGCGCCGATCAGGTTCGAGGCCTCCAGCGGCATCATGATCAGCTTCTGGTTCGGCGCCGTCGCCACCTGCTGCAGGGCCTCGACGTATTTCAGGCCGAGGAAGTAGTTGATCGCCTGCACGTCGCCCTTGGCGATCGCCTCCGAGACCATGGCGGTGGCCTTGGCTTCCGCCTCGGCCGAGCGCTCGCGGGCCTCGGCGGTGCGGAAGGCGGCCTCGCGCTGGCCCTCGGCCTGCAGGATGGTCGACTGCCGGTCGCCCTCGGCGCTGAGGATCGAGCTCTGCTTGGCGCCCTCGGCCTTCAGGATCGCTGCCTGGCGCAGGCCCTCGGCCTCGAGGATCGCCGCGCGCTTGTCGCGCTCGGCCTTCATCTGCCGGCCCATCGATTCCACCAGGTCGCGCGGCGGGGCGATGTCCTTGATCTCGATGCGGGTCACCTTGATGCCCCAGGGCGAGGTCGCGTCGTCGACCACCTTCAGCAGCTGGTGATTGATCTTGTCGCGCATCGACAGCAGCTCGTCGAGGTCCATCGAGCCCATCACCGTGCGGATGTTGGTCATCGTCAGGTTGAGGATGGCGTTCTCCAGGTTGTTGACCTCATAGGCGGACTTCGCCGCGTCGAGCACCTGGTAGAAGACCACGCCGTCGACGCTGACCATGGCGTTGTCCTTGGTGATGATCTCCTGGGTCGGCACGTCGAGCACCGATTCCATCATGTTGACCTTGGCGCCGATGCGGTCGAAGAACGGCACGATGAAGTTCAGGCCCGGGCGCAGGGTCACGGTGTAGCGGCCGAACCGTTCCACCGTCCATTCGCGGCCCTGCGGCACCGACTTGATGCCCATGAACACAAGCATCACCGCCACCACCACGATGACGATGGCGAACACTGCGAAAGTTCCCATGGCTGTACTGCCCCGCGCTCCAGTTGTTCGGCACGTCATGCGGCCGATTGCCACATCAATTTAGGGGACTTTGGCCCCGGTTCAAGCGAAACCGGTTAAGTACCTGTCAGGGTTAGGCGATTCGCGGGGCTTGCGGCGACTCCGGCGGCGCGCCGAGTTCCACCGCCTCGATGTCGCCGGCGCGCTTCATCACCTTCTCGGTGGAGATGCGGATGTCGCGCACGTCGCCGACCGCCTGGTCGAAATGCTTCTGCAGCTTCGCCGTGCGGTCGTCGAGCCGCGCGACGTCCTTCAGCAGTTCGCCGACCTTGGCCTGGATGACATGCGCCTGCTCGCGCATCCGCACGTCCTTCAGCACCGCGCGCACGGTGGTGAGCGTCGCCATCAGGGTGGTCGGCGAGACGATCCAGACCCGCACCCGCGAGGCCTCCTCGACCAGGTTCGGGAAATTGGCATGCAGCTCGGCATAGACCGATTCCGAGGGCAGGAACATCAGCGCCGATTCCGCGGTCTCGCCGGGGACGATGTACTTCTCGGCGATGGCGCGGATGTGCAGGCGGATGGCGCTGGAGAAGTCGCGGCGGGCGAGGACCAGCATGGCGTCGTCCTTGGCGTCGCGGATGGCGCGGTAGGATTCCAGCGGGAACTTCGAATCGATGGCGATCGGTCCCGGCGGGTTGGGCAGCTTCAGCAGGCAGTCGACCCGCTTGCCGCCGCTCAGCGTCGCCTGGAACTCGTAGTTCGAGGGCGCCATGATGGTCTGCACGATGTCGGCCAGCTGCACCTCGCCGAAGGCGCCGCGCGACTGCTTGTTGGAGAGGATGTCCTGCAGGCTGACCATCTGGGTCGAGAGCTCGGCGATGTTCTTCTGCGCGGCGTCGATCACTGCCAGGCGCTCCTTCAGCTCGGCCAGGGACTTGCCGGCCTCGGCGGCGTTCTGCTGCAGCCGGTCGGCGACCCGCTCGCCGAGCTGGCCCAGGCGCTGGTCGATCGCGGTCTGCGCCGCGGCCTGGGCGGCGGAATGCTGGGCGGCCAGCTGCTGCAGCTGGCCGGAGAGCGCGTCCAGCCGCGGATCGGCCGCCTTCTGGCGGAGCTGCAGCAGGATCAGCACGGCGACGCCGAGGGCGGCCAGGCCGGCCAGGAGGAGCGGGAGGAGATCCATGGAATAACCCTTCGGCGACTCGGAATTGGGCCGGCCGGCATTATGCCAGATTCGGGCGCCGAGGGGGTCCGCCCGGGAACCGGCCGGGGAATGGCGCCCTGCCTTGACCTCGGCGGCGGAAATCCATAGGTAAGTCGGGAACCGCCCGGGCCCGACCGGGCCTGCAGGATTCGAGGAATGGCGATACTTCCGATTATCGTGGCGCCGGACCCGCGGCTGAAGCAGATCGCGGCGCCGGTGAAGAAGGTGGATGCCAAGATCCGCCAGCTGATGGACGACATGCTGGAGACCATGTACCTGGCGCCCGGCATCGGCCTTGCTGCACCCCAGGTCGGCGTGCAGAAGCGCATCATCGTGCTCGACCTCGCCCACGAGGACGAGGAGCCGCAGCCGCTGAAGATGGCCAATCCGGAACTGGTCTGGGTCTCCGACCACGACGCCACCTACAGCGAGGGCTGCCTCAGCGTGCCCGACCACTATGCCGACGTGCAGCGGCCGGCGGCGATCCGGGTGAAGTATCTCGACGAGAACAACGAGTCCCGGGAGCTCGAGGTCGACGGCCTGCTGGCGACCTGCATCCAGCACGAGATCGACCATCTCGAGGGCATCCTGTTCATCGACCACCTGACCGCGCTGAAGCGCAACATCATCCTGCGCAAGCTCCTGAAGTCGAAGAAGAGCGGCCAAGGCGTGCCGGCCTAGCCGGCCGCGATCTTGGACGGGCGCAGTTTCGGACAGGTGGGGGCCGGCGGGTGAGGGCGGGGTGAAAGTCGCATGAAGCATCGTCTCCGCCTGGTCTTCATGGGCACGCCGGATTTCGCGGCCGCCGCCCTGCAGGCGCTCGTCGCATCCGGGCATGAGATCGCCGCGGTCTACTCCCAGCCGCCGCGTCCGGCCGGGCGCGGCCAGGCGCTGCGGAAATCGCCGGTGCAGGTCCTGGCGGAAGCGCGGGGGATCGAGGTCCGCACCCCCGCCGGCCTGAAATCCCCGGAAGCCCAGGCGGACTTCGCCGCCCTCGGCGCCGATGCGGCGGTGGTTGCCGCCTATGGGCTGCTGCTGCCCCCGGCGGTGCTGGCGGCGCCGCGCCTCGGCTGCCTCAACATCCATGCCTCGCTGCTGCCGCGCTGGCGCGGGGCGGCGCCGATCCAGCGGGCGATTCTGGCGGGCGATGCGGAGACCGGCATCTCCATCATGCAGATGGATCGCGGCCTCGATACCGGCGCGGTCCTGCTGGCGGAGCGCCTCGCGATCGGCGCCCGCGAGACCGCCGGCGAACTCCACGATCGCCTGGCGGAACTCGGCGCCGCGGCCATTCTGAAGGCGCTGGACGGCGTCGCCGCCGGCAGCCTCCGCCCGCAGCCGCAGCCGGCCGACGGCGTCACCTATGCGGCGAAGATCTCGCCGGCCGAGGCGCGGCTGGACTGGCGCCAGCCGGCGGTCGCGCTCGAGCGCGCGGTCCGCGCCTTCAACCCGGTGCCGGGCGCCTGGTTGGAACTCGACGGCGCCGAGCGGATGAAGGTGCTGTCGGCGATGACGCTTGACGGCCGCGGGCCCCCGGGGACTCTCATCGACGACCGCCTGACCATCGCCTGCGGCACCGGCGCACTGCGGCCGCTGGTGGTGCAGCGGGCCGGCCGGAAGCCGATGGCGGTCGACGACCTTTTGCGCGGCTTCGCCCTGCCGCAGGGCAAGGTGCTGGCGTGACCCGCTTCAGGCTCACCCTCGAATACGACGGCGGCGATTTCTCCGGCTGGCAGCGCCAGGCGCGCGATCCCAGCATCCAGCAGGCACTTGAGGAGGCGATCTTCCGCACCACCGGCGAGATCGTCGTGGTCGAGGGCGCCGGGCGGACCGATGCCGGCGTCCATGCCCTCTGCCAGGTGGCGCATGTCGACATCGCCAAGGAGATCGCCGCCGAGCGGCTGCGCCAGGCGATCAACTTCCATGTCCGGCCGGCGGCGATCTCGGTGCTGGCATCGGAAGCGGTCGGCGCGGACTTCCATGCCCGCTTCTCGGCCACCGGCCGCGCCTATCTCTACCGCATCGTCAACCGCAACGCGCCGCTCACCGTCGATCGCGGCCGGGCCTGGCTGGTGGCGGCGCCGCTCGATGCCGCGGCGTTGCTCGACGCGGCACAGGTCCTGGTCGGCCACCACGATTTCACCACCTTCCGCGCCTCGCTCTGCCAGGCGAAGTCGCCGGTGAAGACCCTGGACCGCCTGGAGATCCGCCGCGCCGGCGCCGAGATCGACGTCATCGCCGAGGCCCGGTCCTTCCTGCACCATCAGGTGCGCAACATGGTGGGGACGCTGAAGCTGGTCGGCGAGGGGAAATGGACGGCGGCCGATGTCCAGGCCGCGCTCGACGCCCGGGACCGCGCCGCCGGCGGCCCCACCGCCCCGCCGGACGGGCTCTACCTGACGCGGGTGACCTACGCCTAGGCCCGGTTGCGTGCCAGCCAGTCCGGCAATCCGCCGAAGCCCTGCAGCTGCACGAAGCGCTCGGTCTCCGTTGGCGGCTCGGCGTGCTCGTGCGCCCAGGTCAGGTGATAGGGGATGTGGATGCCCCAGAGCCCGGCTTCGATGGCGGGGAGGATGTCGGAGCGCAGGGAATTGCCGATCATCGCCGCCCCGGCGCCGGCGGCCAGATCCGCGGCGAAGATCCGGCGGTAGGTCGCGGCGGTCTTCTCGCTGACGATCTCGATGTGGTCGAAATAGTCGCCGAGGCCGGAGCGCGCCAGCTTCTGCTCCTGGTCGAGGAGATCGCCCTTGGTGACCAGCACCAGCCGATAGCCGGCATCCTTGAGGCGATGCAGGGTGGCCTCGACGTCCGGCAGGGTCTCCACCGGATGCTGCAGCATCTCGCGCCCGATGGTCAGGATGGCTTCGATGACGGCGGCCGAAACCTTGCCGCCGCTGAGCTCGATCGCCGTCTCGATCATCGACAGGGTGAAGCCCTTGATGCCGTAGCCGTAGAGCGCGAGGTTGCGGCTCTCGACCGCCAGCAGCCGCGCCATCGACATCTCGGCATCGCCATAGGCGCCAAGCAGGTCGAGGAACTTCCCCTGCGTCAGATGGAAGACCGATTCGTTGTGCCAGAGCGTGTCGTCGGCATCGAGGCCGAGGGTCCTGATGGGCATGGTCATACTCAAGGTTTCCAATCGGGGATCCGCCCGGCCACCCACGCCTTCGCCTCGGCCACATGGTCTTCGGCGCAAGTGCCGCTACCGGCGAAAGCCTGGAGTTCAGCCGCCGCGGCCGGCAAGGAAAACTAAAGCGCGGCAGGCGCCAGAATCGGAGGCGGGATGCGCATCATGCGCATCCCGCAAAGTCCGATCCTCCGGGACCAGAGGCTCCCAGCGAACCTGCGCGCTGCCAGACGGTGTCGCCGCCCAGCCTAGTGGAGTTCGACCGTCAACTTGTCGATGGTGCCGGTGAACTGGAACGGCAGCTGGTAATCCGCATCATCCACCCCGGTCCGTGTGTCGACTCCCACATCGAAAGTTTCGTCCCACGGCAAGAGGAATGGGATGGTGTGGGGAATGGTCTGCGGCGCCATCTGGACACCATCGACGGTCAACACGCCGGTGCCGCCCTTGCCGAAGCCCTGGCCCTCTGACTTGAAGTCGAACACGATGGCATGCTTGCCGGGCTTCAGGGCATCGCTCCCTTCCCATCGGAAATGGGCGAGGCCCAGCATGTTGTAGCTGTAGACCGGCTTGCCCTTGAGAATGTAGAGCCCGTAGCCGCCAAAGCGCCCGCCTTCGGTCACCAGCATGCCGTCGCCGCCGCCATCGGGGATCTCGACATTGGCGGTGATGGTGTAGGACTTGTTGACTATGTTCGGTGCATTGCCGCCGGTTATGCCGGAAATTTCGCCAGTGTAATTGAATACCGTCCGGCCCGCCGTCGCACTCGGACGCGCCGACAGGACCCGGCCAAGCACATCGTTGTCGAGCGGGAAGACATTGTATTTCGCCGCCTCCATCAGGAACAGTTCCTGCATCTGCTTCAGCTTGTCCGGCATCTTGGCGGCAAGATCGTTGTTCTGGGAATAGTCCTCACCGAGGTTGTAGAGTTCCCAGTCGTAGCCATCAACCACATCCGGCATCTTCTGCAACCCCAGCAACCAAGGCGGCGCCGGGGGCTTGGTGTTGGCGTACCAGCCGTCGTGATAGATGCCGCGATTGCCGAACATTTCGAAATACTGGGTACGGCGTGTCGATGGCGCATTGGCGTTCGCCTTGTCCCAGGTATAGGCCATTGAAACGCCTTCGATCGGCTTCTGCGCCACGCCCCGGACCATCACCGGCGCCGGAATGCCGGTCGCTTCCAGAATGGTCGGCACGATATCGATTATGTGATGGAACTGGCTGCGGATGCCGCCAGCATCCTTGATCTTGTTGGGCCATGCCATGGCCATGCCCTGGCGGGTCCCGCCGAAATGGGAAGCCACCTGCTTGGTCCACTTGAACGGCGTGTCGAAGGCCCAGGACCAGGCCACCGACATGTGCGGATAGGTCTTGTCGGAACCCCAGGCGTCAAGGAACTTCAGCTGGTCCGCGACCGGAACATTGATGCCCTGGATCGACAGAAGCTCGCTAGGCGTTCCGAGGGTCGAGCCCTCGGCGCTGGTGCCGTTGTCGCCCTCGATATAGATGATCAGCGTATTGTCGAGCTTGCCCATGTCGTCGACGGCCTGAATGACCCGGCCAATCTCGTTGTCGGAATAGGCGACATAGGCAGCGAATACTTCAGCCTGATGGGCGAACAGCTTCTTGCTGTCGGCATCGAGGCTGTCCCAGGTCGGCAGATCGTCCGGCCAGGGCGTCAACTGGGTATTGGCGGGGATGACGCCGAGCTTCTTCTGGTTGGCGAAGATCTGATCGCGCATGGCATTCCAGCCCATGTCGAACTTGCCCTTGAACTTGGCAATCCATTCGGGTGTCGGGTGGTGCGGTGCATGGGTCGCGCCGGGGGCGAAGTAGACGAAGAACGGCTTGTCGGGGGCAGCCGCGTCGAGCTGCCTGATGTGATCGATGGCCTTGTCGGCCTCGTCGGTGATCAGGTTGTAGCCGGGCTTGCCGATCCAAGGGAAGATCTGCGAGGTGTTCTCGAACAGGAAGGGCTGCCACTGGTTGGTGTCGCCGCCCATGAAGCCGTAGAAATAGTCGAAACCCATGCCCACTGGCCACTGATCGAACGGCCCGGCGGCACTGTATTGGAAGGTCGGGGTGTTGTGTTCCTTGCCGAACCAGGAGGTGGCGTAGCCGTTCTCCTTGAGGATCTCGGCGATCGTCGCGTTGTCGATGCCGATGATCGAATCATAGCCGGGGTAGCCGGTCGCCTGTTCCGACACGACACCATAGCCGACCGAGTGATGATTGCGACCGGTGATAAGGGCGGCCCGGGTCGGCGAGCAGAGCGCGGTGGAATGGAACTGGGTGTAGCGGATGCCCATGTTGGCGACGCGGTCGAGCGCCGGGGTCGGGATGACGCCGCCGAAAGTTCCCGAGACGCCGTAGCCAGCATCGTCGGTAATGATCAGCAGGACATTGGGAGCTCCCTTCGGCGGCACCACCTGGGGCGGCCACCAGGGCTTCGAGTCCGCGGCGCCGAGGCCGATCTCACCGCCGAACGGGGCTGGCGCATTGGGCAGATAGTGTCCGTCGATGGTGGTCGTCGCACTGGGCGAACCCAATGGGCCCGTGACCTCCTGGGCCGTGGAAGCTGCGAGCGGTGCCGCAACCAGCGCCAGAACCAAAGACACTCTTCCCATCAGCTTCATGAGACGCCCCACCATTTGATTGCCAAGGCCGAAAAAAACGCTCGCCGAGATCCATCGGGTGACCAGCTGTTGAGATCAAGTCTTGTCCAAACGTGCATCATTGGCAAGCTCGGACGCTTGACAATTGGCGTCGCGCGCAAATGCCGCGCCGATTGTCGAAGGCGAAAATGCTCTCAGCCGGTGTCGGCATGTCGGCGATGACGAAGCCGACATCAGGAACATATTCAGCCGGGCGCCGCTCGACCTTGGCGACCACCCCGGCGTGACGTCCTCGAGCTTGACGCCCGTTCCCGCCGGAGAACGGGCCGATCTGCGGATCACTTTCCCGTCTTCACCCCGTCGACCCAGCCCTGCGCAATGGCCTTGGCCTCGGCGGCGGTGCAGGTCGCGGGGTCGAGGCAGTGCTCGAGCCAGAGCCCGTCGAGCAGGGCGGTGAAGGCGAGGGCGGCGAGGCGGGCGTCGAGCGCCTTCCCCTGCGCCCCGGCGATGCCGGCGATCAGCCGCTCCAGGCGCCGGCGGTATTCCGCATAGACCTTGCCGTGGATGGCGTGGATCTCCGGATCGGTGCGGGTCAGGCTCCAGAAGGTGAGCCAGACCGCGAGCAGGTTCGGATCCAGCAGCGGCGGGCTGAAGCTCGCATCGATGAAGGCGCGCAGCTGCGCCTCGGGGTCCGGCCCGGCCTCGGCCAGGGCGCCGCTCAGATGCGCCTCGACCTGCTTGCCGGTCCAGCGATAGGTCTCGGCGATGAGGTCGCGCATGCCGGCGAAATGGTGCCGCACCAGCCCGGGCGAGACCCCGGCCTCGGCCGCCACATGCCGCACCGAGGTGCCGTCGAGGCCGTATTTCGCCAGGCAGCGCGCGGTGGCGTCGATCAGCTGCTGGCGCCGGGCCTCGGGGAGGTCGCGGGTGAACTTGGGCTCTCGGGCCACGGCGGCACCCTCCCATCCCTGGATCGGGGTTAATTTTACTAACGTATAATAGGCCCTTGCCGGCGCCGCGTCAGTCGGTTAGATTGCAGCCGTGTTATTATACAAATGTACAATAACACTTGTATATACAAGTTGCGGCGCGAAGGAGCGGGCGATGCTGATCGAGGCGAAAATCCAGGGGGACGATCTGGTTCTGGGCTGGTCGGACGGGCGACGGGAGACGGTCTCCCTGTTCTGGCTGCGCGACCATTGTCCCTGCCCCGCCTGCCAGCATCCGGAAACCCGCCAGCGCCTGGTCGACAGCTTCGCCCTTCCCGCCGGGCTCGCGGCCGGCAAGGTCGAGGTCATCGCCAATGCCCAGGAACTGGCCGTCGACTGGCAGCCGGACGGCCATGCCAGCCGCTACGCCGCCGCCTGGCTGGCGGCGGTCGTCGCCGGGCCCCGGACGGCGCCGCAGCGGGTGCTCTGGGACCAGGCCGGGATCGTGGCCGAGACCCCGAAGATCGCCCATGACGCTTTGATGGCCGGCGACGCCGGGCTGAAGGCGTTCCTGGAGAAGATCGAGCTCTACGGCTTCTGCTTCGTAGAGGGCACGCCGGCGACGCCGGAGGCGACGCGGGGCGTCGCCGAGCGCGTCGGCTATATCCGCGAGACCATCTTCGGCGGCTACTGGGATTTCACCGCCAATCTCGCCCACAAGGACACCGCCTATACCTCGCTGGAGATCGGGCCGCATACCGACGGCACCTACAGCTTCGACGCGCCCGGCTACCAGATGTTCCATTGCCTGGCCTTCGACGGGGTCGGCGGCGAGAACGTCTTCGTCGACGCCTTCCGCATCGCCGACGACATGCACCGCGAGACGCCGGAGCTCTATCGCATCCTCACCGAGGTCGAGGTCACCGGCCAGTATCTCGACCACGACAAGGGCATCCACCTGCAGGCCACCCGGCCGGCCTTCCGCCTCGACGCGGCGGGCAATCTGGTCCAGGTCAGCTTCAACAACCTCGACCGGGCGCCGACGTTCCTGCCGGGCGGGAAGATGGCGGACTTCTACCGCGCCTATGGCGAGTTCGCCCGCCGCGCCGGCGATCGCCGCCTTCAGTACCGCCGCCGCCTGGCGCCGGGTTCGCTGGTGCTGTTCGACAACTGGCGCCTGCTGCATGCCCGCGACGCCTATAGCGGCTATCGCCGCCTGGCCGGGGCCTATCTCAACAAGGAAGACGTTGAAAGCCGCCTGCGCGTGCTGCGGATCAAGGCCGGCGAGCTGAAGGCGGCGGCCTAGGCCGGCGGGCTGACTCCGGCGGCCTGACTCTGGCGTCGGGCTAGAGCAGCCGGTTCAGCATCACCGCGTTCATCAGGCCGAAGATGATCTGGCTCAGAGCCAGGTCGGCGACGGCGATGGCGATGGCGCCGCCGAGCGGGATCGCCAGCAGCAGGCGCATCGCATAGCACTCGACCACGTAGTAGAAGACATAGGTGGCGAGGTCGATCGCCTGCAGGATGCCGGCATCGACCCCGGCGAGGCGGGCCAGCACCGTCGGCAGGGTGGTGCCGATTGCCAGGATGTTGAGCCAGTTGTAGACGGTGATGGCGCCGTAGACCTGCGGCTCGCGCTCGGTGACCCGGGCGATGCCGAGCAGGGCCAGCGGGAAGGCCACCCAGAGGATCGGGTAGAAGACCAGGACCGCGCCGAAGCTGCGCCAGAAGCCGGTCACCGCGCCGATCGCCGCGGCGCCGGAATACTGCAGCAGCAGATAGACCGGCAGCACCGGCAAGGCGAGCCAGAAGGACCGGCGCGCGCCGGCCAGGGAGCGGTCGAAATAGAGGACGAAGTCGGGCCTGAAGCCGACCAGCCGCCAGAGGCCGCGCAGGCCGAGGCTGAATTCCGCCATCCCCATCACGCGAAATACGCCTCCAGGATGCGCCGGTAGATCTCGGTCAGCTGGCGGATGTCGGCCACCGGCACGTTCTCGTCGACCTGGTGCATGGTCTGGCCGGCGAGGCCGAATTCGATCACCGGGCAGTGGTCCTTGATGAAGCGTGCATCCGAGGTGCCGCCGGTGGTGGAGAGTTCCGGCCGGCGGCCGGTCACGGCCGCGACGGCGGCGACCACCAGGTCGGAAAGCGGTCCCGGCGCGGTGACGAAGGCGCCGCCGGAGCATTCGACCGCGAGGTCGTAGCGCCCGCCGATGCCGTCCAGGCGGCGGCGCAGCTCGGCTTCCAGGCTCGATGGGGTGAAGCCGTCGTTGAAGCGGATGTTGAAGGTGGCTTTCGCCGCCGCCGGGATCACGTTGGTGGTCGGGTTGCCGACATCGACGGTGGAGAACTGCAGGCTGGAGGCCTGGAAATGCGCCGTGCCCTCGTCCAGCGGCGCGGTCAGCGCGACGATCATCCGGCCCAGGCGGTGCAGCGGATTGTCGGCGAGATGCGGATAGGCGACATGGCCCTGGATGCCGTGCACGGTGAGATAGCCGGTCAGGCTGCCGCGCCGGCCGATCTTCGCCATGTCGCCGAGCTGCTGCGGGTTGGTGGGCTCGCCGACCAGACAGGCGTCGAGCGTCTCGCCCTGTTCCTTGAGCCAGCCGAGCACCGGCCGGGTGCCGTTGACCGCCGCCCCCTCCTCGTCGCCGGTGATGAGGAGGGCGATGCTGCCGGGGAACCTGCCGTCCCGGGCGGCGATGAATGCCGCCGCGGCGGCGGCGAAGGCGGCGATGGCGCTCTTCATGTCGGCGGCGCCCCTGCCGTAGAGCCGGCCGTCGACGATCTCCGCGGCGAAGGGATCGACCCTCCAGTCGGCGCGCCGGCCGATCGGCACCACGTCGGTATGGCCGGCAAAGCAGAAGGTGCGGCCGGCGCCGCCGCGGCGCTTGGCGAAGAGGTTCTCCACCGGCGCGCTGCCGGGGGCGGCGAAGGGCAGGCGCCGGCAGGCGAAGCCGAGCGTCTCCAGCGCCGCGCCGAGCACGTCGAGGGCGCCCGCATCCGCCGGCGTGATGCTGGGCCGGCGGATCAGGTCCTGGGCGAGAGCGACCGGGTCCAGCATCAATCCCGCAGCAGTTCGTTGATCGAGGTCTTCGCGCGGGTCTTCTCGTCGACCCGCTTCACGATCACCGCGCAATAGAGGCTGGGGCCAGGCGTGCCGTCGGGCAGCGGCTTGCCGGGCATGGCGCCGGCGACCACCACCGAATAGGCGGGGACGCGGCCGTAATGCACCTCGCCGGTGGCGCGGTCGACGATCTTGGTGGTGGCGCTGATGAAGACGCCCATGGAGAGCACCGAGCCCTCCTCGACCACCACGCCCTCGACCACTTCCGAGCGCGCGCCGATGAAGCAGTTGTCCTCGATCACCACCGGCCCGGCCTGCAGCGGCTCCAGCACGCCGCCGATGCCGACGCCGCCGGAGATGTGGCAGTTCTTGCCGATCTGGGCGCAGGAGCCGATGGTCACCCAGGTGTCGACCATGGTGCCGGAATCGACATAGGCGCCGACATTGAGGAAGCTCGGCATCAGCACCACGCCGGGCGCCACATAGGCGCTGCGGCGGACCACGCAGTCGGGCACCGCGCGGAAGCCGGCCTTGGCGAATTCGGCGGCGCCCCAGCCGGCGAATTTCGAGGGCACCTTGTCGTACCAGGCGGATTGGCCCCGCCCTGGGAAGCTGCCGCCGCCGGGGATCACCACCGAGTCGTTGAGGCGGAAGGACAGCAGCACCGCCTTCTTCAGCCACTGGTTCGTGGTCCATTTGCCGGTGTCGACCTTGTCCGCCACCCGGACCTCGCCGCGATCCAGTAGGCCGAGCGCGGTCTCCACCGCATCCCGGATCGCCCCCTTGGTGCCGGCATTGACCTCGGCCCGGTTGTCCCAGGCGGCGTCGATGGTCTGCTGCAGATCGCTGGTGTTCATCGCCCCTCGTTCCGTTGCTGGATGGCCGCGTGCAGGAACCCGGCCAGTTGATCGGTGACATGATGGATGTAGTCCTCGGCCCCGGTCGGCTGCGCCCAGTCATGGTGGCTCTTCACCAGGACGGTCGCCATGCCGAGGGCGGCGGCGGGCTCGAGATTGCGCGGCATGTCGTCGATCATCGCCGCGCGCTCGGGCCGGATCGCATAGCGCCGGACCAGCTTGCGATAGGTCTCCGGGTCCGGCTTCGGGGTGTAGTCGGCGGCGGCGATGTCGAAGATGTCGGTGAAGTGCCGGGCGATGCCGAGCCGCCCCATGACGTTCTCCGCATGCTTCACCGAGCCGTTGGTGAAGATCACCTTGCGCCCGCCGAGCCGGTCCAGCGCCGCATCGAGCTCGGCGTCGACCGGCACCCCGGAGACGTCGATCTCGTGGACGAAATCCAGGAATTCCTCGGGCGCCACCGCGTGATTGATCATCAGCCCGTTCAGCGTCGTCTGGTGATCGCGGAAATACTGTTTCTGCAAGGCCCGCGCCGCTTCCCGGTCGAGGTTGAGGAACTGCTCGATATACATGCCGATCCGGCGGTCCACCTGGTCGAACAGCCGGCAGGAGGCAGGATAGAGGGTGTTGTCGAGGTCGAATATCCAGAACTCGACGTCCTTGAGGGCGGGTTGCGGCATGGAGCTCCTGGATTCGCGGCCGCCGGGCTGGCGAAACCGGCGGGCTGGACATTATCGGGCCGGACATTACGGGGCCGGGGGTCCCGGGGCAAGGCTCGGGGTGGCGGGCGGCGGCGAATCTCCCCCGGAAATCCCCCCGGTTTTCCCTGGGTTTCGGCGTGGGACTTAACAGGACGTTAAGCAGGCTGCGGCGAAGCTCGGGACCATGACCGACGCCAGCCCTGCGCCGCCCGATCTGGCCGCCGCCACCGCCCGCCTGTTCGCGCCCGCGGGGCCGCTTGCCGCCTATCCGGGACCGGCGGCCTTGGCCGGCAGCGACGGCACGGTGCTGGCCGGCAACGCCGCCTTCGAGCGCATCGCCGGCGCCCTGGCGGATGCCGCAGGCGATCTCCGGCGCGGCATCGCCCGCGCCGCCGCCCCCGCCGCCGGAGATGCGCCCAGCCCCAGCCGCCTCAGCGGCTGCGACATCCAGGGCCCCGGCGGCAGCAGCGCCACTTTCGACATCGACATCCTGCCGGCCGGTCCGGCCGCCCTGGTCCTCGCCCGCGACGTCAGCATGGAGACCGCCCTGCGCTCGGCGCTGGTTGATTCCCGCCAGCGCTTCAAGGACCTGATCGAGGTCGCCGCGGATTTCACCTGGGAGACCGGGCCGGACGGCACCCTGGTCTTCGTCTCGCCGCGCGGCGCCATGGGCTATGCCGCCGCCGAGCTCATCGGCCGGCACCCGGCCGAGCTGCTGATGCTGCCGGAGGGGGCGGCCGCCTTCCTCGGCGACGGCGGCAAGGACGCGGCCAATGCCGGCGTCGAGGTCTGGGCCCGCACGGCTCTGGGCGGCGGCGCCTGCCTGCTGGTCCAGGCCCAGCCGCTGAAGGACCGCAGCGGCGCGAAGATCGGCGCCCGTGGCCTTGCCCGCGACATCACCGCGCTGAAGCTCCGCGAAAGCGAGCTGGCGGCGGCCCGGCACCGCGAGCGGCTGGTCATCCATCTCATCCGCAGCCTGCGCCGCGCGGTCGAGCCCACCGAGGCGCTGACCACGGCGCTGCGCTCGGCGGTGCAGGCGGTGGGAGCGGCCGGCGGGCGGATCTGCCGCTTCGGCGAGGTCGGCAACCTGATCGAGATCGCCGCCGAGGGCGCGCCGATGGATGCCGGCCTGGTGACGCCCGACCTCCTCGCCGGCCGGTCGCCGGCGCAGTCCGATGCCGGCGGCTTCCGCTGCCTGGGGCTGCTCTGCCACCAGCAGGGCAAGCCCAACGGCGCCCTGATGCTGTGGCGCGAATCCGAGCGTCCGGACTGGGACGCCGACGATCTCTTCCTGCTCACCGAACTCGCCGACCAGCTGGCGGTGGTGGTCGAGCAGCAGGCCGGCCAGGAGCGCCTGGCGCGGCTCTCGACCACCGACGGCCTCACCGGCCTGCTCAACCGCCGCGGCTTCCAGGCGGCGCTGGAGCGGGCGGTGGAGCGGGCTCTGATCGACGGCGCCGGCGGCGCGTTGTTCTACATCGATCTCGACAACTTCAAGCAGGTCAACGACCGCCACGGCCATGCCCAGGGCGACGCGGCGCTGAAGGCGGCGGCCGAGCTCTTGCGCAACGGCTTTCGCATCGGCGATCCGATCGGGCGCCTCGGCGGCGACGAGTTCTCGGCCTGGGCCAGCGGCATCGGCGCCGAGGAGGCGGCGGCCAAGGCGCGCGAGCTGCTGGCGGCGGGCACGCTGCTGCGCGACTTCGCGCCGGGTGCCGCGGCGCCGGTCGGCCTCTCGATCGGCGTGGCGATGCTGGCTCCCGGCGGCGACGACGCGATCGCGGCGCTGATGGAACGGGCCGACCAGGCGATGTACCGCATCAAGCACGGCGGCAAGGGCAGTTTCGTAGTGGTGGAGAGCTGAGTGGACTACGCTGAATCGAAACGCCTGGCGGCCGACCGCGACGCCGAGGTGCGCATCCGGCTCGCCGGCCGCAGCGACGTGAAGCCGGAGGTGCTGTACTTCCTGGCCGAGGACGAATCCGCCGACGTGCGCAAGCGCATCGCCGGCAACGAGGCGACCCCGCGCCACGCCGACCTGCTGCTGGCCAGGGACCGCGACCAGCATGTCCGCGAGCACCTGGCGCAGAAGATCGGCAAGCTCGCCCCCTCGCTCTCCCAGGACGAGCGCGCCCAGATCCGCGACATGACGATCCAGGTGATCGAGACCCTGGCCCGGGACCAGGCCGTGCGCATCCGGCAGATCGTCGCCGAGGCGCTGAAGGACCTCACCGACGCGCCGCCGCACGTGATCCAGCAGCTGGCCCGCGACCTCGAGATCCGGGTCTCGGCGCCGGTGCTGGAATTCTCGCCGCTGCTGAGCGATTCCGATCTCCTCGAGCTGATCAGCAACCCGCCGATCCGCGGCGCCCTCACCGTGATCGCCAAGCGCCGCGGCCTCGCCCCGGCTTTGGCCGATGCGCTGATCGCCGCCACCGTCGAGGCGCCGGCCGAGGCCGCCACCATCGCCGCCCTGCTGAAGAACGGCAGCGCCCAGATCCGCGAGGAGGCGCTGGACCGGATCCTCGATCACGCGCCGATGGTCGAGGACTGGCACGAGCCGCTCACCCTCCGCCCCAAGCTGCCGATGGGCGCGGTGCGCCGGCTGGCGGAATTCGTCTCGAAATCGCTGCTCGAGATCCTGAAGGCGCGCCCCGATCTCGACACCGCCACGGCGAAGGCGGTGGCAAAGACGGTGAAGAAGCGCCTCGCCGACGAGAAGAAGCCCGCCGAGGCCAGGGATGCCGGGGCCCCGGTCGGCGAGGAGGCGATCAATGCCGCCATCGCCGGCGGCAAGACCGACCAGATCGTCGCCGCTCTCGCGCGGGATGCGGCGCTGTCGGTGCCGGTGGTGCAGAAGATCATGGGCTCGATGAGCGCCAAGGCGATCACCGCCCTGGCCTGGAAGGCCAAGCTCACCATGCGCCAGGCGCTGCAGCTGCAGCTGCGCATCGGCGGCATCCCGCCGCAGCAGGCGCTCAACCCGCGCGGCGGCACCGACTATCCGCTGGCGCCGGCGGAAATGGACTGGCAGCTCGAGCTCTTCACCGGCTCCTGATCCAGCGCAGCCAGGCGCGGGCGAAGCGCTGCGGATGGCGCAGCTTGCGCCAGGCGCGGGTGGCCGGCAGGTGCTGGCGCACCGTCTCCAGTTCCAGGCCGATCAGCGTGGCGCGGCCGTCCCGGACCTCGCGGACCACCAGCTCGACCTCGCCGAGGTTGAGCCGGTCGCCGATCACCAGCATCTTGCCCAGGCGCTCGTGCAGGTATTCGCCGAGCGTGTGGCCCTGGGCCCGCGGGCCCAGCGGCAGGCCATAGACCAGGGCGATCTCCTCCGCCGGCGTCTCGGCAGCGAAGACGAATTCGCCGAAGCCCTCCGGCGCCGGCGCCTCGGTCGCCTCGTGATGGGCGAACAGCCGGTGCGCCTCGACGATGTCCTCGGGCGGCGACATGGCGATGACGTAGTCGCCGGGTTCCGGCAGCGTCTCTCGGAACCGCTCCAGGGGCGACTCGTCGCGGATCACCGAGAGGATCTGGCAGTCCTTGGGCAGGTGCAGCTCGCCATAGGGATGGTGCAGGGCGCGGGCATGCGCCTGCACCCGGAAGCCGGCCAGCTCGCGCGCGGCGTCGTGGCCGAGGCTGATCTCCAGCTCCGCCCGCCGGTCGGGATCGGCCGGCACCTCCAGGCCGAAGAAGCGCGCCGCCCGGCCCACCGTCCAGCCCTGCAGCAGCAGCGAGATCAGCACCGCGACGAAGGCGACGTTGAAGTAGCGCTGCGCCTCCGGCAGCCCGGCCAGGATCGGGATCGAGGCGAGGAAGATCGGCACCGCGCCGCGCAGCCCGACCCAGGCGATGAACCCGCGCTCGCGCCAGTTGAAGCGGAAGGGCAGCAGCGCGAACATCACCGCGCCCGGCCGCGCCACCAGCATCAGGCCGAGTGCCAGCAGGATCGCCGCCGGCAAATCGGCGATCAGCGCCGAGGGCGTCACCAGCAGGCCGAGCAGCAGGAACATGGCGATCTGCGCCAGCCAGGCCAGCCCGTCGAGGAAGCGGGCGATCACCTGCTGGGCGCGATAGGGGGCGCGGGCCAGCATGACGCCGGCGACGTAGACCGCGAGGAAGCCGCTGGCATGCAGGCTGTTGGCGCCGGCGAAGATCACCAGCGCCCCCGCCGTCACCAGGATCGGATAGAGGCCGGTGGTCAGGGTGAGCCGCTCGACCATCCAGCGCAGGGCGAGGCCGCCGAGGACGCCGGCGATGCCGCCACCGATCATCTCGATCAGGAACTCGGCCAGCACGTGCCAGCCGCTGGCCGCCTGGGTGTTCGAGAGGAGGTCGACGCAGATCAGCGTCAGGAACACCGCCATCGGGTCGTTCATGCCGGATTCGAGCTCGAGCGCGCCGGTGACCCGGGCATTGACCGCGACGCCGCTGCCGCGCAGCACCATGAAGACGGCGGCGGCATCGGTCGAGGCGAGGACGGCGCCGACCAGCATGCCCTCGAGCGGGCTCATCCCCATGATCAGCACCGCCATGCCGCCGACCGCCAGGGCGGAAATGAGCGTGCCGACCGTGGCCAGGCTGAAGGCCGGCCAGGCCACCAGGCGCACCACCTCCTTCGGCGTCCGCAGCCCGCCCTCGAACAGGATGACGGCGAGCGCGATCGAGCCCACCGCGAAGGCGGCATGGTAGTTGCCGAAGGCGATGCCGCCCGGCCCGTCCTCGCCGGCCAGCATGCCGAGCACGAGGAAGATCAGCAGCAATGGCGCGCCGAGGCGCGATGAGACCATGCCCGCGAGGATGCTCAGCAGGGTGAGGAGCGCGCCGGCAAGAATGAGCTGGTTGATGAGATCCACGTCACCCGGTCCACGTCATGTCCCACACCACGGCACCCGGCCGCAAAATCCTGCCACCGCCCGCCTGGTTCCTTAATGACAGGCGGGCACCGGGATCGCAAGGCTTTGGGGAGGGAAGGCGGCGGTGTCGTTCGCTCCGCCAGACCGGGGCGCGGCCGCCGCCACCGGAGTCACAACCCCGATCGACGGCAAAGGGCGTGCTTCCGCGCATCGCAACTGGCGCCTGATGCCGAAGGGACTGGCGCTGCGCAAGACCGCCCGGGTGACGGAAAACCTCGGCTCGGCTATGATGCCGGAGCGCCCGCCATGCGCAGGAGAAATCCGGCCAGGAGGGCTGCATGATGGCGCAGGCGTTTCGGTAGGCTGTTGCCGTCCCTCCGCACTCCCGGATGGTGCGGAGACGAGGTTCACATTCGCGCGCCGAGCTTGATGTTGGCGAGGTCACGGGTACCGAGGCGCGCCTTCGGGCCCAATTGTGTTCGGGGAGACTCCCATGGAGATATCATTCGCAGGGAAGAAGGTTCTTGTCGGCGGCGGCAGCCGTGGAATCGGGCGGTCGATCGCTCTTGCCTTCGCCGGAGCCGGTGCCGATGTGGCGATCTGCGCGCGCGGACCCGAAAGCCTGAGGGACGCCGAATCCGAGCTCCGGCGCCATGGGACGAAGATCTTCAGCATCGCCTGCGATCTCGGCGAAGAGTCCGAGGTAGTCCGCTACGTGAATGAGTCTGCACGGGCCCTGGGCGGCATCGACGTCCTCGTCAACAATGCATCGGGCATCGGGATGAAGGACGACGAGAGCGGGTGGCTTGCCAGCGTCAACATCGATCTGTTCGGCACGACGCGCGCAACCCGCGCCGCGATACCTTTCCTGGAGGCATCGAAGGGCTGCATCGTCAACATCTCCTCGATCTCGGGCTTGCGGGCGGTGCCGCGCTCACTGCCCTATGCCGCGGTCAAAGCCGCGCTGATCAACTACACCATGGGCCAGGGGCTGGCGCTTGCGGCACGGCAGATAAGGGTCAACGCCATAGCGCCCGGGTCGATCGAGTTCCCCGGCGGCATATGGGAAGGCCGCAAGACCTCTGCCCCCGAGCTCTATCAGCGCGTTCTCGAAAGCATACCTTGGGGGCGGTACGGATCACCCGAGGATGTCGCCAAAGTCGCGATCTTCCTCGCCAGCGATCTCGGAAGCTGGGTGACCGGGCAAACCATTGTCGTCGACGGCGGTCAGTCACTGACGTGAGAGGCCGTCTCGACCCGATGCTGGAATCGTCAGGGCTTCAGCGTAGGGCAGTTTCAGGATCTCGACTCTGCGACCAATCTCAGCGACCGGCGCCCGCATCTTCCTGCTGGCGGGCGCCTAGACGATGACGCCGCCGGGGTTCGTCGCCTGCATATCCGCATATTCCGCCGCCAGCCGCTCGGTCTCCGCCAGATAGGCGCCGGCGCGGGGGCGGGCGCGGACCCGGTCGTAGAGCTTGGCGATCGCCGGAAACCGCCGGCAGACGCCGTCGCGGCCGAGCCAGGCGATCCAGTAGCAGAGATGGAAATCCGCCAGCGAGAAGCGCGCGCCGAGGGCATGGGGCCCGTTCTTCGCCAGGCGCGTGTTCATCACCTCCAGGCGCGAGAGGATGAGCGCCGTCGCCATGTCCTGGATCGCGGCATCGTCCTCGCGGCGCAGCGAGAAGCGGTGCGGGAAATGGAAGCGCTTCATCTCGGCCTGGATGTCGCTGGCGATGTGGAAGACCGTGGAGAGGAACAGGCCGCGCAGCGGATCGGTCGGCGCGGGCGCCAGATCGGCGAGGCGGTGCCGGTCGGCCAGATAGACCATCAGCGCCGCCGCCTCGTGCAGCGTGTCGCCTTCCGGGGTGATCAGCACTGGGATCAGGCCGGCCGGGTTGATCGCCAGGAAGGCGGGGGTCCGGTGCTCGTCGTGCAGGATGTCGATCCTGCGGAATTCGTAGTCGATGCCGCCTTCCTCGAGCACCCATTGCACCAGCGGCGCCCGTGTGAAGTCGCCCCCATAGAGAATATACAGCGGCTCCTCCCCGAAGAGCGACGCCCGCCCGCCGCGCAACGCACCCGTTCATTCCAGCGCCGGCGCCGACGGGGGTCAAGCGGGCGCGGGGATCGCTCGGCCGGTACGCGTGACGGAAGGTACTCGTGGATCCCAAGGCCAAGCCTTGGGATGACGCCGGAGTTGGGGGAAGCGCCCCTGCACGTCTCCGCCGCCAATAGTCCCCTCCCCCGAATCGGGGGAGGGTCAGGGAGGGGGCGCGCCGACGCCTCGTCGGCGCTGCGCGCAGTGCACGGCTTGT
>CAZKDH010000098.1:0-24963 GCA_964551505.1 uncultured Rhodospirillaceae bacterium
GCAACCGAGCGATTGCAGATAAGCGCAGTCATCAGTTATCCAGGCCTCGACACGGCGTTATCGACCGCTCCCCGGGGAGCTCGGTCGGCACCTGTCGGAAGCCTGGGCCGATACTCACCATATTATACGCTTAATGCGGATGTGTCAAGATATAATGCGTAATACGGTTTGGATCGGCGTGCGCCGGTCTTGTCCCGGGCGCACTCGTGGGTCCCCGGGCCAAGCCCGGGGATGACGCTGGAATTTCATCGGGGGTGAATTTCATTCGTCATGGCCGTCCCCGGACTTGATCCGGGGATCAGCCCGGCCACCCACGTATTCACTTCTGCCGCGAGTGAACGCGTGGGTCCCTGGGCAAAGCAAGACGTGCGCTGCGCGCAGCGCCGACGAGGCGTCGGCACGCCCCCTCCCTGACCCTCCCCCGATTCGGGGGAGGGGATCTGTCACGACGGGGGTTCTTGCCGGGGGTTGGCCCCACCTTCTCTCACACGGTCGCCCGCGGGCTTGACCCGCGGGTCCATCTTGCGGCGACGGGTGTGCGGCAAAGGAAAGCGCTAGGCGGCCTTGACGCCGCCCTCCTCCTTGCGCTTCGCCACGAAGGCCTTCAGGGCCTCGTCGATAGCGGGGTCGAGGGGGGGTGGGGTGAAGTCGGCGAGGAGCTGCTTCCAGATCCCGTTCGCCCGCTGCGCGGTGTCGAGGGCACCGGCGAGGCGCCAGTTCTCGTAGTTCCGCCAGTCCGAGAGCATCGGCGAATAGAACGCGGTCTCGTAGCGGTCGAGCGTGTGCTGGGTGCCGAAGAAATGGCCGCCGGGCCCGACGTCCTTGATCGCGTCGAAGCCGAGGGTGTCGTCGTTGACCTCGAGCGGCTTCAGGAACTCGACCATGTGCTGGATCAGCTCGGCATCGAGCACCATCTTCTCGAAGGAGGCGACGAGGCCGCCCTCCATCCAGCCGGCGCTGTGCAGGATCAGGTTGGCATGGCCCATCACCGCACCCCAGAGCGACATCTCGGATTCATAGGCGGCCTGGGCGTCGACCATGTTGGCGGCGCAGGTGTTGCTGGAGCGGTAGGGCAGCTTGTAGCGGCGGGCGAGCTGGCCGCCGGCCATCGCCGCCCGGGTGTATTCCGGCGTGCCGAAGGCCGGCGCGCCGGTCTTCATGTCGACATTCGAGGTGAAGCCGCCATAGGCGCAGGGCACGCCCGGATTGACCATCTGGATGAAGGCGATGCCGGCCAGGGCCTCGGCATTCTGCAGCGACAGCGCCCCGGCGACCGTCACCGGCGCCATCGCGCCGGAGAGGGTGAAGGGCGTCACCACCACCGGCTGGCCGGCCCGCGCCATCGCCATCAGCCCCTGCAGCATCGGGGTGTCGAGCTTCAGCGGCGAGTTGGTGTTGACGATGGAAAAGAGGCTCGGCTCGCGGGCCAGCTGCTCCTTGGAGATGCCGCGGGCGATGCAGATCATCTCCACCGCATCGCGGATGCGGTCGCCGCCCAGCGAATAGGGATGCCAGATCTTGTCGGTGAGCGTAATCGCCGCGTAATGCGCATCGAGATGGCGGGTCGAGGGCGGGATGTCGGCGGGCTCGACCGGATAGCCGCCGATGAACTGGATGACGTTCAGCGACTGCACCAGGCGCAGCAGGTTGCAGTAGTCCTCGAAATTCCCCGGCCGGCGGCCGCGATCGAGATCGGAGACGTTCGGCGCCGAGGCGACCGAGCCGAAGTTCACGTGATTGGCGCCGAAGGTGAGATTGTGCGCGGGATTGCAGGCATGCAGGGTGAATTCCGGCGGCGCCTTGCCGACGAAATGCATGACGAGGTCGCGCGGCAGCTTCACCTTCTGGGTGCCCGGGACGATCTCGGCGCCGTTGGCCTTGAGGATGGAGAGCGCCTCCTCCTCCATGAACTCCATGCCGAGTTCCTCGAGGATGCGCAACGAGGCGTTGTGCAGCTTCTCCAGCTTCTCCTCGGTCAGCACCTCGACCGGGCTGTAGGGATTGCGGTAGGTGCGCCAGGGCAGCTGGTTCAGCGCCCCGACGATGCGTCGTTCCCGCCTGGGCCGAGGATGTTCGCGCGACATGGCTTGGTTCTTCACCTGCAATGGGCCGCGGGACGGGCCGGCACCGCAGGCGCCGGGGATCCGCCCCTCGCCTGGAAGGTATCATTGCGCCTGCGGCGATGTTTCCGAAAAAACCTCATCGGCCGATGCCCCTGCCTCATGGGGCCCGGCGGCCGGTCCAGGCCCGGCAGGAAAGGTCAGTTCGCCGCGGCGATGACCGGGGCGCCGACACCCTTGCGCAGGGTGACCTTCAGCTTGTTGGTCTTGCCGGCCTTGATGTCGAGCGGCTCGACGCCCCACTGGTCGCCCTGGCGGGCGATCGCCAGGTACTTGCCTTCGCGCACCATCAGGTTCGGCAGCGAGTCGTTGCTCTCGGTCACCAGGGCATATTCGCCCTGGGCGTTCGGCTGGCGCTTGACGATCTGCCAGGTCACGCCGGCGCGGGCGATCTCCTTGGTCTTGACGGCGAAGAGCTTAGCGTAACCGGCATAGAGGTTGATGGTATAGGTGTAGGACTGTCCCGGTGCCATCGGGATCACCAGGTCCGCCTCGGTTTCGCGGTAATTCGCGCGGACGACGTAGCTGCCCGGCGGCAGGCTGAATACGCCGGTGGCGGAGGACATGTCGGCGACCTTGACGCCGCTCTCGGTCCCGCCCTTGTCGTAGGTGAAGACCTGCCAGCCAATCGCTTCCTTGATCGGCTTGTTGCCGGAGCTGGCGATCATGTTGATCGAGAGCTTGGCCGCCGGACCGGCGACGGCGGAAACCGGCTGCGCGGAAGCCTGGGTGGTCGACTGGGTTGTGGCCTGTGCTGTCGCCGGCACCGCCGGCGCGCCGGCGATCTGCTGGGCGAGCGGCGCCGCCGGAGGCTGGGTCGGCAGGCTCATGGGGATGTTCCTCTGGGTCGCGCTGTAGCCGATGAAGATCGGCTGCCGGACGGCGGCGGCGCCGGCCTCGGCGGTGATGATGTAATGGCCCGGCGGCAAATCGGTCTCCAGCGTCGGCGTGGTTCCGGTCGCGGCCGGGCTGGCCTCGGGGTGGCCGGTGATCTTGTCCAGGCGCACGATGGTCCAGCTGACGCTGCCCTGCAGCGCCGTGCCGCCCGGCCGGTCGACCGCGGTCAGCGACACCGGGGTCGCGGCGGCGACGCGGCTGGAGAGCGGAACCAGGAACGCTGCAGCGAGCAGCCAGTGAATGAAGAGGCGCAGCATCCGACCACCCTGCCGAGGATTTCTAGGAGCAGGAGAGAGATAACCTTGCGACTCCCGCCAATACAAGCTGAATTCGAATATCCCTGACGGATCAAGGAATTGTTACGGCCGCGCGGCGGCGGGCGCGGATGCCGCCGGGGCCTCCGCCTGCGCCGCCCAGCCGGCGAGCAGCGCGACCCCGACCATGAGCGCCGCGCAGAGGCAGAGGCCGGCGAGAGTGAGCAGGTCATGGCGGTGGGGCATGGAATGTTTGATCCCGGTCAAGCGGGCGGATGACGACAGTCGGTCGCGGCGGCGGGTCATGTGGTTCAGTCTGCAGTTTCGGGATCAGTGCCGGGCCAGGAAGGCGGCGATGTGGAAGGCGCCCGCGGCGGCGGGATAGGCATATTCCGGTCCGACCGGACAGGCGCGCCGGGCCCGGCAGCCGGCATCCCGGCAGTCGCCGCCGGCATCGCTGCGGACATGGGCGGCGCAAGCGGGGACGTCGTAGCCGCCGGCGCCGAAGGCCCCGACCGGACAGGTGCCGAG
The DNA here is from genome assembly GCA_964551505.1 of uncultured Rhodospirillaceae bacterium. GTDB lineage: Bacteria > Pseudomonadota > Alphaproteobacteria > Dongiales > Dongiaceae > Dongia. The sequence goes on from CAZKDH010000098.1 coordinate 3,803, forward strand.
GCAGGGCTTCGGGACGCAGGTCGCGCAGGGACTGGCCGCCGCCGGCTCCTGCCGGAGGCCGGCAATGGGCTCGGCAAAGATCAGCGCCGCGCGATAGGCGTGCCAGAGCCCGTAGCGCGGGTGGATGAGGATGCCGAGCGGCGATGGATGCACCGGCTCGGCCCGCATCGCCCAGCGCTGGAAGGGGAGCCAGGGCGGCCCGCCGAAGGGAAAGGCCGCGCGGGCGCCGAAGGCGGCGGCGATGGGGGCGATGCGGTCGCGCGTCCAGTCGTCCAGCGGATCCGCGCCGCCGCGCTCGACGGCGGGATCGGCGGCGAAGGCCTGCCACATGGCGCCGCCGGCATTGCCGACCATGAGCACCGCGGCGGCCGCCCGGCCGTCGGCGAGGCCCGGCACGCCGTCCTCCGGCCTGGGCGCGAAGCCGCCGCGCAGGATGAAACCGTAGGGAGTGAGGGCGGCGGCGAGGTCGGCTAGCATGTGCGGGGGATCATGGGGCGGGGGATCATGGGGCGGGATATATCCGGCGATTGCATCTCAACTCCCCTAACCCTAGGCTGGAACCCAAGGAAACTCTGGCCGCGGAGCGTCGCTATGGAATCGGAAACCGTCAGCTTCATCCGGATGGACGAAGGCACCTTCGAGGACTACCAGCTCCTCGACCGCGCCTACCGGCGGCTGACCGACAACGTGGCGGATACGGTGCTGGCGCAGCTGAAGCTGCTGGCCGGCGACAAGATCGGCTACCCGATCGACCGCTACCAGCACTCCCTGCAGACCGCCACGCGGGCCCAGCGCGACGGGGCGGACGAGGAGATGGTGGTCTGCGCCCTGCTCCACGACGTCGGCGATTTGCTGGCGCCTGAGAACCATTCCCAGCTCGCCGCCGCCATCCTGCGGCCCTATATCAGCCCCGACAACTACTGGCTGGTGAAGAACCACGGGATCTTCCAGGGCTACTACTATTTCCACCATGTCGGCCTGGACCGGAATGCCCGCGAGGCATTCCGCGGCCATCCGATGTTCGAGAAGACCGCCGCCTTCTGCGAGCGCTACGACCAGTGCTCCTTCGACCCGGATTACGAGACCCTGCCCCTCCCCGCCTTCGAGCCGATGGTCCGGCGCCTGTTCGCCCGCAAGCCGTTCGCCCTGGCGTAAGGTTGCGTCGTTTCTCAGCAAAATCATTTAATATTCTGATTTTGCTACATATTCATTAGACTCGACCTATCTCGCGAGGGGAAAAGTTCGGCCGCTCTGTGCGATCCGTCACAGTCAGGCTGAACCCGAAGGCATAGATACACGACCGATCCGATGCGGCGGCAGAGTCGCCGCGCCCGGAAGGAAAGGTCACCCCATGCTGCGCCTGATGAGCTTCCTCACCCTGGCCGTCGTCGCCCTGTGCTTCCTGATCGGCGCCGGCATCGCGCTGGCCGACGACACGGTGCCCGGCGAAGCCGGCGCGGTGCTCGATGCCTCGCGGCCGGAAGCGCCCGGCTTCGCGCCGAACCTCGCCGCTTCCACGTCCGAGGATGTCTACGAGTTCGACGACTACGACGCCGACGTCAAGCGTCCGGCGGCGGCCGAACCGACCGACATCCGCTCCTGCTGACCGTCCGGCTCCATCGTCAGAACTAGAGGGCGCCTGGCGCCCTAGGCGCGGACCGCGACGCGCGGCTCGTCGGCCGGCCGCGGGCTTGGCGCCGCCCGTTCCCGGCGCGGCGTCTTGCCGAAGAAGTCGCGGTAGCATTTCGAGAAATGCGAGGCCGAGACGAAGCCGCAGGCAAGCGCGATATCGATCACCGACATGTTGGTCTGCAGCAGCAGGAGCCGGGCGCGGTTCAGGCGCAGCTCGACGTAATAGCGCGCCGGCGACTTGTGGAGATACTTGGCGAAGAGCCGCTCCATCTGCCGGCTGGACAGGCCGGCCGCCTCGGCCAGGTCGCCGCGCGACAGCGGCTCCTCGAGATTGGCCTCCATCAGCTGGATGACCTGGATCAGCTTCGGATGGCGCACGCCGAGCCGCGCGGTCAGCGCCATGCGCTGGTGGTCGTGGCGGTCGCGGATGCGCTCGTGGATGAACTGCTCCGACACCGCCGCGGCAAGCTCGTGGCCGTGCTGCTGGCCGATCATGTTCAGCATCATGTCCAGGGCAGCGGTGCCGCCGGAGCAGGTGAAGCGGTTGCGGTCGATCTCGAACAGTTCCGAGGTGGCCTCGATTTCGGGGAAGTTCTCGGTGAAGCTGGCGAGGTTCTCCCAGTGGATGGTGCAGCGATAGCCGTTCAGCATGTTGGCGCGGGCGAGGATATGGCTGCCGGTGCAGAGCGCGCCGATATCGGCGCCCTGCCGGTCGGCCCGGCGCAGGATGGCAAAGACGTTCTTGTCCTCGAAGAGATGGCCGTCGATGCCGCTGCACAGCACCACGGTGTGGAAGTTCAGCATCTGATCGGCCGGCCCCTCGGGGGTGAGCAGGATGCCGTTGCTGGCCGCGACCGGCTTGCCATCGGTGGAGAACAGGTGCCAGCGATAGAGCTCCTTGCCGCTCGCGCGATTGGCGAGGCGCAGCGGCTCCACCGCCGAGGTGAAGGCGATCATCGAAAAATTCGGCACCAGCAGGAAGGCGATATGCTGGGGCAGCTTGGCCGGCAGGTCTCCGAACATCATTCCCTCGATCAGCCGATTTGCCGATTTCCGCCATCGGCTCGGCGATGCCCTTAACCAAGCGGCGCAGTTAGAACATTGAGCGGTGGTTATAATTGATCTTGCCCGCGCTGTCCCGAGGGTTTTTGCGTGCACCCCGGAACTGCGTCAAAAAGCCGGACCGGCGGCCGGCGGGACGGTACTCCGGGGCGGGCTCCGGTCGAATATCTTTCATTCATCGTCGGTTACGCCGGTATTTTCGCCCCCAGGATCGATCGGGGCGACGCCGGCCGAGGCCGGCAGCATCGGCGGCCGCCCCGGCCCAGGTCTCGCGCAGCCCTGATCCATTTGCGACACCGGCCCGATTAGCCCATTGGCGACCCGCCGGCCGGACCGTCCGCCGCCGGCGACGGTACCGCGCCGGCGCCCCGGCCCGCCCCCGAGCCGCGCCCCGGGCTGGCCGGCAGATGGCAAAAATCTCAACGGGTTATGACGGTATGCCGCCTTGACCCTGCGGCGGTAACGCGACATTAAATGGCGCTCGGTCAGGGGAACGGGCCTAGCCGGCTGGGCAGTATGCCGAGCCGGAAAACAGCCGCCCCGCGCTGACGTCGGCCTTGGGAATCCTCATGAAACAGACCTATTCCATCTTCACGCTGATCCGGAACGCGCTCTCCTATCACCAGGATTGGCAGGAAGCCTGGCGCAGCCCCGATCCCAAGCCGGAATACGACGCGATCATCGTCGGCGGCGGCGGGCACGGGCTGGCGACGGCCTACTATCTCGCCAAGGAGCACGGCATCACCAATGTCGCGGTGCTCGAGAAGGGCTGGCTTGGCGGCGGCAATACCGGGCGCAACACCACGATCGTGCGCTCGAACTACCTGTGGGACGAATCCGCCTTCCTCTACGAGCATTCGCTGAAGCTGTGGGAAGGGCTGAGCCAGGACCTGAACTACAACGTGATGTTCAGCCAGCGCGGCCTGATGAACCTCGCCCACACCCAGCACGATCTGCAGGCGCTGCGCCGCCGGGTCTATGCCATCCAGATGAACGGCATCGATTCCGAGATCCTGACGCCGCAGCAGATCAAGGAGATGGTGCCGATCCTCGACACCTCGCCGGAGGCGCGCTACCCCATCCTCGGTGCCAGCCTGCAGCGCCGCGGCGGCGTCGCCCGGCATGACGCGGTCGCCTGGGGCTACGCCCGCAAGGCCGACGAGCGCGGCGTCGACATCATCCAGAACTGCGAGGTCACCGGCTTCCGCATCGTCAACGGCGTGGTCAAGGGCGTCGAGACCAACCGCGGCTTCATCGGCGCCAAGAAGATCGGCATGGTCGCCGCCGGGCATTCCGGCGTCCTTGCAGGCATGGCCGGGTTCCGCCTGCCGGTGGAGAGCCACCCGCTGCAGGCCCTGGTCTCGGAACCGATCAAGCCGCTGCTGCACACCGTAGTGATGTCGCCCCAGGTGCATGTCTATGTCAGCCAGTCCGACAAGGGCGAACTGGTGCTGGGCGCCGGCATCGACGCCTTCAACTCCTACGCTCAGGCCGGCAGCCCGCCGATCGTCGAGAACCAGCTGAACGCGCTCACCGACCTCTTCCCGATCTTCAGCCGGCTGCGCATGCTGCGGCAATGGGGCGGCATCGTCGACACCTGCCCGGATGCCAGCCCGATCATCGGCAAGACCCCGGTCGAGAACCTGTTCATCAACTGCGGCTGGGGCACCGGCGGCTTCAAGGCGACGCCGGGATCCGGCAACGTCTTCGCGCATACGATCGCCAAGGGCGAGCCGCATCCGCTGGCCGTGCCCTTCGCGCTCGAGCGCTTCACCACCGGCTATCTGATCGACGAACACGGCGCCGCTGGCGTCGCTCACTAAGGGTTGCGACCATGTTCCTGATTACCTGCCCCTATTGCGGCCCGCGCGACGAGCACGAATTCGGCTACGGCCACGAGGCGCATATCGCCCGGCCGACGCTGGAACAGCAGGGCCAGATGACCGACGCGGAATGGGCCGACTACCTGTTCCTGCGCAAGAACACCAAGGGCGTGCATTTCGAGCGCTGGGTCCATACCAAGGGCTGCCGCCGCTGGTTCAACATGGCCCGCAGCACCGTCACCCACGAGATCAAGGCGATCTACAAGATGGGCGAGCCGGCCCCGCAGATCGACACCGCGGCGACGGAGAGCCAGCGATGAGCGCGCAGCAGAACCGCCTCGCCTCGGGCGGCCGGATCGACCGGTCGAAGCCGCTCTCCTTCACCTTCGACGGCAACCGCTATACCGGCTACCAGGGCGACACCCTCGCCTCGGCGCTGCTGGCCAACGGCGTCGTCCTGGTCGGACGCAGCTTCAAGTACCACCGGCCGCGCGGCATCCTCTCGGCCGGTGCCGAGGAACCCAACGCGCTGATCCAGCTCGGCGTCGGGGCGCGCACCGAACCGAATACCCGGGCGACGCAGATCGAGCTCTATGATGGGCTGGTGGCGGAGAGCCAGAACCGCTGGCCGTCCCTCACCCTGGACATCGGCGCCGTCAACAACGTGATCGAGCGCTTCATCCCCTCCGGCTTCTACTACAAGACCTTCATGTGGCCGGCCAAGGGCTGGTTGTTCTACGAGAAGTTCATCCGCGAGGCGGCGGGCCTGGGCAAGGGACCGACCGAGCCGGATCCCGACCGCTACGACAAGCTCTATGCCAGCTGCGACGTGCTGGTGGTGGGCGCCGGGCCGGCCGGCCTCGCCGCCGCCCTGGCCGCCGGGCGCACCGGCGCCCGGGTGATCCTGGTCGACGAGCAGCAGGAGCTCGGCGGCTCGCTGCTCGCCAACCGCGCCGTCCAGATCGACGGCAAGCCGGCGGCGGAATGGGTCGCCGCGGCCGCGGCCGAACTGGCCGCGTTGCCGGAAGTGACCGTGCTGACCCGCACGACGGCCTTTGCCTATTACGACCACAATTCCCTGAGCCTGATCGAGCGCGTCACCGATCACCTGGGACCGACGCCGGGCGCGCCGCGCCAGCGTCTGTGGCGGGTCCGTGGCAAGCGGGTGATCCTCGCTGCCGGCGCCATCGAGCGGCCGCTGGTCTACATCGATAACGACCGCCCCGGCTGCATGCTGGCCTCTGCCGCGCAGACCTACGTCAATCGCTACGGTGCCATGCCGGGCAAGCGCGCAGTGCTGATGACCAACAACGACGGCGCCTACCAGGCGGCGCTGGACCTGGCCGAGGCCGGCGTCTCGGTGGCCGCGATCATCGATTTGCGCACCGACCCGCAGGGCGACCTGCCGAAGGCGGCGCGGGCCAAGGGGATCGAGATCCTCGCCGGCCAGGCGATCACCAAGGTGAAGGGCAAGCTGGCGGTGCGCGAGATCGAGGCGATGCCGCTGAGCGCCGACGGCAAGAGCGTCACCGGCGCGGCCAAGCACATCTACTGCGATCTGGTCCTGTCGTCCGGCGGCTGGCAGCCGACGGTGCATCTGCATTCGCAGACCCGCGCCAAGGTGAAGTGGAACGACTTCATCCAGGCCTTCGTGCCGGACCGGCCGCTGCCCGGCCAGAACAACGTCTCGATCGGCGGCGCCAACGGCATCTACACCGTCGCCGACTGCCTCGCCTCGGGCCATGTGACCGGCACAGAAGCGGCACGGGATGCCGGCTTCGACGCCGGCTCTGGCAGCGCGCCGGCGGCCAGCCCGGAACCGGCGAGCGAACCGGTGCGCGCGCTCTGGATCGTGCCGTCGGAGAAGCCGGTCGGCCAGGGCGGCAAGCATTTCCTCGACTACCAGAACGACGTCACCGCGGCCGACGTGCTGCTGGCGCATCGCGAGGGCTACCGCTCGGTCGAGCACCTGAAGCGATACACCACGACCGGCATGGCGACCGACCAGGGCAAGACCAGCAACGTCAACGCCCTGGCGATCATGGCCGGGTTGCGCAACGTCGAGATCCCGCAGGTCGGCACCACGACCTTCCGCCCGCCCTACACGCCGGTCACCTACGGCGCCTTCGCCGGCCGCGACAAAGGCGAGTTTCTGGATCCGGTGCGCAAGACGCCGATGTACCAGTGGCACCTGGAGCACGGCGCCAAGTTCGAGCCGGTCGGCCAGTGGAACCGCGCCTGGTACTATCCGAAGCCGGGCGAGGGCATGCACGCCGCGGTCAACCGCGAGGTCAAGGCGGCGCGCACCAGCGTCGGCATCGTCGACGCCTCGACGCTCGGCAAGATCGACGTCCAGGGCCCGGACGCCGCCTGGTTCCTGAACATGGTCTATACCAATGCCTGGTCGAAGCTGGAGCCCGGCAAGTGCCGCTATGGCCTGATGTGCGGCGAGGACGGCATGGTCTTCGACGACGGCGTCACCAGCCGGATCGCCGAGAACCACTTCCACATGACCACGACGACCGGCGGCGCGCCACGGGTGATGGGCTGGCTGGAGGAATGGCACCAGTGCGAATGGCCGGACAAGAAGGTGTATTTCACCTCGGTGACCGAGCAATGGGCGGTGATCGCGATCGGCGGACCGCTGGCGCGCAAGCTGCTCGCGGAGCTCACCACCGACATCCCGCTGGATGACGCGTCGTTCCCGCACCTGTCGTTCAAGGAAGGCCATGTCGCCGGCGTGCCGGCGCGGGTCTACCGCATCACCTTCACCGGCGAGATGAGCTTCGAGATCAACGTGCCGCCGTCGTACGGGCTGCACGTCTGGCGCGCCTTCATGCAGGCCGGCGAGAAGTACGGCATCACCCCCTACGGCACCGAGGCGCTGCACGTGCTGCGGGCGGAGAAGGGCTTCATCATCGTCGGCCAGGACACCGACGGCACGATGACGCCGCAGGACCTCGGGATGGAGTGGATCGTCGGCAAGCAGAAGCCGGATTTCATCGGCCGGCGCTCGATGCTGCGGTCCGACACCAAGCGGCCGGACCGCAAGCACCTGGTCGGCCTGCTGACCGAGAACCCGAACGAGGTCGTTCCGGACGGCGCCCAGATCGTCGAGCACCTGAAGGACAAGCCGCCGATGGTCATGCTGGGCCACGTCACGTCGAGCTACTGGAGCCCGAACTGCGAGCGCTCCATCGCCATGGGCGTGGTGAAGAACGGCCGCAACCGGATGGGCCAGACGCTCTATGCCTGCTGGGAGGACAAGCGGGTGAAGATGAAGGTGACCGAGCCGAAATTCTACGATCCCGAGGGAGCGCGCATCAATGGTTGAACCCTATCAGCGTCGCAGCGCCCTGGCGCATTTCGGCCTGGCGGCCCGCGCCGCCCAGGGCAATCCGGCTGCGGCCGGCGTGACCCTGGGGGAGAGCGCCCATCGCACGATCATCAACATCCGCGGCACAGCCGGCGACCCCGCCTTCGTGGCGTCGGTGAAGGCGGCAACCGGCCTCGACCTGCCGACCAAGGCGAACACGGTGGCGTCCGCGGGCGAGATGATGATCCTATGGCTCGGTCCGGACGAATGGTGGATCGTCGGTCCCGAGGGCCGGACCGAAGACCTGCTTGCCGGATTGCGCCAGGCCTTCCAGGGCCAGCACACGGCGGTGACTGATGTCTCGGAGAGCCGGACGGTGATCACCCTCACCGGCCCGAAGGCGCGCGACCTGCTGGCGCGCGGCATCAGCCTCGACCTGCATCCGCGGGCCTTTGCGGCGGGGCAATGTGCCCAGACCAGCCTCAGCAAGGCCAATGTCTTGCTGCACCAGACCGATGACCGGCCGAGCTACGACATCTATGTGCTGAAGAGCTTCGCCGACTATCTCTGGCAGTGGATGGGGCTGGTCGCCGAGGATTTCGGCATGGCGGTGGCCGGCTAGGCAGCGCCGGGCAGCCGGCTAACTGCGAGAATGATGTATAAAACATCTATTATGAGGCTTGAAATCTCATAATTTTGGCCTTAAAGGTTATTTCGCGACATTGCGGATAACCATCGACTAGCCGCCTATGCTCACATCTTTCCAACTGCGCGCGGCCCGCGCGCTTATCGGTATCGATCAACGCGAATTGGCGGAGCTGTCCGGTCTCTCCGTACCGACGATCCAGCGCATGGAAGCGAGCGAGGACGTGATCCGCGGCAATGTGGACTCGCTGATGAAACTGGTGGACGCTATCGAAGCCGCCGGCGTCGAGTTGATTGGCGAAGGTGCCGTCAGCCAGGACGGCGGACGTGGTGTCCGGTTAAAGGCCAGGAACGCGACCAAAAAGGTCCGGCGCCAGGAAATGCCGCGGACGACCGGCTCGCGACCGGCTCGAGGTTAGGCGCTTGTCCCTCGTCATCGCGATGCTTTGTGTCGCCGCCCTGTTGGGGACGGCCGTATTGGCCGTGGCCGTGGGGGGCGCGCGCGCCGGTTCGCAGATCGTATACTGTGCCTGCTTCTTAAGCTCCGCCACCGCGTTTGCCAGCGCCTGCTCCCAGATCGCCGCCGCGCCGGTAGCCATGACTCTGCCACTGGGATTGCCTTGGCTCGGCGCCCATTTCGGCTTCGATGCGCTCTCGGCCTTCTTCCTGATGATCGTCAACCTCGGCGGCGCTGCCGCCAGTCTCTACGCGCTCGGCTATGGGCGACATGAAATCGCGCCGCTTCGCGTCCTGCCGTTCTTTCCGACGTTTCTGGCCGGCATGAACCTGGTGGTCCTGGCCGAAGACGCCTTCTCCTTTCTCCTCGCCTGGGAGTTCATGTCGCTGAGCTCGTGGGCGCTGGTCATGGCGCATCATCGCGACCCGGAGAACAGGCGCGCCGGATACATCTATCTGCTGATGGCGAGTTTCGGCACCTTGTGCCTGCTGCTGGCCTTCGGCCTGCTCGCCGGACCGGAGGGTGGTTATGCCTTTGCCGTCATTCGCGCCAGCGGTCCCTCACCCACCTTTGCCGCGCTCGTCCTGGCGCTGGTTCTGATCGGCGCCGGATCGAAGGCCGGGCTCGTGCCGCTCCATGTCTGGCTGCCGCTGGCACATCCCGCAGCACCTAGCCATGTCTCCGCCCTGATGAGCGGGGTGATGACCAAGGTGGCCATCTACGGTTTCATCCGCATCGTGTTCGATCTCCTTGGCGCACCCGTCTGGTGGTGGAGCGTGGTCGTCCTGGCGCTCGGCGGCCTCACCGCGGTTCTCGGCATCCTCTACGCCCTCATGCAGAACGACCTGAAGCGGCTGCTGGCCTACAGCACGGTCGAAAATGTCGGCATCATCTTTATCGGTCTCGGGCTTTCGCTCGCCTTCGAAGCCAACGGCCTGAGCTGGGCCGCGGCGCTGGCAATGACGGCTGCCCTGCTGCACGTTCTCAATCACATGCTTTTCAAGAGCCTGCTGTTCTTCGGCGCGGGGGCGGTCCTGTCGTCGACCGGCATCCGCGATATCGAGCAGCTTGGCGGTCTGATCCGCCGCATGCCGGTTACCAGCTTCACCTTCCTGGTCGGCGCGGCCGCCATCTCCGCCTTGCCCCCGCTCAACGGCTTTGTCTCGGAATGGCTGACCTTTCAAGCGGTTCTCTTGAGCCCGCAAATTCCCCAATGGGGTCTCAAGCTCATGATACCGGCGGTCGGCGGATTGCTGGCGCTGTCGGCGGCCCTTGCCGGCGCCTGTTTCGTCCGCGCTTTCGGCATCACCTTCCTCGGACGGCCGCGGACACCGGCGGCCGAGACCGCCAAGGAGGTCGATCGCTTCTCGCTGGCGGCCATGGCGGGGCTGGCCCTGCTCTGCCTTCTCTGCGGTGTCCTTCCCGGCTTCCTGATCGATGGCCTGGCCCCGACCGTGAAGCTGCTCGTGGCCGATGAAATGCCGAAGCAGTTGTCGGTCGCCTGGCTTTCGATCGTGCCTATCGCGGAGAGCCGCAGCTCCTATAACGGCCTGCTGGTCTTCTTGTTCATCGCCGCTTCGACCGCGATCACGGTGCTCGGCATTCACCGGCTGGCGTCGCACGCGGTTCGCCGTGCGGATCCCTGGGATTGCGGATTTCCCAATACCAGCCCAATGACCCAATATACCGCCAGCAGCTTCGCCCAGCCTCTGCGGCGGGTATTTGGAACCACTATATTCCGGGCGCGTGAAACGATCGACATGCCGGCGCCCGGCGACGCCAGGCCCGCGCGCATCCAAGTCGTGATCCGCGATCTCATCTGGGAAATGGGTTACGTTCCGCTCGCCGGAGCCGTCAACTACCTGGCGGATCGACTCAATCATCTGCAGTTCCTGACGATCCGTCGCTATCTCAGCCTGGTGTTTCTGGCGCTGGTGTCGCTGCTCCTGGTGATCGCCATATGGTCATGATCGCCGACATCGCGGTGCAGGCCGCGCAAATGACGCTGGTGCTTCTCCTGGCGCCGGGTCTGACCGGCTTCGTGCGCAAGGTGAAAGCGCGTCTGCTGCGGCGGCAAGGACCGCCGATCCTGCAGCCCTATCGGGACCTGCTGCGTCTGCTGCGCAAGGAAGCCGTGCTCGCCGGAAACGCGTCCTGGCTGTTTCGCGTTGCGCCCTATCTGATATTTGCGGCGACCTGGGTGGCGGCCGCCCTGATACCGACCTTCGCGACCGGCCTCTTGTTCAGCTGGTCGGCAGACTTCATCGCGATTATCGCCTTGCTGGGCAGTGCCCGATTCTTTCTTGCCCTCGCGGGCCTCGACATCGGCACGAGCTTCGGCGGCATCGGTTCGAGTCGCGAAATGCTGATCGCCACTCTCGCCGAACCGGCGATGATCATGATCGTGTTCACCCTGGCTCTGGTCGCCGGCTCGACGCAGTTGTCGACGCTCGCCCGATACATGTCGTCGCCAGATGTCGGGCTGCGGGTTTCGCTCGGCCTAGCGCTGATCGCCCTGATCATCGTGGCGATCGCGGAGAACGCCCGCATCCCGGTCGACAACCCTGCGACGCATCTCGAGCTCACCATGGTGCACGAGGCGATGGTACTGGAGTATTCCGGTAGGCATCTGGCGATGATCGAACTTGCCGCCGCGCTGAAGCTGCAGCTCTATATCTCGCTGATCCTCTGCCTGTTCGCCCCCTGGGGCCTGGCACGGGAGGGCGGCGGCCTATTGGCCTATGCGATCGGGGTCGGCGCCTATATCGCGAAGCTCGGCGTAGCCGGACTTCTGCTCGCCCTGTTCGAGACGACGATCGCCAAGATGCGGGTATTCCGGGTACCGGATTTTCTCGGCGCCGCGCTCATGCTGGGCCTCCTCGGAGCCCTTCTCCTGTTCGTGTCGAGGAGCCTCTAAGTGCACAGCCTGCAATTCGATCTCGCGCATATGCTGGCTGGCGGCCTCGTTCTGGTCAGTTTCATGATGCTGTACCAAGATCGCCTATATGCGCTGCTCAACGTCTTCGCGCTGCACGCGCTGGTACTGACCCTCTCGGTGGCCTGGCAGGCCTATATCCAGGATGCGCCGCATCTCTATATCACCGCCGCCATCGCGCTCTTGTTCAAAGCGATCGTCATCCCGCTGGCGCTGCATCGAATGATCGTCCGCCTCGGCATCCATCGTGAGATCGAAACTGCCGTCGGCGTCGGCCTCACCATGCTTGCGGGCATGGGACTCGTGGCGCTGTCCATGGTGGTCATGCTGCGGGTGACGCCGGAAGCCGATCCGCTGGCCCGTGAGGATCTGGCTTTTGCCCTGTCGGTGCTGCTGCTGGGTCTGCTGGTCATGGTCACGCGGCGCAACGCGGTCAGCCAGGTGGTCGGGTTCATGTCGCTGGAGAACGGTCTGATCCTGGCTGCAACCGGCGCCAAGGGCATGCCGCTCGTGGTCGAAATCAGCGTCGCCTTCTCGGTTCTCATCGCCTTCATCGTAATCGGCATCTTCCTGTTCCGCATCCGCGAGCGGTTCGACACGGTCGACGTCAGCGCCCTCGATGAATTCAGGGGCGACCAAAAATGAACGCGCTCGCCCTCCATGGCGTGACCGCCATCCTGCTGATACCGATCGGATCGGCGGCCATTCTGGCGCTGCTGCCCAATTACCGGCTGTCAGCGCGCCTGAATGTGCTGGCCAGCCTGCTGACGTTTCTCGCCGCGCTGATGCTGTTCGTCGAGCGACCGGCCGCGGGCGAATACCTGTTCGTTGACGACCTCAATATCGTGTTCGTCGTCCTCAGCACCTTTGTCGGATTCACCACCAGCGTCTTCAGTGCGACTTATATTGCGCATGAGCTGGAAATCCGGCGCCTGACGCCGACCTATCTGCGATTCTACCACGCCATGTATCAGGTCATGATGTTCGGCATGAACCTCGCGCTGGTCTCGAACAATCTGGGACTCATGTGGGTTGCGGTTGAACTCGCGACCCTCAGCACCGTGCTCATGGTGGGGATCTATCGGACCCACGAGGCGCTCGAAGCCGCCTGGAAATATTTCATCCTCGGCAGCGTCGGCATCGCCCTGGCACTCTTCGGCACGATCCTCGTCTACATGGCGGCACGGCCGGTCGTCGGCGAGGGCCTCGACGCCATGGTCTGGACCGTGGTGATCCAGCGCGTTGCCGAATTCGACCCGGCGCTGTTGAATGTCGCTTTCGTATTCCTCCTGCTAGGCTACGGCACCAAGGTCGGCCTGGCACCCCTGCACGCATGGCTTCCGGATGCGCATGCGGAAGGCCCCACGCCGATCTCCGCCGTGCTTTCCGGCCTGCTGTTGAATGTGGCGCTCTATGCCGTGTTGCGCTTCAAGATGCTGCTGGCCGCCAGTCCGGAGGCGATTGCGCCCGGCCCGCTCATGGTCACGATGGGACTGACGTCGCTGATCTTCGCAGGATTCATGCTGTACCGCCGGCGCGACATCAAACGTATGTTCGCCTATTCTTCGATCGAACATATGGGCATCATCGCCTTCGCCTTTGGCATGGGCGGACCGCTCGCCAATTTCGCCGGGCTGCTGCATATGACGATGCACAGTTTGACCAAGTCAGCGATCTTTTTCGCGGTCGGCCACATCGCCCAGGTGAAGGGTACCCAGAAGATCGCCGATATCCGCGGCCTCACCGAGAGTCATCCCGTGCTCGGCTGGGGCCTTGTGCTTGGGGTCGTTGCCATCGCCGGCATGCCGCCTCTCGGTATATTCATGAGCGAATTCCTGGTCGTAAGCTCGACCTTCGCACGCGAACCAATGCTCGCAATTCCGCTGGTGGCCGGCCTCCTCATCGCCTTCGGCGCGCTTATGCTGAGGCTGGGTGGACTCGCCTTCGGCGAAACTCACGGCAGTCTGGCACGGGTGGAAGCCTCCTACGTGCCCATGTTCGCGCATCTGGCCCTCGTCTTCGGCGCCGGCATCTATCTGCCGGGCCCGCTTGTCGCCTGGTTCCAGCACGTCGCCCAGCAGCTCGGATAGGGAAGGGAATACGTCATGCCGGCCCTTATCGATGCAATTCTCGCAGGCCAGGCGGTCAGCAATCACCGGCCGTGGCCGCGCGCGATCGTCAAGGAGGAAATATGGCGGTTCGTCGTCGGGCAGATCGCCGACGGGCATTGGACGTTGCTCGGCTTGTGGGGCGATGCCGAAGCGGTGCACCTGGCGGCGCTTGACGAGGGCCGCAGCGAGGTCGGTGTCGTGTCTTTGGATTGCACCGGCCGGCTTTTCCCATCGGTCGCCGAGCGGCATCCACCCGCGATCCGCCTCGAGCGCACGATCTGCGATCTGTATGGCTTTGAAGCCGAGGCGTCGCCCGATACTCGCCCCTGGCTCGATCACGGGCACTGGGGCATTCGACATCCATTGGGGGATCAAATCGATAGCACGACGCCGGCGCCAGGGTATGATTTCCGGTCGGCCGAGGGAGAGGGCCTACACCAGATCGCTGTCGGGCCGGTCCACGCCGGCATCATCGAGCCCGGGCATTTCCGTTTCACGGCAAACGGCGAAGCCGTGGTCCGACTTGAGGAACGGCTCGGCTACGTCCATAAGGGGATCGAGGGGCTCATGATCGGCGCCGATTTGGCGCGCGCCGCCGGTCTTGCCGGTCGCACCTCCGGGGATAGCACCGTCGCCTATGGCCTTGCTTTCGCCCGGGCGGCCGAGGCGGCATTATCCATCGAGGCGCCGCCGCGCGCCATCTGGCTGCGCGCGTTGATGGGGGAGATCGAGCGGCTGGCCAACCATTTCGGTGATATCGGCGCCATCTGCAACGACGCCTCATTCGCCATGATGCACGCTCAATGCGGGATCCTGCGCGAACGCATGCTGCGCGCGGCCGATACCTGCTTCGGCCATCGTCTGATGCGGGATCGGATTGTGCCGGGCGGCGTCAACGTCGATCTCAGCGCAGGCGGCACTGCGGTGCTTCGCACCCTTACCGGCGAGGCTCGGCAGCGGTTTGCGGCACTCGTCAAACTCTATGACAATACCGCGTCGCTGCAGGATCGTACCGTCGGCACCGGCATCTTGCAGCCGGTTCTGGCCCGCCAGTTCGGCTGTGGAGGGTATGTCGGTCGGGCTTCCGGCCGGGCCTTTGATACCCGCCGCACCCTGCCCTATCCACCCTACGACAAACTTCGGTTCGACGTACCGATGCTGTTGGAAGGCGACGTCAACGCCCGCATCTGGATCCGGATCCGTGAGGTGGAGCAGAGCTTGTCGCTGATCGAGCAGATTCTCGACCATCTGCCCGATGGATCGCTCATGACCGATATCGGCGTGAAAGCGGGCGAGCAGGTGGAAGGCATCGCCGTCGTAGAGGGCTTTCGCGGCGATGTCCTTGTCTCGCTGAGTCTGGACCCTGAGGGCAAGGTGGCGCGATGCCATCTGCGCGACCCCTCGTGGTTCCAATGGCCGGTCCTCGAGGCTGCGATCGAAGGCAATATCGTCGCCGATTTCCCGCTCTGCAATAAGTCCTTCAATTGCTCCTATTCTGGCCACGATTTGTAGGCACCCAGCTCATGCGTAACAGCATCATCGAGAGCATCCTAAAGGGACCCGTGACAGAGCCGTCGCCGGGCCCGGACGATGCCGCGCTTGCCGAGATCGCCAGCGCTCTCGATCGCGGCGCACGACACAGGCTTGGCCGCAGCCTATCTATCCGCCAGATTGACGCCGGCTCCTGCAACGGCTGTGAGTTGGAGATTCATGCGCTCAACAATGCCTTCTACGATATCGAGCGTTTCGGTTTTCGCTTTGTGGCATCTCCCCGGCACGCCGACGTCCTGCTGGTCACCGGACCGGTGACGAAGAACATGCGCGAAGCGCTCGAACGGACGTATCTTGCGACTCCGAGTCCGAAATGGGTTGTTGCGCTCGGCGACTGCGCGCTCGACGGCGGTTTCTTCGCCGGCAGCTATGCTTGTGTTGGCGGGGTTTCCGCCGTCGTACCGGTCGATCTGCACATTCGCGGCTGCCCGCCGAAGCCGGTCGATATTCTCAAGGGACTGCTCGCCCTTATGAAGAAGAGTGCTTCGGCGAAATGATATTCGGGGCTTAGGCTTCGCGCTGCACCAGCTCCTTCGGCATCAGGTGCCGCGCCGCGACCAGGCAGAGCACCGTCGTCAGCCCGAGGATGATCGCCACCAGCGCGTTGATGTCCGGGGTGAACCCGAGGCGCATCATCGCCCAGAGGCGTATCGGAAGCGTATTATCCGTTCCGGTCACCAGGATGGTGATCATCGTCTCGTCGAAGGACAGCGCGAAGGCCAGCACCGCGGCGCCGATCATCGCGCTGGAGAGGTTCGGCAGCAGGATGTAGCGGAAAGTCTGCCAGCCGCTGGCGCCGAGATCCAGCGAGGCCTCGGCGAGGCTGCGGCTCAGCGACTGCAGGCGGACCAGGATCGTGCGGTAGACCAGCGCCAGCACGAAGACGGTGTGG
Source organism: uncultured Rhodospirillaceae bacterium (assembly GCA_964551505.1). Taxonomy (GTDB): domain Bacteria; phylum Pseudomonadota; class Alphaproteobacteria; order Dongiales; family Dongiaceae; genus Dongia. The sequence goes on from CAZKDH010000098.1 coordinate 20,227, forward strand.
CCGATCACCACGGTCACCAGCGAGCGGGTGAAATCGATCTCGCGCAGGAAAATGAGCAGCGACAGGCCGGTGATGATCGGCGGCATCAGGAAAGGCAGGAAGACGATGAACTGCAGGAACGAGCGCGCCTTCGAGGTGCCGCTGTTGTAGTAGAAGGCGATCAGGGTGCCGAGGATCAGCGAGGCGACAACGGCGGAGAAGCCGACGATCAGCGTGTTCTTCACCGCGTCGAGGATGCCCTCGTTGCCGACCAGGACGGCATAGGCATCGAGGTTGGCGGCGCTCCAGTCGATCTGCCCCTGCTTCACGGTGAAGAAGGAGGAGACGATCGGCACCAGCAGCGGCCCGTAGAGCAGCATGAAGACCAGCCCGGTGACGGCGATCAGCAGCGCATTGACCCAGGGATCGCGCTTCATGTCGCCACCCCCTGCTTCGAGCCGAACCGTGCACCGATGGCGATCGCCAGGATGACGACAGCGGCGAGGATCACCGAAAGGGCGGCGCCGAAGGGCCAGTTGAAGGCGGTGCCGAACTGGCTGTAGATGATGCGGCCGAAGGTGAAGCCGCTCTGCCCGCCGACCATCTGCGGGGTCAGGAAGTCGCCGATCGCCAGGACGAAGACGAAGGTCCCGGCGGCGACCACGCCGGGCAGGCTCAGGGGGGCGATCACCCGCGCGAAGGTCTGCCAGTTCGAGGCGCCCAGATCCGCCGAGGCCTCCAGCAGGCTGCGCGGGATGCGCTCGAGCGAGAGGAAGATCGGCAGGATGGCGAAGGGGATCAGCAGCACGGTCAGCGTCAGCAGCACGGCGTTGAGGTTGAACACGAAGATGGTCAGCGGCGCGTCGATCAGGCCGGTCGCCATCAGCGCCGTGTTCAGGAAGCCGGTGCCGCCGAGGATGCTGCGGATCGCGTAGATCTTGATGATGTAGCTCATCAGCAGCGGCACCAGCAGCAGCATGATCAGGATGTACTTCTTCCGGCCGGAGAGGCCGGCGAGGAAATAGGCGACCGGATAGGCGAAGGCGATGGTGAGGATGGAGACCTCGAGGCAGAGCACGCAGGTCTGGCGGAACACGCGGAAGAAGGTCTCCTCGGCGAAGAACCGCCGGTAGTTCAGCAGCGACAGGTCGTAGTGCATCTCGGTGCGCTCGACCGAGAAGAAGCTGTAGGCGAGGAACATCGCCAGCGGTGCCAGGATGAAGACCATCGGCAGGCCGTAGGCGACGGCGACCAGCAGCCGGCGCCAGGCCGCCTCGCCGGAGGCCTTCAGCGGCAGGCCGGCGACCCGGCGCTCTAGGCCAGGACCAGCCGACATGCGTCAGCGCTCCAGTTCAGGGTGACGTCGTCACCGGCCTCGATCCGGGCGCCGCCGACCCGGCTCGGCATCTTGACGCGGACCTGCTGCGCGGCGCCGTTCGCGGGAAGGTCGATGGCGGCAACCGTGGCGGCGCCGCCGAAACTGACCGCGGCGACCCTGCCGGCGACCCGGTTCGACCGCTCCTCGCCGCCGCCGTCCAGTGCGACCGCCTCCGGCCGGAAGACCGCGAAGGCGCGCTGTCCCGGCGGCGCGGCGGCGATCTCCGGCTGCCCGTCCACGGCGCAGAGCAGGTCGCCGACCGCGGTGGCGATCTGCCGGTAGCCGTCGGCCGCGGCCCCCAGCCGGCCCTCGACCAGGTTGTTGTCGCCGAAGAAGCGGGCGACGAATTCGGTATCCGGGCGGTAGTAGACGTCGTGCGGCGATCCCAGCTGCTGGATGCGGCCGAAATTCATCACGCAGATGCGGTCCGCCATGGCGATCGCCTCCTCCTGGTCGTGGGTGACGAAGAGGAAGGTGGTCCTGATCTCGCGCTGGATGTCCTTGAGGAACAGCTGCATCTGCTTGCGCAGCTCGACATCGAGCGCCGCCAGCGGCTCGTCCAGCAGGATCAGGCGCGGCTGGCAGATGATGGCGCGGGCCAAAGCGACGCGCTGGCGCTGGCCGCCCGAGAGCTGGGCCGGAAACCGTGCCGCCAGCTGGCCGAGCTGCACCAGGTCCAGGGCTTCGGCGACCCGGCGCTTCACCTCGCTCCGGGCGATGCCGCGGACCATCAGCCCGTAGCCGACGTTGTCGGCGACGGTCATGTGCGGGAACAAGGCATAGTCCTGGAACACGGTATTGAACGGGCGCCGGTTGATCGGCACGGCGGTGATGTCCTGCCCGTCGAGCAGGATCGCCCCGCGATTGGGCTCGGTGAAGCCGCCGATCATGCGCAGGATGGTGGTCTTGCCCGAGCCCGAGGGTCCGAGGATGGTGATGAACTCGCCGTCGCGCACGGCGAGGTCGACATTCTCCAGAACCTGCGTGCGACCGAAGGATTTCGAGACGGACTTCAGCTCAAGGAGGATTTGCTCGGTCGACATGCCCTGCGGCCGGTTCCTGGCACTGCGGATCGTCGCCTGCCCGGCCTGCCTTGCGGGCAGACCGGACAGGAGCGATGGCGTCGGTTACTGCGCCGACTTGATCTCGTTCCAGAGATCGGCGCGCTTGGTCGGGTCCTCGACCTGCCAGATCCAGATCGGGTTCTCGGCATCGCCCGCCTTCGACGGCGCGACGGTATTGCCGAATCCGGTGCGCTCGGTCAGCTGCTCGCCGATCTGCTTCTGCAGCAGGAAGTCGATCCACTGCTCGGCGAGCTCCTTGTCCTGCGCGCCGACGGTGACGGCCCAGGTATCGAGCCAGGTGAGCGAGCCCTCCTTGGGATAGACATAGGCGAACTTCAGGCCGGCATCGGTGAAGGACTTCACCTGCTGCGCGCCGTAATTCGCCCAGACCAAGGCGATGTCGTTGTTCTTGTAGATCTGCGTCGCCTCGTCGGCGGTGGTGTAGAAGCTGAGCACGCCCTTCTTGAAGGCGATCAGCTTGTCCTTGATCGTCGCCATCTGGTCGGCGCTCAGGTTGAACGGGTCCTTGATCCCCATGGTCAGGGCGGTGAAGGAGAAATTGTGCTCGCCGTTGTCGTAGGCGAGGACCTTGCCGCTGTATTTCGGATCCCAGAACACGTCCATCGAGGTCGGGGCCGGGCTTACCTTCGCCGGGTCATAGATGATCCCGATCGAATCGAAGCAGAACGGGATCGAGTAGAACTTGCCGTCCCGCGACACGCCCTTGACCTTGGACAGGTCCTGGAAGATCGCCAGCTGGTTCTTCTGGTTGGGGATCTTGTCGAGGTCGATCGGCTGGACCAGGTTGGCGTCGATGTAGCGCTGCAGCTGGCCGGTATTGACCGCCATGACGTCGAAGTCCTTGCCTTCGCTGCCCTTGATCTTCGCCCAGATCTCGTCATCGCTGCCGATGAAGACGACCTTCACGTCGGCGCCGCTCTGCTTCTCGAACTCCTTCACCCAGTCGTCGTCGGCATAGCCCTCCCAGGCGAGCACCCGGAGCTCCTTGGCCTCGACCGGCGCCGTCCATAGCGTGGCCGCGGTGGTTGCCGCCACCGCCAGCATCGGCAAGGTAACCTTGGTCAGAATCTTCAACATCACGCCAACCTCCCTGTTGTTGTTTTACTCTAGCATATCGCCGGCTCGTCAGAGCGGCGAAACGGTCACCAATCCCCGGTCCGGGACGCGCTCCATCCGGTTGCGCAGCGGCTTCCCGAAGGCCGGCGCCACGATCTCGAACTCGTCGCCCGGCAGCGTCTTCACCCCGGCAGCATAGCTCAGGACCGCCGCGCCGAAGAAATAGGCATGCAGATCGCCGGGCCGGCGGAACATGTCGTAGCGGAAATGGAAATGCTCCAGATTGGCGATCGAATGCGACATGTTGCCTTCGCCGGACAGGAAATCCTCCTCCCAGAGCACCTTGCCGTCGCGCAGCACCCGCGATTTCCCCCGGACGTCCTCCGGCAGCTCGCCGATCAGCAGTTCCGGCCCCATGGCGCAGGCGCGCAGCTTGGAATGGGCAAGATACAGGTAGTTCTGGGCTTCCGTCACGTGGTCGGAGAACTCGTTGCCCAGGGTGTAGCCGATGCGCCGCGGATTGCCCGCCTTGTCGATCAGGTACAGCCCGGCGATCTCGGCCTCCTCCGCGCCCGCCTCGGCATAGGCCGGCAGCGGCAGCGGCGCCCCGGTCGGCAGCACGCAGGTCCCGACCCCCTTGAAGAACCATTCCGGCTGGACGCCGATCCGGCCGGGTTCCGGCTTGCCGCCCCCGATCCCCATGCGGAAGATCTTCATGGAATCGGATTCCGGCGCCCCCTGGCCGTGGGTATCGGTGTGCATCTTGTTGCGCGCATCGGCACTGCCGAGATGCGTCAGGCCGGTTCCGGTGATGAGATAGCGGGCCGGCTCCGGATGATCGAGCGGCGCCAGGACCTGGCCCGCCTTGAGGAGAGCGACATAGTCCACCCGGCTGTCGGCAGCGCTGGCCTTGACCAGGGCCTCGATGCGCATGCCGCGCTCGATCGCCGCCGTCGCCAGTTCATAGACCGTCGCATAGCCGTTGAGCGGGCGGACGTGATCGCCGTCCTCGGTCACCCAGCCGACATGGCGGCCGGTTGCAGCGGTCTGATATTGGATGAGACGCATCGGTATACCCCCACTTCGCTTCGGCGGCTCAGACCCAGCCGCCGTCGACGATGAAATTCTGCGACGCGCACATGCGGCTGTCGTCGGCCGCCAGGAACAGCACCATGCGGGCGATGTCCGGCGGATAGAGCTTGTCCTTCAGGCACTGGCGCTCGTTGATCTGCTGCTCGC
>CAZKDH010000099.1:0-112849 GCA_964551505.1 uncultured Rhodospirillaceae bacterium
AGTTCAAGGACCGGAAGGGCGAGCTGATCAACGGCCTGGTGAAGCGGGTCGAGTTCGGCAACATCACCGTCGACTTGGGCCGCGGCGAAGCCATGCTGCGCCGGGACGAGTTGCTGCCGCGGGAAACCTTCCGCACCGGCGACCGGGTCCGCGCCCTCATTCTCGACGTCCGCGAGGAACAGCGTGGGCCGCAGATCTTCTTGAGCCGCACTCATCCCGACTTCATGGCGAAGCTGTTCGCCCAGGAAGTGCCGGAAATCTATGACGGCATCATCGAGATCAAGGCCGTCGCCCGCGATCCGGGCAGCCGCGCCAAGATCGGCGTCATGTCCCATGACAGCGGCATCGATCCGGTCGGCGCCTGCGTCGGCATGCGCGGCAGCCGCGTCCAGGCGGTGGTGCAGGAGCTGCAGGGCGAGAAGATCGACATCATCCCCTGGTCGTCGGACCCGGCAACCTTCGTGGTCAACGCCCTGGCCCCGGCGGAAGTCGCCAAGGTCGTGCTCGACGAGGATTCGGGACGCATTGAAGTCGTGGTGCCGGATGACCAATTGAGTCTGGCGATCGGCCGGCGCGGGCAGAACGTGCGCCTGGCCTCGCAGCTGACCGGCTTCGACATCGACATCCTCACCGAGGCGCAGGAATCCGAGCGCCGCCAGGAGGAATTCAAGTCCCGCTCGCAGATGTTCATCGACGCCCTCGACGTCGACGACGTCATCGCCCACCTGCTGGTGACCGAGGGCTTCACCTCGGTCGAGGAAGTGGCCTTCGTGCCGACCGAGGACCTGGCCGGGATCGAGGGCTTCGACGAGGAAGTGGCGAGCGAGCTGAAGGCCCGCGCCCAGGCCTGGATCGAGGCCGAGGCCGAGCGCCTGAACTCCCGCCGCCGCGAGATCGGTGTGTCGGACGAGGTCGCCGCGATCGACCAGCTGACCCCGGCGATGCTGGTGGCGCTGGGCGACAAGGGGGTGAAGACCCTCGACGACCTGGCCGACCTGGCCGCCGACGAGCTGACCGATGCCAAGGACGGCATCCTGAAGGATTTCGAACTCTCCACCGAGGACGCCAATGCCATCATCATGGCGGCGCGCGCGCACTGGTTCGAGGACGAGGAAAAGGCCTGAGGGCCGGAATCGCAGGGAAGAATGGATCTAGGCGTGACCCAGGCAGGGCCGGATACCGGCGACGACGCCGACGCGTTCCCCAAGAACGCGCCGCAGCGCCGCTGCATCGTCACCCGCGAGGCCCTGGACAAGGCCGAGCTGATCCGCTTCGTGGTCGATCCGGAGGGCAACGTGGTGCCGGATCTGAAGGGGAACCTGCCCGGCCGCGGCCTCTGGGTGAAGGCGGAGGCCGGGATCCTGGCCGAGGCGGTCAAGCGCAACGCCTTCGCCAAGGCGGCAAAGGCCCCGGTGAAGGTGGCCAGGGACCTGCCGGAACAGGTGGCTTTCCTGCTGAAACGGCAGATTTGCGACCTGCTCGGCCTCGCCCGACGCGGCGGGATGCTGGTCACCGGCTTCGAAAAGGTCGAGGGCCGGCTGCGGGCCGGCAATGTCGCCCTGCTGATCGAGGCCAGCGACGCCGCGGCCGACGGTCGCGCAAAGCTGGCGCGACTGGCTGGAAGTGGGGTAGAGATATGGACCCCGCTCACCGGCGTGGAATTGGCCCAGGCTCTGGGTCGCGAAACCGCCGTCCATGTGGCGGTGACGCCAGGTGGATTTGCGACCACGCTGCAGGCCGCCTTCCGACGGCAAGCCGGGTTCTCCGGCGAGCGCCGCCCGGAACGGCCTTGAGTGCCGGGCCCGACCGCCTGGCTGATTGATTTGACTGCTTGAATTGACTGCGACGGACAACTGGAACAGACGGACATATGACCAGCAACACCGATACACCGACCAGGAAGCCGCTGAAGCTGTCGTCGCCGGGCAAGCTTGAGCTGAAGAAGACCGTCGATGGCGGTCAGGTGCGCCAGAGCTTCCCGCATGGCCGCACCAAGACCGTCGCCGTCGAGGTGAAGAAGAAGCGCACCTACGCCCAGGGCGCCGGCGGCAAGATGACGGAAGTGCCCAGCGAGGCCGAGGCCAAGCTGCACGGGCAGATCGCGGCGCTGACCGCGGAGCTCGACGACCGGCACCACAACCTGACCGATCACGAGCGCCAGGCCCGGGTGAAGGCGCTGGAACAGGCCAAGCGCGACGAGGACGTGCGCCGCCAGAACGAGGCCGAGGAGACCCAGCGCGCCGCCGAGCGGGCCGAGCGCGAGCGCCTGGAGATCGACCGCCGCCGCCGCGATGAGGAGGAGCGCAAGGCCGCCGAAGAGGCGCAGCGCAAGACCCGCGACGGCGCCGCCAAGGCCGAGGCGAAGGCCGAGCCGCGCACCGAGGCCGTCGTGCCGCCGGATCCGGCCAAGGTCGAGGCCACCCTGGCCGCCGCCGCCGCCCATCCCGGCAAGATGCACCTCAACAAGGCGGTCGCCAAGCAGGGCGCCGAGGAAGAGGAAGAGGAAGCCGCGCGCCGGCGCAACATCGGCCGCCACGCGGTCGCCGCCAAGCCGGCGCCGAGCCGCGCCAAGGACGAGCCGAAGCGCCGCACCGGCAAGCTCTCGGTGACCCAGGCGCTGTCCTCGGAAGAGGGCGAGCGCATGCGCTCGCTGGCGGCGTTCCGCCGCCGGACGGAAAAAGAAAAACGCGCCATGCAGCAGATGCAGCAGGTGCAAACCAAGGTGGTGCGCGAAGTGATCCTGCCGGAAACCATTACCGTGCAGGAGCTGGCCAACCGCATGGCCGAGCGCGGCGCCGACGTGATCAAGGCGCTGATGAAGATGGGCGTCATGGCGACCATCAACCAGCCGATCGACGCCGATACGGCGGAGCTGATCATCGGCGAGTTCGGCCACAAGTTCCGCCGGGTCTCGGCCTCCGACGTCGAGCTCGGGCTGGAAGGCGCCGAGGACGTCGAGGAGCATCTGCTGCCGCGGCCGCCGGTGGTCACCATCATGGGCCATGTCGATCACGGCAAGACCTCGCTGCTCGACGCGCTGCGCCAGACCGACGTGGCGGCGCACGAGGCCGGCGGCATCACCCAGCATATCGGCGCCTACCAGGTACACATGCCGACCGGCAAGAAGATCACCTTCATCGACACCCCGGGCCATGCCGCCTTCACCGAGATGCGCGCCCGCGGCGCCAACGTCACCGACATCGTGGTGCTGGTGGTGGCGGCGGATGACGGCATCATGCAGCAGACCGTCGAGGCGATCCGCCACGCCAAGGCGGCGAAGGTGCCGATCCTGGTCGCCATCAACAAGATGGACAAGCCGGATGCCGACGCGACGCGGGTGCGGCGCGAGCTGCTGAACCACGAGATCGTCACCGAGGAGATGGGCGGCGACGTCCTCACCGTCGAGGTCTCGGCGAAGACCAAGATGAACCTCGACAAGCTGGAAGAGGCCCTGCTGCTGCAGGCCGAAGTGCTGGACCTGAAGGCCAACCCGGACCGTGCCGCCCAGGGCGCGGTGATCGAGGCGAAGCTGGAGCGCGGCCGCGGCGCGGTGGCGACGCTGCTGGTCCAGAAGGGCACGCTGAAGGTCGGCGACATCTTCGTCGCCGGCACCGAATGGGGCCGCGTCCGCGCCCTGCTCGACTACCTCGGTCGGCCGATCGATGCCGCCGGCCCGGCGATGCCGGTCGAGGTTCTCGGTCTGCAGGGCAGCCCGCAGGCCGGCGACGTCTTCTCGGTCGTCGAATCCGAGGCGAAGGCCCGCGAGGTTACCGAGTTCCGCATGCAGCGCCAGCGCCAGAAGCAAGCGGCGGCGGGCGCCCGCGGCACGCTGGAGGAGATGTTCTCCAAGATCCAGGCCGGCGAGGCGAAGGAACTGGCGGTGGTGGTGAAGGCCGACGTCCAGGGCTCGGTCGAGGCGATCATCAACAGCCTCAACAACCTCTCGACCAGCGAGGTCGCGGTCCGCGTGCTGCATTCGGCGGTGGGCGGCATCAACGAGAGCGACGTCACCCTGGCGCGCGCCACCGGCGGCATGATCATCGGCTTCAACGTCCGCGCCAACCCGCAGGCGCGCGAGCTGGCGAAGCGCGATCACGTCGACATCCGCTACTACTCGATCATCTACAACGTGGTCGACGACGTGAAGGCGGCCCTGTCGGGCATGCTGGCGCCGAGCCTGCGCGAGAAGTTCCTCGGCAATGCCGAGATCCGCGAGGTCTTCAACATCACCAAGGCTGGCAAGGTCGCCGGCTGCATGATCACCGAGGGCGTGGTCAAGCGCGGTGCCAAGGTCCGCCTGCTGCGCGACAACGTGGTCATCCACGAGGGCGCCCTGAAGACGCTGAAGCGCTTCAAGGACGAGGTCCGCGAGGTCAAGGAAGGCTTCGAATGCGGCATGGCCTTCGAGAACTACGAGAATATCGAGAAGGGCGACATCATCGAGTGCTTCGAGATCGAGGAAGTCAGCCGGACGCTGGCCTAGGACGTCGTCCGGAACCGTCATGGCCGGGCACGCCCCCGGCCATCGGCGGCCTCCCCTCGGTTCGACCAGAGACGTGGATGCCCGGGCCCGGCCCGGGCATGCCGCGTTATAGGAAGCGGATGCCGCGCCAGGAAAGCCGATAGACAGACATGCCCCGCAAGAAACAGACCGCCGCACCCGGACAGCGCCAGCTTCGCGTCGGCGAGGAGATCCGCCACGCCCTGACGCGCATCATCGCGCGCGACGAGCTGGACGATCCCGACCTCTATGGCAAGTCGGCGACGGTGACCGAGGTGCGGATCAGTCCGGACCTGCGCAACGCCACCGCCTTCGTCGTGCCGTTCGGCGCCGCCCTGACCGATGGCGAGGCGGTGAAACCCCTGGTGAAGGCGCTCAACCGCGCCGGCGCCTATTTCCGCGGCCAGCTGGCCCGCGAGGTGAAGCTGCAATTCACCCCCTCGATCAGCTTCAAGGCCGACGAAAGCTTCGGCCAGGCCAGCCGGATCGAGGCACTGCTGCACGATCCGGCGGTCGCCCGCGACCTCGGCCCGCGCCCAGATGGCGACGACGATGCCGGCGACGATGACGACGGCCAGGGTGCCGGCTGATGGCGCGGCGCAAGAAGGGCCAGAAGGTCGACGGCTGGCTCATCCTCGACAAGCCGATCGGCATCACCTCGACCCAGGCGGTGGCCGCGGTGAAGCGCCTGTTCGACGCCCAGAAGGCCGGCCATGGCGGCACCCTCGATCCCCTGGCGACCGGCATCCTGCCGATCGCCCTCGGCGAGGCGACGAAGACCGTGCCCTTCGTCATGGACGGCGCCAAGACCTACCGCTTCACCCTGAAATTCGGCGAGTCCCGGGCCACCGACGATGCCGAAGGGGCGGTCACCGGCACCTCCGACCGGCGCCCGACCGATGCCGAGATCCGGGCCGCCCTGCCGCATTTCATCGGCGAGATCGACCAGACCCCGCCGATCTTCTCGGCCATCAAGGTGGATGGCGAACGGGCCTACGATCTCGCCCGCCAGGGCGAGGCGGTGGAACTGGCCTCGCGCAAGGTGCGCATCGACGATTTCCGACTGGTCGAGCGCCTGGGTCCCGACGAGGCGGTTTTCGAGGTCCGATCCGGAAAAGGTGCCTATATGCGGGCTTTGGCCCGCGATCTCGCCCTAGATCTGGGGTCGTTGGGCCATGTTTCGGCCCTCAGACGCCTATCTGTTGGGGCCTTCACCGAAGCAGGGGCGATTTCTCTGGACGCTCTCAAGGCTTTGGGGCATATTCCGGCCGCTTTCGAGCATATTTTGCCGATTGAGACCGCGCTGGACGACATCCCGGCGTTGGCCTTATCGGCCACCGAGGCGATGCGCCTTAGGTCCGGGCAACCGGTTGGATTGCTCCACCGTCAAGACCGCGACCGTATCCGGGGTTTCGATCCCGGCGGCATGGTTTGCGCCATGTCGGAAGGCAGGCTCGTCGCTCTCACCCGTTTCGAAGCGGGCGAGCTCGTCCCGGTGCGCGTCATGAACCTCTGATTGAAAGGAGATCCCGATGTCGATCACCGCGGAGCGGAAACAGGAAGTCATCAAGGAATATGCCAAGGGCGGCACCGATACAGGATCGCCCGAGGTGCAGGTGGCCCTCCTCACTGAACGTATCACCAACCTGACCGAGCACCTCAAGTCGCACGACAAGGATTTCCATTCCCGTCGCGGACTGCTGGTCATGGTCGGGCAGCGCCGTCGCCTGCTCGACTATCTGAAGAAGAAGAACAACACGCGCTACCAGGAAGTCATCACGCGCCTGGGCCTGCGTCGTTAATCCGATTCCGGACCCCGCTCCGGCGCCAGCGATGGCGGTCGGCGCGGGGTCCGTGGTTTACCTACATTTCCGCCGCTGATTGCAACCGGCGCGGCGGGAAGATGACGGCGCCGGGCCGACGCAAGCAACGCAGTCCCATCGACGCATGCGTTGCTTTCGCGGGTCCGGCAAAGCTCCGGTCGCTGAACCGTAATGGATTCCGCAACGGAATCCGAAAAGGACCCAGATGTTTAAGATTTTTCGCAAGGAACTGATGTGGGGCGGGCGGAAGCTCATCCTCGAAACCGGCCGTATCGCCCGCCAGGCGGACGGCGCCGTGCTCGCCACCTACGGCGACACTGTGGTGCTGTGCACCGCGGTCGGCAATCCGGAACCGAAGCCCGGCGTGGATTTCTTCCCGCTGACCGTGAACTACCAGGAGAAGGCCTTCGCCGCGGGCAAGATCCCCGGCGGCTTCTTCAAGCGCGAAGGCCGCCCGAGCGAGAAGGAGGTGCTGACCTCGCGCCTGATCGATCGGCCGATCCGCCCGCTGTTCCATCCCAGCTACCGCAACGAGACCCAGGTGGTCTGCACCACCCTCAGCCACGATCTGGAGAATGATCCGGACATCGTCGCCATGGTCGGCGCCTCGGCGGCGCTGACGCTCTCCGGCATTCCCTTCATGGGCCCGATCGGCGCGGCCCGCGTCGGCTACATCGACGGCCAGTACGTGATCAATCCGAAGGCCAGCGACCTGCCCAACTCCTCGCTCGAGCTGGTTCTCGCCGGCACCTCGGAAGGCGTGCTGATGGTCGAATCGGAAGCCAAGGAACTGAGCGAAGAGATAATGCTCGGCGCCGTCAATTTCGGCTTCCAGCAGTTCCAGCCGGTGATCAACGCGATCATCGAGCTGGCCGAGCAGGCCGCCAAGGAGCCCTGGCCGCTGAAGGCCGCCGACCCGACCCAGGAAGCGGTCTGGCAGGCGCTGAAGGGCCAGTTCAGCGACAAGCTCGCCGAGGCCTATCGCGAGACCGCGAAGCAGGCGCGGACCGACAAGGTGGCGGCGGTGAAGACCGCGGCCAAGGAAACCGTCGGCGGCGGCGACGAGAAGAAGGCCGAACTCGTCGGCAAGCTGTTCAAGGACCTCGAGAAGGACATCGTCCGCGGCAACATCCTGAAGACCGGGATGCGGATCGACGGCCGCGACACCAAGACGGTCCGCCAGATCACCGCCGAAGTCGGCATCCTGCCGCGCGCCCACGGTTCCGCCCTGTTCACCCGCGGCGAGACCCAGGGCCTGGTGGTCGCCACCCTCGGCACCGGCCAGGACGAGCAGATCATCGACGCGCTGGAAGGCGAGTACCGCGAAAACTTCATGCTGCACTACAACTTCCCGCCCTACTCGACCGGCGAGACCGGCCGCATGGGCTCGCCCGGCCGCCGCGAAATCGGCCATGGCAAGCTGGCCTGGCGGGCGATCCATCCGCTGCTGCCGGCGAAGGAAGACTTCCCCTACACGATGCGCGTGGTCTCCGAGATCACCGAGTCGAACGGCTCGTCCTCGATGGCAACGGTCTGCGGCACCTCGCTGTCGCTGATGGATGCCGGCGTGCCGATGAAGCGCCCGGTGGCCGGTATCGCCATGGGCCTGATCAAGGAAGCCAGCGGTTTCGCCGTGCTCTCCGACATCCTCGGCGACGAGGATCATCTCGGCGACATGGATTTCAAGGTGGCGGGATCCGACCGGGGCATCACCGCCCTGCAGATGGACATCAAGATCACCTCGATCACGGCCGAGATCATGAAGATCGCCCTGGAGCAGGCCCGTGCCGGCCGGCTCCACATCCTCGGCGAGATGGCCAAGGCGCTGACCAATGCCCGCGAAGGCGTGTCGCAGAACGCGCCGCGCATCACGGTCATCAACATCCCGAAGGACAAGATCCGTGAAGTGATCGGCACCGGCGGCAAGGTGATCCGCGAGATCTGCGAAGTCACCGGCGCCAAGATCGACATCGAGGACGATGGCACGATCAAGGTGGCGGCGGTCGACGCCAAGGCCGGCGAAGCCGCGATCAACTGGATCAAGGGCATCGTCGCCGAGCCGGAAGTCGGCGTGATCTATGAAGGCAAGGTCGTGAAGATCATGGACTTCGGCGCTTTCGTGAACTTCCTCGGAAGCCGCGATGGCCTGGTCCATATCAGCGAACTCGCGCCGCAGCGCGTCGGCCAGGTCGCCGACGTCGTCACCGTCGGCCAGGCGGTCAAGGTGAAGGTGCTGGGCATGGACGACCGCGGCAAGGTCAAGCTGAGCATGAAGGCGGTCGATCAGCAGACCGGCGCCGACATCACCGAGAAGCTGGAAGCCGAACGCCGGGCCCAGCGCAGCCAGGGTCAACCGGCCTAAGAGCGCCGATGATCCGCACGGCACTGCTCGATCCCAAAGGCCAGCGGCCGTTTCCCAACGCGCTGCTGGCCGGCGGGGCCGAAGTGCCGGAGACCGGGGCGGCGTTGTCCGTTTCCCTGGAAACCAACCTGACCGCTGCCGCACCCGCGCCGGCCTTCGCCGATGCGGATCTGCGGCCGGTCATGCGCCGGGCGATGTATCCGAAGTGAAGCTGCCCCGGATCATCGGCCATCGCGGCGCCGCGGAAGACGCACCGGAAAACACCCTGGAGAGTTTTCGCGCCGCCGCCCGCGAGGGCGCGACCTGGGTCGAATTCGACGCCAAGCTCAGCGCCGACAACGCGATCGTCATCCTGCACGACGACGACCTCGACCGCACCACCAGCGGCCGGGGCCCGGCCCGTCTGCGGACCCTGGCCGAGCTGCAGGCCCTCGACGCCGGGGCCTGGTTCAAGCCGGCCTTTGCCGGTGCCAGGATCCCGACTTTGGCCGAGACGGTCGCCGTCCTCGACCAGCTCGGTCTCGGCGCCAATGTGGAAATCAAGCCCTGCCCCGGGCGGGAAAAGGAGACGGCCAGTGTCGTCATGGCGGCCCTGCGCCGCCTCTGGCCGAAGGCCAGGCCGCTGCCGCTGGTCTCGAGTTTCGCGCCGGAATGCCTGCGGGTGGCGCAGGCCGAGGCGCCGGAATTCAGCCGCGGCCTGCTGCTCGAAGAGCACCCGCTGGATTGGCTTGCCCAGGCCCGCGGCGTGGGGGCGGCGACGGTCAATATCTGGGAGCGCGACGCGACGCCGGACTGGTGCCGCGAGATCAAGGCGGCCGGTTACGGACTCCTGGCCTATACCGTGAACGATGCCGACCGGGCGGCGCAGCTGTTCGCCTGGGGCGTGGACGGTGTTTTCACCGATGCGCCAGGACGCCTGTTGGCGAAGCTCGGCAATTGACTATAATCAATCGTCCAGCCGCGCCTGCGATCGATGGCCGGGAATTCTTAGCCAGCGGTCGAGGTTCCGGCCGGTCGGGAGGATCGCCTTGAACGCACTGAAGCCGATGCTGATTTCCGGACGCGAAGTGCTGCCGCTGGTCGAAGGCGGCAAGGGTATCTCGGTCTCGAACGGCGAATCCTCCGGCGCCTGGGCGGCTGCCGGCGCGGTCGGCACCTTCTCCGGGGTCAATGCCGATTTCTACGACGAGCACGGCCATCGGGTGCCGCAGATCTATTACGGCAAGACCCGGCGCGAGCGCCACGAGGAGCTGCTGGCCTATTCTATCCGCGGCGGCATCACCCAGGCCCGCATCGCCCACGAGATGTCGAACGGCCAGGGCCGGATCCACATGAACGTGCTCTGGGAGATGGCCGGGGCGGAGAGGGTGCTGCATGGCGTGCTGGAGGGGGCCAAGGGGCTGATCCACGGCGTCACCTGCGGCGCCGGCATGCCCTACCGGATCTCCGAGATCTGCGCCCATTACAACGTGCACTATTATCCGATCGTGTCCTCGGCCCGCGCCTTCCGTGCCCTGTGGAAGCGGGCCTATCACAAGTTCCGCGACTGGCTGGGTGCGGTGGTCTACGAGGATCCTTGGCTGGCCGGCGGCCATAACGGCCTCTCGAATGTCGAGGATCCGCTGAAGCCGCAGCCGCCCTATGCCCGCGTCGCCGAATTGCGCAAGATGATGCGCGAGGAATGCGGCCTGGAAGACACGCCGATCGTCATGGCCGGCGGCGTCTGGTATCTGCGCGAATGGGCCGATTGGATCGGCAATCCGGAACTGGGGCCGATCGCCTTCCAGTACGGCACGCGGCCGCTGCTGACCAAGGAGAGCCCGATCTCCGACGCCTGGAAGAAGCGCCTGATGACGCTGAACGAAGGCGATGTCTATCTCAACCGCTTCAGCCCGACCGGGTTCTATTCTTCCGCCGTCTCCAATCCCTTTCTCGACGAATTGAAGAGCCGTGCCGACCACCAGGTCGCCTACAGCCAGACCAAGGTCGGCGAGCACGAATGGCCCTTCCCCGTCGGCGCCCGCGGCCGGTTGGTCTATCTGACCGCGGCGGACAAGCTGCGGGCGGAGGAATGGGTGCGCTCCGGCCTCACCGAGGCCATGCGCACGCCGGATTCGACGCTGATCTTCGTCACCCGCGACAAGGCCAACGAGATCCTCACCGACCAGATCAACTGCATGGGCTGCCTGTCCGCCTGCGGCTTCTCCAACTGGTCGCAGAACGAGCAGGGCACCACCGGCCGCAAGGCCGACCCGCGCAGCTACTGCATCCAGAAGACGCTGCAGGAAATCAGCCATACCGACCGCACCGAGGACCAGTTGATGTTCGCCGGGCACAATGCCTATCGCTTCAAGGACGACCCGTTCTATGCCAATGGCTTCGTGCCGACGGTGAAGCAGCTGGTCGAGCGCATCGCCACCGGCGACTAGGGCCGACGCCTCCCAATTTCGTTCCGAAAAAGCCCGAAGAATCAGGATGATATCCTGTTTTCTGTGGTACAATTAAAAATATACACAAAAAATGATTTGCAACCTTTGATATTTTGTGGGAGCGTTGGAACATATGCAGAACTGAGGGGAAGGTGGCATATGTTCGATCGGAAATTGGGCATTTCCCGGCCGGCAAACGATCTGCAGATCCCGGGACAGGAAGAAAAGGCGAATACGGATCTGCCGACCGAAAGCGTACCGGACACCGGGGCAGAACCGGTCGAGGAGCCGGCGGACGAGACGGGCGCATCCGGCTTCGATCTGGAAGCGGCCATCGACCATTGCGTGCAGCCCGGGGCTCAGGGTTTCGTCCGCGCGGTCTTTCTCTCCGATCGCGCCACCCAGCTGATGGATGAGGGCGACCTCGACGGCGCCATCGCCGGCTTCCAGGCGGCCCTCGCATCCTGTCCCGACGGCTGGTATGCCGGCAACCTCCAGGTCCTGCTCGGCAATGCCTGCCAGGTCGGGAATCGGCTCGATCAGGCGCTGGCCGCCTATGACCGCGCCCTGGCCCTGGACTGCAGCGCACCCGCCGAGGCCTATCGCCGGCGCTCCTTCGTTCATTCCGCGCAGGGGCGCTTCGATGCCGCACTGGCCGACATGCGACGTGCCGTCGTCGAAGGCGAGGATCCGGCCTTCGCTGCCGCCAAGCTTTGCGCCATCCATCTTGTCATGGGCAATCCGGTTGCGGCCGTGGCGGCCGCCGCCGAAACCGCGGAAACCGAGACCGGTGCCGTGAAATATCGCCTGGAGCAGATGCAGTCCCGTGCCGAGGCGCGGCTGCTGCTCGGCGACCGCGTCGGCGCGATCGCCGATCTGGCCGGCGAAGCGGCGCTGGCCGAAGGCGACGATCCGGACCTGGCGCTCTGGCGCTACGTCATCCGCCGCCGGGCCGGCCTCGCCGGGCTGACCGCGCAGATCGACGGCCTGATCGGCAGCGTCGGGGTTGGCGACAGGGTCGGGGTCTTCCGTCGCTGGTTTGTCCATGGCGATGCCGATGCCCGCGACCAGGTGACGCAGAAGCTCGAGGCTGCCAGGGGCAGGGGCCAACCCCTAGCGGCGATTGCCGAATGCTACTACCTGCTGGGGGCTGAAGCGGAGTGCCGCGGCGACCGGGCTGCCGCGTTCCGCTGCTACACCATCGCCACCGCCGATATCGAGAATGCCTGGCGCATCGAATATGCGCTGGCGCAATACGGTTTGCAGCGCGTCGCGGCGCAAACCGGCGAACCCGGCGCGTAGGTGCGCCCGTGTTTGCGATTTTCAGCTGGGTCAACGCGCTGGCGCCGAAGCGGTTCTGGGAGGGCGGGCGCAGATGGCCGATCGTCTTCGTCATCGCCTGGATCGCGATCGGCGCGCTGCTGGTCGCCTGGCGGGCCCATGTGCTGGAGGATCGGTGCCGCCGGAACGGCGGGCCCTATTGCGCCTCGACGCTTCTCCCGTCGGAGCTGCCCCCGGCCAAGACCAAGCGCCGCAACCAGCCTCCGGTGGTGGAGCGCTTCTTCATTCCGAGAGGGCGAATGGATTGAACTTCAGGTCCCGGTCATAGACGTCGATGCCCTCCTGGCGTTTCAGGAAATTCACCACCAGATAGGTCAGCGGCGTTGCCGCCGTTTCATAGGCGACCTTGAACAGCCATTGGAACGCGATCAGCTGCAGCAAGACCTCGGTCGGCATCACGCCGTAGAAGGCGAGGGTGACGAAGATCGAGGTGTCGAAGGCCTGTCCGACCACGGTCGAGCCGATGGTCCGGGTCCAGAGATACCGGCCCGCGGTCCAGACCTTCATCCGCGCCAGCACATAGGAGTTCATGAATTCGCCGAACAGATAGGCGGTGAAGGAGGCGGCGAGGATCCGCGGCTGGCTGCCGAGGATCGCGTCATAGGCGGCCTGGTCATGCCAGTCGGGCTGCGCGGGGAGCAGCTGGCCGAGGCTGATGGCGCCGGCCGCAAAGAGGTTGCAGCCGAATCCGATCCAGATCGCCCGCCGGGCCTTCTTGAAGCCATAGACCTCGGTCAGCACGTCGCCCAGGATATAGGTGACGGGGAAGATCAGGTCGGCCGCCTGGAGCACCGTGCCACCCAGGGAAATCGTCTTGACGGCGATGATGTTGGAGACCAAAAGGTCGGTCACGAACAGGGCCACCACGGCCACGAACCAGGTGGAATGCTCCGCCTTCTGGGTCACAGGTTGCATCATGTCCCTCATCACCGGCGCCGCGTCCCAGTCCGATGGCGGGCTGCCCTGCGCGGCGCTGTTATAGCCGCGGTCCAGGGCCATGAAAACCGTCGATTTCGACTTCGATCTGCCGCCGGACCGGATTGCCCAATTCCCAGCAAATCCCAGGGATTCCGCGCGTTTGCTGCGGGTCGGCGCCACCCTGGAGGACCGGCTGGTCCGGGACCTGCCGGAGATCCTGCGCCCCGGCGACCTCATGGTCTTCAACGACACCAAGGTCATCCCCGCCCAGCTCCAGGGCCGGCGGGGCGGGGCCCGGATCGAGATCACCCTGCATAAGCGGGAGAGCGCCGATACCTGGCGGGCCTTCGCCCGGCCGGGAAAGCGGCTCCGCCCCGGCGATATCGTGGATTTCACCGGGGATTCCACCGGGACTTCCACCGGAAATTTCACCGCCACGGTCCTGGAGAAGACCCCCGAGGGCGAGGCGATCCTGCGGTTCGATCGCGGTGCCGAGGCGCTGCTGGCGGCGTTGCACCGCCATGGTGGCATGCCCCTGCCGCCCTATATCCGCAAGCTCCGCCCGGCCGCGGCCCAGGATGCGGCGGACTACCAGACGGTCTATGCCCGGGTCGAGGGGGCGGTAGCGGCCCCCACCGCCGGGCTGCACTTCACCCCGCAGCTGCTGCAGGCGCTGGATGCCCGCGGCATCTCCCGGGTCAGCTTGACGCTCCATGTCGGCGCGGGCACCTTCCTGCCGGTGAAAGCCGAGGAGCTGAAGGATCACAGGATGCACGCCGAATGGGGCGAGATCGGCGCCGAAGCCGCGGCCGCGATCAATCGCGCGCGGGACGACGGGCGGCGGGTGGTCGCGGTCGGCACCACGGCGCTGCGCCTCATGGAATCCGCCCTCGATCCCGCCGGCCGGATGCATGCCTTCGCCGGCGACACCGACATCTTCATCACCCCCGGCTATCGCCTGCGCGCGGCCGACCTGCTGATGACCAATTTCCACCTGCCGAAATCGACCCTCTTCATGCTGGTCGCCGCCTTCGCCGGGCTCGACCGCATGCGGGCGGCCTATGCCCATGCGATCCGCGGCGGCTACCGCTTCTTCTCCTATGGCGATTCCAGCCTGCTGGAGCGCGGCGCGTGAGCCCCGCCTTCACCGTCGCCGCGACCGACGGCAAGGCGCGCCGCGGCCGGCTCGTGACCGCCCACGGCGTGGTCAACACGCCGGCCTTCATGCCGGTCGGTACCGCCGGCACGGTGAAGGCGATGCTGCCGGAATCGGTCCGGGCGACCGGTGCCGAGATCATCCTCGGCAATACCTATCACCTGATGCTCCGCCCCGGCGCCGAGCGCGTCGCGGAATTCGGCGGGCTGCACCGGTTCATGAACTGGCCCGGTCCGATCCTCACCGATTCCGGCGGCTTCCAGGTGATGAGCCTCAGCGATCTCCGCAAGATCAGCGAGGACGGCGTCGCCTTCCGCTCGCATATCGACGGCTCGAAGCAGATGCTGACGCCGGAGCGCAGCATCGCGATCCAGCACCTGCTCGACGCCGATGTCACCATGTGCTTCGACGAGTGCACCTCGTTCCCGGCAACGCCCGAACAGGCGGCCGCCTCGATGCGGCTTTCCATGCGCTGGGCGGAGCGCTGCCGCCGGGCCTTCACGGCGCGCGAGGGCTATCATCTCTTCGGCATCGTCCAGGGCGGCATCTACGCGGATCTCCGTCGGGAATCCGCCGAGACCCTCCGCGGGATCGGCTTCGACGGCTATGCGATCGGCGGCCTCGCCATCGGCGAGGGCCAGCAGGAGATGTTCCGCGTGCTGGATTTCACCCCGGATTTCCTGCCGGCAGACCGGCCGCGCTACCTGATGGGCGTCGGCCGGCCCGAGGACATCCTGGGCGCGGTCCGCCGCGGCATCGACATGTTCGACTGCGTGATGCCGACCCGGTCGGGCCGCACCGGCCAGGCCTTCACCCGCTTCGGCGAGCTCAACATGCGCAATGCCCGCCATGCGGCGGATCCCTCGCCGATCGATCCCGCCTGCGGCTGCCCGGCCTGCACGTCCTATAGCCGCGGCTACATCCATCACCTGATCAAGGCGAAGGAGATCCTGGCGGCGATGCTGCTGACCTGGCACAACCTGCACTACTACCAGGAACTGATGCAGGGGATCCGGGCCGCGATCGCCAGCGGCACGCTCGACGATTTCAGCGCGGCTTTCGACACCGCGCGACAGGAGGGAGAAGCCTGATGGCAAAGACATCCAGACCCGCGCGGCCCTATGCCGGATTGACCCAGCTCGGCGGCGCCTCGGCCTTGCCGGAATCGCCGGAATCGGCGGTGCTGGAGCGGGTCGACAATCCGCATCCCGGCGAGGCCTATCTGGTTCGCTTCACCGCACCGGAATTCACCTGCCTCTGTCCGGTGACGGGCCAACCGGATTTCGCGCATTTCGTGCTCGACTACGCGCCGGGCCACTGGCTGGTGGAATCGAAGTCGCTGAAGCTCTACCTGCACAGTTTTCGCAATCACGGCGGCTTCCACGAGGGCACCACCCTCGACATCGCCAAGAAGGTGATCGCCGCGATCAAGCCGCGCTGGCTGCGCATCGGCGGCTACTGGTATCCGCGCGGCGGCCTGCCGATCGACGTCTTCTTCGAGCGCGGCCGGCTGCCGAAGGGGCTCTGGGTGCCGCCCCAGGGCGTCGAACCCTATCGCGGCCGCGGCTGAGCCCGGCGGCGCGCGGAAGCAGATGAGCGAGATCCGCGACGCCATCCGCCGGCACGCCATCGGGATCGGCTTCGATGCCGTCGGCTTCGCGCCGGCGGCGCTGGCAGCCGAGGCCCGGGACGGCCTCGCTGCCTTTCTCGCCAAGGGCCATCACGGCGACATGGGCTGGCTGGCCGAGAAGGCCGACCGGCGGGGCGATCCGCGGATCCTCTGGCCGGCAGCGCGCACGGTGATCGTTCTGGGCATGAACTACGGACCGGCAGGCGATCCCCTGGCGGTGCTGGGTCAAGGCGACCGTGCCGACATATCCGTCTATGCCCGCAACCGCGACTACCACGACACCGTGAAGAAGCGCTTGAAGGACCTCGCGCGCTGGCTCGCCGCGCAGTTCGCCACCGAGGTCAAGGTCTTCGTCGATACCGCGCCGGTGATGGAGAAGCCCCTGGCCGCCGAGGCGGGCCTCGGCTGGCAGGGCAAGCATACCAACCTGGTATCCCGCACCTGGGGATCGTGGCTCTTCCTCGGCGAGGTCTTCACCGCGCTGGAGATCCCGCCCGATGCGCCGGAGATCGATCACTGCGGTAGCTGCCGCAACTGTCTCGACGTCTGCCCGACCCGGGCCTTCCCGGCGCCCTATCAGCTCGACGCGCGGCGCTGCATTTCCTATCTCACCATCGAGCACCGGGGGCCGATCCCCCACGAACTGCGCCCGATGATCGGCAACCGCATCTATGGCTGCGACGACTGCCTCGCGGTCTGCCCCTGGAACAAGTTCGCCCAGGCCGGGACCCATGCGGATTTCCAGGCGCGATCGGAACTCGACGGCCCGCGCCTAGCCGACCTCGCCAGCCTCGACGACCCTGCCTTCCGCGCCCTGTTCCGCGCCTCGCCGGTCAAGCGGGTCGGGCGCGACCGCTTTATCCGCAACGTCCTCATCGCCATCGGCAACAGTGCGGATCCGACCCTGATCCCGGCCGCGCGCCGGCTGCTGGACGATCCGTCGCCGCTGGTCCGGGGAGCCGCAATCTGGGCGCTGGCGCGTCTCGATCCCGCCGCCATTCATGAATTTGTTCCCACGACTGCAGAATGCGATGCAAATGTCCAAGAGGAATGGGCGCGGGCGCTGAGCCCCGAAAGTCCCTAGGCGCTTTCCGCGTTGCTATCGAGCTACCCGTTAAAGGCGTATACTGCGGGCGGGAAAAATGGAGCGATTTGGGGTGGCGGAATGAATTTTCTGCAGCTCACGCTCGTTGTCTTTTCGATCCTTGTCTTCGGCGTCGGTCAAGGCCGGGCAGAGCCGCGCGTCGCGCTGGTCATCGGCAACTCCGACTACGGCGCCGAAATGGGCAAGCTGCCCAATCCCGCCAATGACGCCACCCTGATGGCGAAAACCCTGAAACAGGTCGGCTTTGACGTGATCTCGGTCACCAATGCCGATCAGGGCAAGATGAAGCAGGCGATCAAGGAATTCGGCAGGAAGCTGATCGCCGCCGGAACCCAATCGACCGGGCTGTTCTTCTATGCCGGACACGGAGTGCAGGTGGACGGCGAGAACTATCTGATCCCGGTGCGCGCGGCGATCGAGCAGGAAAACGATGTCGACGTCGAGGCGATCCCCGCCAGCATGGTCCTGAAGCAGATGGATTTCTCCGGCAGCAGCGTCAACATCGTCATTCTCGATGCCTGCCGCAACAATCCCCTGGCGCGCAGCATGCGCTCGGCGACGCGCGGCCTCGCCGAGATCAAGGAGCGGCCGACGGGCAGCTTCATCGCCTATTCGACGGCACCCGGCCAGACTGCGGTCGACGGCAAGGGCAAGAACAGTCCCTATACCGAAGCTCTGGCGGCGGCTCTGGTCATGCCGGGCGCCGGCATCGAGGAAGTCTTCCGCACCGTCCGCGGCAAGGTGCTGAAGGAAACCGACGAGAAGCAGGTGCCGTGGGATGCATCCTCGCTGACGGCACCGTTCTATTTCATGCCCGGATCCGGCAGTGCCGCCACGGCGTCGGCGACCGGCGGCGGTTCCGGGTCGGCGACCGCCGTCGATCCACGGCAGATCGAACTCGCCTACTGGGAATCGATCAAGGACAGCGCGCGCATCGGCGACTATGAGTCATATCTGAAGAAGTATCCCGACGGCGACTTCGTGGACCTTGCCAGGAGCCGCATTGCCGATCTCAAGGAGCAGAAGGTCGCCAGCGCCCAGGCCGCCGAAGCCGGCGATGCCACCCAGCGCAACGCCAGCGGCCAGGACAGCGCAAGCGCTGCGTCCACCGCGGCGCCGGACTTCGAATCGCTGGATCAGACGATTTATGCCAAGGGTGGCGCCGTGTTGAGGGTCAAGCCCGCGAGCAGCGCCGCCACGCTGAAGAAGCTCGCGACCAATCAGGAGCTCCACGCAACCGGTGTCTCGACCGACGGCAACTGGTGGCGGATCAGGATGTCGGATGGGAAGACCGGCTACATCCACAAGACGGTGGTCAACGAGGCGCCGCCCCAGGCGGCGGCCAAGCCTTCGGGCGGCAGCGGCGGGGCGGACGCCGCCAGCACCGATTTCATCGAGCCGATCGCCGGCGGCTCCGCCCAGGCTGCGCCGCCGACTTACCAGTCCCAACCTTATCCGCAGCAGCAAAGCGGGCCCACCATCACCTTCGGCGGGGGTGGCGGCAATGCGCAGCTCGGGGGCATCGGGGCGCTGGCGCAGATCATCGGCGGTTCCGCCGCCAATTCCCAGGCCCCGCAAACCAGCGTGAAATTCTCGCCTGAAAGCAGGCAACTGATGGTGCGCAGCGGATCCCTCATCCGGGCGGCGGCCGCGTATACGGCGCCGCCGATCGCGCGCCTGACGGCGGATGGCCCATTGCAGGCAGCCGCCCGATCCGCCGACGGGCTGTGGTGGCGCGTCCGGCTGCCCGACGGACGCACCGGATTCATCGAGTCCAACGCCGTCATCGAATAGGCCGGCGTGCTCATCGGCAGCTGTGCGCGGCGTCACAGGACCTGCAGATTGCCTTCCGGGCTCGGCTGCGAACGCCATATAATCCCAACAAGATGCAGCTGGTGCAGGTTGTGGACGGCCCGATGCGAATTCTGCAGATCATCCTTGCCGCGATCCTGGCGGCCGGCCTCGGCGCCTTCCCGGCGGCGGCCGAGCCGCGCGTCGCTCTGGTGATCGGCAATTCCGCCTATGGTGCTGAAATGGGGGCGCTGCCCAATCCGGCCAATGACGCGGCGCTGATCGCCCAGGCCCTGCGCAAGGTCGGCTTCGACGTCATCGAAGTCACCGATGCCTCGCAGAAGAAGATGAAGCGCGCGATCGTCGATTTCGGGCAGAAGCTGACCGATGCCGGTCCCGGCACCACCGGCCTGTTCTTCTATGCCGGCCACGGCGTCCAGGTGGGCGGCGAGAACTACCTCATTCCAGTCAAGGCGCAGATCCGGCGCGAAGGCGATGTCGAGGTCGAGGCGGTGCCGGCGAATATGGTGCTGAAGCAGATGGACTTCTCCGGCAGCCGGGTCAGCATCGTCATCCTCGACGCCTGCCGCAACAACCCGCTGGCGCGCAGCCTGCGCTCGGCGACCCGCGGCCTGGCCGAGATCAGCGATCGTCCGACCGGCAGCTTCATCGCCTATTCGACGGCACCCGGCCAGACGGCCGCCGACGGCACCGGCCGGAACAGCCCCTACAGTTCCGCCCTGGCCGAAGCGATCCAGACGCCGGGCCTCGGCATCGAGGAGGTGTTCCGCACCGTGCGCGGCAAGGTGATCGCCGCCACCGACCAGCAGCAGGTGCCCTGGGATGCCTCGTCGCTGACGGCGCCGTTCTATTTCCTGCCGCCCGCGGCAGCGCCGGCCACCCCGGCACCGGCGGCACAGGTCTCCATGCTCGACACCAGGCAGGTCGAGATCGCCTTCTGGAACTCGATCAAGGACAGCCAGGCGCCCGAGGATTTCATCGCCTATCTGGAGCAGTACCCGAAGGGCGCCTTCGTGAAGCTGGCGCGCAACCGGATCGCCGCCCTCGGCAGCGGCAAGGACCGCGAGCCCGCAACCACCGCGGCGATCGTGTCCGGGATGGCTGCGGCGAAACCGCCGGCGCCGCCGGCCGCCGCGGCGCCCGACGCCGACACCGCCCTCGGAATCTGCGAGGCCGATGACACGCCGGATCCGGAACGGCTCGCCGCCTGCAGGAGCGCCGTCGACTCCGGCAAGCTCTCCGGCGAGAAGCAGCACACGGCGCAGAACGAGCTTGGCCGGGCCTATTACACGCTCGGCCAGGCCGCCGAGGCCGAGGCGCAGTTCCAGGCGGCGATCGCGACCGATCCCAAGGACGCCGCGCCCTATTTCAATACCGGCCTCATCCTGGCCGATCGGCAGGATTATGCCGGGGCGCGCCGGCTGTTCGACCAGGCGGCGCGGCTCGATCCCCAGGATCCGGATGCGGTCTATCAGCGTGGCATGGCGGCCGCGGCGCTGGGCGATCTGGACGATGCGCGCCGCGATCTCGACCGCGCCGTGGCCATGGACGGCAAGAACGTGAACTACCGCGATCAGCGCGCCTATCTGCGCATGGCCGCGGGCGACCTTGCCGGCGCGCAGGCCGATGTGGCGGAAGCGGGGCGGGCAGATTCCGACTACTGGTCGCTCACGGCGGTATTGGTCAACTATCTGGCGGGGAAGCCCGGGGCGGCGGCGGCGATGGCAGACCGCGTCATCCAGGGCGAGCCGGAATATCCCTATGGCATGCTGTGGAAGGCCCTGGCGCTGAAGGCGCAGGGCAAGACCGCGGCAGCGGAGGCATTGCTGGCCACGGGGGCGGCGAAATTTTCCAAGGCCGCCTGGCCGACGCCGCTCTTCGCCTTCCTGCAGGGCGGGCTCAGCGACGCCAAGCTGCTGGCGGCGGCACAGTCCGACGATCCCAAGACCCGGCGGGAACGGCTCTGTGAATATTACTTCTACACCGGCGAGGCCGCCTATCTGGCCGGGAAGCGCGACCTCGCGGCAACGCGCCTGAAGCAGGCCACGGAAACCGGGATCTACTACTACCTGGAAGACGGGGCCGCCCGCATGCGCCTACGGCAGGTCGCCCCCTGAAGACCCGGCTGTCGCGCCTTCCCGGCAATAATCACGAACGATTATAAATTTGCCCTTTAACTCCCGGGAATCCCGCGCCATATTAAGTCCATGTCCGAACCGCGACCCTACGCCCCGATCGTCCAGCAGCTGAAAGCCGTCGGCCTTCGCCCGACCCGGCAGAGGCTGTCCCTGGCGAAACTGCTGTTCGAAGCCGGCGATCGCCATGTCACCGCCGAACAGCTGCACCAGCAGGCGGAGGCCGCCCGGGTCCGCGTTTCCCTGGCCACGGTCTACAACACCCTGCACCAGTTCACCGCCGCCGGCATGCTGCGCGAGGTGGTGGTGGAGCCCGGCCGCTCCTATTTCGACACCAACACCACCGACCACCATCACTTCTACCTGGAGCGCGACGGCAGCCTGATGGATATCCCCGGCGACAGTGTCGCCCTGGCCCAGCTGCCGGCCCCGCCCGCCGGCATGAAGATCAGCCGCGTCGAGGTCATCGTACGTCTCGAGGCTGAGAAATAAGCTTTCTCGTATAACGCTTAAGATTTCAGATTGTAGCAATTCTAATCTATTGACAGCGCGGATTGTCGCTGCCATATGATTCCCATTCCAATCTGCGGGCAGCCGTCCATAGTCGGCGGGTGAAACCGATCAGAAGCAAGCGATCAACGCCAGCCAAGGGAGCATCGACATGGCAAATCTGAAGAGTTCGAAGACCGAGGGCAATCTGAAGGCGGCCTTCGCCGGCGAGAGCCAGGCCAACCGCCGCTATCTCTATTTCGCACAGAAGGCCGATGTCGAAGGCTACAACGACGTTGCCGCCGTGTTCCGCTCGACGGCGGAAGGCGAGACCGGCCACGCCCACGGCCATCTCGAATTCCTCGAAGCGGTCGGCGATCCGGCGACCGGCCTGCCCATCGGCCCGACCGGTCCGAACCTGAAGGCGGCGATCGCCGGCGAGACCCATGAATACACCGATATGTATCCGGGCATGGCGCGCACCGCCCGCGAGGAGGGCTTCGACGAGATCGCCGACTGGTTCGAGACGCTGGCCAAGGCCGAGAAGTCGCATGCCGGCCGGTTCCAGAAGGCCCTCGACACCCTCGGCAAGTAGTTCGCTCCCGCCCGACGCGCGCCCGGCGGTGTGGCACCGCCCGCCGGCCGCGCGTCGCTCCTTCCGCCTCTAGCAACGGAGCAGCTGCATGCGCGAAGGCAGCCTGGATGCGCCCGTCCGGCACGTGCTGGACTGGCAGAACCCGGACTTCTACGACCTGGCGAAGATCGAAGCCGAGATGCATCGGGTCTTCGATATCTGCCACGGCTGCCGGCGCTGCTTCAACCTCTGCGACTCCTTCCCGCGCCTGTTCGACCTGGTCGACGCCCAGCCCGACGAAATGGCGGGCGTGAAGACCGAAGACTACAAGCAGGTGGTCGATGCCTGTACCCTCTGCGATCTCTGCTTCATGACCAAGTGTCCCTATGTGCCGCCGCATGAATGGGCGCTGGACTTCCCCCATTTGATGCTGCGCTACCGTGCGGCCGAGCTGAAGCAGGGCAAGGTCAGCAGGATCCACCAGCAGCTGACCGAGACCGACCGCAACGGCAAGGCGGCGGCGCTGGCGGCGCCGGTCGCCAATTTCGGCAGCCACAACGGCCTTGCCCGCGTCGTCCTGGAGAACGTCGCCGGCGTCGATCGCGATGCCGCGCTGCCGAAGTTCCACGGCAGGACCTTCGTGCTGCGGGCCATGGAGCAGGCGCCGGAGGTGAACCTCCGCGCACCTGCCCATGGGCGCAAGGCCGTGCTCTATGCGACCTGCTTCGTCAACTATAACAATCCGGATATCGGCATGGCGGCGCGCGCCGTCCTTGCCAAGAACGGCGTCGCGACCGAGGTCGTCTATCCGCGCTGCTGCGGCATGCCGCAGTTCGAACAGGGCAACATCGCCCGGGTGGCCGAGCACGCCGCCAGCGTGGCCGATGCGCTGCTGCCCTATGTCGACCAAGGCTATGACGTGATCGCGCTGGTGCCGTCCTGCGCCTTGATGCTGAAGTTCGAATGGCCGCTGATCCTGCCGCAGGACGAGCGGATCAAGCGGCTCGCCAACGCCACCTTCGACGTCAGCGAATATGTCGTCGACATCGCCAAGCGCGAGGGGCTGGCGCCGGGGCTGGAAGCCCTGCCCGGCGGCGTGGCGGTGCATCTTGCCTGCCATGCCCGCGCCCAGAACATGGGGCAGAAGGCGGCGGAACTGCTGAAGCTGATCCCCGAGGCGGATCTCGCGGTGATCGAACGCTGCTCCGGCCACGGCGGATCCTGGGGCGTGCTGAAGGAGAACTTCGACATCGCCCTCAAGGTCGGCAAGCCGGTGGCGCGCCAGGCGCTCAACGCCGGCAAGGCCTTCGTCGCCTCCGAGTGTCCGCTGGCCGGCGACCACATCGTCCAGGGCATGGACCGGCTGGCCGACGGCACGCCGCATCCGGAGCAGGCCTTCCATCCAATCCAGCTGTTCGCCCGCGCCTACGGGCTCAGCGCAGAAACCTGAACGGCAACCCAAGATGATGCAGATGGCCAAACGCGAAATCACCCGTGCCGACATCCTCCCGATCGAGCAATACGCCCCGAAGCGCGCCGAGATGCGCAAGGCGGTGGTGGCGCTGAAGAAGCGGCGGCGGGTCGAGGTTGGTCCGGTCGCCACCTTCTATTTCGAGTGCTTCGCCACCATGCTGCAACAGGTCCAGGAGATGCTGTTCATCGAGAAGGGCGGCGAGGGCCAGATCCCGGACGAATTGCGCGCCTATAATCCGCTGATCCCGAACGGCGGCGAGCTGGTGGCGACGGTGATGTTCGAGATCGACGATCCGGTGCGCCGGGCGAACTTCCTCGGCCGCCTCGGAGGCGTCGAGGAGACGGCCTTCATCCGCATGAGCGACGCCAGCCAGGGCGAGGTGGTGGTGAAGGGCATTCCCGAGGCGGATCAGGACCGCACCAACGAGGCCGGCAAGGCCTCGTCGGTGCAGTTCGTCCATTTCCCCTTCGCCGCCGACCAGATCGCGCTGTTCCGGCGCACGGGGAGCCAGGTCATCCTGGGCTTCAGCCACCCGGAATACAGCCATATGGCGGTGATGCCGGAAGCCGTGCGGGCGGAACTCGCCGGCGACTTCGCCTAGCGGCGGGACCTGCGTCCGGCGCCTACTCCTTCAGCGCTTCCTCGGGATAGACGCCCCAGAAATCGGCGCGCTTCAGCCAGCCCTTGTAGCCCTGGACCTCGAGGCGGCACCAGGCGCCGTCGCATTCCAGCACCCGGGCGATGACGCCGGGATCGAGCAGCGCGACGGCGGGGGATTCGTCCTCGGCGCGCTTGCGCAGGGTGCGCCGGGTCTCGGTAACGATGGCGGTGCGGTGGCCGGAGAGCAGGCTGCCCTTCACCCAGCCGACGACCCCCTGGTAGTCCTTGACCCGGCGCCAGATGTCGAACTCCTCGATGATCTCGACCGGCATGCCGCGGCGCTGGTAGACCCAGAGCTTGGGATAGGTCTCGCCGGGACCGGCCCGCATGTTGACCTCATCCGCCTCCAGCGACGCATAACGCGGCAAGGGCAGCTTGGTCGCTTCGGCCCGCGCCGGTGCCGGCAGCAGCAGGCAGAGTGCCAGACATCCCAGGATTGCGGCGATCCGGCGCAGCGACGGGGCGGATACGTGGAGGGCGGCGGTCGAGTCGATCATTTGCGACAGAATTTACGGGCTTGGCCGTTCGGTCAAGAGTCCGTCGGCGGACAAGCCGTTGAAATGCCCGATTTCCGGCGCCGCCCCGGGCCGTCGGTCGCGGTTCCGCCCAGGCGCGTCGTCGCCCGGCCGGAAAACGCCGCCAATCGCTGGACAAGGCTGCTTTAGCCTTGGTATTCCATGATGGAACCAAAGATCGCCAGCCCAGTCCCCCTCGAGGTCGCCGGATGTCCCTGAAACCCACCGTTGTCGTCACCCGGAAGCTGCCGGACGTCATCGAGACGCGAATGATGGAGCTGTTCACCGTCAAGCTGAACCTCGACGACCATCCGATGACCCAGGCCGAGCTGATCGAGGCGGTGAAGACCGCCGACGTGCTGGTGCCGACGGTGACCGATCGGATCGACGCGGCGGTATTGTCCCAGGCGGGCGAGAAGCTGCGCCTGATCGCTTCCTTCGGGACCGGCGTCGACCATATCGACCTGGCCACCGCCCGCCAGCGGGGCATCACCGTGACCAACACCCCCGGCGTCCTGACCGAGGATACGGCCGACATGACCATGGCGCTGATCCTCGGCGTCGCGCGGCGCCTTTCCGAGGGCGAGCGGCTGATGCGTTCGGGAAAGTGGCAGGGCTGGAGCCCGATGGGCATGCTGGGCCACCGCATCTACGGCAAGCGCCTGGGAATCGTCGGCATGGGCCGGATCGGCTCGGCCCTCGCCCGCCGGGCCAAGGGCTTTGGCCTGTCCGTGCATTATCACAATCGCCGCCGGGTGCATCAGTCGGTCGAGCAGTCCCTCGAGGCGACCTACTGGGAGAGCCTCGACCAGATGCTGGCGCGGATGGACATCATCTCGATCAACTGCCCGCATACGCCGGCGACCTATCATCTGCTCTCGGCGCGGCGTCTCAAGCTGATGCAGAAGCATGCCTATCTGGTGAACACCTCGCGCGGCGAGGTCGTCGACGAGAACGCCCTCACCCGCATGCTGCAATCCGGCGAACTCGCCGGCGCCGGCCTCGACGTCTTCGAGCACGAGCCGGCGGTCAACCCGAAACTGCTGAAGCTGGATTCGGTGGTGCTGCTGCCGCATATGGGATCGGCCACGATCGAGGGCCGGGTCGACATGGGCGAGAAGGTCATCATCAACATCAAGACCTTTGCCGATGGCCACAAGCCGCCCGACCGGGTGCTGGAGACCATGCTCTAACCCCTGCGTCCGGCCGCCCGTCCCATGCAGCCCGTCCCCAGGATCGCCATCGAAGACCCCGACCAGCCCGACGTTCATGCGCTGCTGGCCGAGGCCGACCGCTATTATGCCGGCCTCTACCCGCCGGAAGAAAACCATCTGCTCGACGTCGCGACCTTGAAGACGGCGGAGACCGCCTTCTTCGTCGCCCGCCAGGGAGACGTGCTCCTCGGCTATGGCGCCGTCGTCAGGCGCGGGCGGGATCCGGGCGGGCTGTGGGGCGAGGTGAAACGGATGTACGTGGCGCCGGTGGCGCGCGGCAAGCGCATCGGCAAGGCGCTGCTCGATGCCCTCGAAGCCCATGCCCGCCGGCAGGGGATCCGCTGCCTGCGCCTGGAAACCGGCAACCGCCAGCCGGAGGCGCTCGGTCTCTATCGGGCCGCCGGCTATGGCGACATCCCGCCTTTCGCCGGCTATGGGCCGAGCGACTACAGCCTGTTCATGGAAAAGCGGCTGGACTGAGCCGGCCGCGCGGGACTCCGCCCTAGCGTCCTGCGGCACCGCAGCACGGGCAGCCCGGGTCCTTCGGGACCTTCACCTTGCGGAATTCCGTCGAGAGGGCGTCGTAGATCAACAGGCGGCCGGAAAGCGAGTCGCCGAGGCCGAGCAGTTCCTTCAGGATCTCGGTCGCCTGCAGCGTGCCCATCACGCCGGCGACGGCACCCAGGATGCCGGCCTCCTCGCAGCGCGGGATGAGGTCGGGCGGCGGCAGATCGGGAAACAGGCAGCGGTAACAGGGATGGCCGTCGCCGAGATAGGCCTTGTAGGTCGACAGCTGACCGTCGAACCGCAGCAAGGCAGCGCTCACCAGGGGCTTCTTCGCCCGGTAGCAGGCATCGTTCAGCAGGTAGCGCGTCCGGAAATTGTCGCTGCCGTCGGCGATGAGGTCGTAGTCGGCAAGAATGCCCTCTACGTTCTCCGGGGCCAGGCGCTCCCGATAGGTGACGACCCGGGTCTCCGGATTCATCGCCCGCAACCGGGCGGCGGCGCTGTCCACCTTCGGCCGTCCGACCGAGATTTCGTCATGGATCACCTGGCGCTGCAGGTTCGAGAGATCCACCGTGTCGTCGTCGATCACCCCGAGCGTGCCGACCCCGGCCGCCGCCAGATAGAGCAGCAGCGGGGTGCCCAGGCCGCCGGCGCCGACCACCAGCACGCGGGACCGCAGCAGGCGCAGCTGGCCCTCCTCGCCCACCTCGTCGAGGATGACGTGGCGGGCATAGCGTTCCAGCTGGCGGTCGGAGAGCTCGGTCGTCACCTGCGGATGGCCTTGTCTATTCCAGCCCCTCGAACAGGGCAGTCGAGAGATAACGCTCGGCGGAGGAGGGCAGGATGGCGACGATGCGCTTGCCAGCCATGCCGGGGCGACGGCCGAGTTCGCAGGCGGCGGTCAAGGCCGCACCCGACGAGATCCCGACCGGCATGCCTTCGAGCTTGGCGACCTTGCGCGCCATGGCGAAGGCATTGGCATTGGAGACCGTCAGGATCTCGTCGATCACGCTGCGATTGAGGATCTCCGGCACGAAACCGGCGCCGATGCCCTGGATCTTGTGCGGGCCCGGCTGGCCGCCGGACAGGACCGGGCTGTCCTCGGGCTCGATCGCGATCATCTTCAGGCCGGGATTCCGCTGCTTCAGCACCTCGCCGAGGCCGGTGATGGTGCCGCCGGTGCCGATGCCGGAAACGATGAAGTCGACCTTGCCGCCGCAATCCTTCCAGATCTCCTCGGCAGTGGTGCGGCGATGGACCGCCGGATTGGCCGCGTTCTTGAACTGCTGCGGCATGATCGAATTGGGGATCTCGGCCAGCAGCTGCTCGGCCCGGGCGATGGCGCCCGACATGCCCCGCGCCGCCGGCGTCAGCTCGAGTTCGGCGCCGAGCAGGCGCAGCATCTTGCGCCGCTCCATCGACATGCTCTCCGGCATGGTCAGGATCAGGCGATAGCCCTTCGCCGCGGCGACGAAAGCCAGGGCGATGCCGGTATTGCCGCTGGTCGGCTCGACCAGCGTGGCGCCCGACTTCAGCTTGCCGCTGGCTTCCAGGTCCTCGATCATGGCGAGGCCGATGCGGTCCTTCACCGAGGACAGCGGGTTGAAGAATTCGAGCTTGGCGCAGAGCTCGGCGGCGACGCCTTCGGCTTTCTGCAGGGCACCCAGGTGCACGATCGGCGTCGCGCCGATGGTGCCGAGGAAGCTGTCGTAGATCTTGCCGCGGAACTCGGTCTTGCTGTCGGTCATGATGCTTCTTTCGTCAGGAATTGGGGTTGCGGACTAGATGCTGAAATCGAGGCGCTGATGCGCGTCGGAACGGATGCCGGCGGTCTGGGCGCGCTGGCAGAGGTCCTCCAGGGTGACGGAATCGAGTTTCACCAGCATTTCCGCCTGCAATTCGCGCCACAGCGGACGGACGATCTCCAGTCCCACGCGGGAGCCCGAGGCGGTCTGCACCGGATCGCTGGCGCCCTCGAACTGCCGGACCGCGCGGACGATCTCGCCCATGGTGATGCGGCGGCGCTCCCGGGCAAGCAGATAGCCGCCCTTGGGACCGCGATGCCCGGCGAGAATCTCGGCGCGCACCAGATGCTGAAGCACCTGTTCGAGGTAGCGCCGGGGAATGCCCTGGCGGGTCGAGATCTCGCCGGACTGCACCGGCTGCGATCCGCCGTAATAGGCGATGTCCAGGACCGCCTCGATGGCGAAGAGCAGTCTTTTCGAAGGATGCAACATGCCGCCGGATCTCACGCTCTCTGCTTGGTGTCGGAAGGGACGGTGACGGAATCCGCCGCGCCGCCAGTGGAACCGAAGCCGCCGGCGCCGCGGATCGTGGCCTCGAGCGCATCGCCCTCGCGCCAGGCGAGGCGGGCCACGGCCGAAAGGACCAGCTGCGCGATGCGATCGCCGCGCCGGACGGCGAAGGGCGCCTCGCCGTGATTGACCAGGATGACGCCGACCTCGCCGCGATAATCCGCGTCAATGGTGCCGGGGGCATTCAGGACGGTGATGCCGTGCTTCAGCGCCAGGCCCGAGCGCGGCCGCACCTGGGCCTCGAAGCCTGGCGGCAGGGCCAGGGCGATGCCGGTCGGCACCAGGGCCCGCGCGCCGGGCGCCAGGACGAGGTCGGCAGCGACGGCGGCGAGCAGGTCCAGTCCGGCGCTGTGCAGGGTCGCATAGGCGGGCAGGGGCAGATCGCGGCCATGCGCCAGCCGCGTCACCGCAACGGCGATGTCAGCCATGCGCCGCCCTTCCGAGATGCCGGGCGATGCGTTCCGCGAGCCGCTCGGCGACCTCGGTTTTGCTCAGGGTCGGCCAATCCTCGACGCCGCCGCCGCTGACCAGATGGATCGTGTTGCGATCGCCGCCGAAGGTGCCGGTCCCGGGCGAGACGTCGTTCGCCAGGATCCAGTCGCAGCCCTTCCGGCTGCGCTTGGCGCGGGCATGGTCGACGACGTTCTCGGTCTCGGCGGCGAAGCCGATGACCAGGCGCGGCCGGCCGGCGCCGGGTCTGGAGAGCCGGGCGAGGATGTCGGGATTCGGGCTGAGTTCCAGGACCGGCGCCGCGTCGCCGTCCTTCTTCAGTTTCTGGTTGGCCTGCCGCGCCACTTTCCAGTCCGCCACCGCCGCGGCACAGACGGCCACGTCGAGCGGGAGTAGCTGCTCGCAGGCGGCCAGCATTTCGGCGGCGCTTTCGATGCGCCGGACCTTGACGCCCAGGGGGTCGGGCAGGGAGGTCGGGCCGGAGACCAAGGTGGTCTCGGCGCCGAGCCGGGCCAGGGCCGCGGCGATCGCATGCCCCTGCTTGCCCGAGGAGCGGTTGGCGATATAGCGCACCGGGTCGATGGCCTCGTGGGTGGGACCCGAGGTGACCAGGGCCTTCACGCCGGACAGGGTGCCGCCCTGCGCCAGCAGCGCTGCCGCCGCGTCGAGGATTTCCAGCGGCTCCGACATCCGCCCCGAGCCCACCTCGCCGCAGGCGAGGTCGCCGGCCGCCGGTCCGACCAGGTGCAGCCCGCGCGCCTTCAGCGTCGCGATGTTCGCCTGCGTCGCCGCATGCTGCCACATCATCAGATTCATCGCCGGGGCGACCAGGACCGGCTTGTCGGTGGCGAGGAGCGCGGTCGTCGCCAGGTCGTCGGCCATGCCATGGGCCATCTTGGCGATGATGTCGGCGCTGGCCGGGGCCACCAGGACCAGGTCGGCCTCGCGCGACAGGCGGATATGCCCCATCTCGCTCTCGTCGGTCAGGGAGAAGAGCTCCTGATAGACCCGGTCCTCCGACAGCGCCGCAAGGCTCAGCGGGGTGACGAAGGCGGCGCCGCCGGCGGTGAGAATGGTGCGGAACGAGAACCCGCGCTCCCGTCCGCGCCGGATCACCTCCAGCACCTTATAGGCGGCGATGCCGCCCGAAACGATCAGCAAAATGCGCTTGCCCGGCTGCATGACGGACCCGATTCCACAGTGAGGCTTTGTATTTACCGTCTAAAGTTGCGGATTTCAAGGGCGGCGGATTTTATGCGCTTATATCAATATCTTATCATCGTGTGAAGACGAGGCCAGCAGCCAGGACGGCGACCAGCAGCCAGGGGATCCAGGTGGCACCGGTGCGGTTGATCACCTTCAGGGCCTCCGGGTCGAGCTTCAGTCCGCCTTCCGCCAGATGGCCGACCAGCCGGTCCAGGTTGCGCATCACCGCCGGCAGGCGCTCGGCGATATGGACCAGCTCGGTCACCGCCTGGGCGGCGCGGGCCTGCGGCCCGCGATTTTCCACCATCCATTCCTCGATCAAGGGCTGGGCGAGGGTCCAGATGTTGAGACGGGGATTGAGCTGCCGGGACACGCCCTCGGCGATCAGCATGTTCTTCTGCAGCAGCAGGAGCTGCGGCTGGACCTCCATCTGGAAGGTCTCGGAAA
Organism: uncultured Rhodospirillaceae bacterium; assembly: GCA_964551505.1. Taxonomy (GTDB): domain Bacteria; phylum Pseudomonadota; class Alphaproteobacteria; order Dongiales; family Dongiaceae; genus Dongia. The sequence continues at coordinate 31,064 of CAZKDH010000099.1, forward strand.
TGCTGAACAGCTGGCCGAGCACTCGGGCGAAGGAGATCTCGTGCAGGGGCCGCCCGCGGATCGGCTCGCCGATCGAGCGCAGGGCCAGGGTGAAATCCTCGACGGCCTGGGACGTCGGCAGGTAGCCGGCGTCGACATGCACCTTGGCGACCCGTTCATAGTCGCCCTCGATGAAGCCGAGCAGCATGTCGGCCAGGAAGTAGCGGGTCTTCTTTTCCAGCCGGCCCATGATGCCGAAGTCAACCACCTGGATGGCGCCGTCATAACCCACGGTCATGTTGCCGGGATGCTGGTCGCCGTGGAAATAGCCGTCGCGGAAGGCCTGGTTGAAGAAGATCGCGGCCGCCTTGGCCAGCACCTCGTCGACGTCGAGACCAGCCGCGCGCATGGCCGCCCCGTCATCCATCGGGATGCCGACCAGGCGCTCCTGGGTCATCACCCGCCGGCCGGTGCGTCGCCAGTCGATCTCCGGCACCCGATAGCTCGGATCGCCGGCGAAATTCTCCCGCAGCTCCGAGGCCGACGCGGCCTCGAGGCGGAGATCCATCTCGACATGCACGGTCGCGGCGAAAGTCTTCACCACCTCGACAGGCTTCAGGCGCTTCAGCCGCGGCTGGGTGCGTTCGATGATCTCGGCGATCCACAGCAGCAGGTCGATGTCGCCGGCGAAGGCCTTCTCGATCCCCGGCCGCAGCACCTTGACCGCGACCTGGCGGCCTTCGGGGAACTGCGCATCCGGCAGGGTGACGGCGAAATGCACCTGGCTGATCGACGCCGCGGAAACCGGTTCGTCGTCGAAGGCCAGATACAGTGCCTCGATCGGCTCCCCGAGCTCGGATTCGATGGTGGATCGGGCCTCGAAGGAACTGAAGGCCGGCAGCTGGTCCTGCAGCTTCGCGAGATCGGCGGCCACCTCCTCGCCGAGCAGGTCCGAGCGCGTCGACAGCACCTGGCCGAGCTTGATGAAGGCCGGGCCCAGCTCGCTCAAGGCGGCGGCAAGCCGCTCGCCCGGCCGCATGTCGCCGACCTGCCGCCCGAAGATGAGGCGCATCAGCACCAGCAGGATGGGCGTGAGCCCGGCGCCGGCGAGGGCCTCCTCGAAGGGGGCCATGGCGCCGTGCCGCGCCGCGCTGCGGGCCATCTCGAACAGGCGATAGAGTGACCGCAAGGCGCGCAGCATTCAGACCCGCCAGCCGGAATGCAGGGCCGCGATGCCGGCCGTCAGGTTGCGATAGCCGACCTGCTGGAAGCCGGCCCGCGTGATCATCCCGCAGAGCTGTTCCTGGATCGGGAACCGGCGGATCGATTCCACCAGGTATTGATAGGATTCGCGATCCCCCGCCACCTGCTGGCCCAGCCAGGGCAGCAGCTTGAAGGAATAGGCGTCGTAGAGCTTGGCCAGGGCCGGCAGCGCGACATGGGAGAATTCCAGGCAGAGGAAGCGGCCGCCGGGGCGCAACACGCGATAGGCCTCGTGCAGCGCCTTCTGCTGGTCGGCGACGTTGCGCAGGCCGAAGGCGATGGTATAGGCGTCGAAGCGCATGTCCTCGAAGGGCACGTCCTCGGCATTGCCCGCCACCCAATCCAGCCCGTCGAGGATGCCGCGGTCGATTGCCCGGTCGCGGCCGACCTCCAGCATCGCCGGCGTGAGGTCGCAGACCGTCACCTTTGCCCGCGGCGCCCGGTCGAGGATGCGGAAGGCGATATCGCCGGTACCGCCGGCGACGTCGAGGAAATTCTGCCCGTCCCGGGGATTCAGCCAGTCGATCATCGCCGATTTCCACAGGCGATGGATGCCGCCGGACATCAGGTCGTTCATCAGGTCGTATTTGCCGGCGACCGAAGAGAACACGTCCTGCACCAGGCCGGTCTTCGCGCCGCGGTCGACGCGGCGGAAGCCGAACCAAGTCTGGCCGGAACTGTCGTCGGGTTCGATTTCCGTCATGCCATACCGTTCAGGGCGGCCCATCCTTATTGCGCCGGACAATAGCCGCCCGAACTCCGATAGGCTAGCCTCATCGGCTGAAGCGAATCGGCCCGTTCGAATCGGGCAGGGAGCCGGAAAATGCCGGAATTGCCGGAGGTTGAGACGGTCTGCCGCGGCCTGGCGCTGAAGCTGGAGGGCCGCCGCCTGGTCCGGGTCGAGGCCCGCCGCAAGGATCTGCGCTGGCCGCTGCCCAAGGGCTTCGCCCAGCGCCTCACCGGGCGCCGCGTCATGCGGGTGCGCCGCCGGGCCAAGTACATCGTGATGGACCTCGACGACGGCCAGGCCCTGCTGGCGCATCTCGGCATGTCCGGGCGGATGCTGCTCACCCGGGGCCGACCGGACGAACTGGAGACCCACGATCACGTGATCCTGGAGACCGACGACGGCTGGTGCCTGCGATTCAATGACGCACGTCGCTTCGGCATGATGGACCTGGTCGCCGCCGACCGGCTGGAACGGCACAAGCTGATGAAGGGTCTCGGACCCGAGCCGCTGGGCAACGACTTCAGCGGGCCGATCCTGGCGGCCAAGCTCAAGGGCCGCAAGACGCCGATCAAGTCGGCGATCCTGGACCAGAAGCTGGTGGTCGGGGTCGGCAACATCTACGCGTCGGAAGCCCTGTTTCGCGCCGGCATCAGCCCGAAGCGCCCGGCCTTCCGGGTGCAGGGCGATCGCGCCGAGAAGCTTGCGGCGGCGATCAAGCAGGTCCTCCGCGAGGCGATCGCCGCCGGCGGCTCGTCGCTGCGGGACTATGTGCAGACCGACGGCGAACTCGGCTACTTCCAGCACCGCTGGCGAGTCTACGACCGGGAGGGCCAGACCTGCATCGCCTGCGGATCCGCCGCCGGCACGACGGGCCACATCCGTCGCATCACCCAGAGCGGACGCAGCTCGTTCTATTGCCCGACCTGTCAGAAATGAGTCGGGGAACCGCGCTATTGTCCGACCCAGCGCCCTGGGCTAGAAAGGGCGCGGTTCCTGGATCGGGAGGCCCTATGCGTCGCTGGATTGCCGCCCTGCTGCTCTGCCTCTGCTGCGCCCCCGCGGCATTCGCCGTCGAATACCTCGCCGCGGCCAGCGATCTCCCGCTCGCCGACGGGCTGAAGGAGCAGACGGAGAAGTCCACGGTGTTCGACACGCCGATGGGCCGCATCGTCAACGCCTATGCGACCGGCGCGACCACGGCCGCGCGGATCTACGATTTCTACGACGCGACGCTGCCGCAACTCGGCTGGGAGAAGCAGGCCAGCGGCAGCTACCGGCGCGCCCACGACACCCTGAAGATCGACGTCTGGGGACCCGATGCGGGCCCGGTCAATGTCAGCTTTACCCTTTCCTCGGAGACGGAATAGATCATGGCTTTCGAGAACATCCTGGTCGAGCGCCGCGGCCGCGTCGGAGTGATCACCCTCAACCGGCCGAAATCCCTGAACGCGCTCTGCGATGCGCTGGTCGACGATCTCGGCCGGGCGCTGGACGAGTTGGAAGCCGATGCCGGCATCGGCGCCATCGTCCTCACCGGCTCGGAGAAGGCCTTCGCCGCCGGCGCCGACATCAAGGAGATGAAAGACCGCGGATTCATCGACGTCTATCTCGGCGATTTCATCACCAAGGGGTGGGAACGGGTGGCGCAGTGCCGCAAGCCGACCATCGCCGCGGTCGCCGGCTATGCCCTGGGCGGCGGCTGCGAGGTCGCCATGATGTGCGACATCATCATCGCCGCGGAAACCGCGAAGTTCGGCCAGCCGGAAATCACCATCGGCACCATTCCCGGTTCCGGCGGCACCCAGCGCCTGACCCGCGCCGTCGGCAAGGCGAAGGCCATGGACATGGTCCTGACCGGCCGGATGATGGATGCCGCCGAGGCCGAGCGGTCGGGGCTGGTCGCCCGCATCGTGGCACCAGAGAAGCTGCTGGAGACGGCGCTGGCGACGGCGGAGAAGATCGCCGGCCACAGCCTGCCGATCGTGCTGATGGCGAAGGAATCGGTCAACCGCGCCTTCGAGACGACCCTGGCCGAGGGGGTGAAGTTCGAACGCCGGATCTTCCATGCCACCTTCGGCACCGAGGACCAGAAGGAAGGCATGAACGCCTTCACCGAAAAGCGGAAGGCGGACTTCAAGCACCGCTGACCGCGGCACGCCGGGCCGGCAGGTCCGGCGTCCTAACCATTTCGTAACCATCTGAGGTGCCAACTGGCACTTGGATGGGGAGGCCATTGCCTTTCCCGGAATGCCGCGAGTTACAGGCCCGCCCGATGGCTACCGCAGTCGCTATGCCGCGCTTCACGCTGAAGAACATGCAGGTGTCGATCGATCGGCATAACTACCCGATCGCCAACATGAACATTCTCGACGTGCTGATCGCCGGCGCCCCCGACTGGATCGCCCCCAAGCAGCGCCTGGAATTCTCCTTCGTCATCACCCTGCCGGATTGGGAGCGTTCCCTCCCGACCTTCGGCGTGGTGATGAAGAACAGCGCCGCCGGACTCGACGTCCGCTACAACCCGCCGAATTCCAGCTGGCGGAGCATTCTCATGAAGCTGCTCGCCGAAGAGAACAAGGCGAAATAGGCGCCCGTTCCAAGCCGATCCCCGACGATCCGGAATCCGGCCGCAACGCTTGCGGCGGGTAAGGGCTGTCGGCGCGGGTTCCGGAGGGATGGGGACTGGAACCCGCGCCGACTGGCGAACCGATCGGACGCGGCCTGCGGGGGGTGGAGGCGGGGCGGCCGGCCCGATCGGCTCGGGGTCGATGGTGTCTAGGCGCTAGGCATCGTCGAGCTTCACCGCGACGAAGAGATCGCGGCCCTCGCGCTGCACCAGCATCAGGAGCACGGACTGCTTCTGCGACCTGGCGGCGTCGGCCAGGCGCTTGACGTCGGCCGGCGAGGTCACGTCGGCATCCGACACGCGCTCGATCACGTCGCCGGCGCGGATGCCCTGGTCGGCCAGCGGGCTGTTCGCCTGCAAGTCGGCGACGATCACGCCATGGACGTCGTCCTCGAGATTGAACTGCTGGCGGGTCTCCGGCGTCGCGGTCACCAAGGTGGCGCCGAGCGCGTCGACCTGCTGGCTGTCGCCGGCCATGCCGTCGCCCGACGGGGTCTCGGCGCTGGCGACCTGCTGCTCGTCCTTGAGCTTGCCCAGGGTGACGCCGATGGTCTGCTGCTTCTTCTCACGCAGCACGCCCAGTTCGACCTTGCTGTTCGGATTGGCCTCGGCGACCAGGCGCGGCAGGTCCTTCATCTCCTGGACCGGCTGGTTGTTGAAGCTCAGGATGACGTCGCCGGCCTTGAGATGCGCCTTGGCGGCGGGGCTGTCCGGCTGCACGTTGGCGACCAGCGCGCCCTTGGCTTCGTCGAGGCCGATGGCGCTGGCGATATCCGGGGTCACCTGCTGGATCTCGACCCCCAGCCAGCCGCGCTCGATCGCCCCCTTGTCGCGCAGTTCGGCGAGGATCGGCTTTGCCAGATTGGCCGGGATCGCGAAACCGATGCCGACGCTGCCGCCCGAGGGCGAGTAGATCGCGGTATTGATGCCGATCACGTTGCCGGCCATGTCGAAGGTCGGGCCGCCGGAATTGCCCTGGTTGATCGAGGCGTCGATCTGCAGGAAGTCGTCGAACGGGCCTTCGTGGATGTCGCGGCTGCGGGCCGAGATGATGCCGGTGGTGACCGTGCCGCCCAGGCCGAAGGGATTGCCGACGGCCAGCACCCAGTCGCCCACCCGTGCGCGGTCGGAATTGCCGAAGGCGACGGCGGGCAGCGGCTCCTTGACCTCGATCTTCAGCAGGGCGAGATCCGTCTTGGCATCGGCGCCGATCAGTTTCGCTGGATGGTCCTTGCCGTCATTGGTGGTGACGTGGATATCCGTCGCCTGGTCGATGACGTGGTTGTTGGTGACGATGTAGCCGCTGGGATCGATGATGAAGCCGGAGCCGAGCGCGGTCAGCTTGCGCTTCGTCTGGCCGTGCTTCTGCTGGTCGAGGAAGGGCTTGAAGAACTGCTCGAAGGGCGAGCCCTTGGGGAAATCGGGGATCTCCGGCCCTGCATCCGCGGTCTCGACATGGGTCGAGGAGATGTTGACCACCGCCGGGCTCACCTTGGCGGCGAGGTCGGCGAAGGACACCGGCATGTTGAGGCCGGGGGTGGGCGCGGCGGAGGCGCCCGCCGGCGTCGTGTCGGCCAGGGCCGGATGATCGAGGCTGAGGCCGGGAACGGCAAGGGCGACGCCGCCCAGGGCCAGCAGGCCAAGGAGGGATGCCGCGCCGCGCAGGCGAAGCCGGCGGCCGGCGGCGGTGGAATGGGGTGCGGGGATCATGGTGAATTTGCCTTTCGTCTCGCATGTCGGTTCGGGTGGCCGGGTTCCGGGCCGGAATTCCGCCACCGCTCTTGGGAAGGGATCTTGTGGTCCGCCGGCAACGTCACAATGTCTGGAAGCATGGGATTTGGTAACGAATTGCGACCGCTCCGCCGCCTGTTACAATCGGTTACACGAATCCGGCCGGCCCGGCTTGCGCCGCCGCCGGAAACTGCCGAGACAGGAGCGCAGCCGGACGCATAGCGGGTCCGGCGGAATGAACCGAGCATGGAAAAGAGTCCGCATATCCTCATCGTCGACGATGATCGCGAGATCCGCGATCTCCTGTCCCGTTTCCTGCAGAAACACGGCTTCCGCGCCTCGGTTGCCGCCGACGGGCGGGACATGCGCAGGCAACTGGCCGACGCCCATATCGACCTGGTGGTGCTCGACGTCATGATGCCCGGCGAGACCGGGCTGCAGATCTGTGCCCAGCTGCGGGCCCAGCCGAAGCTCGGGGCCAAGCTGCCGATCATCATGTTGACCGCGGCGGGCGAGGATACCGACCGGATCGTCGGGCTGGAGATGGGGGCCGACGACTACCTGCCGAAGCCTTTCAATCCCCGCGAACTGCTGGCCCGCATCCGGGCGGTGCTGCGGCGAAGCGAGGATGGAGCGCGCAGCCTGGCCGAGCCGGGCGCGTCCGAGCTCCTGCATTTCGCCGGCTGGACCCTCGATCTCGGCCAGCGGCGCCTGACCGCGGCGGATGGCCACGACGTCGAGCTCTCCGCCGGCGAGTTCGACCTGCTGGCCGCCTTCGCCCAGCGGCCGCGGCGCGTCCTCTCGCGCGACCAGCTGCTCGACCTCGCCAAGGGCCGCGCCGCCCAGGCCTTCGACCGCAGCATCGACGTCCAGGTCGGCCGGCTGCGCAAGAAGATCGAGGCCGACCCCGGCCAGCCGCAGCTGGTGACCACGGTGCGCGGCGGCGGCTACATGTTCACCCCCGACGTCACCCGGGGCGGGGCCGGTCCGGAGGCGCGGCGCGACGCGAAAGAGGCCTGATGGCGCGGCGCCGACTGGTCCCCGACAGCATCCTGGGCTGGCTGGCGCTGATCCTGATCGCCGGCGTCATCGCCTCGCAGGCGCTGACCACCCTGCTGCACAACGCCAACCGCAATGCCGCGATCCTGGAGATCGAGGACCGGCGCGCGGCCGAGCGCATCGCCACCTTCGCCCTGTTCCTCCAGCACACGGCGCCGTTCCTGCGCGAGAGCGTCGCCGGATCGATGAGCGGGCCGTCGCTCTCGGTTTCGGTCGGCCGCTCGCCCAGCGCCCTGCCCGATGCGTCGGACCGGCGCATCGCCCACCTCAGCGACGCCCTGGCCGAGCGGCTGAAGGGGCCCGATTGGCGCGAGGTGCTGGTCAGTCCCGGCGCCGCCGATGCCGAGCATGCCGAACGCGGATTGCGCGACTTCCGGGTCTCGATCGCCCTGCGCGACGGCGACTGGATCAACTTTGCCTTCCCGGCGATCGATACGCTGCCGCTGTTCTCGCCGCAGCTCCTGCTGCTGATGACCGGCAGCATCCTGGCGGTCCTCGGTCTCAGCTTCTATGCGGTCCTGCGCGTCACCCGGCCGCTTGAGCGCCTGACCCGCGCCGCCGAGGAGTTGGGACGGTCGGGCCGCACCGAGATCCTGCCGGAGAGCGGCGCCAGCGAGGTGCGCCGCGCCGCCCGGGCGTTCAACGAGATGCAGGGCCATATCAAGCGCCTGATCGACGACCGGCTGCAGATGACGGCAGCGATCTCCCACGACCTTCGCACCCCGATCACCCGGCTGAAACTGCGGGCCGAGTTCGTCGAGGACCCGGTGCAGCGCGAGAAGATGCTGCGCGACCTCGACGAGATGGAGGCGATGATCAAGTCGACCCTGGCGCTGGCGCGGGAGGATGCCAATCCCGAGCCGCGGGCGCCGATCGATCTCGGCGCCATGCTGGCGGACTGCGCCGAGGGTCTGGAACAGGTGACCATCCGCATCGACGCGCCGCAGCCGGCGATGCTGCAGGCGCAGCCCCTGGCCATGAAGCGGGCGCTCGGCAATTTGATCGAGAATGCGGTGAAGTTCGGCAAGGCGGCGCGGGTCCGGCTCGAGGCGACGCCCGGCGACTACGTGATCGCCATCGACGACGACGGGCCGGGCATTTCCCCTGCCGAGATCGAGGCGGTGTTCCGCCCCTTCTATCGGGTCGAGGCCTCGCGCAACCGCGACTCCGGCGGCGCCGGGCTCGGCCTCGCCATCGCGCGCAGCGTGATCCGCAGCCATGGCGGCGACATCGATCTGGAAAACCGGCCGGAAGGCGGCTTGCGCGCCCGGGTCGTTCTGCCGCGCTGAAGCCCGGCCCGGCGCCTATTCGGCGGCGCGCCCCCGCTGCCAGGGCATCGGCGCCGTCTGGCGCTGCGCCGCCTGGCGCTCCCAGTCGAACATGTAGTCCCGGGTCAGCGGCACCGAGGCGATGCCGCGCGACATCTGCATCTGGAACACCATGTTGTAGCTGTGCCGGAACGACAGCTCGCTGCCGATCAGGTAGAATTCCCACATCCGGCAGAAGCGCTCGTCGTAGAGCTTTGCAATCTCGGCGCGATGCCGCTCGAAATTCGTCCGCCAGTGCCTCAGCGTCTCGGCGTAGTGCAGCCGCAGGATCTCGATATCGGTCACCCACAATCCGGTGCGCTCGACCACCGGCAGCACCTCGGACAGCGCCGGGCTGTAGCCGCCGGGGAAGATGTATTTGCGTAGCCACGGATTGGTGAACCCCGGTCCGTCGCGCCGGCCGATCGCATGCAGCAGCGCCACGCCGTCGGGCTTCAGCAGCTCCTCGACCTTGCCGAAGAATTCCGGATAGTGCTTGACCCCGACATGCTCGAACATGCCGACCGAGACGATGCGGTCGAATCCCGCCGCCTCTTCGCGGTAATCCATCAGCTTGAATTCGACCTGGCCGTCGAGCCCCGCCTCCCTGGCGCGGGCGCGGGCCACCTCCAGCTGTTCCTTCGACAGGGTGACGCCGGTGACCTGCACGTCCGCGGTCTTCGCCAGATAGATCCCGAGGCCGCCCCAGCCGCAGCCGATGTCGAGCACGCGCTGGCCCGGTTCCAGCAGCAGCTTGGCGGCGATGTGGCGCATCTTCGCCTGCTGCGCCTCGGCCAGGGTCGCTTCCGGCGTCGGGAAATAGGCGCATGAATACTGCATGCTCTCGTCGAGGAAGAGCGAGAACAGCTTGCGGTTCAGGTCGTAGTGATGGGCGACATGTTCCTGCGCCCGGCCGACCGGGTTGTGCTGGTGCCACCAGCGCAGGGCGCTGTTGGCGGCGCTGACGACGCGCTGGGTGAGGGCGCCGTTGAGGCCGCTGGTATTCAGCATGCCGATCTCGATCAGGTCGTAGAGGCTGCCTTCCTCGACGGTCAGGCGCCCGTCCATATAGGCCTCGCCGATGCGCAGCCAGGGATTGAGTGCGAGCTCGCGGCTGACTTTTGCATCGTGCAACCGCAATGTGACCGCAGGCCCATCGCCACCGCCGACGACGCGGCGCCGCCCGCCGTAGTCGATCAGCGTGATTTGACCGTTCCTGATTGCATGTTTGAGCAGGCTGCCGAACATCATCCCCATCCCTGGATTCCGCACTTGGCCCTACCAAAACACTAGGTTAACCAAAAGGTTGCCGTCAATGCTTCGGCACAAATGCCTAGGCTCACCGAAACGTGATGCACCGGGTCCGGCGGCTTTCCGTAAAGCGCTGATAGACGATGAAAAATCGGGACAGGGCGATGCGCATCGCGCGGATTTTCGCGACCGGAATTGCAGCTATGACGTTGATGCATGACATTGCATCGCCTGCCGCCAGGGCGGAGCCTCCGGCGGTCGCGGTCGGCCGATTCTCCTCCGGCGACCTCGCCGGCTGGACGGAGACGGCCTTCGTCGGCCGCACCCGCTACGACGTTGTGCCCCTCGGAGGCGCCGGCCCCTTGGCGCTGCGGGCCGAGGCGCAGGCCAGCGCCTCCGGATATTGCCGCGACATCGAGATCGATCTCCGGCGCACGCCGGTCGTCGCCTGGTCCTGGCAGATGGACCGGGGACCGGCCGGTCTCGATGAACGCAGGAAATCCGGCGACGATCATCCACTGCGCCTCTACTTCGTCCACCGCGCCGGCCTGTTCGGCAGCGCGTCGCGGGCGATCGCCTATGTCTGGTCGCTCGGCGAACCCGCGGGCACCGCCTGGGCGAATCCCTTTGCCCGCGAGGTCATGCAACTGGCGGTCGATTCTGGTACCGCCGCGGCAGGATCGATGCAGCATCACGCGCGCGATCTGCGGGCGGATTTTCGCGCGCTTTCCGGCATCGACGTCGATCGCATCGATACCGTCTGTTTGATGACGGATTCGGATCAATCCGGCGCTGATTCCAAGGGCTGGTATGGCGATATCAGCTTTCGCGACAAGCCCTAGGGGGCTGCGGCGAATCGCCTCGAATCCCCTTGACATTTTGTTACTCCCAAAGCCTGATGCCGCTTGCAATCGACGATTTGGCCTGTCTTGTCGGCCCGACCGCACGTGGGGACTACCGCGTAAGACGGACTTCCAGGCACCAAAAATCCAGGTTGTGGGGGGCTGCGCGCCAAAAGCGCGGTCAATTTCTTGTTTCGTCTTTGGAGGCCAGGATGGCTACAGGTACTGTGAAATGGTTCAACCCGGTTAAGGGCTACGGCTTCATTAAGCCGGGCGACGGGTCGAGCGACGTCTTCGTGCATATCAGCGCCGTCGAGCGCAGCGGTCTGGGTGCGCTCTCGGAAGGGCAGAAGGTCAGCTATGACATCGCCACCGAGCGCGGCAAGACGGCGGCGGTAAATCTGAAAGCGGTCTAACCGCTTCCTCTGCACCGAACGCACGAAAGGGCGGGGGTCTTGGGCACCCGCCCTTTTTCTATGCCGCGGCGCCGCGGCAGCCGCAGTCACCCGACCGCGCCGCCTTGCGCCGGCACCCGGCTGGCGCCGTCAGATTGCCATCCGGTATCGCCTCGGATAGGGTCGCGGCGATTTCCATGCCCGTTGCCCCAAGCCCATTGCTCCAAGTCCGTTGTCACCGAGGACATGCATGCGCGCTGCCTATTATGACCGCCTGGGTCCCGCCCGCGAGGTGCTGCAGCTCGGCGATCTGCCGCTGCCGGAGCCGGCACCTGGCGAGGTGCGCGTCCGGGTCCGGGTCTCCGGCGTCAACCCGTCGGACGTGAAGATGCGGCTCGGCACCGGCAGCGCCGCCGCGCAATATCCGCGCATCGTGCCCCATAGCGACGGTGCCGGCGAAATCGATGCCGTCGGCACCGGCGTCGACAGGCGGCGCCTGGGCCAGCGGGTCTGGCTGTGGAACGCCCGGTGGAATCGCCCCTTCGGCACCTGCGCGGAATTCGTGGTCCTGCCGGAAGCGCAGGCGGTGCCGCTGCCGCCCGGAACCGATTTTGATGCCGGTGCCTGTCTCGGCATTCCGGCGCTGACCGCCTGGCAGGCAATCGCCACCGATGGCGGCTGCGCTGGCGGCACCGTCCTGGTTCAGGGCGGCGCCGGTGCCGTCGGCCACTATGCCATCCAGATCGCCAAGCTCCAGGGTGCGCGGGTGATCGCGACGGTGAGCGGGTCGGAGAAAGCGGCGATCGCCGCCGCGGCCGGTGCGGATGTCACCGTCGACTACAAGCGCGAGGACGTCGTCGCCCGCATCAGGGACATCACCGGCGGCAGGGGTGTCGACCGGGTGGTCGAGGTCGATCTCGCCGCCAACAACAAATGGCTGCCGCGCGTCGTTGCCGATTACGGACTGATCGTGGTCTACGGCTCGGGTGCCCGCGAGGTGCCGGTCAGCTTTGGCGATTCCATCCTCGGCAACATCGGCTACCGTTTCTTCATCGTCTACAACCAGCCGCCGGAGCTGCGGCAGCGCGCGCTGGACGAGATGACGCGCCTGCTCGAGGCCAAGCGCCTGCATCATGCGATCGGCGCCCGGTTCACGCTGGAACAGGTTGCCGAGGCGCATGCGGCGGTCGAATCCGGCCGGGTCACCGGCAATGTCGTGGTGACCATCGGGTGATGCGCAAGTCGAGTCCTGCCGCCGCCCTCAAACCCGACGAGCTGCTGGCGCGGCTGCTATATCGCGATGGACTGATGCTGATCGTCGACAAGCCCGCCGGGCTGCCGGTCCATGCCGGTCCGGGCGGCGGTCCCAATCTCGAACAATATCTCGACGTGCTGCGCTTCGGGCTGCCGAAGCTGCCAGCTTTGGCGCATCGGCTGGACCGCGACACCAGCGGCTGCCTGATCCTCGGCCGACATGCCAAGGCCCTGCGTAAGCTGGGCAAGCTGTTCCAGGAAGGGCGCATCGACAAGACCTATTGGGCGGTCTGCGAGGGGCGGCCGCCGGCGGGCGAGGGCCGCATCGATCTGCCGCTGCGCAAGTTCAACCAGAAGGCCGGCTGGCGTGTCCTCGCCGATCCGACAGGCGAGGGGCCGGAGAGCCAGAGCGCGGTCACCGACTATCGCCTGCTGGGAACCTCGGACGGGCTCAGCTGGATCGAATGCCACCCGCACACCGGCCGCACCCATCCGATCCGGGTGCATCTGCAGTCGATCGGCTGTCCGATCCTCGGCGATCCGGTCTATGGCAGGGCCGGCGGCGATGTCGGGGCGAGCCTGCATCTGCATTCGCGGGCGATCGGCGTGCCGCTGTATCCGAAGCGCGAGCCTATCCTTGCCGTGGCGCCGCCCCCGGCCCATATGCGGGCCGCCTTGCAGGCCTGCGGATATTCCGAGGCAGGCGGGACCTAGGGCGCGGCCCATCGCCGGGTCCTGCCGGGCCCGGGCCTATTTGTTCCGCGCCCGCTCGCGCTTGATCTTGCTGTAGCATTCGTTGATCAGCGCGGCGCGCACCGTCGCCAGCTCCAGGAACTCCGCCGGCAGGCCCAGCGACTGGATGTGATCCGGGTGAACCGAGGCGATCGACTTGTGATAGGCCTCGTGCAACTCCTCGTCGGTGACCATCGGCGTGATACCCAGCACGTCGTAGGGATCGCGGGAGGCGCGCCGGAGGCCCGTCTCCAGCGGCGTCACGCGCCGGATCGAGGCTTTCTTGATGATGACGATGGAGCCGTCGGCGGTCTCGAAAGGCAGAAAATCACGGTCGTCGTTCAGCATGTCGACGATCCGGGTGCCGGGCGCGACGAAGCTGAAGACCGTCTGGGACGGCTGGCCGTCGAGTTCGATTTCCACCGCCAGCTTGTTGCGCGGTTTCTTCTGTCCGGATTCAAACATGCCCGTACAACCAATGTGTTGAGTCTGTCGGCCGCCCCTCCACCAATAGATAGCATGCAATGGCGTGGATTTACAGGGCGGCCTCGACTCCGGCTGCGGCCTTGATCCATGCCAGGAACTGCGCAACCTCGAAGCTCGGCGCGCGATCCTCGCTTGGCCAGGCGATGTAATGCGCCTGGCGCTGCGGCTGCTCGATGCGGATCGGCCGGACCAGCCGCCCCTGGCGCAGATAGGGTTCCGCGAAACTGGACAGCACCAGGGCGACGCCGGCCCCGGTGCAGGCGAGTTCCAGCGCCGCCAGCGAGGTATCCATGGCGTAGCTTTCCTTCGGCATGGTGCCGCTGTCGCCGAGCAGCCGGTCCCAGCCGTCGTCGACGCCCATGATGTGCAGCAGATTGAGCTTCAGCAGGTCGCGCGGCTTGGCGATCCTGCCGGCGCGCGCCAGATAGTCCGGAGCGCAGACCGGGATTGCCGGCTGCTGCAGGATCTTCTCCGCGTGGAACCCCGGCCACCTGCCGTCGCCATAGCGGATATCGACATCGACCCGGTCCGCCGGCAGCGATTCCGCCCAGATCGCCGAATAGAGGCGGATGCTCAGGTCCGGGTGGCGGGCCGCGAAATCCGGGAGGCGCGGCACCAGCCAGAGGGTGGCGAAGGAGACCGGGGCGCGGATCAGCAGGGCCCGGCGTCGCGGCGGGCCGAACAGGCCGATCGTGGCGGCCGCCAGATCCTCGATCGCCTTGCGCACCGGGTCGAGATAGGCGCGCCCCATCTCGGTCAGCTGCACGCTGCGCGGCAGGCGTTCGAACAGGGGGAAGCCCAGATGCGTTTCCAGATTCTTCACCTGGTAGCTGACGGCGGTCTGGGAGATCCCCAGTTCCTCGGCGGCGCGGGAGAACGAGCTGGCGCGCGCCGCCGCCTCGAAGACCCGCAGCCATTGCAGCGGCGGCAGCCTCTGATCCATGGAACCCTCCCGGTTTAAGCCTCCATATTTTATGGCCTAAGCGGGTTTTTTATTCATTTCTTTTTTACATGAGTTCGGCGGAAACTGGCCGGAAATCTCCACTCCCAGCGGAATTCCCGAACATGGCGGCAAGCACGGCGACCAAGGCCCATCCCGAGCCGGCCGCGGACTACCTGATCGTCGGGGCGGGATCCGCCGGCTGCGTGGTCGCGAACCGCCTGACCGCGGGCGGCCGCCACCGGGTCATCCTGCTCGAGGCCGGCCCCTCGGACCGCCGCCCGTCGATCCAGGTGCCGATCGGTTACGGGGTGAATTACAACAATCCGGCCGTCAACTGGATGTTCGAGAGTGCGCCGATTCCCGGCTTCGACGGACGCACCAATTATTTTCCCCGCGGCAAGATCCTGGGCGGGTCCAGTTCGATCAACGCCATGGTCTACAGCCGTGGCCAGGCCGGCGACTTCGATGCCTGGGCCGCTCATGGCAATCCGGGCTGGAGCTGGGCGGACCTGCTGCCGCTCTACCGCCGGATGGAGGACCATGCGCTCGGCGCCAGCCCGTGGCACGGCGCCGGCGGCCCGGTGCACGTGACCGAGATCTCGCGTTTCGCCCATCCGACCTGCAAGGCCTTCTTCGACGGCGCGGCAGAACTGGGCCTCGCCTTCAATCCCGATCTCAACGGGGCGACCCAGGAAGGCGTCGGCCACTACCAGATCACCACTCGGAACGGCCTGCGCCTTTCGGCCTCCCGGGCCTATCTCTGGCCGGCCCGCCGGCGCGAGAACCTGACCATCGTCACCGGCGCCATGGTGCACCGGATTCTTTTTGCCGGAACGCGGGCGATCGGCGTCGAATACCAGTGGCAGGGCGAAACCAAGCGGATCTTTGCCGGCCGCGAGGTCATCCTCGCTGCGGGATCGATCGGCTCGCCGCAGCTGCTGCAGCTTTCCGGCGTCGGCCCGGCCGCGGCACTGGCGGGCCTCGGCATCGGCCTCACCCACGATCTGCCGGCGGTCGGAGCCAACCTGCAGGACCATCTCTGCTACGACCACATCTACCGCTGCCGCCAGCCGACACTGAACCAGGAGCTCGGCCCCTGGTCCGGCAAGATCCTGGCGGGCCTGCGCTACCTGCTGACCCGCGGCGGCCCCCTGTCGCTCAGCGTCAACCAGGGCGGCGGCTATTTCAGGAGCGGTCCCGAGGTCGAGCGCCCCGATATCCAGCTTTATTATTCGCCGCTGACCTACGAGCATTCCAAGAAAGTCGGCCGCAAGCGGCGGCTGATGAATCCGGACGCCTTTCCAGGCGCCATCGTCAGCGTCTCGCCCTGCCGCCCGAGCAGCCGCGGCCGTCTGCGCCTGGCCTCCGCCGACCCGGCGGCGGCGCCGCTGATCGAGCCCAACTATCTCTCCACCAACGACGACATCGAGACCCTGCTGCGCGGCGCGCGCTTCCTGCGCCGGCTCTCCCGGACCAAGGCGATGCAGGGCCTGATCGAAGCCGAGATGAAGCCGGGGCCGGGCGCCACAAGCGACGCTGATCTGGTGGCCGATATCCGCGCCAGCAGCTACTCGGTCTTCCATCCGGTCAGCACCTGCCGCATGGGACCGAGCCCGCGGGAAGACGTGGTCGATGCCAAGCTCCGGGTGCATGGCCTCGACGGTCTCCGCGTCGTCGACGCCTCGATATTTCCCTATGTCACCTCGGGGAATACCAATGCGCCGGCGATGCTGGTCGGCGAAAAGGGCGCCGATCTCATTCTCGAAAGCCTAGGCTAGGGCGCCGCGCCCCAAGGTGACCGGGGCGGACCGCGCGGAATCGAACGGGGGAACGTGATGAAGATTGCCGGCCTGAAGACCTTTATCGTCGGAAACCCGCCGCCTTATGCCGGCGGCCGGTATTTCATATTCCTGAAGCTAGTCACCGCCGACGGCGTCGAGGGCGTGGGCGAGGTCTATAGCGCGAGCTTCGCGCCGGCTGCGGTCGCAGCCCAGATCCAGGACGTCTTCGCCCGCCATGTCGAGGGCATGGATCCGTTCCGGATCGAGACCCTGTGGCGCAACGTCTATGGCCGCGGCTATTCCCAGCGCCCCGACATCAGCCTGATGGGGGTGCTCTCGGGGATCGAGATGGCGCTCTGGGACATCCTGGGCAAGGCCCTGGAAAAACCGGTCTACGAGCTTCTCGGCGGCAAGGTGCATGAGCGCCTGCGCAGCTACACCTATCTCTATCCCTATTTCGACCGGGGCGAGCACGCCTATTCGCCGTCCAAGGTCTATAGCGACCCGGATGCCGCGGCCCAGCGGGCGCTCAAGTATGTCGAAGAGGGATTTACGGCGGTAAAGTTCGACCCTGCCGGCGCCTATTCCACCTTCGACCCGCGTCAGCCCAGCCTGGAGGCAATGGAGCGCTCGAGCCTGTTCTGCAAGCGCATCCGCGAGGCGGTCGGCACGCGCTGCGATCTGCTGTTCGGGACCCACGGACAGTTCACCACCTCAGGCGCCATCCGCCTGGCGCGGCATCTCGAGCCCTATGATCCGCTCTGGTTCGAGGAGCCGGTGCCGCCGGAAATGCCCGAGGAAATGGCCAAGGTCGCGCGCCAGACGCGGATCCCGATCGCCGCCGGCGAGCGGCTCTGCACCAAGTACGAATTCGCCCGGGTGCTGGAAACCGGCGCCGCCTCCATCCTGCAGATGAATCTCGGCCGGGTCGGCGGCCTGCTGGAGGCGAAGAAGATCGCCGGCATGGCCGAGGCGCATTACGCCCAGATCGCGCCGCATCTCTATTGCGGGCCGATCGTCGGCGCGGCGAACATCCAGATCGCCGCCTGCAGCCCGAACTTCCTGATCCTGGAGAGCATCGAACGCTGGGACGGCTTCCAGGCAAAGCTGCTGAAGGCGCCGATCCGCTGGGAGGACGGTCACGTCATCCCGCCGACGGCGCCGGGCCTTGGCGTCGAGCTCGACGAGGCGGTGGCCCTGGCCCACCCCTATGCCGGCGACGACCTCCACCTGGTGCCGACCGCGCGTCCGGTCGACGACTACCTGCCGAACTGAAGGGAAAACATCATGCGTTACGGTTATATCGGTCTTGGCCATCTGGGCGGCCATCTGGCGGCAAACCTGCTGCGCGCCGGCTTTGCGGTCTCGGTCAACGATCTCGACCCGAAGCTGGCGAAACGCCACCTGGAACTCGGCGGGACCTGGGCGGCGACGCCGAAGGAACTTGCCGCGCAATGCGATGCGGTGATCACCTGCCTGCCCTCGCCGGCGGTCACCGAGCGGGTCCTGACCGGCGAGAACGGGATCCTGGCCGGCCTGAAATCCGGCGGCACCTGGATCGAGATGAGCACCCTCGGCCGGGAGGAGATCCTGCGGCTGGCGGACATCGCCAAGAAGACCGGCGTTGCCACCATGGAGGCGCCGGTAACCGGCGGCGTTCACCGCGCCGCGGCCGGTGAAATCACGGTTCTCGCCGGCGGCGAGACGGCGCTGTTCGCGGCGCATCGCCCGGCCCTGGAGGCCATGGGCGGCGAGATCTTCCACATGGGCCCGCTGGGCTCGGCCGCGGTGATCAAGGTCATCACCAACATGCTGGCCTTCATCAACCTGGTCGGCATCGGCGAGGCGCTGATGCTGGCGAAGAAGGGCGGCCTCGACCTCGCCAAGGCCTTTGCGGCGATCAAGGCCAGTTCCGGCAACAGCTTCGTGCACGAGACCGAGAGCCAGGTGATCCTGAACGGCAGCTACAACATCAATTTCACCATGGATCTCGCCTGCAAGGACCTGGGATTCGCCACCAAGTTCGGCCGCGAGTTCGGCGTACCCCTGGAACTGGCCGGGCTGGTCGAGCAGACCTTCATCCGCGCCCGGGCGCAATATGGCGGCCAGGCCTGGTCCTCGCAGGTGGTGAAGCTGCTGGAGGATGCGGTCGGCGCCGATCTGCGGGCGCCGGGCTTCCCGGCCGAGCTCGAGGCCTCGTGAACCGCGCCTTGCATTGACATCTGGCGCCGCGGCTCACTAGGCTGCGGCCGGAAAAAATCGGGGATATCAAGAGCCATGAAGATCACCAGGATCAGCGCCTATCAGGTCGACCTGCCGCTGCACGAGGGCACCTACCGCTGGTCGGGCGGAAATTCGGTCACCGTCTTCGATTCCACCATTGTCGCGGTGGAGACCGATGCCGGCATCACCGGCTATGGCGAGGTCTGTCCCCTCGGCCCGGCCTATCTTCCGGCCTATGCGGCGGGCGTCCGCACCGGCCTGAAGGAGATCGGCCCGAAGCTGCTCGGCCTCGACCCCCGTGACCTCGGCATCCTGAACGAGCACATGGATGCGGCCCTGCGCGGGCATCCCTATGTGAAATCCGGCATCGACGTCGCCTGCTGGGACATTCTCGGCAAGGCGACCGGCCTGCCGGTGGTGACGCTGCTCGGCGGCCGGCACGGCGACGATTTCCTGCTCTACCGCGCCATCAGCCAGGAGAGTCCGGCGGAAATGGCCGGCAAGGTCGCCGGATACCGGGCCGAGGGCTATACCAAGTTCCAGCTCAAGGTCGGCGGCGATGCCGATACCGATATCGCTCGGATCCGGGCGGTGGCCGAGAAGCTGAAGACCGGCGACGTGCTGATCGCCGATGCCAATACCGGCTGGCTGATGCACCAGGCGGCGCGGGTGGCGGATGCCGTGCGCGACGTCGACGTCTATATCGAGCAGCCCTGCATGTCCTACGAGGAATGCCTCAGCATCCGGCGGAGGACCGCCCGCCCCTTCATCCTGGACGAGGTCATCGATTCCCTGAGCGCGGTCCTGCGCGGCCACCAGGACCAGGCGATGGACGTGATCAACCTGAAGATCTCCAAGGTCGGCGGCCTGACCCGGGCCCGGCAGATCCGCGACCTTTGCGTGGCCCTGGGCATCGCCATGACCATCGAGGATACCTGGGGCGGCGACATCGTCACCGCCGCCATCAGCCATCTCGCCCATTCGACCCCGCCGGGCCTGCTGTTCTCGGCGACCGACTTCAACTCCTACGTCACCCGGTCGATCGCCGAGGGGGCGCCGAAACGGGTTAACGGCCGGATGGCGGCGGCGAGTGCGCCCGGCCTCGGGACGACGCCGCGAGCCGAATATCTGAAGACGCCCGCCGTTGTCATTGGTTGAGGGTGGTAGATGATATTCACGTAAAAATTAACATTGCCTGTGACTTTTCTGTGTTCCCAACGGTTTAGCCAAAGTTTCTTTTGTCATGGATTCACTCGGGTGGCATGATTCTGCCACCGCGCGAGTCGCTCGCGTCATGCGATCGAGTCGCGCGGGGAAGCCACGCTCGCGCAGGTGCCATGGCAAGACGACGGATCGACGGGGTTAACGACAGGACCGAGCCGCATCTGCTGGGCAATCCGACCCAGGGTTTGGCGCTAAAACTGGCGGATTTCGGCCGTGCCCGGACCCTGGCGCAGGTGATGGCCCTGCTCGAGGGCGACGCGGCCCTGACCGCGGTTTTCAGCCGAAACCTGGACTGGCGCCTCCTGGCGCCGCTCGGCCGCAGCCAGTGCCGGATGATCTGGGACAATCAGCAGATGGTGGGTTTCGTCACCTGGGCCAACCTCGACCCCGACCGGGCCGCGGCGCTGAATGCCGCCGAGGAGCTCCGGATCGAAACCGCGGACTGGTCCAGCGGCAGCCAGTCCTGGGTGGTCGATGCGGTGATCCTGCCCGGTTCGGAACCGGCCCTGGCGCGGACCTTCGCCACCCTGTTCCCGGACGGCGTCGAACAGTTCGCCCTGGGCCTGAACACCTGGATCCGGACCGGACCCGCAGGGATCAGGGCCGCCCAATAGGTCACGAATTCGGCCGCTCCAGCAGCGACGCGATGTCGGGCCGCTGATGCGCGCGCGCCACATCCGCCGGCGTCTGCCCGGCCTTGTTGCGGGCCTTGAGGTCCGGCACGAAACCCAGCAGCTGGTGGATCGTCGACAGGGCGCCGGCCCGTGCCGCGAAGTGCATGACGGTATTGCCCTTGGCATCGGCGCCGTGGATGTCGGATCCGCCGACGACCAAGGCGCGGGCGGCAAGGCCGCGGTCGTTCAAGGCGGCGATGTCCAGGGCCCGCAGGCCCTGGGAATTGCGCCCGTCGATATCGATCTTCTGCGCCTGGGCGTCACGGATCGTCGCGTGCAGGCCGTTGACGTCGCCTTTCGCGGCCAGGTCGAAGAGGCGCCCGCGGATCTCGTCGGGACCGAGCCGTGCCTGGGTGCCGCCGGTAACGCCGAAACCCTCGTCGCAGCCGGCAAGCAGGAGCAGGGCGCCGGCCGCGAACCCGCAGAGCAGCCCGCGCCGCGACGGGGCGGAATGGGCGGCAAGCGGAGGGGTGAACGCGGTCAAAGTCATCGGTTGCACGTGGTTCGGTTGCGCACTCGGCACCATGGCCATGCCGTCCGGATGAGGCGGCAGATGTCGCTGGGAACAGGCGTTCCCGGGTCGGTCAAATCTGACCTGAGCATCGGGCGCAGTATCGTCCGCCATTCACCAACGAAAAGTTAAGATGAAATTCCTTGGATTTTGGCGACCCCGGCCCGCTCCAGGCGACCGGGGGTGAAGGATCACGGCATCACGCTGCCGCCATTGGGATGGATGGCCTGGCCGGTCATGAAATCGCCGCCCGGGCCGGCGAGGAAGACCGCGCTGGCAGCGACCTCTTCCGGCCTGCCGAAGCGGGCGAGGGGGATCGCCTGCTCCTTGCGCCGCCATTCCGGGCTCATGTTGGCGGCGCCGAGCATCTCGGTATCGATCGGGCCCGGGCAGATCGCGTTCACCAGGATGCGCGGCGCGAATTCCCTGGCCCAACTCTTGGTGAGGCTGAGGATGCCGGCCTTGGACGCGCAATAGGCGCTGAACTGCTCGCGGCCGAAATAAGCGAGGTCGGAGGCGATGTTGATCACCCGGCCGCGGCCGACCCGGTCCATGTGCCGGATCGCCGCCTGGCCGGTGATGTAGGTGCCGCGCAGGTTCACGGCGATCACCCGGTCGAATTCGGCCACCGGCATATCCAGCAGCCCGCGCTCGACCAGGATGCCGGCATTGTTCACCAGGATGTCGAGCCCGCCCCAGGCCCGGATCGTCGCCGCCACGGCACCGGCCGCCGCGGCCTCGTCGGTAACATCGCCGGCCAGGGCGAGGGCGCGTCCGCCGGCGGCGACGATCGATGCCGCCACCGCCTCCGCATCCGCCTGCCGGTCCGGATAGGTCACGGCCACCGCGGCACCCTCGGCGGCCAGCGCCGTCGCGATCGCCGCACCGATGCCGCGCCCGCCGCCGGTGACCAGGGCGATCCTGCCTTGGAGAGTGCCGGTCATATCATCACCTCGCCGCGATCGATGTTGAGCGCCTGGCCGGTGATGTTGGCGGCCAGGGGCGAGGCCAGAAACAGGTAGGGGCCGACGATATCCGCCGGCGTCATCAGCCCGTCCAGCACCTGGCCGGCGATGATCTCGGCCAGCAGATCCGATTCCGCGCGGCCGCTATGCTCGGACATGGTCTTCAGCGACCGCATCGAGGATTCGGTGCGCACCCAGCCGGGGCAGACCGCGTTCACCGTGATGCCCCGCGGCCCCAGCTCCCTGGCGAGCGTCCGGGTGAGCCCGATCACCGCATGCTTGGAGGCGCAGTAGGCGCTGAATTCCGCCTCCACGCTCTTGCCCCAGATCGAGGAGGTGAAGACGATGCGGCCGCCGTTCCGCATCCGCGGCAGGGCGGCCTGGGTGACCCAGTAGCTGCCCTTCACGTTGACATCGATGATCTTCTCGAAGACGGCAGCGGTCGCATTGTCGGTGGCCCCGACCGGCGTCAGGCGCTCCAGGCCGGCATTGTTGATCAGCACGTCGATGGGTGGGATATCGGCAAAGGCCGCCAGCAATCCGGCGCGATCGGTGATGTCGATGCGCAAGGCGGCAATCCGTCCCGGCACGCCGGAACCGATCTCCGCCGCCGCCCGGTCGATGGCCGCATCCTCGGCGATCGCGGTCAGGTCCGCACCGGCGGCGGCAAAGGCCCGGGCGATCCCGAGGCCGAGCCCGCGGCTGGCGCCGGTGACCACGACATGCTGTCCGGAGAAATTCATGTCACCCCCACGCCGAGCTGCTCGCTGCGCAGCATCTGCGAGCGGGTCATCGTCAGGATCCGGTTGCGCAGCTTGAAGAAGACCTCGGATTCCCGCAGTGCCAGGTCGCGCTCCGCCGGCAGGATGTCGCGCACGGCGATCTCCTCCAGAATGGTAGCGGGGCGGGCCGAGAACACGAATATCCGGTCGGCCAGGAACACCGCCTCCTCAACGTCGTGGGTGACGAAGACGACGGTCTTGTGCTCCTTGGCGCAGATCTCGCGCAGCTGGATCTGCAGGAATTCCCGGTTCTGCGCGTCGAGCGCGCCGAAAGGCTCGTCCATCAGCAGCACGTCCGGCCCGGCGGCCAGCGTCCGCGCGATCGCCAGGCGCTGCCGCATGCCGCCGGAAATTCGGTTCACGTAGAAATCCGCGAAGCCGCCCAGTCCCACGAGATCGAGATAGTGGCGGGCAATCCGGTCCTTCTCCGCGGCGCTCAGCTCACTGCGGAACTTCAGGCCGAAGCGGATGTTGTCCAGCACCTTCAGCCAGGGGAAGGAGGAATAGGACTGGAACACCATGCCGCGCTGGCGCGACGGGCCGACGACCGGAATGCCGCCGAGTCGGATCTCGCCGGAGCTGGGGAAATCCAGCCCGCCGACCATGCGCATCAGGGTCGACTTGCCGCAGCCGGAAGGGCCGAGAAAGACCACGAACTCGCCCTTCTCGACATTGATCGAGACGTCGTCGATGACCAGGATGCCGCTGTTGCCGGCTTCCGCGAAGAGCTTGCGGATGCGGTCGATCTCGAGGAAGTGGCTCATCGCAGATACGCGAACCAGCGGCGGTGCAGCCAGCGGAACAGCATGTCGGTGGCGAGGCCGATCACGCCGATGGTGAGGATGCCCGCCATCACCTCGTCGGTCTTCACGTAGCGCCGCGCCGACATGATCACGTAGCCGATGCCGGAATCCGCCGCCACGATCTCGGCGACGATCAGGTAGGTCCAGCACCAGCCAAGCGTCACCCGCAGGTTGTCGACCATGTTCGGCAGCATCGCCGGCAGGATGATCGAGGTCAGGATCTGCCGCGGCTTGGCGCCGGTGGTCAGGGCGATCTCGATGTATTCCCGCGGCACCCGGCGGGCGTCGTCGGCGACCAGGAGCACGAGCTGGAAGAAGGTTCCCATCCAGAGCAGGGCGATCTTCGAGGATTCGTCGATTCCCAGCCAGATGATGGTGAGCGGCACCAGGGCCGGCACCGGCAGGTAGCGGATGAAATCGATTGGCCCCTGGGACAGGCCGTTCACGATGGGGAAGGAGCTCATCAGGATGCCGAGCGGGATCGCCATCAGGGCCGATATCAGGAAGGCGGCCCAGACCCGGCCGATCGAGACGGCGATGTCCTTGGAGAAATTGTAGTCGACCAGCAGGTGGTAGAGCCGGCCGACCACGGCCATGGGGTTGGGCAGGTATTGCGGGGCGATCAGGCCGAACTGCGATGCGATCCACCAGGCGCTCAACAGCCCGAAGAACGACGCCGCGCCCAGCGACACCGCAGTCTGGTGACTGATGGTGCCGCGGAACGCGAACATCGACTGCCGCGGATCCCTTCTTGGCCGGTCCGCCATGCCCTCTGCCCTCTGCGGGATCCGCTTCCCGGCTAGCGCTTGTGATCCTTGAACAGGTCGGTGATCACCGAATTGTCGATCTGCTGGTTCGAATCCAGCTGGTGATCGGCGGCACCGTTTTCGAGGTTGAGCTGCATGACCTGATCGAAGACGTCGTGCAGCTTGCCGCGCTGGCCGCCGGTGCCAAGGAAGTCCACCGCCTCCTCATAGGGCGTATAGGCGAGATTGGTGAGCACGGTCTCGAAATCGGCCGGCGAGAGCTTGAAGTGCGGCGCCATGATCTCGACCGCCTTCGCATGCTCCTTGTTGATATAGTCGATCGCCCGATAGATGCCGCGCAGGAAGATGCGGTACTTCTCCGGATTCTCGTGCAGGTCGTCGGTGCGGGCGACGATCACGTCGGTGATCAGGCCGGGGAAGTCCTTGGACGAGGCGATGATATAGGCGCCGGGCTTGTTGGAGGATTTCAGCGCCTCGCTCAAGGTCGGCTCGTAGACCGCGACGCCGGCCACTTGCGGGTCGGCGAAGACCGCGATGGCGTCGGCCGAGGCGATGTCCTTCAGCTGCAGGTCCTTGAAGGAGAGTCCTTCCTTCTTCAGCAGGATCTGGGCGATCAGGCGGGCGGGCGTGTTGGGCTCGGCCGCGAAGATCTTGCCTTTCAGGTCCGACATCTTCTTGATGCTGCTCTCGACCAGGACGCCGTCGCCGCCGAGCGAAATGTCAATGGTGCCGATGATGGTGCCCTGGGTTTCCGGCGCGCGCGGGCGTCCCTGGTGCTCGCCGACGGTGCGCATGTCGCAGCCGATGTCGCCCCGCTCCAGCGCCGGCAGCACGTTGCCGCGATCGTCATCGAAGGTTTCCTCGACGGTCAGGCCGTCCTCGGCGAAATATCCCAGCTCTTGCGCCAGGTAGACCGGGGCGAAGCCGGGCCAGAACGGATAGGCGCATTTCAAGGTCATCGTCTCAGCGCCGGCCGGGCTCGGCGCCAGCCCCAGCGACGTCGCCCCGACCAGGCAGGCCGCGCCCGCCATCAATCCCAGTATCTTCTTCATGCCACCCTCCCATTGTTGGTTGTCGCCGGTCCCCATCGCCGACGCCGTATTCTCGGGCCTTGCACGCCGCCCGCCTTGAGTCAGATCAAACCTTGAATTCCTCCCGCACGACGGCGGCGATGCTGGACCGGTAGTGTTCCGCCATCAGCCGCCCCTTCTCCTTGGTCGATCCCTTCGCCGAGGTCAGCGCCCCGCAGGACGGCACCCAGTGGCGATGCGGCGGGAACATGTCGTAGGTCGGGAAATCCGCCGGCTTGATGTCGGGAATGAGGTCCAGGCGCACCATCTCGGGATGGTAGTGCAGCATCAGCGAGGTCTCCATCACCGCCGCATGTTCCAGGGCGACGCCGGGGAAGCCGTCGGGAAAGACCTGCTGCAGGATCTTGTCGGTGCAGAAGTCCCAGTATTCCAGGCGCATCACCCGCAGGCCGGAGGCGCCATGGTCGCGCATCGCCAGATCGATGCCCTCGGTGACGATCCACTGGTTCTCGTAATGGCCGACGATGGCGCAGACCTTGCGGACGCCATG
The DNA here is from genome assembly GCA_964551505.1 of uncultured Rhodospirillaceae bacterium. Classification (GTDB taxonomy): domain Bacteria; phylum Pseudomonadota; class Alphaproteobacteria; order Dongiales; family Dongiaceae; genus Dongia. The sequence continues at coordinate 56,973 of CAZKDH010000099.1, forward strand.
GCGGACCAGTTCGCCGATGACGTTGCGCACCATGGCGGCGAGGGTGTCGGCATCGAGGTTGATGGTGCCGGGAAAGAACGGCCCGCCGCCGGAGCGCGGCATCGACTTGTAGCCGAAGCTGATCGGCGGAGTGACGATGCCGCCGACTTCCTCGGCGACTTCGCGGCAGACGTCGGATGACAGGAGCGCGTCGACCGACAGCGGCAGATGGGGGCCATGCTGCTCGGTTGCGCCGCAAGGAATGAATACCACCGGGTCCCGCTTCAGCGCCTCGCCGAATTCCGGCCAGGACATGTGTTCCATCAGCACGTTGCGGGCAGCTTTGGAGCTTGCGGTCATTTGCGGCGTCTCCGGTCCAGGGCATCTGCCAGCAGGCAGAGAATCTCGAACATGATGGTGGCGCCGACCAGCGCGGTATTGCCGCTGGGATCGAAGGGCGGCGCGACCTCGACCACGTCGCCGCCGATCAGGTCCAGGCTCTGCAGGCCGCGCAGCACTTCCTGTGCCTCGCGCGTGGTCATGCCGCCGATCTCCGGCGTGCCGGTACCGGGGGCGAAGACCGGATCGAGGCCGTCGACGTCGAAGCTGACATAGGTCGGGCCGCTGCCGACGACGCGGCGGGCCTCGGCGATGACCGCGGCCGGGCCGATCCGGCTGAACTCCTCCATGTAGATCACGCGCATGCCGCTGCTCTCGGCGAACTGCATGTCGTCGACTCCGTAGATCGAGCCGCGGATGCCGATCTGCACCACCCGCTTCGGGTCGAGCAGGCCCTCCTCGACGGCGCGGCGGAAGGGCGTGCCATGGGTGTATTTGTTGTCGCCGAAATAGCGGTCGTTGGTGTCGGAATGGGCGTCGAAATGGATCATGCCGATCGGCCGGTCCTTGGCGATCGCGCGGAAGATCGGCAGCGTCACCAGGTGATCGCCCCCGGCCGAGAGGGGGATCGCCTGGGCGGCGTGGACCCGGCGGTAGAAGGCCTCGATCCGGCCCAGGCTGTCCATCAGGTCGATGGGGTTGACCGGCGCGTCGCCGAGATCGCCGACCCGGGCGAGGTCATAGGGCGCGATGCGGCTGACGTGATGCACCCGGCGGATGAAGCTCGACATGTTGCGGATCTCGCGCGGGCCGTGCCGGGCGCCCGCCCGGTTGGTGGTGCCGCCGTCCCAGGGGACGCCGATCAGCGCAATGTCCACCGCCGAGGGCTCGGTGAAATAGGGCAGGCGCATGAAGGTGGCAATGGCGCCGAAGCGCGGCACCAGCGCCGCATCGACCGGTTGCGGGTTGTTCGACTGCTTGCTCATGCCTGCCCCTGTTCCTGCGCCGGGTTGCCCCCGGATCGCGCCTATCGGCCAAGCTCACCGCTAAACTTAGGTTCTGTAAATCCAAAATAAATGAACTATATTTGCGAAAATTGGTAACTGAAACTGCCGGGAGGTCCCGCCGCATGCTTACCGCCCTGGGCGACATCGACCTGAAGCTGATCCGGGTCTTCATGGCCATCGTCGAAGGCGGGGGCTTCCGTCCGGCCCAGGCGGTCCTCAACGTCACCCCGTCGCGCCTCAGCACCATGATGTCGGACCTGGAGACCCGGCTGGGGCGCCGGCTCTGCCAGCGCGGCAGGGTCGGGTTCCGGCTGACGGAGGACGGCGCCCAGGTCTACAAGTCGGCGCAGCGGCTGGTGGCGGGGATCGAGGGGTTCCGCACCGAGGTGGCGGCGCTGAGCGGCAAGGTGGTGGGCAACCTCGCCCTCGGGATGGTCGACAACATGGTGACCAATCCCGATGCCCAGGTCGATGCGGCGATCGCGCGCTACCGGGCCCGCGATCACGACGTGCATATCACCATGACGATCGATGCGCCGCAGGAACTCGAGCTGAAGGTGCTGGACGGCCGTCTCGACCTCGCCATCGGTGCCTTTCACCGGACGGCGCCGGGCCTCAGCTACGACCCGCTGCTGCTGGAGGCGCAGTCCCTCTATTGCGGGAGCGGGCACCCCTTGTTCGACCGGCGCCGCGGCGAGATCGGGCGGGACCAGATCCGGGAGGCGGCCTATGCCGGCCGCGGCTATCTGGAGGAATCGCGGCCGCTGGAACTGGTCGCCAAGGCCACTTCCTATTCGATGGAGGGGCTGGCCATGCTGGTCCTGTCCGGGGCCTTCATCGCCTATCTGCCCCGGCACTACGCCGCGCAATGGGTCCGTTCCGGACGCATGCGGGAGATCGAGCCGGAGGCGCTGACCTATCCGTCGCTGTTCTGCGTGGTCACCCGCAAGGGCGGAGTGAAGAGCCGGGCGCTAGTCGATTTCCTGGCCGACATCCAGGTGGTGCACCCGCCCTTCGCGCCGCCGGAGCGCGCGCCCGCCAGGTCCCGCCGGCCGGGCCCCGGGCCGGGCAAGGCGCCGGGCAAGGCGCCGGACCGGGCGAGGCACCGGGCATGAACGCTCCCCGGTTGCCTCGATCCGGTCGCCTCAACCCGGGCGGCGACAGCCGTTGACGAACAGATAGACCGAATAGAGCGAGGTGGTGCCGCAGATGAACAGGCGGTTGCGCTTGAAGCCGCCGAATTCCACATTGGCCACCACCTCGGGGACCTGGATCCGGCCGATCAGGGTGCCGTCGGGGGTGTAGCAATGGACGCCATCGCCGGCGCTGGTCCAGATCCGGCCGGCCTCGTCCAGGCGAAATCCGTCGAACAGTCCGGACTGGCAGGTGGCGAAGACGCCGCCGCCCTGGAGCCTATGGTCTGATCCGACGTCGAAGGCGCGGATATGCCGCGGCCCGTCCTGCACGTGGGTGGCCCCGGTATCGGCGATGTAGAGCCGCTTCTCGTCCGGCGAGAAGGCAAGGCCGTTGGGGCGCACGAAATCGCCGGCGACCTTGGTCACCTGGCCGGAGGCCGGATCGACCCGATAGACATGACAGCCGCCGATCTCGCTCGGGGCGCGATGGCCCTCGTAATCGGCGTCGATGCCATAGGCCGGGTCGGTGAACCAGATCGAGCCGTCGGATTTCACCACGACATCGTTGGGGCTGTTCAGCCGCTTGCCGTCGAACCGGTCGGCGATCACCGTGATCGACCCGTCATGCTCGGTTCGCGACACCCGGCGCCCGCCATGCTCGCAGGTCACCAGCCGGCCCTCGCGGTCGACCGTGTTGCCGTTGGCGTAGTTAGCCGGACTGCGGAAGACGCTGGTCTGGCCGGAGCACTCGTCCCAGCGCAGCATCCGGTCGTTGGGAATGTCGCTCCAGACCAGATAGCGCCCGGCCGGGAAGTAGGCCGGCCCCTCGGCCCAGCGGCAACCCTCGTAGAGTTTCTCGACCCGGGCGGTGCTGTTGAACAGGCGGTCGAAGCGCGGATCCAAGGAAACATAGCTCATGATCTACCCCGAAGCGGTTCTGGCCCTCACGATCGGCGCCAACGCTAAGCCAAACGAAAGCCCGGCGCCACCCCGGCAAGATCCGCGAAGGCCATCGACAAGCGGGCCGATCGCGGGTGATATGGCGTCTCGGTAGTCGATACTTGGCCAGGGAGAGCGGTGGTGAGCGGGTTCACGGAATACGACAAGTATGACGCGCTGGGTCTGGCCGAGTTGGTGCGCCAACGCCAGGTGAAACCGGAAGAGCTGCTGGACGAGGCGCTGGCCCGCACCGCGCGGCTCAATCCCAAGATCAATGCCGTGGTCCATGCGGTGCCGGAACAGGCCCGGGCGCTCATCGCCGCGGGACTGCCCCAGGGCGCCTTCACCGGGGTTCCCTTCCTGCTGAAGGACCTGGGCTGCGAGGCGATCGGCTATCCGACGGATATGGGGTCGCGCTTCTTTGCCAACTACCAGTGGAGCTTCGACTCCGAGATCTATCTGCGGCTGAAGCGCGCCGGGCTGGTGGCCTTCGCGCGCACCACCTCGCCGGAGCTCGGGGTGAGCCCGATCACCGAATCCCTGGTCTATGGCGGGCCGACCCGCAATCCCTGGAACCTCAATCACACGGCGGGCGGTTCCAGCGGCGGCTCCGCCGCCGCGGTCGCGGCCGGAATCGTCCCGCTGGCCCATGGCAGCGACGGCGGCGGATCGATCCGCATCCCCGCCTCCTGCAGCGGCCTGTTCGGGCTGAAGCCGACGCGGGCGCGCACGCCGGACGGGCCGGCCTCCGGCGAGGGCTGGGGCGGCATGGCGATCGACGGCTTTCTCTCCCGCAGCGTGCGCGACACCGCCGCGGCGCTGGATGCGACCCAGGGCGCCGATCTCGGGGCGCCCTATTGGGCGCCGCCGGTGGAACGGCCCTATCTGGAGGAGCTGAAGACGCCGCCCCGGCGCCTGCGCATCGCCTTCTGCCGCACCGATTTCACCGGCGCGGCGATCCATCCGGACTGCGCCGCCGCGGTCGACGAGGCGGTCCGGCTCTGCGCCGAACTCGGCCACGAGATGGTCGAGGCCCGGCCGAGTTTCAAGTTCGAAGCGGTGGTGCGTGCATGGACCGACGTGGTGATCTGCGGCACCGCCCTCTCCGTCCGGCAGCGGGCCAAGGCGCTGGGCCGCCAGCCCGGTACGAACGATCTGGAACCGGCGATCCGCAATGCCTGCGAGATCGCGCCCTCGATCAGCGGCGCCGATTACCTGGCGGCGATAAATCTCATTCACGCGACCGGACGGCTGTTCGCCCGGTTCATGCAGGACTACGACATGCTGCTGAACGCCACCCTGGCCGAGCCGCCGGCGGAAATCGGCCGTTTCGCCATGAGCAATCCGGATTTCCTGGACTACCGGATCGGTCCCAAGGGTACGGTGCGCTATTCGCCGTTCACCTCGCTGTTCAACATCACCGGCCAGCCGGCGGTGTCGATCCCGCTGTACTGGTCGAAGGCCGGGCTGCCGATCGGCGTGCATTTCGCCGCGAAATTCGGCGACGAGGCCGGATTGCTAAAACTGTCGGCACAGCTGGAGCAGGCGCGGCCCTGGTTCGGCCGGCGCCCGGCGCTCTGAGACCGGCCTCGCGGCGGGAACGCCGCCTCCAGGGATGGTGGCGACAGGTGAATGCGAGGGCCAAAGTGAAGACCACCCTATTTCGTGCACCATCAGGTGCGGGGATCCGTTTCACCAAACTGGGCTTCGGCGGCGCCCCGCTCGGCAACCTCTACAGGCCGATCAGCGAGCGGCAAGCACAGGAGACATTGGAAGCCGCCTGGGCCGGCGGCATGCGCTACTTCGATACCGCGCCGCTCTACGGACTCGGATTGTCGGAAACGCGGATCAACCATTTCCTGCGGGACAAGAAGCGCGCCGACTACGTGATTTCCACCAAGGTCGGCAGGCGCCTCGCCGTCTGCCCGCCGGCGCAACGCACAGGCATCGGCAAGTTCTTTGCGACCCCGTCGCGGCGCGAGGTCTACGACTACAGCTATGACGGCGTCTTGCGCTCCTTCGAAAGCTCGCTGGAACGTCTTGGCCTGGATTCGGTCGATATTCTCTATGCCCATGATGTCGATGTCTTCACCCATGGATCCGCCGCGGCGCGGGACGCCCGGATCGCCGAATTGATGAAAGGCGGGTATCGGGCGCTGCGCCGGCTGCGCGACGAGAAGGCGATCAAGGCATTCGGTGCCGGCGTCAATGAATGGCAGGCATGCGATATCCTGGCCAGGCGCGGGGATTTCGACCTTTTCCTGCTGGCCGGGCGATATACGCTTCTCGAGCAGGAAGCGCTGGCGAGCTTCCTGCCGCTTTGCGAGAAGCGCGGCATCGGCATCGTCCTCGGCGGTCCGTACAATTCCGGCATTCTCGCCCAGGGCGCGCGACGAAATGCGAAATTCAACTACTCCAGGGCGCCGCAATCCATCCTCGACAAGGTTGCCGCGCTCGAACGCGTCTGCCGCCGGCATGGCGTGAGGCTTCCTGCGGCGGCCCTGCAGTTTCCGCTCTTTCACCCGCAGGTCGTATCCGTCATTCCCGGCGCCGCCGCTCCGGGCGAAATTCGCGCCAACCTTGCCTTCCTCAAGCAACGGGTGCCCAAGGCCTTGTGGCTGGATCTCAAAGCCCGCAACCTGATGGATGCGGACGCGCCGACCGGCTGACTGCCTGCCGCGGCCGCCGCCCGCGGGGGAATCGCCAGGGCCGAGAGTCGTGCCAACCCTGGTTCCCGGTCGCGCGCCCGGCCGCCCTCCGCTTCTTGCGCCAACCCAGCAATGGCAGGACTCCAAGGCCCGTGGCGAAGAGCGGGAAAGCGGCCAGACAGCGCCATCCGCCGGCTCCGGGGCGCACGGAAGTTTGCGCAGGCGGATGCCGAGAATTCTTTTAAGTTATTGATATAATGTATTGATTGGCGGAGGGAGTGGGATTCGAACCCACGATAGGAGTTACCCTATGCACGCTTTCCAAGCGTGTGCCTTAAGCCACTCGGCCATCCCTCCAAATCCGCTAAAATGCAGGCCATTCTCGGCCGGGAACCTAGCCGAGCCTGACCGGCAAGGCAACAATTCTGCAGGGTGCAAAATACCGCCGAATCACCTAGAATCCCTGCATGAGTCCGTTGAGAATCGCCGGCCTGATCATGCTTTCCGCCGCCCTGATGTTCGGTGCAGTAGACCTGTACCGCGAGGCGATCCATGAAGGCAGCCGGATCACGGTGATGAGCATTTGGACCATGGTCAGCACGCGGAGCCTGACCTGGGTTCAGGCCATTATCCAGACCTATATCTGGTCGCCGATCTGGGACAAGGGAATCGCGCCGATCCTCTTGCTGCCGGCCTGGATGTTCTTTTCGATCACCGGAACCCTCGCCTTCTTCCTGGGCCGCCGCAAGATCCAGTAGCCTGCGCGGTGCTGCCCGGCAGATCCGAGGCAAGCCAGGCGAATGGGCCGCAACCGCGGCCTATTCGTGCATCTTCAATGCGGCGATGAAAGCGCTCTGCGGAATTTCGACATTGCCGTATTGCCGCATCTTCTTCTTGCCTTCCTTCTGCTTGTCCAGAAGCTTGCGCTTGCGGCTGATGTCGCCGCCATAGCACTTGGCGGTGACGTCCTTCCTCAATGCACTCACCGTCTCGCGCGCGATCACCTTGCCGCCGATGGCGGCCTGGATGGCGATCTTGAAGAGCTGGCGCGGGATGAGGTCCTTCAGCTTCTCGCAGAGGGTGCGGCCGCGCGCCTCCGACTGGGCGCGGTGGACAATGCAGGAAAGGGCATCGACCGGATCGCCGTTCACCATGATGTTGAGCTTGACCAGGTCGCCTTCCTCGTAGCCGTCGAGATGATAGTCGAAGCTGGCATAGCCCCGGGAGACCGACTTCAGCCGGTCGTAGAAATCGAACACCACTTCGTTCAAGGGCAGGCGGTAGGTCAGCATGGCCCGCGATCCGGCATAGGTGAGGTCGATTTGCACGCCGCGCCGGCTTTCGCAGAGCTTCAGGATCGAGCCAAGATATTCGTCCGGCACCAAGATCGTCGCCTTGATCCAGGGCTCCTCCATGTGGTCGATCTTGACCACATCCGGGAAGTCCGCCGGATTATGCAACTCGATCATCTCGCCATTGGTCATGTGGATCTTGTAGACCACGCTCGGCGCCGTAGTGATGAGGTCGAGATTGAATTCCCGTTCCAGGCGCTCCTGGATGATCTCGAGATGCAGCAGGCCCAGGAACCCGCACCGGAAGCCGAAGCCGAGCGCGGCCGAAGTCTCCATCTCATAGTGGAAGCTGGCATCGTTCAGGTGAAGCTTGCCCATCGCCTCGCGCAGGGTCTCGAAATCGTTGGCATCGATCGGGAACAGGCCGCAGAACACCACCGGGATCGACGGCTTGAATCCGGCGATGGGCGCCTCGGTCGGCTTGCGCTCGTCGGTCACGGTATCGCCGATCTTGCAATCGGCCACCGCCTTGATGCCGGCGGTGAAGAAGCCGACTTCCCCCGGGCCCAGTTCCGGAAGGTTCTCGGCTTTCGGACTGAAGATGCCGACCTTCTCGATGTCGTAGGAGGTGTTGTTCGACATCAGCTTGATGCGCTGCTTCGGCTTCATCACCCCGTCGACGATCCGCACCAGAATGACGACACCGAGGTAGACGTCATACCATGAATCGATCAGCAGTGCCTTCAGGGGCGCGTCGATGTTGCCTTTCGGGGCCGGCAGCCGGTTGACCACGGCCTCGAGCACGCCTTCGATATTGATCCCGGTCTTGGCGGATATCTCCACGGCTTCCGAGGCGTCGATGCCGATCACGTCCTCGATCTGCTGCTTGACGCGCTCGGGTTCGGCGGCGGGCAGGTCGATCTTGTTGAGGATGGGGACGATCTCGTGATGATTGTCGATCGCCTGGTAGACATTGGCCAGCGTCTGCGCCTCGACGCCCTGGCTGGCATCGACGACCAGCAGGGATCCTTCGCAGGCGGCGAGGCAGCGGGAAACCTCATAGGCGAAATCGACGTGTCCCGGCGTATCCATCAGGTTGAGCTGATAGGTCTCGCCATTCTTCGCCGTGTAGGCGAGGCGCACTGTCTGCGCCTTGATGGTGATGCCGCGCTCGCGCTCGATCTCCATGTTGTCGAGCACCTGCTCCTTCATCTCGCGCGCCGACAAGCCGCCGCAGGCCTGGATCAGCCGGTCGGCGAGGGTCGATTTCCCGTGATCGATATGGGCGATGATCGAGAAATTGCGGATATGCGAGAGATCGGTCATTTGCACTCAAGTTCGGCGTGGGTCGCGCCGGAACATAGGGGGTAAGCCGCGGAAGATCAACCGCCGACAGGCCATTTTATATCAATGAGTTAGGAGTAGAGATCGGTCGCGATCTACTTTCGCAACTCGCCGCCCGTCGCCTTGTTGACCGCGGCTACCACCTTCGCCGCCACCGCCTCGATCTCGGGATCGGTGAGGGTCTTCTCGCGCGGCTGCAGAGTGACCGAAAGGGCGAGCGATTTCTTGCCTTCGCCGACGCCGGTGCCGGCGAAGACGTCAAACACCCGGACCTCGGTGATGAGGGTCTTGTCGGCGCCCTTGGCGGCTTTGACCAGCTTCTCGGCCGGTGTCGCCGCGTCCACGACAAAGGCGAAGTCGCGTTCCAGCGGCTGGAAGGCGGAAGCGTTCAGCAGTGGCCGTGCCGTGCCCTTGGCCCGCGGCGTCGGCAGGCGTTCCAGGAAAACCTCGAAGCCGACAGCCGGTCCCTTCAGGTCCAGGGCCTTCAGCACCTTCGGATGCAATTCGCCGAACTGCGCCAGGACCTGCGGCCCCAGTCGCAATGTCGCCGACCGGCCCGGATGGTAATGGGCCGGTGCGTCGGAAATCACCTGCAGGTTCTCCACCGGCACACCGAAGGCGGAGAGCAGGGCCAGGGCATCGGCCTTGGCATCGAAGGCGTCCACCGGGCGCTGCCTGACGCTCCAGTGGCGCGGCACCGCCTGGCCGACGCGGATACCGCTTGCCGCCAGGATCTGGCCCTTCGGCGTCTCGTCGGCATAGCTTGGCCCGATCTCGAAAACGCCGAGGTCGGCAAAGCCCCGGGCCGCGTTCCGGCCCGCCGCCAGGAGCAGGTTGCCAAGGATCGAGGGGCGCATGGCGTCGAGATCGGCGCTGATCGGGTTTGCCAGCAGAATCAGGCGATTGCCGCCAGCGAAAAGCCTGGCGACGTCGCTCGGCATGAAACTGAAAGTGACCGCCTCGTTGAGGCCGCGGGCTGCCAGCAGGCGCTTCGCCTGCTGAACGCGCCGTTGGCCGGCCGATACGGCCTGGACGGGAAGCGCCGTCGTACGCACCATGGAGGTCGCCGGGATCGCGTCGAAGCTGTGGACGCGCAGCACGTCCTCGACGATGTCCGCCTCGCCTTCGACATCGGCCCGCCAGGAGGGGACCGCGATCTCCCAGACGTCAGCCTCCTTCGCCTCGATGCCGAAGCCAAGTGCCGAGAGAATGCGCTGCTGTTCGGCCGGCACCACGTCGACGCCGCCCAGCGACATGACGCGCGTGGTGCGATACCGGATTTCGCGGCGCCAGGCAGGCATTTCTCCGGCCTGGGTGATGTCACTGGCGTCGCCGCCGCAGAGTTCCAGGATCAGCTGGGTAGCGATATCGATACCCCAGCCGATGGAAACCGGGTCGACCCCGCGCTCGAACCTGTAGCGGGCATCGGAAATGATGCCGAGCTTGCGACCATTCCGCGCCACATGGATCGGGTCGAACAGCGCCACTTCCAGGAACACGTTCACGGTCGCGTCCGAGCAGCCGGTGGCCGCGCCGCCCATGATGCCGCCGATGGCGGCCGGACCGGCGGCGTCGGCGATCACCACCATGCCAAGCTCGAGCTCGTAGGTCTTGCCGTCCAGTGCCGCGATCGTTTCACCCTGGCGTGCCGGGCGCATCACCGTATCGCCCTGCAGCCGGTCCGCATCGAACACGTGCAGCGGACGGCCAAGGTCGAAGGTGACGAAATTGGTGATGTCGACCAGCGCCGATATCGGCCGCAACCCGATCGAGATCAGCCGGTCCTGCAGCCATTGCGGCGATCGCCCGTTCTTCACGCCGCGAAAATGCCGCCCGGCCACGATCGGGCAGGCCGTTGACGCCCCGGCATCGATCTTCCACTGCACCGGGCTCTTGTATCCGCCGGCAACCCGCGTCGCCGCGAGCGGCTTCAGCGTGCCGATGCCGGCGGCCGCGAGGTCACGCGCCGCGCCGCGGACGCCGAGGCAATCGGCGCGGTCCGGCGTGATCTTGATCTCGAAGATCGGGTCGTCGAGCTTGCGATAGGCGGCGAAACTGGCGCCGACCGGCGCGTCGTCGGACAATTCGATGATGCCGTCATGATCGGTACCGAGGCCCATCTCGCGTGCCGAGCAGAGCATGCCGTTCGATGCCTCGCCGCGGATGACGCCGGCCTTGAGATCGACGCCGGTGCCGGGAATGTGGCTGCCGGCGGGCGCGAAAACCCCCTTCATGCCGGTCCGTGCATTGGGCGCGCCGCAGACCACCTGGACGATTCCGCTGCCGGTATCGACCTTGCAGACCCGCAGCTTGTCGGCATTCGGGTGCTTCACCGCTTCGACCACATATCCGACGGTGAACGGTGCCAGCGCCTTCGCCTTGTCCTCGATGCCTTCGACTTCGAGGCCGAGGTCGGTCAGCTTCCGGGCAATCGTCTCCGCATCGGCCGACGTGTCGAGATGGGTCTTCAGCCATGACAGGGTGAATTTCATCGGCTGAGCCCTCCCACCATCGAGGGCACATCAAGCGGCATGAAGCCATAGTGCTTCAGCCAGCGCAGGTCGGCCTCATAGAATGTGCGCAGGTCGGGGATGCCGTATTTCAGCATCGCGATGCGCTCGATCCCCATGCCGAAGGCAAAGCCCTGGTACCTGCTGGAATCGATCCCGCAATTTTCCAGCACCTTGGGATGCACCATGCCGCTGCCGAGGATCTCCAGCCAATCCTTGCCCTGCCCGAGCTTCAGTTCTCCGCCGGAACGATCGCAGCCGATATCGACCTCGGCGGAAGGCTCGGTGAAGGGGAAGTAGCTGGGACGAAAGCGGACCTGAAGATTGTCGATGCCGAAGAAGGCACGCACGAAATCCCTCAGGCATCCCTTGAGGTGCCCCATGTTCGTCGCTTCGTCGATCACCAGCCCTTCGACCTGATGGAACATCGGCGAATGCGTCATGTCGCTGTCGACGCGGTAGGTGCGGCCCGGGCAGATGACGCGGATCGGCGGCTTCACCGTCTGCATGGTGCGGACCTGGACCGGTGAGGTATGGGTGCGCAGCACCATTTGGCTGCCATCCGCCCCTGCCGGCAGGTAGAAGGTGTCCTGCATCTGGCGCGCCGGGTGATCGGGCGGGATGTTGAGCGCCGTGAAGTTGTGGAAGTCGTCCTCGATATCCGGTCCTTCCGCGACGGAGAACCCCATTTCGCCGAAAATGGCGATGATCTCGTCGATCGTCTGGCTGATCGGGTGCAGCCGTCCCTCTGCCTCCGGACGGGCGGGCAGGGTGAGGTCGAGGGTCTCGGACTTCAGCCTGGCGTCGATCGCGGCATCGCCGAGCAGCGTCTTGCGTGCGTCCAGTGCCGCGGCGACGATATCCTTGAGCTCATTGAGTGCCTGGCCGGTCTGCTTGCGGTCTTCGGGGGACAGGGCCCCAAGGGTCTTCATCAGGCCGGTGATCTCGCCCTTCTTGCCCAACGCCTCGACGCGAATGGCCTCCAGCGCATCGATGCTGGCCGCGCCTTCGATCGACGTCGTCCATTTCAGCCGCAGCCCGTCCAAATTCTGCATCGCACCGCTCGCTTCGTGTTGTCCCGCAGATGAAAAGAGGAGGCCCGGATCGCCGGCCTCCCCTCATCTCCGCGTTGATGATCGGCCGGCTATTCCAATTGCATCATGAACAGGCTCATCGCGCCAGAGATCAGGTCCCTCGGCTGGTCGTCGACCAGCACCTGGTCGAAGGCCACCTTCTTGGTCTGGCGGTTGTTGAGGAACTGCAGTTCGACCTTGTGTTTCACGCCGGTCGCGCCGATCCGCTTGATGACCGCCGAAACCACCACCATCGCCGGGTCATCGTATTTCTCGGACCGGCCCGCGGTCCAATCGATCACCCCACGCGCCCCGGCAATCTCAATCGCGATGATTTCATTCGACTTGCCCGGGATGACGCTGTCGGCGACCTTAACGGCATCGATGTCGTTCTTGTATTGGTTGCAGCCAGAGATACCGGCGGCGAGCAATACGACAAGGATGAGCCGTGTGAGGCCGCCGATCATCGGCTCCCTAGGCCTTCTTCAAGGCCTCTTGCGCCTGGCGGCAGATCTGGGCAAACGCCGCCGGCTCGCGAATCGCCAGATCCGAGAGGACCTTGCGGTCGATCTCGATGCCCGCGCGCTTCACGCCGTTGATGAACTGCGAATAGGTCAGGCCATGCTCGCGCACACCCGCATTGATGCGCTGGATCCACAGACCGCGGAAATCGCGCTTCTTGGCGCGGCGGTCGCGATAGGCATATTGCAGGCCCTTTTCGACCTTCTCGATGGCGATACGATAATTGGTGCTCGCGCGACCGACATAGCCCTTGGCCATGTCGACGATCTTCTTGTGCCGAGCGTGCGAGGTGACCCCGCGCTTGGTGCGTGCCATGGATGGGTTCCTCCCTTACAGGCCGTTGGGTACGAAGAAACGGATGACCTTCTTGGCATCCTGATCCGCCATGACTTCATTGCGGCGGCTCGCGCGTTTCATGTCCTTGGGGCGCTTGGAGAGACCATGGCGCTTGTTGGCCGGCTTGAACTTGATCTTGCCAGTGCCGGTCATCGAGAAGCGCTTCTTGGCGCTGCTCTTGGTCTTCATCTTGGGCATTTTTCTTTTCCTTCAATTAGTTAGGTCGTCGCACGACGGTTGGGCATGCCCTATGCTCAGCCTTGGCCGCCGTTCGGCCATATCCGGCCGGACGCGGGGTTATAGCGACGGCCGGCCTGTCTGGCAAGTAGCGGGCGAAACTCGGTTTTCCAGCCCGATTTCGTTAACCCAGATAGGTCAGCAGCCACCCGTAGCGATCGAGCAGCCAGGCCAGTCCCAGTAACGCCCAGAAGGAGGGTGTAATCGCCAGGGCAACGACGGCGGCGCCGATGCCGATCACGCCCCAGCCGCCTTGGCGCCGGAACAGCGCGGCCGCCCCGACGAGGAGGGCAATCGGTGCCAGGACCAGCGTGGCCTTGTAGAGCGCCGTAATGCCGAAAATGACGGCCAGAGCCCCCAGGATCGGTGGCGGACGCAGAGGCTTCGTGGCCTCGGGAATTGGCGCAACATCGAATCTGGCGTCGACCACGGTCACCGAGGCCTCGCGCACCGCCTCGTCCGAAGGCCCAATTCGATCAGGAAGCTGATTCATATCCATCCAATATTGCAAGCTACCTTGCAGGAATGCTTGGGCCCGGTACCACCTGATGAAGTAAATCGACTGGACGGCCGAAGTATCAAGTCCCTCGATTATTAACCCATGAGCCGGGTTACAAGCGACGGACCTAGTGTCATGATCTTCGCACTATTGGGGGTCCCGGTGTGAGGTGTCCCGACCTGACTGTGATCGCGGACACTGAACCTTTTGCAAAGTGCGCCTTAGCTGAACTTCACTACCTCCCTGCGCGCCGTTCGAAGCGGCAAGACGCGCACCGAGCCAGTGGCATAGCCGCTCAAGGACAGGGGCTTGGTACATGGCTGACGTATTTGGTGCGGCCGGCAATGACATCCTGACTGGAACCGACACCGACGACAAAATAAATGGCCTCGCCGGCGCCGACAAGATGGCGGGCGCCGACGGGAACGATACGTACTATGTCGACAATACCGGTGACGTAGTAAGCGAATTGTCGAACCAGGGATCTGACCGGGTCCTGGCATCGGTTACCGCCACTTTGTCAGCAAATGTCGAGGACCTCCAGTTGCTTGGCGGTGCCGATACCGACGCTACCGGAAATGCGCTGGACAATTCCATATTCGGCAATATCGGGAATAACCAGATCAGCGGCGGCGCCGGCGGTGATGGCATCAATGCGCGGGACGGCAACGATGTCGTCAATGGCGATGCTGGCGATGACGTGGTCAGCGGTGCCGGTGGAAACGACACCGTCGATGGCGGGACTGGCAATGATTACGTCATTGGCGGCACAGGTGACGACAATCTCCTCGGCGGTGCCGGAGACGACCGCCTCGAAGGCGACGAAGGCACGAACATACTTAAAGGAGGCCTTGGCAACGACACCTACGTGGCGGGGCTAGGTTTCGATACTTTCGACGAGGCTGCCGGCGGCGGTGTCGATACCATCGAATCGACGCTTGACGTAACTCTGGTCCCGTTCGCGAACATCGAAAATCTTGTGCTGAAGGGGAGTGCGGACAAATCGGGACAGGGCAACGACCTTGACAATGTCATCATCGGCAATGACGGAAAGAACAACCTGACCGGTGGGCTCGGAAACGACTACCTGGATGGCGGCCTAGGCAAGGACCATCTCGACGGCGGCTCCGGCGACGATACATATGTCGTCGACAATTCCGGCGATGTGGTCACCGAGTTCGGCGGCAGCGGCAAGGATACAGTCATTGCCTCGGTCGCCTTCAGCCTTCTCATCGCCGATGGGCAGGTTGTGGCCGGTCAGGTCGAAAACCTCACCTTGGACGGTGCCGACAATATTGCCGGCACCGGGAACGACCTCAACAATGCAATCACCGGAAACGCCGGCGGAAACACGCTCCATGGCGGCAAGGGCGACGACACCTTGGTCGGCGGCTCTGGGCGCGACTTCATGTATGGCGACATTGGATCCGACCTATTGGTCGGCGGCGAGGACAACGACTACCTGAATGGCGAAACCAGCGATGCGAAGATGTTCGGCGGCAAGGGCGATGATTCCTACGTCGTCGACAGCCTGACCGATAAGATCACCGAAGCTGCCAAGGAAGGTGCCGACACCGTCTTTTCTTCGATCGACTATGTTCTTGGTGCAAATCTAGAGCGCCTGACACTGTTAGGTGCGGCCGCGATCAACGGGACAGGCAACTCCCTGAGCAACGCCGTCAATGGAAACAGCGCCTCGAACATCCTCGACGGGGGCAGCGGCGACGACGTGATTCAGGGCGGCGATGGCGACGATACCCTGGTTGGCGGCGCCGGCAACGACACGCTCAATGGCGAAGGTGGCGCCGACGCCATGACCGGCGGCACTGGAAACGATGTCTATTTCGTCGACGATGTCGGCGACACGGTCATTGAAATCGCCAAGGGCGGCGTCGACGAGATCATGAGCAGCCTGTCCTTCTTCAACCTCGGCGACAGTGCGAACAACGTCGAAAAACTTACATTGACCGGAATCGCCAGCATCCATGGAACGGGCGGATCCATTGACAACATCATTTCGGGCAACGACGGCGCGAACATCCTGAATGGGGCTGAGGGCAACGACAAAGTATACGGGGGAGGGGCCGACGACGTCCTAATCGGCAGTGCCGGCAACGACTTGCTCGACGGCGGTGCCGGCAACGATGAAATGAGCGGCGGCGACGGCGATGACGTCTACAGCGTCGACAGCAAGCAGGACACCGTCGACGAAAGCGGCAGCACCGGCAAGGACACCGTGCTTTCGTTCATCGATTTCAGCTTGCTCGTTGCCGACGGACAAGTTTCCGGCGCTATTGAAAACCTCGTCCTCTCCGGTAAAGCGGACATTCGCGGCACCGGCAATGATCTGGCCAATACGCTGATCGGCAATGAAGGAAGGAATACCCTCGAAGGAGGCGCGGGAGCCGATACGCTGAAAGGCGGGTCAGGCAACGACACCTATATTCTGTCGGCCGCAGACGCAGCAGACAAGATTGTCGAGAATTCCAAGGAAGGGTTCGACACGGTCGTGTCATCGCTCGGTTCGTATACTCTTGGCGCCAATCTCGAGGAACTTCAAGTCGCCAGCCTCGGCGGTACCGGAACTGGCAACACGCTGGACAACCTGCTTATCGGCGGACTTGGCGGCAACAAACTGGATGGCGGGGCCGGAAACGACAATCTGCTGGGCGATGTCGGGAATGATACCCTGATAGGTGGTGCCGGCGACGATGTGCTAAATGGCGATGATGATACCGATTTGCTGCTGGGCGGCGCAGGCAACGATATCCTCAGCGGCGGCACCGGCGACGATGCAATGGAAGGTGGTGCAGGGAACGACATCTATGTCGTCGACAGCATCGGTGACAAGGTTTCTGAAGCCAGCAACGCCGGCGAAGATACCATCGTCATTCGCCTCGCGGCGACCGTAGACCTCGCCAACTATTCGAATGTCGAGAACGCCCGGTTGGCGGCGACTTTCAGCGGCAAGGTCATCGGCAATGCATCGGACAACATCCTGCTCGGGAACGAGCTTGACAACGATTTGAGTGGAGGAAAGGGCAACGACAGTTTGTATGGGGGCGACTCTACAGACACGCTGTCAGGTGGCGAGGGCAATGACTTGCTCGATGGTGGCAGTGGCGGCGACTATTGCGCCGGTGGAACCGGCGATGACTCGTATTATGTCAATGGCACGGATTCGGTTACCGAGTTTGCCGACTCGGGCTTCGATACCGTCATTTCGCTCAATGCGCTCACCACACTCGCCGCCAACGTCGAAAAACTCGTCCTGGACGGAAATGGCAACATCTCCGGAACCGGAAACGATCTGGCCAATGTGCTGGTGGGCAATGATGGCGCGAACGCACTCGACGGCGGTGCGCTGGGCGATACGATGATCGGTGGCGAAGGCGATGATCTCTATACAGTCGATGACGTCGGGGACAAGGTTGTCGAGCTGGCAAGTCAAGGGCATGACACAGTTCAGTCACGGTTGGCGACCTATGTCCTCGCGGGCAATGTCGAGGATCTGTATTTCGACTTGACCGGTGTGGGCGCAACCGGCACCGGCAACGCCCTTGACAACAGTATCTCCGGCTCCGACGGCAAGGACAAGCTAACCGGCGGCGCCGGAAACGATGCCCTTTACGGCAATGATGATGCAGATACGCTCATTGGCGGAAATGGCAACGATACCCTGGATGGTGGCGCCGGCGCCGACTTCCTGCAGGGTGACGCCGGTGACGACACCTACCAGTTGGCCGACGCAACCGACGTCATCAAAGAGGCGGCAAACGGCGGCAATGACACGATCATCGATAATTTCGACGGCAATATCGATCTCGCCAACTAC
This sequence comes from uncultured Rhodospirillaceae bacterium, assembly GCA_964551505.1. Taxonomy (GTDB): domain Bacteria; phylum Pseudomonadota; class Alphaproteobacteria; order Dongiales; family Dongiaceae; genus Dongia. The sequence goes on from CAZKDH010000099.1 coordinate 74,669, forward strand.
CTGAACGTGGAAAACGTGAAACTTGGAGGCACGGCCGACCTCGAGGTCATTGCCGGCGCGGCCGCCAACGTGATCACCGGCAATGACGGCAAAAACCATTTTGATGTCGGTGCCGGGGATGACGTTCTTTACGGAGGCAAGGGCGGGGACAATCTCGAATCCGGAGATGGCAACGACACGGTGTACGGCGGTGCAGACGATGATCTGCTCTTTGGAGATTCCGGTAACGATTACCTGGATGGCGGCACAGGTGCCGATATCATGGAGGGCGCCAGCGGCAATGATACATTTATCGTCGATGATGCCAAGGACATCGTATCCGACGCGATCGGTGTCGGCGGCGGTACCGATCTCGTTCGCTCCTCGGTGTCGTTCAATCTCGCCGAAGGGAGTCCGACGGGGCAAGTCTTTCTCGGCGACATCGAGAACCTTACCTTGACGGGTGCTGACAAGATAGATGGCACCGGCAATGCGCTCGCCAACATCATTACAGGCAACGACAAAGACAATGTGCTGAGCGGTGGCGCCGGAAATGATACCCTGATCGGAGGCGCGGGCGACGATTCCCTGGACGGGGAATCCGGAAAAGATCAGATGTCAGGAGGAAAAGGCAACGATTTCTATCTCGTCGACAACGCCGGCGACAAGGTAACCGAGTTTGCAGGCGAGGGCATTGACGACACTGTGGTGACCACTCTCTCGGCCTACGTACTGGGCGCCAACTTGGAGGGTCTGGGGTTCGATGCTTCAGTTCACGGCGGGACAGGGACGGGAAATGCTCTGGACAATCAGATTACCGGCTCCGATGGCAAGGACAAGCTCGATGGCGGCAGTGGCAACGACCATGTTTTCGGAAACGACGATGACGACATACTGATTGGCGGCGCAGGTGACGACATCTTGGATGGAAACCTGGGGTCGGATGATCTGACCGGTGGCGCAGGTAACGATGTCTATTACGTTGAAACCGCTGGCGACAAGGTGCATGAAGCGCTTAACGCTGGAATCGATATTATCTTCAGCACCATTGATTTCGATCTTTCGAAGGATGGCGCGAACATCGAGAATATCAACCTGATCTCAGGCGCGACCGCGGTCGGCAACGACCTAAACAACGTGTTGTATGGTTCGTCATTCGCCGATCATCTTGCCGGCGGCAAGGGTCAAGACACGCTGAATGGTAGCTTGGGCATCGACATGCTCGAAGGCGGTGATGGAAACGACCAGATCGATGGCGGCCTCGGCACCGATACGCTGGCCGGTGGGGCCGGGAATGACGTCTTTCTTTATCGCGTCGATAGCGCCGCCCAGATTCTGACAGTTGGCGGCGATGTGATCACAGATTTTGAGGCCGGCAAGGACAAGATCGACATCCGCGATCTATTCGAGGAATTCGGCATAGGTTCGGGTGTCAACCCCTTTACCGACGGGTTCCTGAAGCTGGAAACCAGCGGCATTGATACGGTTTTGAAATTTGATAGCGACGGCGGTGGCAATGGTTACGTCACGCTGGCGACGGTCACGGCCGCCACGGTTGCCGCGTCCGACCTTGTCTTTTAGGTTCGTAGAAAGAGGAAGCGCCGGCCCAGTTCTGGGCCGGCGCTCATCCCGCGACTACAAGTGTCGAAAATTGGCTCCTATTTCGGCGCGATGACCATGATCATCTGGCGACCTTCCAGCCGCGGCGAGGATTCCACCTTGGCCACGGCATCGAGGTCGGTTCGGACGCGATCTAGGACCTTGACGCCCAGTTCCTGATGCACCATCTCGCGGCCGCGGAAGCGCAAGGTGACCTTGACCTTGTCGCCCTCCTCGAGGAAGCGGTGGATGGCGCGCATCTTGACTTCATAGTCATGGATGTCGATGCCCGGGCGCATCTTGATCTCTTTGACCTCGATGACCTTCTGCTTCTTGCGCGCCTCGGCCTTGCGCTTCTGGTCCTCGTACTTGAACTTGCCGTAGTCGAGGATCTTGCAGACAGGCGGTACCGCCGTAGGGGAAATTTCCACCAGATCCAGGCCGGCCTCGGTCGCCATGTTCATGGCCTCGCGGGCGGATACCACGCCATGCATGCTGCCGTCGGCCAGCACCAGGCGCACTTGAGCCACATTGATCTGGTTATTGACGCGCGGCCCGGATTCGCGGCTCGGCGCGGTTTCTTGGCTGGGAAATCTGGCTATGGTCTTCTCCTATGGTGATTGCGGGTATTCAAATGGACAAGCCGCCGACCAGGACCGACCGGCGGCAAGCACGAGGGGCATTATGGCGGAAAGGGTGCCAGGTATCAATTGGGCTGAGATTCCTGCGGAATTCCCGGGCCCACGGCATGGGTTTCGAGCGGCGATCTGGCTTGAATCGCGATGGTTTTCACCGCTTCGGCCAGGGGCAGCACCTTCTGCTCCGTCTCGCCGAGATAGCGCAGGGCGACAGTCCCGGCCTCCTGATCCCGCTTGCCGACGGCGATGATGATCGGCACCTTGACCAGGCTGTGCTCGCGAACCTTGTAGTTGATCTTCTCATTGCGCAGATCCAGCTCGGCGATGATCCCCGCGGCAGCCAGCTTGGCCTGGACCTCCCTGGCATAGGGATCGACGTCGGAGACGATGCTGCACACCACCGCCTGCAGGGGCGACAGCCAGAGCGGAAACTTGCCGGCATAGTGTTCGATCAGGATGCCGATGAAGCGCTCGAACGACCCGAAGATCGCGCGATGCAGCATGACCGGCCGGTGCTTTTGACCGTCTTCGCCGACAAACGACGCATCGAGGCGTTCGGGCAGGACGAAATCGACCTGCAAGGTGCCGCATTGCCAATCGCGGCCGATCGTGTCCTTCAGCACGAATTCCAGCTTCGGTCCGTAGAAGGCGCCCTCCCCCGGGTTGAGCGCGAAGACTAGGCCGGCCGCCGTCGTGGCGTCCTTGAGGGCCTTTTCCGCCTTGTCCCATGTTGCGTCCGAGCCGGCCCGCTTTTCCGGCCGGTCGGAGAATTTTACCCGGACATCGGTGAAGCCGAAATCCCGGTAGACGGAAAGCAGCAGGTCGCAAAAGGCCTTCGTCTCGGTGACGATCTGATCCTCGGTGCAGAAGATGTGGGCATCGTCCTGGGTAAAGGCGCGCACCCGCATGATGCCGTGCAGCGCGCCCGAAGGCTCGTTGCGGTGACAGGCGCCGAACTCGGCCATCCGGATCGGCAGGTCGCGATAGCTCTTCAGGCCCTGTCGGAAGATCTGCACATGGCCGGGACAGTTCATCGGCTTGACCGCCAGCGTCCGTTCCTCTTCGTCATGGACGATGAACATGTTCTCGCGGAACTTCTCCCAATGGCCGGAGCGTTCCCAGAGGGTGCGATCGAGAATTTGTGGCGTCTTCACCTCGACATAGCCGGCCTGGTCCAGGCGGCCGCGGATGTAGCTCTCCAGTTTGCGGAAGAATCGCCAGCCTTTCGGGTGCCAGAACACCGCCCCCACCGCCTCCTCCTGCTGGTGGAACAGGCCCATTTCACGGCCCAGGCGACGGTGGTCGCGCTTCTCGGCCTCCTCCAGCTGCGTGAGATAGGCCTGCAGCTGCTTGTCGTCGGCCCAGCAGGTTCCGTAGATCCGCTGCAGCTGCGGATTGTTGGCATCGCCACGCCAATAGGCGCCGCTGATGCGCATGACCTTGAAGGCCTTGCCCAACTTGGCGGTCGACGGCAAATGCGGGCCCGTGCACATGTCCAGCCACTTGCCCTGGCGATAGATCGAGATCTCCTCGTCGGCCGGGATCTGGGTCACCCATTCCGCCTTGAAATTCTCGCCGACCGCCTTGAAATGGGCCACGGCCTGATCGCGCGTCCAGATCTCGCGGGTAATCTGCTCGTCGCGGTCGACGATCTCCTTCATCCGCTGTTCGATCTTCGCGAAGTCCTCGGGCGTGAACGGGGCGTCGCGGAAGAAATCGTAATAGAAGCCGTTCTCGATCGATGGCCCGAACGTGATCTGCGTGCCGGGATAGAGCTCCTGCACCGCTTCCGCCATGACATGGGCACAGTCATGCCGGAGCAGGTCCAGCGCATCGGGATGTGTCCGGGTGACGATCTCGACCTTGGCGTCATGATCGATCGTGTGGGACAGGTCCCGGACCTGGCCCTCGAGCTTGATGGCCAGCGCCGCCTTGGCCAATCCCGGGCCGATGGCAGCCGCCAGGGCGGACCCGGAAATCGGTCCGTCGAATTGGCGCTGGGCGCCATCGGGCAAGGTGATCGTCAGCATGGAATCCCTGGAACAACCGGAAAAACCGCCCAAAAATGGCGGAATTCGGCAATTTAGTGGGATTCAGGAGGGTGTCAAGGCGGCCACCCGCCGGCCCGACCTAGGCGGCAAGCATCTCCGTGCGCCAGGAAAGCAGCGGCACTTGGGGCGGATCGTGGCGCAGCGGCACCCCGTTCGGGACGTCGCCACCCCGCTCGATTCCGGCGAATTTCTCGATCGCCCAATAGACCCCGCCATGGGAGACGACCAGCACAGGCCCGGGCCGGGAGAGCGCCTGGTTGAGTCCCGCAAGCGCCCGATCCAGGAAACCCGCATAGCATTCGGCACCTTCCGGCGTGATTCCGCGGCGCCAGGCCTCGTACCACACTCCCTTCAGGCTGCCTTCCTGGACGCCGAAGCGGCATTCCTTCAGCCCGTCAATCACCACGACCGGAACGTGGATCTGGGCGGCGATGATCTCGGCGCTGATCAGCGCGCGATCGAGTGGGCTGGTGCAGATGGCCCGGATACCCTTCCCGCGGAGCATTTCCCCGGCATGTCGCGCCTGGGTGAGGCCGCGCGCATTCAACGGGACATTCACCTGGCCCTGCACGCGGCGCTCGCGGTTCCACTCCGTCTCGCCGTGGCGCAGGAAATAAAAGCTGCTCGGATTCAACTGCATGACCCCAATCCATCTGCTCATCGCGAACAGGCCATATATGCTTCGGGATTGCGGCGTGAATGAGGCAATAGGGTGAATTGTGATGGAAATCACCGGTTTGTCACGCGCCGATCACACGCCCGTTCAATTGCGAGCCGGATCTATGGCGGCTTGTAAGGATGGAGTCAGGTCTAGGCGGCGACTGCCGCCGCCGGCATCAAATGCCAGTAGACGTCGAGAATGCTTCTACACATCAGGTCCCGGCCCGAGCGCGACCGCAGGTTCTGGATCACCTGTTCGGTGCGCGCTTCACGTTCCTCGAAAGGCAGGGAAAGCGCGTCGCGGATTGCCCAGCCGAGCGCCATCGGATCATTGGGCGGCGTCAGCCAGGCCATCGAGCTGCCATCCAGCAATTCGCGGGCATTCGGAAAATCCGTCGCCACAACCGGCCGGCCCAGGGCCTGCGCCTCGATCACGACCCGATTGTAGGTGGCGGGCTCGAGATAGGGGGCGACCACCACGTCGGCCAGCATCAGCGCCGCCGCCATGTCGCGGCATTCCTCGGCCAGCATGACCCGGTCGGTCAATTCGTGCTGGACGATGTCTTTTTCCAGCTGCTGCCGGAAGGCCCCACCGTCGGGGTCGGCGCCGACCAGGATGCATCGGAGATCGAGGTCGCGAATGAGCCCCAAGGCCTCCAGCAGCAGCCCATGGCCCTTGCTGCGGTGGAAACGGGCCGGCAGCATGACCACCGGCAGGTCGTCGGGGACCCGCCATTGCTTCGCCAGCTGCACCACCCGATGCGCCGTCACCTGCATCGGGTCGAACCGGGTCAAATCCACGCCGAAGGGGACCACGCTGATCTTGCCGCGCAGTGGTGCCAGCAGCAGGTTGATCTCGTTGGCGACCAGGGTCGAAAGCGCCACCACATGGTCCGAATTGGCGAAGGCGGCCTTGCTCCGCTTGCTCAGGCTGCGCACGCTTCCCGGACCGTCATGGAAGGTGGTCACCAGCTTGCAGCCCGCCTTCGAAGCCGCGGCATAGCCGATCGTGGCAAGGCTGGCATTCTGCGCATGCAGCACGTCGATGCCGTTCTCCTCGACGAAGCGTGCAAGGCGCCGGGCGGTGCCGAAGCCGGTGATCGGGTTTCGATTGCCGAGCTTCATCTCGATCGGCACGATGCCGTTGCGCGTCAGTTCGTGGATGTGTCCGCCGGTATCGTAGGCGATGAAGGCGCGCCCGCCGGCTTCGACCAGGGCTGCCGAGAGGTCGATCGCCACGCGCGCGCCGCCGCCTTGGTCGAGGCGGCTCAGCATCTGCAGTACTGTCGGTGCTCTTTGTTCCATCTCTCGCGTAGTGTACTGAGGTGGCGCTACCACTTCGTCGATCGACATGCGCACTCTGTCAGGATGCTATGAAGCGACATTCTACTGATCCGGGGTCTTCCGATCCACAGCAAATCGCATGCAAATCCGGCAATGCCGCGCCGCATCAAACGGCCTCCGCGGCCATGCTCAGGCGGGAGGATGGGCCGAACCTGGCCTATCAACGCGTTGAACCAATGGGATTTGGCAGCCAACTGCCCGGAGTCGTCTTCCTCGGCGGGTTCAACTCCGACATGACCGGGTCGAAGGCCACCGCGCTCGAGTCGTTCTGCCGGTCGCGGGGACAGGCCTTCGTCAGGTTCGACTATTCCGGCCATGGGCGATCCGGCGGAAGCTTCCGCGACGGGTCGATCGGACAGTGGAAAGCCGACGCGATGGCGGTGTTCGATTCCCTGACATCCGGGCAGCAGATACTCGTCGGCTCGAGCATGGGCGGCTGGATCATGCTGCTGCTCGCCCTGGCGCGACGCGATCGGGTCAGGGCGCTGATCGGAATCGCAGCGGCTCCCGACTTCACCGAGGATCTGATCTGGGACAGGTTGCCGGACGACGACCGCCGGAGACTCGTTCGCGACGGGAGTATCGAGCAGCCCTCCGCGTATTCCGCGGCGCCCTATCTCGTCACCCGCCGGTTGATCGAGGAGGCACGCAACCATCTCCTCTTGCGATCGTCGATCGCGATCGACGTGCCGGTGCGTCTGCTGCACGGAATGCAGGACCGCGACGTGCCGTTCGAGACCTCGATCAGGCTCGCCGCGCAACTGTGCAGCGCCGATGTCGAGGTGAGCCTCATCAAGTCGGGCGACCACCGGCTCTCATCGGCAACGGATCTGTTAAAAATAACCGATATATTACAATCTGTTAGCTAGAGAGATCAGAGCGGATCGCGGCCAGCCCGAGGCGGTAACTCGGATACTTGAGCGCGACGCCGAGTTCGGACTTCAGTCGATCATTCCGCACCCGCTTGTTGTCGTCGTAGAAACTCCGCGCCATCGGCGAAAGATCGGCATCCTGGAAATCGATCTCGGGGGGCTGTGGCACGTCGAGGAGATTGCAGGCGAAGGCGATCACCTCGCTCGGCGGCGCGGGATCGTCATCGCATACATTGTAGGCCCGTCCCGGATTCGGCCGATCGATCGATGCCTCGACGGTTTGCACGATATCGTCGACGTGGATCCGGCTGAACACCTGGCCCGGCTTTACCACGCGTCGCGCGCGCCCGGCGCGCACCGTGTCTAGCGCCGAGCTCCCGGGTCCGTATATGCCGGCGAGACGAAAGAGGTGCGCCGGCTGCGGCATTGCGAGCCAGGCGCGTTCAGCGGCAACGCGCCGCCTGCCGCGCTCGCCACCCGGCGTCAAGGCGCTGTCTTCATCCACCCAGCCGCCGCCCCGGTCGCCGTAAACGCCGGTGGTCGACAGATAGCCGAGCCATGCCAGGCGAAGCGCCAGAGCTGCGATGTCCTTGCCATGATGATCGATGACCGGGTCGCCCTGCTCATCCGGCGGCACCGAACTCAGGAGATGCGTCACGTCGCGCAACTGCGTGGCAAGCTCCGGAATCGGCTGGGCACGATGGAAGATGACGGCATCGATGCCAAGCGTTCGGAGTCGTGCCTGCTTCTCGGGGCTCCGGCAGGTGCCGCTGACCCGCCAACCCTTGGATAGCAGCGATTGCGCCAGCGCGGTCGCGCTATAGCCCAGGCCGAAGCAGAACAGATGCTTGCCGATTTTCAGGCTCACGCCACGTCACTCCCCATCTTCGCCGACCTCCAAGTATCGGTCTGCGGCGGGCTTCGCAAGCCCGGCCGGCAGATATCCGCGGTCCCGCGAAGGCGCGCCATTGAAGGTGAATAGACAGGCCAGCCCCCGAGATTGACCCCAGCCAGGCGCGCAACCGATCCATCTCCCGCCAATATATTGATATAATTTATTAAATTGAGAAAATTGGCGATCCCATCGACTCCCCCGGGGAATCCCGGACCCGACGTCCGCCTGGCTCGGCAACGTGCTTGCAATTTCACCGGACACACCCGATCTTTCGGCGCGACGGCGATGAATGGCGACGAGGCTCATGCACAATGTGGCGTAGATTTCTGCTGGCGATCCTGTGCGCCATGTCCGTGCCAGCGGAAAGCTGGAGCCAGGACGGGAAACTGAGCGAGGCCGAGAACGCCAAGCAGTATCAGGCCTGCATGCTGCTCGTCGATCGTGCGCCAACGGATGCGCTCGAGAGTGCGGTCGCCTGGCAGAAGAAGGGCGGCGGCGATGCCGCGCGCCACTGCGAGGCGCTCGCCTATATCGGACTGAAGCAGTACGAAGACGGCGCCTTGGCCCTGGAACGGATTGCCCAGGTCATGCCGCAGGCGAAGGCGGAGCTTGCTGCCGCGATCTTCGGTCAGGCCGCCATGGCCTGGACCCAGGCCGACAACATGCAGTTGGCGCTGCATGACGTGAACGAAGGCCTGAAGCTCCAGCCAAAGAGCGTCGATCTCCTGGTGTTTCGCGCCAGAATTTACGGCAATTCGGGCGAGTTCGCTGATGCGCTGGCGGATTTGAACGCGGCCGATGCACTTGCGCCGCAGCGCGCCGAAATTCTGGTCCTGCGCGCCACCGCCTATCGGCACCTCGCGCAGGGCGACCTTGCGCGCGACAATGTCGAACAGGCGCTGAAGGCCGAACCGGACAATCCGGAAGCGCTGCTGGAGCACGGAATCCAGATGCTGGCGGCCGGCGACAAGGATGGCGCCAGGGCGGAATGGCTGAAGCTCCTCCAGACCGCGCCCGATGTGCTGGCGGCCGAGGATGCGCGGAAGAATCTCGAGGCCCTGGACATAAAGGCGCCGTGAGCCTGTCTGGACGGCTGGCCTAGAAGTCGAGGTCCGCGTAATGCGGCGGCGGTGGAGCGCCCGGAATATGATCGGCCAAGAGCGGCCGGAAGCTCGGCCGAGACTTGATCCGCACGTACCAGTCCTTCGCCGTCGGGAATTCGTCCCAGGGCACGTCGCCGATATAGTCGATCGCGGAGAGCTGGGCGGCGGCAGCCAAGTCGGCCAGGCTGAGCGCCTCGCCGGCCAGCCAGTTGCGGCGGTCGGCGAGCCAGGAGATATAGCCGAGATGGGTCCGGATATTGGCCTTGCCGGCGCGAATCGCCCCCGAATCGGGGCCGCTCTCGGCGGCAAACCGCTTGAAGATCTTCTCATGGAGCAGGTTCTGGGTCACCTCGCGGTCGAATTTCTGGTTGAACCAGTCAACCAGCCGCCGCACCTCGGCGCGTTCCCCGGAGCCGACGCCCAGCAACGACACGTCGCCGAAGGTCTCCTCCAGATATTCCGCAATCGGGCAGGTGCCGCAGACGACCAGACCGGATTCCTCGATCATCACCGGCGTTTCCCCGGCCGGATTCATGGCGAGAAAAGCCTCGCGACGTTCCCAGGGGCGCTCGACCTGCAACACCGCCTCCAGACGCTTTTCCTTCAGCATCAGGCGGATCGTGCGGGACTGCGGCTGCAGCGGATTGTGTAATAGGGTTCGCATGGTGATTCGCAGGCGGAACATAGCAGCGCCGCGGAGCGCCCGCCAGCGCCAGCAGGGCCCGGTCGCTAGAGGCGCAGGCCCTTGGTCATCAGGCTGAGCCCCGGAATGGCGCCGGTTCTGGCGCCCGGCAGGACCAGCCCGCGTTGATGCGATTCACTGAAATCGGCACCCCGGAGATCGGCGTCGGAGAGATCGGCCTCCGAGAGGTTGGCGCCATGCAGATCGGTCGCCAGCAGCCAAGCCTGCTGCAGGTTGGCCCGCGCCAGCAAGCAGTGGTCGAGCCTGGCGGCGGCGAGATTGGCACCCCGCAGGTTCGCCCCGCTGAGATCGAAGCCATCCAGTTCGAGACGCTGTCCCGCCTGACCCAGGCTGTCGACCCATAGTGCGTGCTGGGCCAGGCGATGGGCAAACTCGGCGTCGCTGAGGCGTGGTGCCGAACCGATCGGCAGCGCGGCGGCGCGCACCTGATCGCCGGTGGCCTGGTCCAGGGATGCCAGCGAGAAATCCGCTCCTTCCAACTCGGCCCGGTAGAGCTTGACGCCCTGGAGCTGTGCCGCGGCGAAGCTCGCCTTGCGCATGTCGGCGCCGGAGAAGTCGGCATCCAGCAGAAAGGCGCCGGCAAAATCGACGCTTGCGAGTTTGGCATCGCCAAAATTGGTCTTCTCCAGGCGCGCGCCGCGAAACCGGCAGGCCGGGGCCAACTCCCAATTGAGCTCCTTGGAAAAGTCCTGGCGAAGATCGGCGGAACCCATGACGGTCCGGGTGAGATCCGACCCCTGGAACACCGCTCCCCGCAAGTCGGCCTTCTCGAAAATCGCCCCCGTCATGTCGGCTTCGTCGAAGATCGATCCCGTCAGCGTGGCATTGCGGAATACCGTCCCGCGCAGATTGGCGCGCTCCATATTGCAGCGCACCAAATGGCCATCGGTGAAATCCATGAGGCTGAGATCGAGCCGGCGCAGGTCGCAATCGGCCAGCATCAGGCGCTGGCTGGTCGCCCGCCCCAGCCGCCAATTCCGGTGCAGCTCCTCGAGCCGGCGCACGGCGGTTTCATTCAGCGTCAAGTTCTTGAGGATCTTCGGCGCTTGTTGCGTCATGCCAAGGGGTGACCGCTGGTCCCGATTGTGAAACATCCCACCGAAGGGCATCGTGCCGGTACCGGCGGCGCCCCACAAGCTGATATTCCGGCAGCTCCCGTCAGACGCGCACGATCCGCCGTGGATCGAGGTCCGAAGCCGGCGGGTCGAACCGGACGAGCGCGGCATTCCCGATTTCGGTGGCCGATTCGAAACCGAGCAGGCGCTCTATGGCGCGGAACACCCCGCCCTGAGCGACGACGCGGACCGTTCCCTCGAGGCTGAGCGCCGCAGCCATGCCGCGCTACTCCGCAAGTTTCGACGCCAGCTGATCCGATACCGGATGGTCGAGGCGATCGAGCATCTCCTTGGGGATGACCTGCCAGAACTTGCCGCGCTCGAGCTGCCAGTCGTTCAGGAGCCGCCCGGCGAACTTCGACTGGGTTTCCTGGGCATGCTCCGTGACCAGGGACTTCAGCCGGTCCTCCCAATAGGCGGATTCGAGACGCTGCCAGGTCACGCTTTCGCCGTTGACGTTCAACGGGAAGAGCCCGGCGTCGTCATAGACGAAGGCCATGCCGCCGGACATGCCGGCGGCGAAGTTGTCGCCCACGGCACCGAGGATTACCGCAGTGCCGCCGGTCATGTATTCGCAGCCGTTGGAACCGCAGCCCTCGATCACCACTTCCGCCCCGGAATTCCTGACGGCGAAGCGCTCGCCCGCCTGGCCGGCGGCAAACAGCTTCCCCGCGGTCGCCCCGTACAGCACGGTGTTGCCGATGATGGTATTGGCATTGGAGGCGAGCTGGCTCGACGGCAGCTGGCGGACCACGATGGTGCCTCCCGACAGGCCCTTGCCGACATAGTCGTTGGCATCCCCGAGCACTTCGAGCTTGAGACCCTGCACCGCGAAGGCGCCGAGGGACTGGCCGGCCGAGCCGCGCAGTCGCACCGTCACGTGGTTGGGATTGAGCCCCGCCATGCCGAAGCGCCGGGTGATTTCCGAAGACAGGCGCGTGCCGATGGCGCGCAACGTGTTGCGGATGTTGTATTGCAACTGCATCTTCTCGCCGGCGCTGAACAGGGGGCCGGCGTCCTTGATCATCTGCGCATCGAGCGTATCCGGCACCTCGTTGCGGCCTTCGAGGGTGCAGTAGCGCGCCTGGTCGCCGGGATCGGCCTGGGCCAGGATCGGGTTCAGGTCCAGATCGTCGAGATCCGCGGCACCACGGCTGACCTGTTCCAGCAGCTCGGTGCGGCCGATCACCTCGTTCAACGACCGGAAGCCGAGGTTGGCAAGGATCTCGCGCACCTCCTCGGCGATGAAGCTGAACAGGTTGACCACCTTCTCCGGCGAACCCGAGAACTTCGCCCGCAGCTTGGGATCCTGGGTGCAGACGCCGACCGGGCAGGTGTTCGAATGGCACTGCCGGACCATGATGCATCCCATGGCGATCAGCGAAGCCGTGCCGATGCCGTATTCCTCGGCGCCGAGAATGGCGGCGATCACCACGTCGCGGCCGGTCTTCAGGCCGCCGTCGCTGCGCAGCCGTACGCGGTGCCGCAGGCGGTTCAAGGTCAGCACCTGGTGCGCCTCCGACAGGCCCATCTCCCAGGGAATGCCGGCGTACTTGATGCTGGTGTGGGGAGAAGCGCCGGTGCCGCCGACATGGCCGGAAATCAGGATGATGTCGGCCTTCGCCTTGGCCACCCCGGCGGCGATGGTGCCGATGCCGGAACGTGCCACGAGCTTGACGCAGACCTTGGCGGTCGGGTTAATCTGCTTCAGGTCGTAGATCAGCTGGGCCAGATCCTCGATGGAATAGATGTCGTGATGCGGTGGCGGCGAGATCAGCGACACGCCCTCGGTGGCATGGCGCAGCTTCGCGATCTCCGCGGTCACCTTGAAGCCCGGCAACTGGCCGCCCTCGCCAGGCTTGGCGCCCTGTGCCATCTTGATCTCGAGTTCGCGGCAATTGATAAGGTAGTCCGCCGTCACGCCGAAGCGCCCGCTGGCGACCTGCTTGATCGCCGAGTTGCCGTTGTCGCCGTTGGCCTGCGGCTTGTAGTGCAGCGGGTCCTCGCCGCCCTCGCCGGAATCCGACTTGGCGCCGATCCGGTTCATCGCAATGCCCAGGGTGCGATGCGCCTCGGGCCCGAGGGCGCCGAGCGACATGCCGGGCGTGACGAAGCGCTTGCGGATCTCGGTGATGCTCTCAACCTCGTCGACCGAGATCGACTTCCCGGTCGGGACGAAATCGAGAAGGTCCCGGATCGCCACCGGCGGCAGCTTGTGCACGGCCTCGGAATATTTCTTGAACGTCTGGTAGGACTCGCTGGCGACCGCCGATTGCAGCATGTGGATGAGGTCAGGCGCCCAGGCATGGGTCTCGCCGCCGCGCCGGTACTTGTAGAACCCGCCGATCGGCAGGGCGGTGAAATCCTCCGACCAGGCACGGGCATGAAGATCCATCACCCGCTTCTGAATGCCGATCATGCCGATTCCGGAAATGCGCGACGGCATTGCCGGAAAATACTCCGCGACCAGGGTCCGCGACAGGCCGAGTGCCTCGAAATTCGCGCCCCCGCGATAGGAAGAGATCACCGAGATGCCCATCTTCGACATGACCTTCAGCAGGCCCTGGTCGACCGCGCTGCGATAGCGTTCGAGGCATTCTTCGAGGCTGAGCTTGCCGAACAGGCCGCGCCGCCGCCGGTCCTCGATCGAGGCTTCGGCGACATAGGCATTCACCGTGGTGGCGCCGACGCCGATCAGCACCGCGAAATGATGCACGTCCAGGCATTCGCCCGAGCGCACGTTCAGCGACGTGAAGGTGCGCAGCTGCTGGCGCAGCAGGTGCACGTGCACCGCACCGGTTGCGAGAATCATCGGGATGGCGGCACGGCTCGGACCGACGGCCGCGTCCGACAGGATGAGATGAGTGGCGCCCTCGCGCACCGCGTCCTCGGCCTGGCGGCGAACCCTCTGGATCGCATCCTTCAACGCATTGTCGCCGGCGGCAATATCGAAGCTGCAGTCGATCTCGGCGGCACTGCTGCCCATATAGGCCCGCATCGCCTGGAATTCCGCGGTGGTGAGGACGGGCGACTCGAGCTGCAGCAGCCGGCACTGGCTCTCGTCCTGGTCCATGACGTTGCCAAGATTGCCGAGCCGGGTCTTCAGGCTCATGACCCGCTTTTCCCGCAGGGAATCGATCGGCGGATTGGTGACCTGGCTGAAATTCTGCCGGAAGAAATGATGCAGGCCGCGGTACTGGTCGGAAAGCACGGCGAGGGGCGTATCGTCGCCCATCGAGACGACGGCCTCTTTCGCCTCTTCGACCATCGGCTGGAGGACGAGTTCGAGATCCTCCATCGAGAGACCGGCGCCGACCTGGCGGCGGCGCAGCATGTCCTTGTCGAAGACCGCCGGCTCGCCGCGGGTACGCTTGATGAGGTCGTCAATGACCGTGATGTTCTTGACCCAGGCGCCGTAGTCGTCGGTCGCGGCCAATTGCGCCATGATCTCGCGGTTCTCGTAGAACCGTCCCGCGCGCAGATCCAAGGCCAGCATCTGGCCCGGTCCAAGCCGCCCCTTCTGCTTGATGTCGCCCTCGTTGAGGCGGACCATGCCGGTCTCCGATCCCGCCACCAGCAGGCCGTCCTCGGTAATCGCGTAGCGCATCGGCCGCAGGCCGTTGCGGTCCATTGCCGCGATCACCCAGTGGCCGCCGAAGGCGCAGATCGCCGCCGGGCCGTCCCACGGCTCCATGACGGAATTGCAGTAGCTGAACATGTCCTTGACCGGCTGCGCCATGGCGGCGCGGCCGTCCCAGACGTCCGGCATCAGCAGGCACTTGACCATCGGCAGCGGCCGTTCCTCCGTGGTCATGATCTCGAAGACGTTGTCGAGCGCCGCCGAATCCGACCCGCCGGGCTGGATCACCGGCTTCAGCTCGGCCATGTGGTCGCCGTAGACCGGGGATTGCAGCCGGGTCTCGTGCGCCCGCATCCAGTTGACGTTGCCCTTCAGGGTATTGATCTCGCCGTTATGCGCGAGAACGCGGAACGGCTGGGCCAGCGACCAGGTGGGGAAGGTATTGGTCGAATAGCGCTGGTGGTAGATCGCGAAATTGGAGACGAAACGGTCGTCGGTGAGATCGGGGTAGAAGGCGGTCAGCTGCTCGGCCAGGAACATGCCCTTGTAGATCACCGACCGGCAGGACAGCGAGCAGATATAGAGCTCGGGGATGTTCTCCTCGAGCGCCGCCTTCTCGATATGGCGGCGGATGATATAGAGATCCGTCTCGAAGGCCTCTTCGCTCTTGCCGAGATTGTTGGCGATCATGATCTGCTCGATCTCGGGGCGGCTGGCATTGGCCTTCTCGCCGATCACCGCGATGTCGACCGGAACCTGCCGCCAACCGTAGATCGTGTAGCCGTAGTTCAGGATCTCGCGCTCGACGATGACGCGGCAGCGTTCCTGCTTTCCGAGGTCGGTGCGGGGTAGGAAGATCTGTCCCACGGCGAATTTTGCCGGCCCGATCTGCTGCCCGCCCCGCCGGATGTAGTCCTCGAAGAAGGCGTGCGGGATCTGCACGTGGATACCGGCGCCGTCGCCGGTCTTGCCGTCGGCATCCACCGCGCCGCGGTGCCAGACCGATTTCAGGGCTTCGATGCCCTTCAGCACCACGTCGCGCCGCGGCTTCCCGTCCAGCGCGGCGATCAGCCCCACGCCGCAGGCATCGTGCTCCTCGGCGGGATCGTAGAGTCCCTGTGCTGCCAAATGTTGGATGCCGGTCTGCCACGCCTGTTTGTGGTCGGTCATCGCTGGCCCCTCATTCCGCCGCGGCGCGCTGCGCCGAATTCTGCAGGAACTTTGCAATGCTTTCCGCGGCATCGCGACCGTCGCGTATCGCCCAGACCACGAGGGAGGCGCCGCGTACGATGTCGCCTGCAGCGAAGACTCCGGGTATGGCGGTCATCAGGGTGCGCCAGTCGACCTTGATCGTCCCCCAATCGGTGACCGGCAACGCCGGCGCGCCGAACAGCGTCGGCTGGTCTTCGGGATCGAAGCCCAGGGCCTCGATCACCAGATCGGCCGGAATTTCCGAACTGGAGCCCTCGATCACTTGCGGAGTCTGCCGGCCGGTCGCGTCGGGAAGGCCGAGATGGATGCGGACAAAGCGCACCGCGCCGACCCGGCCGCCGTCGGATTCGACGAAGGCTTCCGGCAGGGACTGCCAGAGGAACTCGACGCCTTCCTCTTCGGCATGGGCGACTTCGCGCTGCGACCCCGGCATGTTGGCGCGGTCCCTGCGGTAGAGGCATTTGACCGATTTCGCACCCTGGCGCACGGCGGTGCGCACGCAATCCATCGCCGTATCGCCGCCGCCGATCACCACCACGTTCCTGCCTTCGGCATTCAGGGCGCCGGAGTCGAAGTCGGGGACCGCGTCGCCCAGGCCCTTGCGGTTGCTGGCGGTCAGGAAGTCCAGGGCGGCGATGACGTTCTTCAGGCCGACGCCCGGCGCCTTCAGGGCGCGCGCCTTGTAGACCCCGGTTGCGATGAGCAGCGCATCGTGGCGCGCCTGCAAGTCGGCCAGACCCGCATCCCGGCCGATGGCGAAGCCCGTCCTGAAGGTGACGCCGGCCTGGGCCAGCAGGTCGACCCGGCGCAGCACGACGTCCTTCTCGAGCTTGAAGTTAGGAATGCCGTAGATCATCAGGCCGCCGATCCGGTCGTGCCGGTCGTAGACCGTCACCTGATAGCCCTTACGGCGCAGCAGGTCGGCGGCCGCCAGTCCGCCGGGCCCGCCGCCGACGATACCGACGGTTTGCGGAAGTTCGCGCCGCGGTCTGGCCGGCTGGACCCAGCCCATCTCGAAGGCCGTATCGGTGATGTATTTCTCGACGGCGCCGATTGTCACCGTGCCATGGCCGGATTGCTCGATGACGCAATTGCCTTCGCAGAGCCGGTCCTGGGGGCAGATCCGGCCGCAGATCTCGGGAAAGGTATTGGTGGCGGCGGAGAGCTCATAGGCTTCTTCCAAGCGACCTTCGGCGGTCAGCTTCAGCCAATCGGGAATGTTGTTCTGCAGCGGGCAATGCACCTGGCAAAACGGCACCCCGCACTGGGAACACCGGCTGGACTGCTCGACGGCCTTCGCCGGCGCGAAACGGGCGTAGATCTCGGCAAAATCCCGTTGGCGGCTTCGCGCCGCCCGCTTGTCGGGCATCGCCTGGTCGACGTTAACGAATTTGAGCAGCCGTTCGACCATGAAGTGCCCAATCCATGCCTCAGTCACCCGGCCAGCTCGGCCGCAATCGATACTAGGTCAAGAATTCGGAGGTATCGAGTCGAATTTGAAAATTAGATCAATATTATTGACTTTTATTATGGATTCTTGGCCAGGAACATCGGAATGTGCCGGGTCATGGTCTTCGCAAGAAAGAATTTAGTTCCAAAATGGTACTAATAACGAAGATAGGCGCGAGTCCAGCGGAAATGCTATAAGGCGCAACTGCTTAGCTAGCGCCGCTTCCGGGTGATTCGCGTGCCTAACATTGACATTCTGGTCTTGGCCATCGTTCGCGGCTTGACCGAGTTTCTGCCGGTAAGCTCCTCAGGGCATCTGATCCTAGTCCCGGATTTCTTCTGCTGGCCGAACCTGGGTCTGGCGATGGACGTCGCCGCGCGCCTGGGGACCTTGCTGGCGGTCCTGGTCTATTTCTGGCGCGAATTGTTCGTGATGGTCCGAGGCCTTTACAAGATTGCGCGCGGTAAGCGCGACCCCGGCGCCAGGTTGATCTGGTTGCTCCTGGTGGCGACGCTGCCGGCCCTGATCGTCGGCTTCCTGTTGGAAATGTTCGTGGGCCCGGCCCTGCGCACGGCGGAGGTTGTGGGGTGGAATCTCGTCGTCTGGGGCGTGGTTCTCTATGCCGCGGACAGGATTGGCCTCACCGTGCGCCGGATGGAGCACCTGAATACCGCGCAGGCCTTGATGATCGGCATATTCCAATGCCTGGCCTTCATCCCCGGGACCAGCCGATCGGGCATCACCATGACCATGGCCAGATTTCTCGGCTACGAGCGCATCGCGGCGGCAAAATTCTCCTTCCTGCTGGCCATCCCGACCATCGCCGCTTCCGGCCTGTATGAAGGCTACGAGCTGCTGAAAACGCCCCAGCCCGAGATGCTGCAATCCATGGGCCTGATGGCCGCCGGCTCGGCCCTGACCGGCTTCCTTGCCATCGCCTTCATGATGTATTGGCTGCGCCGGTCGGGTTACGGCCCTTTTGCGCTCTACCGCGTCATCCTGGGGGTGGTGGTGCTGTACCTGACCTACCGCCTTCCCGGCGGCATCGAAGGAATCTGCGGGCCGCTGAATTAGCGTGAACCCGGCGCCCGCTCGTCGCGACGAACCTCATGAAGGCCGATCGCCCCGTGTCCCAGGCGCCTGGCCTTCCTCGCGCGAGCCCGGGGCTGCTGTCCCTGTTCCGGTCTCGCCAAGAGCACTGGCGCCGGATGCGGTTTGTCCCCCCGCGTCCGGCGCCGGGACGCCCCGGTCAGGTCCGGGTGTAGAAACCGCGCGGCCGATACCGATCCAGGTATGTCGGGAGCACCAGGTCGAGCCCGGTCGGCATGATCCCCAGATCCCTGAACGTCAGAGCCGTTGCGCCGACCACATTGTCATGCCGCAACAGCCGCACCTGATCGACGGTCAGGATCGGGTTGGGCAGCAGCTGCAGGAGTGCGGCCTGCAGCGTCGCCAGTCCGAACGGCAGGCCGACGAGGCAGCGGCGCCGGCCGATCGCCCTCAGCATGATCTCCAGCAGGTCACGGAAGCTGTATACCTGCGGTCCGCCGAGCTCATAGGTCTTGCCTGCAGAGCCGGCGTCTTCCAGCGCGCGCATGACCGCCGCCGCCACATCGACCACATAGACCGGCTGAAACTTCGTCGTTCCGCCGCCGACCAGCGGCAGAACGGGAGAGACCAGTGCCATGCGGGCGAAGCGGTTGAAGAAATCGTCCTCCGGCCCGAACACGATGCTGGGACGCAGGATGATCGCCTCGGGAAAGCCCCGCCGGACGGCGGCTTCGCCCTCGGCCTTGGTTCGGGCATAGGTCGAGGCGGAATTGGCGTCGGCGCCGATCGCCGAGAGATGCACCAGTT
This sequence comes from uncultured Rhodospirillaceae bacterium, assembly GCA_964551505.1. Lineage (GTDB taxonomy): Bacteria > Pseudomonadota > Alphaproteobacteria > Dongiales > Dongiaceae > Dongia. Next base: position 93,727 of record CAZKDH010000099.1, read on the forward strand.
GTTTCACGCCCGCCGCCCTGGCCGCCGCGGCCACCCGGCCGGCTCCCGCGGCCTGCACCGCCGCAAAGGTCTGGGCGCCCGACTGGTGCAGGATCCCGACGAGATTCACCACGGTGTCCGCCCCGTCCACCGCCGCTCGGACCGAGCGCTCGTCCCGGATATTGACCGCAATAGGGGTAACCTGGCCGATACCGCCGCTGGTCTTGAGGAACAGGGCGGCATCCGGGCGCCGGACCGCCACGCGGACCTGCCAGCCCTGCTGCGCCAGCTTCTGAACCACATAGCGGCCAATAAACCCCGATCCGCCGAATACCGTCGCCAGCCCGCCCGCCATGTCGCCCCCAATTCCAGCCGTTCCGGGCCGCCGCACCCGGGAACCGCTCTAGGTATGAGTTATCCGCCGGCCTTTGTAAACGTCGCGCGATATCCCCGGCACCCCCCGGAAGGCTTTGGGGAATAGCGGAAATTCGGCCATCTGCCAGGTCCGGATCCGCCGCGGAATCCGGCTGAGAAAGCAATTGACTTTGCTCGCGTTCTGAACAGAATGCGCCGTCCAACGCGCGGGGCATGCCCCGCGGAAGAAGCACCCTGGGCCCAGGTGGCGGAATTGGTAGACGCGCAGGTTTCAGGTACCTGTGGGGCAACCCGTGGAAGTTCGAGTCTTCTCCTGGGCACCACTCCTCAGATAGCTTTTCGAGGAACCAAGCGGCGCATCTTGATTCGCCGCGCATGTTGGGAGCTTCGATGACCAACCATCTGCACAAGGGGGATCTCCCCGCCGGGCTCGATCTGGGACCTGTTGTCGCGATCGATACCGAGACGATGGGGCTGAATCCGCTGCGAGACCGGCTTTGCCTGGTGCAGATGTCCAGCGGCGACGGCAATTGCCACCTGGTGCAGATCCCGCTGCTCAAGCCCGGCCAGATCCACGCGGCGCCGAATCTCAAGGCGATGCTCGAGGACCCAGAAGTCCTGAAGCTGTTTCACTTCGCCCGCTTCGACCTGGCGACGCTCAAGCTGCACCTCGGCGTGGATTGCGCGCCGGTCTACTGCACCAAGATTGCCTCCAAGCTGACCCGCACTTTTACCGACCGCCACGGCTTGAAGGACCTCTGCAAGGAACTGCTGAACGTCGAACTTTCGAAGCAGCAGCAGTCCTCCGACTGGGGCGCCCAGGACCTTAACGAAGAGCAGCTGAAATACGCCGCATCCGACGTTCTCCACCTCCATCGGTTGAAGCAGAAATTCGACGAACTGCTTGCCCGGGAAGGGCGAACCGAGATCGCCAGCGCGTGCTTCCAGTTCCTGCCGACTCGGGCCGTTCTCGATTTCATGGGCTGGGAAGACCCCGACATTTTCTCCCATTGAGCCGGATTCCGCCGCCGACCCTTGCCGGTGCGGCCGCTTCTGGGTCGCCGGGGTCGGTCCTGGATTCGTTAAATTTGCGAAAAACCCTTCTGGTTTCGGGAGATATCTGAGAATATGCGCCTTCGCGACGCGCTGGGATCATAGGGAATGAACAAGCAGCCAAACGCCGCCGCGCGGATTGCCAATCTGACCGGGCCGGCCGCCGAAGGGCTGGCCGCGGCGGAGCGCGTGTTGCGCCAGGAAGCCGAGGCCCTGACCCATCTGGCCGACAGCCTGAACGGGGAATTGGCCAAGGCGCTGGATATCCTGGCCCATGTCACCGGCCGGGTGGTGGTGACCGGGATGGGGAAATCCGGACATATCGCCCGGAAGATCGCGGCCACCCTGGCTTCGACCGGTACGCCCGCTCAGTTCGTGCACCCAGCCGAGGCCAGCCACGGCGATCTCGGCATGGTGACGGCCAAGGACGCCGTCCTCGCCCTGAGCAATTCCGGCGAGACCGCCGAGCTTTCCGACGTCATCGGCTATACCCGCCGCTGGAGCATCCCGCTCATCGGCATCACCATGCAGCGCGAGAGTGCGCTGGGCAATGCCGCGGATGTGACCTTGACCTTGCCCAAGGTCACCGAGGCCTGCTCCCTGGTCCAGGCACCGACCACCTCCACCACCATGATGCTGGCCCTGGGCGATGCGCTGTCGGTGGCGCTGCTCGAACGCAAGGGCTTCTCGCCCGACGATTTTCACGAACTGCACCCGGGCGGCAAGCTTGGACAGATGCTGCTGCGCGTGTCCGACCTGATGCATGCGGACCAGGAAGTGCCGCTGATCGACGAGAATGCCGACATGTCGATGGCGATCCTGCACATGACGGCAAAGACCTTCGGCTGCGTCGGCGTGACCGACGCCAAGGGTGCGCTGATCGGGATCGTCACCGACGGCGATCTGCGGCGCCACATGGGCGATGGCCTGCTGAGCCAGCGTGTCGGCGACGTGATGACGAGCGGCCCGCGCACCATCCGGCCGAATGCCCTCGCGGCGGAGGCCCTGCGGGTCATGAACGAGCGATCGATTACAACGCTGTTCGTGGTCGACGGAGTGAAACCGGTCGGCATCGTGCGCCTGCACGATTGCCTGCGCGCCGGCGTGGCTTGAGGCGCCCGCGCCATGGCCGACCTCAAGGAATCCATCAAGATGCTGCGCGGTGGCGCACCTGCGGAGGTCGCGCCGGCGCGGCCGCATTTCGTCCCCCGGCGGCGGCGGAGCTGGATCCTCTGGCTGAAGGTCGGGTTGCCACTGATCGCCATCGGGACGATCGCCTACCTGGTGATATCCTCGCGCCTGGGTCGGGACAGCTCCATCGACCAGACCGTTCTCGTCGACATCGCCAAGATTGATGCCGGCATGACGGTCAACAACGTCAAATACGACGGGGTCGATTCGAACAACCGGCCGTTCTCGATCACCGCCGCCTCGGCCAGCCAGCCGCAGGGCAATGACGACGTGATCAACCTGTCCCAGCCGCAGGCCGACATCACCATGGCGGGCGGCACCTGGGTGGCGCTGACGGCGACCAACGGCGTCTACCGGCGCAAGGATGACCTGCTGGATCTCGCCGGCAACGTCACGATTTTCCAGGACAATGGCATGTCCTTCAAGACCGAGGCCGCAACGATCGACTTGAAGGCGCGTTCCGCGAAAGGGAACAGGCCGGTCGAAGGCCAGAGATCCGACGGCGAGATCGCATCGGACGGTTTCGAGGTGCGCGACGACGGCAAGACCGTGGTCTTCACCGGGCACGCCAAACTGAAAATCTACGCAAAAAATCGCAAGGACACGATCGAATGACGATGCGCAGCTTGATGTCGAGCGCAAGCGGGCGTCCCGCGCTGGTGCAGGTGATGCTGCGGACGGCGCTGATCGCCGCTCTGACCGCGGCGCCGCTGGCCGGGGCGAGCCGGGCACAGGAGACGACGGAGCCGGTCGCGCCGGCAGGCGACACCACCGGGGAAGGGGCCCTCGATTTCGGCAACAGCGACAAGCCGATCGATGTCAGTGCGGAAAACGGCATCGAATGGCAGCGCGATGCCAAGAGCTACACCGCCCGCGGCAATGCCATTGCCACCCAGGGCGATTCGCAGATCCTGGCGGATACGCTGACCGCGTTCTATGGCGCCGGCGACAGCAGCATCGACCGCCTGGTGGCCGAAGGGCATGTGCGGATCCAGACCTCGACCCAGACGGCGTCAGGCGACAGGGCCGACTATGATGCCGCGAAGAAGCTGCTGATCATGACCGGCACGGCGCTGAAGATCGAGACGCCGAAGGAGACGATGACGGCGCGGGATTCGCTGGAATACTGGCAGGACCGCGACGCCCTGGTGGCGCGGGGCGATGTGCATATCGTGCAGGGCAATACCCAGATCCAGAGCGACCGGGCGACGGGCTTCTTCCGGCGCAACGACGCCGGCAAGAAGGAGCTCTTTCAGCTCCAGGCCGAGGGCAATGTGCGCATCGATACCGGCAAGGAGACGGTCACCTGCGCCCGGGCGGTCTACGATCCGAAGACCGAGATCGCGGTGCTGACCGGAAACGTCGTGGTTACCCAGGGCCGCAGCCAGTTCAAGGGTTCGAAGGCGGAGATCGACCTGAAGCGCGGCGTCAGCCGGCTGCTGGCGGGGGCCTCCGGCGACGGCCGGGTGCATACCACCATTCAGCCGAAGAAGAGTTCATCCGGGGGGACAACCACCCCATGACGGCGGCCGAGGATCTCACCGGAAAGCCGCCGCCGCTGGCCCATGCCGGTCCGCCGGCGGCCGCGGACAGGAGCAATGGCGCGGCGCATGACGGCCGGCAGCTGATTTCGGTCGATGGCGTCGATGTCGATCCGACCCGGGTCCAGGGACTGGTCGCCTACCATCTCGGCAAGCAGTACAAGAAGCGCCCGGTGCTGCGCAACGTGACCATCGGCGTGCAGCGCGGCGAGGCAGTCGGCCTCTTGGGTCCGAACGGCGCCGGCAAGACCACCTGCTTCTACATCATTACCGGCCTAATCCGCGCCGATGCCGGGTCCATCTTTCTCGACGGGCGCGACGTCACCGACGCGCCGATGTTCGAGCGGGCTCGCGGCGGCATCGGCTACCTGCCGCAGGAAGCCTCGATCTTCCGCGGCATGACCGTGGAAGACAATATCATGACCGTGCTCGAGGTGACAGAGTCCGACCCCGATGCCCGTCATCGACGGGTCGACCAGCTGCTGAAGGAATTCGCGATCGGCCACCTGCGCAAGGTGCCGGCCCTGGCGCTGTCGGGCGGCGAGCGGCGACGGGTGGAAATTGCCCGGTGCCTGGCCGGCAAGCCGAATTATATCCTGCTGGACGAGCCTCTCGCCGGCATCGATCCGATCGCCGTCAACGACATCCGGGCCATTGTGTCGCATCTGAAGGACCGCGGGATCGGGGTCCTGTTTACCGACCACAACGTCCGGGATACCCTCGAGATCGTCGACCGCGCCTACATCCTGCACGAGGGGGAGGTGTTGCGCGAAGGCAACCCGCAGGAGATCGTCGAGGACCAGCAGGTCCGCCGCGTTTACCTTGGAGAAAGATTCTCCCTGTAGTACCGTTATCGTATGGCGGTTACGCAGAGACTAGATCTCAGGCAGTCCCAGAATCTGGTGATGACGCCGCAGCTGCAGCAGGCGATCAAGCTGCTTGAGCTGTCGAACCAGGACCTGGTGGCCTATGTCGAGCAGGAGCTGGAGCAGAACCCGCTGCTGGAGCGCGGCGAGGAGTCGCGCGGCGAGTCCCGCGCCGAGGCGGCCGACAGCGAGGCCGCCGAGGCCTTTGCCACGGCGGCCGAACCGATGGAGCGCGACGCAGCTCGCGACAAGCTGCTGGACGCCGCCGAATTCGGCGCGCGCGAGGCGATGCCGAGCGCCCGGGACTCCCGGGCCGATGCCGATTACGACAACCAGTTCGGGGGGGCTGCGGGACCGGCCGACGGCGGCGGCTCCGAGGAGACCTATGCCGGCGCCTGGCGCGGCACCGGCGGACGCAGCGACTTCTCCGGCGATGACTACGGTCTCGAACAGACCCTGACGCGCGACATCACCCTGCGCGAGCATCTCGAATCCCAGCTCCATCTCGACATCCAGGATCCGATGGAGCGGATGATCGGCCTGCAGATCATCGACATGCTGGACGAGGCGGGCTATGTCGCCGGCGATCTGCCGGCCCTGGCGGCGCGCCTGAACTGCCCCTTCGAACGGGTCGAGACGACACTCCGGAAGCTGCAGCAGTTCGATCCCTGCGGCGTATTCGCCCGCAATCTCGCGGAATGCCTGTCGCTGCAGCTGAAGGAGCGCGACCGGCTGGACCCGGCGATGCAGGCGCTGCTGTCGCACCTCGACCTGCTGGCCAAACACGACCGCGTCCAGTTGATGAAGCTCTGCGGCGTCGACGCCGAGGACCTGGCCGACATGGTGGGCGAAATCCGGGCGCTCAACCCGAAGCCCGGCCAGTCCTTCGACCACGCCGAGGTGCAGACCGTCATCCCGGACATCCTGGTGACGCGCCGCCCCGACGGCAGCTGGAACGTCGAACTCAATACCGACACCCTGCCGCGCCTGCTGGTCAACCAGCAGTACCACGCGCTGGTTTCCGCCAAGGCGCAGAAGAAGGACGAGAAGGAATACCTGAACGAGCGCCTTGCCGCCGCCAACTGGCTGGTGAAGACGCTGCATCAACGGGCGACGACGATCCTGAAGGTGGCGGCGGAGATCGTCCGCCAGCAGGAGGCCTTCTTCCTGCACGGCGTGCAGCACATGAAGCCGCTGATCCGGCGCGACATCGCCGAGGCGATCGAGATGCACGAAAGCACCGTGTCGCGCGTTACCACCAACAAATACATGGCGACGCCCCGCGGCCTGTTCGAACTCCGCTACTTCTTCAGCGCCTCGATTCACGGCGCCAACGGCGCCGACAGCCACTCCGCCGAAGCGGTGCGCTCGCGCATCAAGGAGATGGTCGATGCCGAGAAGCCGGACGAAATACTGTCCGACGACCGCCTGGTCGCGATTCTCCAGGCCCAGGGCATCGACATCGCCCGCCGGACGGTGGCTAAATATCGGGAATCGTTGAGAATACCTTCGTCGGTGCAGCGCCGGCGCGAGAAGGCCTTGCGTTCCGGCTGAGCGTGGTTACATCCTTTTAAGGGCTTGGTCTGCTACTCTTGACTTCCCACGGACCGGTTCTTATGGTCCCGGCCTTCCTGAGGGCCGGCGGCCAGGAAAACAAGACGCTGGGGCACATGACCAAAGCCCCACTTCGGGCGGGTTGCCCGGCAAACTGGACAAAGACCCATGAACTTGACCGTCAAAGGTAAGAACATCGATGTTGGCGACGCGCTCCGGAGCCACATCGCGGAAAACCTCGAGCGCATGTTCGAAAAGTACTTTTCCAATCCGATCGAGGCCAGCGTCACGCTTTCCAAGCAGTCGCACCTCTTCACCGCCCAACTCTCGGTCCATGTCGGGCGCGGGATCCTGCTGCAGTCGGAAGCCGGCGCGGACCAGGCCTATGCCGCCTATGACCTCGCCGCCGAGCACATGGCCAAGCGCCTGCGCCGCTACAAGCGCCGGCTGCGCGACCATCACCGCGACGTGGCGGATTCCTACCGGGCCGCGCAGTTCATCCTTGCCCCCGAGATGGGCGAGGAAGAGGCCGAGCACGGCGTCGTGAACGGCGATGCGTCGCCGGCGATCATCGCCGAGATGCAGACCGACATCCCGACGCTCACCGTCGGCGAGGCGGTGATGCGCCTCGATCTGTCGGATACCAAGGCGATGATGTTCCACAACCGGGCGCATGGCGGGTTGAACATGGTATATCGACGCAATGACGGAAACATCGGCTGGGTCGACCCGGAGCTGAAGGAAGCCGCAATCACCGGAACCTCCGGCGCTGCGGCCCGCCTTTGACCGCCCGTCGCCGCTGATCGACCGTTCTGAGTACGAGGGATCAATGGAAATCGAAGATCTTCTGCTGACGCCGGCACATGTCGTGCCGCGCCTGAAAGCGGCCAACAAGAAGCAGGTCCTGCAGGAAATGGCGAAGCGCACCGCCGAGCTGACCGGCCTGCACGAGCGCCAGATCTTCGACGTGCTGCTGGAGCGCGAGCGCCTCGGCACCACCGGCGTCGGCAACGGCATCGCCATCCCGCACGGCAAGTTGGCGGATGCGAAATCGATCCTCGGACTGTTCGCCCGGCTCGACCATGCGGTGGATTTCGAGGCGATCGACGAACAGCCGGTCGACCTGGTGTTCCTGCTGCTGGCACCGGAAGGCGCCGGCGCCGATCATCTGAAGGCGCTGGCCCGGGTTTCCCGGCTGCTGCGCGACCGCTCGATCTGCGAGAAGCTCCGCGGCGCCGACCAGGCGGAAGCGCTCTACGCGCTCCTCACCGACCACGCCCACAGCCACGCCGCCTGAGGGCCGCGGCGCGACCTCAACAGGTTCAGTGCAGGGGCATCGGCGCCAGGCCGTTGTCCCAGGCGGCGCTCATCGCCGTATTGCGATCGGGCACCAGCGCTAGCTGCTGGCCGTTGGCGGCGAAGATCGCCACCGCCGTGCCGCCATCGACCTCGACGTCCTTCAGATAGGCGACGTTCTTCACCCCGAGACCGAGCAGTTCCTCGATCGACATCTGTCGGATGCGTTCCAATTCGCTGGTCATTTCATCAACCTTTCGGTCATCACGCTGCCGAAGCATGATCGTTGATATGGGAAGCCGGCCGCTGCAGTTCCAGGTACCTGATCGCAGGGCAGGGGTCAGTCCTTGGCCCGGCCGTCGACCGCGACCGACGGCTGGCCCTGGCCGTCGCGCCGCGCCGCCTTGCGGATCGGCACCGTGCGCACCTGGGTTTCCACCTTCGGCCGCTGCAGGTCGATCTGCAGCAGGCCGTTGTCGAGTGCGGCACCGGTGACCTCGATTCCCTCGGCCAGCACGAAGCTGCGCTGGAACTGGCGGGCGGCGATGCCGCGATAGAGATAGACGCGTTCCGCGTCGTCGGCCTGGCGGCCGCGCACGATCAGCTGGTTGTCCTCGATGCGGATGTCGAGATCCTCGAGACCGAAGCCGGCCACGGCCAGGGTGATGCGCAGCGCATCCTCGCCGATCTGCTCGATGTTGTAGGGCGGATAGCCCTCGGCACTCATCTTCGAGATCCGGTCGAAGGTGCGCTCGAAATGATCGAATCCGAGCAGCAGCGGACTGTTGAACAGCGAGAGGCGGGACATGGTTGCGGCTCCTCCAGGCGAGCGAGCGATCATTGCGTTCGAGGCCACCCGAAACTGGCGCGGACTCTCGGCCCCATCGTCCCGAAAGGTAAATATCCCTAGCGGGCGCAAAAGCGACCTTTATGAGAAATAGGCCGATCCGTTAAGAAATCAAGCCCCGGCCCAGGGTCAGGGCCCAGGGTCGGGGCCCAGGGTCGGGGCCCAGGGTCAGGACCCAGGGTCAGGGCCCAGGCTCAGGCCTTCGGTTTTCCGCCCAGTACCGCCAGGATAGCGGCATCCCCGATGATGCCGGCCGGATCGAGCCCCTCGGCGATCACCCGGGTCGACTTGGCGCCGGTCATGTTGGTCTGGTCCATGATGCTGAGGACGAAGCGCACCGGCCATTCCCGGGTCGAGCCGTCGGGCAGCGTCGCCACCTGGACCCCGAGATCGGCGTCGCGGAAATCGGTGCGCCGCAGCAGCGCCTCGCTGAAATCCGCGCCCTTGGCATCGGCCCGCTGCAGATGCGCCGCCGTGAGGTCGGCGCCGGAGAAGTCCGTCAGGTTGAGGATCGCCTGCTTGAAGTTGGCCGAGCGCAGCCGGGCGCGGGCGAAGACCGCGCCGGTCAGGTTGCGGCCCGCGAAATTCAAGCCCGAGAGGTCGGTCTCGGCGAAATCAGCGCGGGCACCTTCCCCGCCCGAGGTCTCCACCCAGCGCTCGTGGCCGGCGATCTCGCCGGAGATCCGCGCGGCGGCGGCGGTGGAATCGTCGACGGCGATCGCCTCGGAGAAATCCACCCCCTCGCAGAAGGCCTTGTCGAAGGTCACGCCGAAGACGTTGGTGTCGCGCAGGATCGCGTGCTCCAGGTTGGCGCCCTCCACCGTCGCCCGGTTGAGCAGGGCGCGCGACAGGTCGCAGCCGTTGAGGTTGGCGCCGCGGAGATCGGCGTCCTTCAGCGTGGTGCCCGAGAGGTTGGCATGGGAGAGATCGGCATTGCGCAGGATGGCGCCGGACAGATCCGTCTGGCGCACCACCGAGCGGTGCATCTTCGCCCCCTCGAGATTGGCCCGCGCCATCTTGGTGCCGGCACCGGCGCCGGGCTCGGTGCGATGCTCGGCCGGGCCGACCGCGCCGCCGATATTCACCATCAGCGCCCCGGCACGAAAATCCGCGCCGACCATGCTGGCCTCGGAGAAATCCGCTCCCGCCAGGGCGGCACCGCGGAAATCGGCGGCGGTGCAGACGGCGCGGCGGAACAGGGTGCCGATCAGGTTGGCGGCGAACAGGTCGGCCTCCACCAGCCGGGCATCGCTGAGATCGCAGCGGATCAGCTGCGCGCCGGTCAGCTTGGCGCGCGACAGCTCCGCTTCGCGCAGATTCTCCTGGCGCAGCGTCTTCAGCGTCAGGTCGGCACGGTGGCCGCGCCGGTCGTTGCGCAGCCAGAGCCGGTGCGCCTCCAGGACCCGCTGCAGCTCATCGCGCTGCATGGCGCGCGCCTCCCTGCGCGAAGCGGGCTATCCGGCACGCGCGGCGCAGGCCGCGGTCCGAAACCAGGTGGGGCATAGAATCGGGCATCCAGACACAGCCTCGTCGCCTTGCAGTCGCGCCGGCGCGGCGCCGCTAGGGCACCATCAGGGCCAGCAGTTCCTTGTCGCCCTTGACGCCGGCAAGATTGACCTTCTCGGCCACCAGGCGATCGACCTGGACGCCCGACATGTCGGTATCGCCGAACTTGCTCTCGATGAAGCGCACCGGCGATTCGTAGATCGTCCCGTTCGGCAGCTTGGCGGTCTGCACCCGGAGGTCGGCGCCGTTCATCTTGGCGCGCCGCAGGATCGCATGGGTGAAATTGGCGCCCTTCAGGTCGGCATTCATCAGCTTCGCCGCGGTCAGGTCTGCCTCGGTGAAATCCGCGAGATCGAGGATGGTCCGGTTGAACAGCACCGAGCGCAGGCGGGCGCAGACGAATAGGGCGGCGCTGAGATTGCGCCCGGTGAAGTCCATGCCCGAGAGATCGATGCCGGTAAAGTCCGCCCGTTCGCCCTCGGCACCCGAGGTCTCGACCCAGCGTTCGTGGGACTTCACCACGTCGCCGATCTGGGCCAGGGATTCGGCAGAATCGTCCACCGATATCGCCTCCGAGAGATCGGTGCCCAGGGCGCTGGCCTTGGCGAAATCCACTCCGAAGATGTTGGCGTCCTTCAGCACCGCGCCGTCCAGCCGGCAGCCGTCGACCTCGGCGCGGTTCATCATGACGCTGGAAAGATCGCACTTGCTCATGTTGGCGCCGCGCAGATCCGCATCCTTCAGCGAGCTGCCCGAGAGGTTGGACCCGGACAGGTCGGCATTGCGCAGGATGGCGCCGGAGAGGTCGACCTGGCGGATCGTGGCATGGTGCAGCTTGGCGCCCTCCAGGTTGGCGCGCGACATCGAGACGCCCGACAGCTTGGACGTCGTCCCCTCGCGCTTCGGCGGCGCCACCGAGCCGCCGACATTCACCATTAGCGAGCCCTCGCGGAAATCCGAGCCGGTCAGCTTGGCATCCGAGAAATCGGCGCCGGGTAGATGCGCCCCGCGGAAATTGGCGTTGCGGCAATCGGCGCGGCGCAGCACGCTCTCGGTGAGGTTGATGCCGAACAGATCGGCCTCGATCAGTTTCGCGTCCGAGAGATCGCAGCGGATCAGTTGCGCGCCGGTGAGCTTCGCGCGCGAGAGTTCGGCATTGCGCAAGTCGAGCCCGCGGAAGGTCTTCAGCGTGAAATCGGCGCGCTTGCCGCCGCGCTCGTTGCGCAGCCAGCGCTTGTGCGCGGCCAAGGCGGCCCTCAAATCAACCAATTCCACGCGCTTGCTCCTGCAGTGACGAAGGCCAGGCGACTGGATCCCCGGGAAATCGCGTTCCGATACCGCAGGCCATCGCCGGCAGCCGGATCGTCCCATCAATTTGCGCGGAACTTGCTTTAATTACTGTTAATGATCCGGTCGAGCATCGACGGCGCCGCGAGAATATAGTCTTAAATCCTCGCGTCCGGCGGCGGCTAGATCCCGCGCGGCTGGCCCAGCAGCCCGGCCAGGCAATGGCCCGCCCAGACCGCCACCAGGCACAGCAGGACCGAGAACAGCACGTTGCTCCCGGCACCCAGCCAATCGCCGTCGCGCAGCAGATTGAGCGTCTGCAGGCTGAAGGCGCTGAAGGTGGTGAAGCCGCCGCACAATCCGACCATGACGAAGAGGCGGGCATCGGCGCCGACCGGCAGCCGGCCGTCGATCGCCGTCAAGGTGGCGAAGAACCCGATGACCAGGCTGCCGAGAACGTTGATGCCGATGGTTCCCCAGGGAAAGGCGTCGCCGAAACGTGCCGCCACCAGGCCGGTGCACCAGTAGCGTGCCACGCCGCCCAGCGCGCTGCCCAGGGCGACCCAGAAATAGCTGATCATCGTGCCTTCGTGCCTTTGTCGATCTTTCCTGCGGGAGGCGGCGGACGGCGCAACGATCGAACGACGCCGGCTGTGCGGCTCATTCTGCCGAGATCGGAAGGCCGGTCAAGCCGGCACCGGTCGGACATTGCCGTCGGCTCGGGTGGCTGGCATCATCCGCCCGTCGCGCGGCGGGACTGCTGGCCGCGGGCGCTTCGAGGGGAAGCCAGGGATGAGTTTTGAGGCGTTTCTGTCGCGGATCGACGATCCCGCCCTGCGCCGGGTTGCTGCCCACTGGCAGGCCGTGCGCGGCGGCAGGCGCCTGCCGGCCTGGAAGAACATCGACCCGCTGGCGATTGCCCGGGACCTGCCGATCGTCTGGTCCTGGCAGTACGACCGCGGGACCGACCGTTTCACCGGCCGTCTCTCCGGCGAGGAGATCAACAAGGCCTTCGGCCGGTCGCTGCGCGGCGTGCCGATGCAGGACTTCTTCAAGGACTGGGAATACGAGAAGATCTTCGCCCGGCACCGGCGCGTGGTGACCGAGCCCTGCTTCGCCCATGGCCGCGGCCCGGTGTTCATCCACGCGCGGCGCTACGGCGACGGCGAGCGGATCATCCTGCCGCTGGCCGATGACGGCGAGAACGGCGACGGCATCATCGGCGCCACGGTCTATCGCGGGCTGCCGACGCCGGCGCCCGGAAAGGACCTTCCCGCCGCGGAAGAGGTCACCTTCCATCCGCTGTGAGGCCAACCAGCCCGTACTGGCGATATTGCACGAAGCGGATGAAAATCAGGTCGCTGCCGAATCGCAAATCAAAGTATTGGCACCGCAGTTTTGCAGACGTTTTCGGCCTTGGTGTTAGGGCATGCCAGCGCAGAGATTTCAGGTTTGATTGCTCCAAATTGCGGGCTACTGACCTATGCCTTGGTGCCAACACCGACGCAACGCAGACGGCACAGCCCATATCTCACGGAGTGAGCTCGATTACGCCCAATATCGGCAAATGATCTGATCCAAGATCAGGGCCGACACTAAGTTGACCCACAAGCTTTGCTTCCCGCGTTAGGATTTGGTCGAGCGGTAAACGTATCGGTAAGGGCATCCAAGACGGCCATGACCCCGCACTAAACTGAAGCTGAAGCCTGCCATCCAAACTCAATTCGGCCATTGTCGTTGACCACGGAACCGAATTGAAATCTCCAGCCACAATAACAGGGCCAGGAATTGTTTGGATGAAACTAGCAATCTCTGAGGCTTCATGGCGCTGCATTCCGGCCGGTGCAAATGGAAACGGCCGAGCAAGATGTGCCAGGACAATGACGTAGGATTGTGAGCCAAGTTTAGTTTTTGCAACTATTATGGGCAGAGAATCCAGGGTCGGCCCAGATATTCGCTCGATGCGGAAATTGGATCGCGCCAACATTGCGATTCCTGGCCAGCCGCTCCGCTCAATGCGCTGGGGATACCCAGAAAATAGCACATCCAAATGATCGTGCGTTTCCGATGATCGATCTGTAACCAAAACGAGATCGGCAGCGACGGAATTGATAAACTTGACAGCGTCTTGGCTTGAATTGCCCAGAACCGCGATCAATGCATGCGGGCGGTTGCGATCAAACTCTTGGGCCCCAAGCGAGCTTCGCGGGAAGGCTCCAACTGCATATGGCGCTAAAATGATTCCCTGGCATGCAACGCACAGAAGCAAGATAGAAATCAGAAGCCAGCGTCCGCGTCGCAAGAGTATCGGTGCCAGCAAAGCGCTAACGAGCAACACCAATGGCGAGAGTACTTGGGCTCCCTCCATCTCAGGCAACCAGATCGCAGCGATAGCAGCAGCCGTTGTGCCTGCCAAACCTAGTACGATGGCAGTCGATAGAAGCCCAGCGCGGCGCTTTGGAGAGCCCTCGCGGATACCACTTCGTTCCAAGCCTCGCCGATGCATTGGCCCTTCCACTTTGCCAATCTTAGCGAATCTTTATCGTATCTCGACGTGCAAATAGCGAAAGCCCCGCATCGGAAGATGCGGGGCTTTGCCGATCTGGTGGACCCAAGCGGGATCGAACCGCTGACCTCCACAATGCCATTGTGGCGCTCTCCCAGCTGAGCTATGGGCCCGAAACTCTGACCGCCGGTTGAGGCCGGGATGACGTCACCGGGGCGGAACGGGCTGGAACCTAGGAGCAACCAGCCCGCAATTCAAGCGGAATCAGGAGCGGCTTTTCCGCCTACCTGTCCCGGTTTCCTCAGCGATCCTTGTCGTCGTCGTCCTTTTCGATCGCTTCCGAGATGTCCTCGTCGTCCTCGCCGAGTTCCGAGGTATCCTCGATCACCGCATCGTCTTCCTCGCCCTCGGCCACCTCGTCGACCTCGACCTCGGGGAGCTCCTCGACCGCCACCGGCACCGGCTTCACCGGGGCTGCCTTTTCCGGCGCCCGGCGGCTCTTCTTCAGCATCGCCTCGGGGTCGAAATGGGCCCCGCATTTCGGGCAGGTGATCGGGTCCTTCCCGAGGTCGTAGAAATGGGCGCTGCAGGACTGGCAGATGCGTTTGGTGCCCCATTCCGGTTTGCTCACGTCGGCGTCTCCTCAGGACTGTCGCGCCCACCCGAAACCGGGCGTTCGGCTTAACGAGTAACAGTGGGCGGTGCCTTTGCCATGAAGCCCCCATGATGTCAACCGCCCTGGCCCGGCGGGCGTGACCGGGGTCACGCCGCAATTCGGGATTTCCGCTTTCCGGGGCTCCCGTGCTATGGGAACGCGCCGGTTTTGAACCCCGATCGAGCTGATTTGCCCGCGCCATGACCCAGTCCCACCCCCAGGCCTCCCCGCACCCGGTCAAGCCGCTCCGTTCCGGCACCGCCGGCGCCCTAAAGGGCCGCGCGCGCGTCCCCGGCGACAAGTCGATCTCCCACCGCGCCCTGATGCTGGGCGCCCTCGCCGTCGGTGAAAGCGAAATCCACGGCCTGCTGGAGGGCGAGGACGTCCTGCGCACGGCCGCGGCGATGCGGCTGCTGGGCGGCCAGGCGGCCCGCGGCGCCGACGGGATCTGGCGGGCCCGCGGCCGCGGCATCGGCGGGCTGAGCGAGGCCGACGACGTGCTCGATCTCGGCAATGCCGGCACCGGCACCCGCCTGCTGATGGGCCTGGTGGCGCCCTATCCGATGACCACCTTCTTCACCGGCGATGCCTCCCTGCGCAGCCGCCCGATGGGCCGGGTCGCCGAGCCGCTGCGCCGCATGGGCGCCACGGTCATCGCCCGGGCCGGCGGGAAGCCGCCGCTGGCGGTCATCGGCACCGCCGAACCGCTGCCGATCGCCTATACCCTGCCGGTCGCTTCGGCCCAGGTGAAATCCGCCGTCCTGCTGGCCGGCCTCAATACCCCCGGCATCATCACGGTGATCGAGCCGGAGCCGACCCGGGATCATACCGAACTGATGCTGCAGGGCTTCGGCGTCGCCGTCGAAGTGACGCAGACGCCCGCGGGCCGCGCGGTCTCGATCCAGGGCCAGCCCGAGATCGCCGGCCGCAAGATCGTCGTGCCCGCCGATCCGTCCTCCGCCGCCTTCCCGATGGTGGCGGCGCTGATCGTGCCGGGATCCGACATCACGCTGGAGAATGTCGGCTTGAACCCGCATCGCATCGGCCTCATCGCCACGCTGCAGGAGATGGGCGGGTCGATCGAGATCGGGAACCGGCGCATCGAAGCCGGCGAGACGGTCGGCGATCTGCGAATCCGGCACAGCGCGCTGAAGGGCGTCACCGTGCCGGCCGAGCGCGCGCCCTCGATGATCGACGAATATCCGATCCTGGCGGTGGCCGCCGCCTTCGCCGCGGGCGAGACACGGATGCTGGGCCTCGCCGAGTTGCGGGTGAAGGAAAGCGACCGCCTCGGCGCCATGGCCCGCGGCCTCGGCTTGTGCGGCGTCGCCATCGAGGAGGGCAAGGACTGGCTGCTGGTCCGCGGCGACGGCCGGCAGCCGAAGGGCGGGGCGACCATCGCGGTCAATCTCGATCACCGCCCGGCGATGTCCTTCCTGGTGCTCGGCATGGCCGCCCGGGAACCGGTCGGGATCGACGACGGCAGCCCGATCGATACCAGCTTCCCCGGATTTGCCGACCTCATGAACCGGCTCGGCGCCGGCATCGAAGCCGTGGCCGAGTGATCCCGCATGGCTGAGAACCTCGTCATCGCCCTCGACGGCCCGGCTGCGGCCGGCAAGGGAACCCTCGCCCGGCGGCTGGCCGGGAGCTACAACCTGGCCTATCTCGACAGCGGCACGCTCTATCGCGGGGTCGGTCTGGCGGTTCTGCGGCAAGGCCTTGATCCGACGGATGAATCCGCTGCAACCGCGGCCGCGGTCGGGCTGCGGCCGGAAATCCTGGCGGAACCGGAGATCCGCCTGGAATCGACCAGCCAGGCGGCCTCCAAGGTGGCGGCGATCCCGGCGGTGCGGGCGGCCCTCTTGGACTGGCAGAGGCACTTCGCGGCCCGTCCCCCGGCCGGCAAGGCGGGGGCGGTGCTGGACGGGCGGGACATCGGCACGGTGGTCTGTCCAGGCGCAAAGGTTAAGATCTTCATCACCGCCTCGGTCGAGGCCCGGGCCGAGCGGCGATTCAAGGAGTTGCAAGCCAAGGGGGAGAGCGTTATATACGCGCGGGTTTTGGAGGATATGCGGGAGAGGGACGCCCGGGATACGGTGCGGTCTACCTCTCCCATGAAGCCTGCGGATGACGCTCTGATCATCGACACCTCGGCGCTCGACGCCGATCAGGTGTTCGAACGGGCCCGAGCTTATATCGATCGCCGCCTGCAGGACTGACCGCACCGGAGCCGGTGCATCGAACTGATCGCGCGATCGGTCGCCATACCCATTCTGCCTTGACACCAGACCGCCGGAGACAACCGGTCGGCCGGAAAAACGATAGAGAAAGGAACTAGAGTTACATGGCTAAATCCGCATCGGCGCGCATCGGCGCCAAAGAAGGTTACGTTAAGGACAGCTTCTCGGCATTGCTCGAGGAAAGCCTGGGCGCCGCCCGGGGCCTGGAGGGCAGCGTCCTCTCCGGCACAGTCATCGCCATCGAAGGCGAATTCGCCCTGATCGATGTCGGCTTGAAGTCCGAAGGTCGCGTGGCGACCAAGGAATTCGCCACGCCGGGGCAGAAGTCCGAGATCAAGATCGGCGACGTCGTCGAGGTCTATCTCGAGCGCATGGAAGACAAGAACGGCGAGGCCGTGCTGTCGCGCGAGAAGGCGCGCCGCGAGGAATCCTGGACCGCGCTCGAGAAGCAGTTCAAGGACAACCAGCGCGTCACCGGCGTGATCTTCGGCCGGGTCAAGGGCGGCTTCACCGTCGACCTCAACGGCGCCGTGGCCTTCCTGCCGGGCAGCCAGGTGGACATCCGCCCGGTGCGCGACGTCGGTCCGCTGATGGGCACCCCGCAGCCGTTCCAGATCCTGAAGATGGACCGCGCCCGCGGCAACATCGTGGTGTCGCGCCGCGCCGTGCTCGAGGAGAGCCGCGCCGAGGCCCGCAACGAACTGGTCGCCAACCTGAAGGAAGGCCAGGTGCTGACCGGCGTGGTGAAGAACATCACTGACTACGGCGCCTTCGTCGATCTGGGCGGCGTCGACGGCCTGCTGCACGTCACCGATATCGCCTGGCGTCGCATCAACCATCCGAGCGAGGCGCTGCATATCGGCCAGACGGTCAACGTCCAGGTCGTGCGCTTCAATTCCGAGACCCAGCGCATCAGCCTCGGCATGAAGCAGCTGGAGGCGGATCCCTGGGAAGGCGTGCAGGCGAAGTACCCGGCCAGCTCGAAGTTCAAGGGCCGCGTCACCAACATCACCGACTACGGCGCCTTCGTCGAGCTGGAGCCGGGCATCGAAGGCCTGGTGCATGTCTCGGAGATGAGCTGGACCAAGAAGAACGTCCATCCGGGCAAGATCGTCTCGACCTCGCAGGAAGTCGAAGTGATGGTTCTCGACGTCGATCCGGTGAAGCGCCGCATCAGCCTCGGCCTGAAGCAGTGCCTCGACAATCCGTGGAACGGCTTCCTGGAGAAGCATCCGGTCGGCAGCGAGCTCGAAGGCGAGATCAAGAACATCACCGAGTTCGGCCTGTTCGTCGGCCTGACCGGGGATATCGACGGCATGGTGCACCTGTCCGATCTCGATTGGGAGCGGCCGGGCGAGGAAGCGGTCGCCGACTACAAGAAGGGCGACGTGGTGAAGGTGAAGCTGCTCGATGTGGATATCGAGAAGGAGCGCATCAGCCTCGGCATCAAGCAGCTGAAGAAGGACAACTTCGCGGAAGTCGCCGGCACGCTGAAGAAGGGCGACGTGGTGACCTGCACCGTGATCTCCACCAATGACGGCGGCATCGAGGTCGCGGTCCGCGACGGCATCACCGGCTTCGTCAAGAAGGCGGATCTGTCGCGCGAGCGCAGCGAGCAGCGTCCGGACCGCTTCGCCGCGGGCGACCGCATCGATGCGCGCATCACCAACATCGATCGCCGCGACAACCGGCTGACCCTGTCGGTCAAGGCGCACGAGCTGGCCGAGGAGAAGCAGGCGATGGCCGAGTACGGCTCGTCGGACTCGGGCGCGAGCCTGGGCGAGATCCTCGGCGCCGCCATGCTGCGCCGCGCCGAGACCGCCGCGGCCGAGACGCCCGCCGAGGAAAAGAAGAAGCCCGCCGCCAAGAAGGGCAAGAAGGCCGACGAGGACGGCGAGTCCTGATGCGGCACGCGGCCGCGCGGCGCCACTGCGATGGCCTTTGAAGCCGACTGGCTGGTCGACCGCCGCCGGCTGAAGCGCCGGGTCGTCGTGTGGCGCACGCTCGCCATCGCGGTCGCGGTCGGGCTGGTCGGCGTCGGCGTGGGACGGCTGGGCGGCTATGGCGCCGGCGGGTTCGTCGACAGCGCCTATATCTCGCGCCTCGAAGTCCGCGACATCATCACCGACGACGTCAAGCGCCGGAAGGCGGTGGACGAGCTGGCCGCGGATTCGCACGCCAAGGCGCTGATCGTGCGCATCGACTCGCCGGGCGGTACGGTGGT
>CAZKDH010000100.1:0-2358 GCA_964551505.1 uncultured Rhodospirillaceae bacterium
GGATGCGGCCGTGGATCTCGTGCGGCCGCCGGCCGATCCAGCCGGCCTTCTCCAGGTTGCCGACGATGACGCTCACCGTCTGCGGCGTCAGCAGCGACAGCCGCGCCGTATCGGCGTTCGAGATGCCGGGATAGGCATTGAGCATGGTGAGCACCGCGAATTGCGGCGGCGTCACCCCGAGATCGGCCAGGGCGCGCTCGGTCTTTGCCCGCTGCGCCGCGGCCGCCTGGCGCAGCAGGTAGCCGAGATGGCCCTCGACGCCGCGCTTGCCCTCGCCGGGCACCGGCACCGGTGCCGGCACCGGGGGTGTCGCGATGGATGATTTTTCCCGCCGGGCCGGCTTGCGCATGATGTCAGAACTCTTATATGATGTTCGTGTACTGATAATATACCGGATCGCTTGAAAGGAGAAGCCCCATGTCGTCGCATCCCCGCATCGAATGGCAGGAGTTCAAGCAGCTGGCGCCCGCCGCCAATGCCGCGATCCTGGCGCTGGGCAATGCCGCGGTCGAGGCCGGGCTGGAGAAGCCGCTGCTGGAGCTGGTGAAGCTGCGGGCGTCGCAGATCAACCGCTGCGCCTTCTGCCTGCAGCTGCATCTCAACGTCGCGCGCGGGTTGGGCCTGCCGGCGGCGAAGCTGGATCTGCTCGGCGTCTGGCGCGAGGCGGGGATCTATGCGCCGCGGGAAGCCGCCGCCCTCGCCTGGACCGAGCTCCTGACCCGGATCTCCGAGCACGAGGTCGGCGATGCAGACTACGCCGCGGTGCTGCAGCACTTCACCAAGGCGGAGCTTGCGCATCTGACCGCGGCGATCGGCGCCATCAACGTCTGGAACCGGATCTGCGGCAGCTTCCGCTTCACCCCGCCCATTCCCGCGGCGAACGATGCGGGCGCCGCATGAGCGGAACGGCGGCCTATGCCGATCCGGCGCGGGACGCCGCCGCCCTCTTCCCGCTGATGCGCGAGCTGCGCCCGCATCTCGCCTCGGCCGCGGAATTCGCCGCGCGCTGGAAGCGCCAGGCGGCCGAGGGCTACCGCATCGCCGCCCTGTGGCCGGACGAAAGACCGGTGGCGCTGGCCGGCTTTCGGCTGCAGGATAACCTGATGCATGGGCGGCATCTCTATGTCGACGATCTCGTCACCGCCGAGGGCGAACGCGGCCGCGGCCATGGCGCGCGGCTGATCGCCTTCGCGATCGCCGAGGCGCGGCGCCAGGGCTGCGGCCGGCTGGTCCTCGATACCGCGCTCGGCAACACGCTCGGCCACCGCTTCTATTACCGCAACGGCCTGCTGGCGACCGCCCTTCGGTTCTCGATGGCGCTGGCCTGAGCCGTGGCGCATCTTCTCCACCTCTCGGTCAGCAATCGTGGCGACCGGTCGATCAGCCGCGAGGTGGGGCGCCTGCTGGTGGCGCGCCTGCAGGCCGCCAATCCAAAGCGCCGCGTCATCGCCCGCGATCTCGCCGCCGTGCCGCCGCCGCATCCCGAGCCGGACTTCGTCGCCGCCAACCTGATGCCCGAGGCCGAGCGCGGTCCGGCGGAAGACCGGGCGCTGGCCTATTCGGAGATGCTGATCGCTGAGCTGCGCGATGCCGCAACCGTGGTCATCGACACCCCGCTCCACAATTTCACCGTGCCCTCGGCGCTGAAGGCCTGGATCGACCATGTGGTGCGCAAGAACCGCACCTTCCGCTCGACGCCGACCGGCAAGGTCGGGCTGCTCGCCGACCGGCCGGTCCATGTCGTCGTCGCCTGTGGCGGCGCCTTCGGCGACGATCCCGCGGCGCAGGAGGATTTCCTGACGCCCTATCTGGCCTATCTCTTTTCCACCATCGGCATCCGCAGCCTCGAGGTCCTGCGCCTGGACAAGGCGGGGCGCGGCCCGGCCGAGCGCGCGGCGGCCCTGGCCCGGGCGGAAGCCTGGATCGCGGCGCGGTCCTAGTCGGTTATTTCGGCGGCGGTTATTTCGGCGGCGGTCACTTCGGCGACAGCCGCAGCGCCCCGTCCAGGCGCACCACCTCGCCGTTGAACATGCGGTTCGCGACGATGTGCGCCACGAACTGGGCGAATTCCTCAGGGGCGCCGGGGCGGGGCGGGAATTGCACCTGATCGCGGAGCCAGTCCACCATCGGACCGCGCGCATTGCTGAACATGGGCGATTCGAAGATGCCGGGCGCAACGGCCATGACCCGCACGCCGTGCCGGGCGAATTCGCGCGCGAGCACGAGCGTCATGGCGTTGATTCCGCCCTTCGCGGCCGCGTAGGCGGCGGTGCCGATCTGTCCTTCCATCGCGACGATCGAGGACGTGTTGATGATCACGCCGCGTTCGCCGTGCGCGTCGGCGTCGAGCTTGAACAT
>CAZKDH010000101.1:0-39271 GCA_964551505.1 uncultured Rhodospirillaceae bacterium
GAGACCCGGGCGAAATTCCGCAAGATGCTGCGCGACGGCGCGCTCGACGACCGCGAGATCGAGCTGAAGGTGAAGGACGGCGGCGCGCTCAACCTGCCGACCTTCGAGGTTCCCGGCATGCCGGGCGCCTCTATGGGCATGCTGAACCTGAACGACATGCTGGGCCAGGCCCTGGGCGGGCGCCAGAAGACGCGGCGCCTGACGGTCGCCGATTCCTACGCGGTGCTGATCGCCGAGGAGAGCGACAAGCTGCTGGACCAGGAGAAGCTGCTGGCCGAAGCGATCCAGGCGGTGGAGCAGAACGGCATCGTCTTCATCGACGAGATCGACAAGATCTGCGCGCGCTCGGAACGCCTGGGCGCCGACGTCAGCCGCGAAGGCGTGCAGCGCGACCTGCTGCCGCTGATCGAGGGCACCCAGGTCTCCACCAAGCACGGGCCGGTGAAGACCGACCACGTGCTGTTCATCGCCTCCGGCGCCTTCCACATCGCCAAGCCCTCCGACCTGCTGCCGGAGCTGCAGGGCCGACTGCCGATTCGGGTCGAGCTCAATGCGCTGAGCCGCGCCGACATGAAGCGCATCCTAACCGAGCCGGAAGCCAGCCTGATCAAGCAGTACATCGCGCTGCTGAAAACCGAGGACGTCGCCCTCAGCTTCACCGACGACGCGATCGAGGCGCTGGCCGACCTCGCCACCGAGATCAATGCCGCGGTCGAGAACATCGGCGCCCGGCGGCTGCAGACGGTGATGGAGCGGCTGCTGGAGGAGGTGAGCTTCACCGCCAGCGAGAAATCCGGCGCCGTCGTCCGCATCGACGCCGCCTATGTGCAGGAAAAGGTCGCGCCGCTGGCGAAGAATACCGACCTCAGCAAGTTCATCCTCTAGCGCCGGCTATTCGCCGCCGCCGCCGCCGGTCATCGCCGCGATCAGGAAGGTCGCCAGCACGTAGCCCATCAGCTTGTGGGCATAGAGGTAGTATTTCGGCCATTCCTCGAGGTCGAACTCGTAGTGGTGGTGCCGGAGATGCACCACCGGCAGCAGCATGTCCAGGCTGTAGATGGCGCGCTGCGGCCAGGTGAACTGCCGCATCTGCTGGGCGCTGTCGAGCGAGAAGACATAGGTGCCGAGGGCGATCAGCACGATCACCCAGATGCCGGCCTTCTCCGGATAAATCCCGTAATCGGTGATCAGGTATTGCAGCGTCAGCCAGAACTTGGTGGTGCCGCTGGCCTGGGCGCGCTCCCTCGCCTTGCCGGCGAAGAGGATGGCCTTGGCCTTCTCGTTGTTGCCGGACTGCTTCAGCACGCCGGCCAG
Organism: uncultured Rhodospirillaceae bacterium; assembly: GCA_964551505.1. Classification (GTDB taxonomy): domain Bacteria; phylum Pseudomonadota; class Alphaproteobacteria; order Dongiales; family Dongiaceae; genus Dongia. Next base: position 1,315 of record CAZKDH010000101.1, read on the forward strand.
CTGGGCATAGGGCTGCGGCGAGAAGGGTTCCTGGCGCGCCAGCCAGTTGATCAGGTCGTCATCCGCCCGCTCGGTGATCGGGTGGTCGGAATTCGAGCCGCCGATCCGCTGATAGGTGAAGCCCTCGATGTCGATCGACTGCGGCCAGGAGTTCGGCAGATCGCGCAGCGAATTCGCCATCACATTACGCAGCGACAGCTGCGACCCCGCCTGGAACTGCGCCGCCTGGTTGGCATCGGCGAGGCGCAGTTCGGCGCCGATCTCGGCGCCGGTCAGATCGACCGAGGCGAACCTGCCCTGGGTCATGTCGAGATTGTCGCCGATCTTGGCGAAGGCGGCGCTCAGCGGCGCCTCGAAGGTGGTGCCGCAGTTCATGTTGAGATCGCCGCCGGTGGTCAGCGACCTGAGGATCGGCGCGCCGATGACCTGCGCACCGGCGAAGTCGATGTCGCCGCCGACCCAGCTGCTGGAAAGGTTGAGCACGCCCTGGATCCGGGTCTCCGGGCTCATCCAGACCGCCTTGCCGATGCGCAGGCTGTCGGCGAGGAAGTTGTAGTCGACCGTGGTGCCCTGGAGCAGGGCAAAGCCGTTCACCGTCATGCCCGAAAGCGTCACATGGGCGAAATGGCTGCCGGTGATCCAGAGGTCGTCGCCGACCCGGGCGTCTTCCAGGCTGAGCGCCCAGACCACGGAATTGTCGATCGCCTCCGCCTTGCGGATCGAGACCTCGCCCTCGATATTGGCGCCGATCAGGCTGATGCTGCGGGCGCGGAACATCGTCGGCGGCGGCGGTGCGGGGGTCTCCGCGGCCTTGGCATCGACCGCGGCCGGCGCCGGCGCATCGGGGCTGGGCGCGGCGGTCGCCGCCGCGCTGGCCGCTGCCGCGGCGTCGCCGAAGGCCTTGCAGGAGGCGGCGGGGGTTGCCGGATTGTCGTCGGCGGGTCCGATGGAGACGCGCCCGCCGATCCGGGCATTGGCGCCGTCCACCTTGCCGCCGGAAATCGTGCCGTCCGCCGCCGCCGGGCGGGCGATGATCTGCGCGGCGCCGAGCAGGAAGTTGCCGCGGATCAGCGTGAAATTCATCAGCAGATCGCCGGTCAGCTTGACGTCGCGCAGGTCGGCATTGCCGTCGATCCGGGCGCTGTAGAGGTTGAGATCGCCGTCGATCAGGGTCTGGTACATCGCCAGATTGGCGCCGAGGCGGCTGTCCTGCAGCCCGACCGGACCCACCGAGGCGAAATTGAGATTGAGGCCGCTGTCGAGATTGGCGGCGGTGAGGTCCAGCGACAGGTTGGTGTCGGCGACATAGGTATCCGGCTTTTCCGCCCGCCAGCGGAACCAGCTGGTGTGGAAATCCACCTCGGCGGCGCTGTGCATCTGCCGCAGATTGACCGGCATCTCGAACACCGTCTCGGCGAGCCGCAGGAAATGCCGCAGCTCGAGATGCTGCAGGTCGAGCGGCTCGCGGAACCGGGCGCGGAAGATCTGCACGCCGCTATAGGGCGTCGCCGCGACATAGGCGGGATCGGTGAGAACGGTGGTGAGGAACCGCGCCGAGAGCTCGCTCTCCGGCGGCCATTGGTCCATGTGGTCGAAGCTGAGCTCGGCCTTGGTGATGGTGCGCAGGTCGGCGATCCTGCCGTCGCAGATCTCGGTCCAGACCGCGCGCTCGCTGGCGGTCCACTCCGCCTGCGGCGGCTGGGTGCAGGCGCCGGCGCCCGCTGTCGCCAGGACGAGAGCGATCGCCGCGCCCAGCACGATGTTGGCCGATTTCCCCCAGGTCATGGCCGATCCCCGTCCGTCGAACTCCGTCCCCGGGGATCAGGTTAGCCTCAGGCGGCGGCCATCGGCCAGTCGCATTTTCGCGCCGGGCCGCGCCTAGCCCCGGGTCAGCAGCCAGATGGCCCAGGCCGATCCCAGGACGATCCGGTACCAGGCGAAGGGGGCGAGGCCATGGCGGCCGACGAAGCCGATCAGGCCCTTGACCACGGGAATGGCGACGACGAAGGCGGTGACGAAGCCGATGGCGATCAGCCCCATCCCGTCGCCGGTCAGGCCGGCCCGCGCCTTCCAGAGATCCAGCACCGTCGCCCCCAGCATGGTGGGAATGGCGAGATAGAACGAGAATTCCGTGGCAATGCGCCGGTCGACGCCCAGCAATTCGCCGCCCAGGATGGTGGCGCCGGCCCGGGAGACGCCGGGGATCATGGCCACCGCCTGGCAGAAGCCGATGCCGACGGCGGTGCGCAGGGGAATCGCCTCGATCCGGTCGTAGCGCGGCTTCGGCGCCCGCTTCTCGATGACCAGGATCGCGATGCCGCCGAGGACCAGGGTCACCACGACGACCCAGGGCGAGAACAGCACGGTCTTGATGAAATCGTGGAACAGGGCCCCGAGCACCGCCGCCGGCAGGAAGGCCAGGATGACCGCGAAGGCGAAGCGCCGCGCCTGGGGATCGGCCGGAAGCCCGACCAGGACCTGCCACAGCCGGCCCCAGGAAAAGACCACGACGGCGAGGATGGCGCCGAGCTGGATGACGATCTCGAACACCTTGCCGAGATCGCTCTGGAATCCCAGCAGGTCGCCGGCCAGGATGAGATGCCCGGTCGAGGAGACCGGCAGGAACTCGGTCAGGCCCTCGATGGCCCCCAGGATGACGGCGCTCAGGGTGTCGTGATTCATCGGAGCCTCGGCGATTGCGGGAGCCTAGGGATAAGCGGTGACGGAATCCGGCGCAAGCGTCCCGTGCAGCTAGGACAGCTGGCGCAGCAGGGCGCGCAGGGTCGCCTCGTCGAGATCCTCGATCCGCATCGCCAGGCGATTGGCGACCTCGGTGGCCAGGGGCGACAGACCGGCGGTGTCGATGGTCGGCTTCGGATCGGAGATCTGCGCCAGGGCCTTCAGTTCGTCGACGTCTTCCCAGGCGAGGTTGAAATAGGCGGCGACCTGCTGCACGAAGCCCGGCGTCGGCCGGGCCCGGTGGCCGTGTTCCAAGGCCGAGAGATAGGCCGAGGATACCTTCAGCGCCTTGGCCAGGTCCTTGAGCTGGCGCCGATGGGCCCGGCGCAGCTCGCGCAGCTTCTGGCCGAACGGGGTCATGGCGCCGCCGTCCGCTCGCGCTTCAGCAGCACGTAGAGCGCCCCCTCGCCGCCATGTTCCGGGCGGGCGAAGGCGAAGGCGAGGACATGCCGGCGCAGGCCGGGCTCGTTCAGCCAGCGCGGCACATTGGCCTTGAGAACGCCGGTCTTCGACGCCGTCATGCCCTTGCCGGTGATCACCAGCAGGCAGCGCTTGCCGGCGCGATGCGCCCGGGAAATGAAATCGCGGAGGGCATCATGCGCCTCCTGCTGGGTGCGGCCATGCAGATCGATCCGGCCGTCGATCGGCGTCTGGCCGCGGCGGAAGCGCTCCGCCTGGCGCTTGTCGATGCCGATCGAGATGCCGTGGCTGAGCTCGTGGGCGGGGCGCAGGGGACGCGGCACCGGTGCCGGCGGCGGGGCCACCACCTTCGCGCGCCGCGGCTGCTTGCCGGGCGGCGCGACCGCGGGCGGCACGGCCGCGGCGGCGGGCGCCACGGCGGGCTTGGGCTTCGGGCGCGGCTTCAGCGGCTTCGCGGTCTTGGCGATGGTTTCCCAAAGCTGCCGCTCTTCCTCGGAAAGGCGCCGCCTCGCCATTCAGCTACTGGCCATTCACCAGCACGATATGCAGGCGCTTCGGTCCATGGGCGCCCATCAGCAGGATTTTGCCGATATCGGCGCTGCGCGAGGGCCCGGTGACGAAATTGACGGTGCGCGGCATCCGGCCGCCGGTCTTCGCCCGCAGCCGCTCCAGCGCCTCCTCATAGGTGCCGACCACCTCGCTGGCCTGCATCACCACGATATGGGTGTCGGGCAGGAAATGCAGCGTGCTCGGGGTCTCGGCGGCGGAATGCAGCACGAGCGTGCCGGTCTCCGCGACACCCGCCAGGGCCGGCGTCACCGAGACCTCGTCGAAGCCGTCGCTGGCGCCGGTCGCGACCTCGAGCAGCGGCTGGCTCGACCAGGGCAGGCCGGCGACGCGGGCATCCGGCGACAGGCGCAGCTTCGCCGGCAGGTTCCGGCTGCTGAGATAGCGGGCGACGGCGGCCGGCACGTCGGCGTCGCTGGCGACCTCGTCCAGGCTGGTGGAGGCGATGCCGACATAGCGCTTGAAGAGGTCGAGCAGCGCCTGGCCGGTCTCCTGGCCGCGCGCCGGCACCAGCGGCGCCGGCTTCGGCACCACCGGCTTGTGCCGGGCGGTGCCGGCGTTGATCGCCGCCAGCATGCGGTCGCGATCGGTGCTCATCCGCGTTCTGCCCATTGCTCGTGGAACGTCCGCCCGGCGGGCACCGGCAGGTCGCGGTGCCGGGTCCAGCCGCCGGCCAGCGGCAGGGCGGAGACGCGCCCGCGCCCGGCCCCGCGCCAGGCGAGGAAGCGCGCGGCCCAGCGTGTCGCCAGGCGGTAGAGCCGCGGATGCCGCACGGCGAAGGCCCAGAGGCCGAGGCCGGAGCGCTGCACCGGCGGGATCATCGCGCGGCTGAATTCCTGCTCGCGCCAGTGGCGCAGCAGCTTCGGGATCGGGATGCGCACCGGGCAGACGGATTCGCAGCGCCCGCACAGGGTCGAGGCGTTGGGCAGGGGCCCGGCATTCTGCAGTCCGACCAAAGCCGGCGTCAGCAGCGCGCCGATCGGACCGGGATAGACCCAGCCATAGGCATGCCCGCCCACCGTGTGATAGACCGGGCAGTGGTCCATGCAGGCGCCGCAGCGGATGCAGCGCAGCATCTCCTCGAACTCGGTGCCGAGGAAGGCGCTGCGGCCGTTGTCGAGCAGCACCACATGGAATTCGTCGGGGCCGTCGAGATCGCCGGGCCGCTTCGGGCCGGTGGAGAAGGTGGCATAGACCGAGAGTTCCTGGCCGGTAGCCGAGCGCGGCAGGACCCGCAGCAGGGTCATCGCGTCGGCGACGCTCGGCACCACCTTCTCGATCGAGGCCAGGACCACGTGGATGCGCGGCAGCATCTGCGTCAGGTCGCCGTTGCCCTCGTTGGTGACGATCACCGTCGAGCCGGTATCGGCGATCAGGAAGTTGGCGCCGGTGATGCCGATGTCGGCCTTGAGGAATTTCGAGCGCAGCTTGCCGCGCGCCTCGGCCATCAGCGTCGCCGGCTCCTCCAGCGAGCGCTTGGGATCGAGATCCCGGTGCGCCGCGCGGAAGGTCTCCTCGACCTGCTTCTTGGTGACATGCAGGGCCGGGCCGATGATGTGGCTCGGCGTCTCACCGCGCAGCTGGATGATGTATTCGCCGAGATCGGTCTCCACCGGCTCGATGCCGTTGGCGGCGAGGAAATCGTTGATGCCGATCTCCTCGCCGATCATCGTCTTGCCCTTGGTGGCGGTCTTCGCCTTCGCCTTGCGGCAGAGCTGCAGGATAGTCTGGCGCGCGGTCTCCGCGTCGCTGCACCAATGCACCTGGCCGCCCGAGGCGACGACCGCGGCCTCGAACTGCTCGAGATACCGGCCGAGATTGGCGAGGGTGTGGTTCTTCAGGTCCCGCGCCTGGTCGCGCAGCGCCTCGAATTCCGGCAGGGCGGCGACGGTCTTCGCCCGGGTCTGGATCGAATGCGAGCGCACCACGGCGAGCGCCTCCTGCAGCGGCTCGTTCTTCAGCGCCGCCGCCGCATTGGCCGTGAAATCGTTCGAGGTCGGCTGCAGCATGGCCTAGCCGGCCCTGCCCGCAACGGGTTCACCGATCGCTGGTTCCCCGATCGCCGGATCCTGGGTCATGCCAGCCAGCACCTCGGCGACATGGCGGACCTGGACGGTGCTGCCCTGGCGCTTCAGCTTGCCGGCGATGTTCATCAGGCAGCCGAGATCGCCGGCCAGCACCAGTTCGGCGCCGGTGGCGGCGATATCCGCGGTCTTCTGCTCGACCATGTGGTTGGAGACGTCTGGAAACTTGACGCAGAAGGTGCCGCCGAAGCCGCAGCAGACGTCGGCATCCTTCAGCTCGGTGATGGCAAGCCCGGCAACCGAGGCCAGCAGGGTGCGGGGCTGCGCCTTTACCTGCATCTCGCGCAGGCTGGAGCAGGAATCGTGATAGGTGCAGCGGGCGGCGAGCTTGGCCTCGACCCGGTCCAGGCCGCGCACCTCGACCAGGAACTGGGTGAGCTCGAAGGTCTTCGCCGCCAGGGCGGCGGCGCGCGGCGCCCAGTCGGGATCGTCGCCGAGGAGCTGCGGATAGTGGTGGCGCAGCATGCCGGCGCAGGAGCCCGACGGGACCACCACGTAGTCATGGCCCTCGAAGGCGGCGATCACCTGCCGGGCGATTGCCACTGCGTTGGCCCGGTCGCCGGAATTGTAGCCGGGCTGGCCGCAGCAGGTCTGGCTGGGCGGGACGCTGACCCGGCACCCCGAATCCTCCAGCAGCTTCACCGCGGCGAAGCCGACGCTTGGCCGGAACAGATCGACGAGGCAGGTAACGAAGAGGGCGACATGCGGCGCGCTGGCAACGGTCGTGCGGGGCGCGGCGGCTGTCGGGTTCATTGCTGGCTCAGGATATCCGTGACGGTCAGGGTGTTGCGCTCCGCCACCGGCTTGGGCAGCAACAGGAAGTAGCGCCCAACATTCTTCATGCGCCCGGCGAAGTCCAGCGCCGCGTCGCCGCTGCCCCAAAAAACGTCGCCCCGCACCGGCCCCTTGATCGCGTTGCCGACGTCCTGGGCGACCATCAGCCGGCGCAGCGGATCGCCGGCTTTCACCGTGCCGCTGTCCTTGGGCCAGGCGGTGTCCAGCCAGATCGGCACGCCGAGTGGCAGGAATTCCGGATCGATGGCGAGGCTGCGCCCGGCGGTCAGGGCGACGCCCAGGGCGCCCAGGGGCCCGTCGCCCTTCACTTCGCGGAAGAAGATGTAGCGCGGATTCTTCGCCATCCAGGCCATGGCCTCGGCCGGATGGGTCTTCAGCCATTCGCGGATCGCCTGCATCGAGACGCCGCCCTTAGGCAGGATGCCCGCATCCAGCATGACCTTGCCGAGGGCGACGAATTTCTGGCCGTTGTTGCCGGCATAGCCGACGCGGATCACCCGGCCGTCCGGCAGGCGGATCCGGCCCGAGCCCTGGACCTGCAGCAGGAAGACGTCGACCGCGTCGTGCAGCCAGAGGAATTCCAGTCCCTGGCCGGCCAGGGCCCCGGCATCGATCTCGGCCCGGGTGAAGGTGACCGGCGCGGCGGGCGCATGATAGAGCGGCGCCTGGTAGCCGGCGCCGGGCGTCAGCGAGCCTTCCAGGTCGGCTTCGTAATAGCCGGTGAACAGGCCCTGGCGCCCGGTGCGGTCCAGGGCCGCGAAGGGACGGAAATAGTCGGTCATGAACTTCGCCATGGCGACGTTGTCGCTCTTCGGCACCAGGGTCGCCATGCTGCAGGCCTCGTGCCAGTCCGCCGGCGTGCCGGCGAGGCCGTTGGGGCCGATCGACTTGTCGTCCGGGAGCTTGGCGATGGCGGCGCAGCTGCGCAGCAGGGCCGGCAGGGCCTCGGTCATCCGGTCCTGGTCCCAGCCCGGCAGGGCGGTGAAATTGGTCGGGATCAGGCTGAGGCCAGGCGGCGCTTCCGGCGGCCGGCCGCAGCCGGCGAGCAGGACCACCAGGGCGAAAACCGCCGCGACCGGTCGCAACGTCTTTTCCCCCACCCCCATGCCCCGCGGGATTCTAGTTCGGGCTTTCGGTCGCAACCAGGGTCCAGTTCGGATCCCGCGAGGCGACCAGCCGCGCGAAGCTCCAAACGTCGACGATGGTGGCGACCTCGTTCGGCTGGCCGTCGACGATCCGGCCCTCCGCATCCTCGGTGACGTTCACCTGCTGCGAGGTGAATTTGAGCGTGATCCGCGCCTCGCCGCTGCGCAGATCGGCGTCGAGCAGATCGGCCCCGGTGATGCCGGCAATGGTGGTCTTCAGCTTCTGCTTCAGGCGCTGGCGTTCGGCGATGGCGGTGGCGAAGTTCTGGAACACGTCGGGGCTGAGCAGCGGCTTCAGCGCATTGACGTCGCCGGCCGCAAAGGCGCCGAGGATCATCTCGAAGGCGACCTTGGCGCCGGCCACGAAATCGGCGTAATCGAAGGCGGGATCGGCGGCGCGGATCGCGGCGATCGCGGCCTGGGCCGAATCCGGGGCGCGGGCCAGGCTGGCTTCCGCCATGCGGCGTTCGCGCGGCAGGGTGGCCGAGCGCGCCTCGAGAGCGGTGCGGCCTGACTGGTCCTCGACCCGGCGCGGCTGGGTCCTGTCGGCGGCGGCCGGATTGGCCTCGGCCGGGCCCCCGGAGGGGCTGCCGGGAGGATTCGGGCGGGCAAAGGGGTCGATCTGCCGCTCGTTGCCGGTGCGCCGGCCGAGCACGGAATAGAGCTTCCAGCCCAGAAACAATGCCAAGGCGGCAAAGAAAATCAGATCAACGGACATTTCGATCTCTCGGGTCCCGGGTGACACCAGCCGGCTAGCCCGGCTTGACCGCACCCTCGTTCATGATTAACCGCAATTCATGAACAATTCCCTGCGGCTGGACCCGTTCCGCCGGTTAGGATAAGTGCTTGGATCAGTACTCTACATAGTAAACGGGGCCCACGCCAACAAGTATGACCCGGCTCATCGGTCTCGCCCTGCTGCTGCTGCCCTTGCTGGAAATCGCCGGATTTATCCTGGTTTCCCGGTGGATTGGGCTGTCCGGCGTGCTGATCGCGGTGATCGCCGGGGCGGTCGGCGGCCTGCTGCTGCTGCAGCGCACCGGCCTCAATACCGTCACCCGGCTGCGCCAGTCGGTGAACGAGGGGCGCGAGCCCGGCCGCAGCCTGATCGACGGCGCCTGCTTCGCCGCCGCCGGCCTGCTGCTCATCGTTCCCGGCTTCGTCAGCGACCTCGTCGCTCTGGCCCTGGTATTGCCCTGGACCCGGCATTATCTCCTGCGGCGGATCTCGGGGCATTTCGAGACGCGGATCTACCGGAAAAGCCGGGATTCCGGGGGCAAGGAGACGATTATCGAGGCCGAATTCGCCGAAATATCGCCGGAAGACCGGGATTCCGCCGCCCGGAGGCCCCAGGAACCGCCTTTGATCGACCTGAGCCCGGATTCGAAGCCATGATCCTCATCCGCCACGGCGAATCCCAGTGGAACGAGGTCTATAACCGGACCGGCGTCAGCCCCGACATTCCCGATCCCCATCTCACGCAGCGTGGCCGGGAACAGGTCAAGCGGGCGGCCGAGGCCCTGGCCCAGCTGCCGATCCGCCGGGTCCTGGTCAGCCCCTATACCCGGGCCCTGCAGACCGCCGAGATCATCGCCCGGGCCCTCGATCTGCCGATGGAGGTCGAGCCCCTGGTCCGGGAACATGCCAATTTCCATTGCGACGTCGGCACCCCGCGCAGCCGCCTGGCGGAGATCTGGCCGGCCCTGGATTTCGCCCATCTCGAGGAAACCTGGTGGCCGACCGCCGAGACCGAGGCGGAGCTCCTCGCCCGCTGCCGCAGCTTCCATGTCAAGGCGGCGGACCTGCGGGACTGGCGCCATGTCGCGGTGGTCACCCATTGGGGCTTCATTCGCGGCCTGACCGGGCGCCAGGCGCGCAATGCCGAGCTGGTGCCCTTCGACCCCGAGCGCCGCGGCCTCTAGCTTTGCCTGGCGGCCGGGCGCCGTCCCAGGGATTCGGCGAAACGCAGCAGATAGCCGTCCGGATCCTGGACCAGGAACTGGCGCTGGCCGTTCTCGACGTCGCCGGCGCGGTACCAGCGGTCCTGCGGCGGCAGATAGAGCGGCCAGGCGGCGGCGGCCAGGCGGTCCAGCATCGGCTGCACGGCGGCGACGTCGATCTGCAGGTTGATGCCGCGGCCGAAGGGCCGCACCATCTCGCCCACCGGCCAGGAGGCCGGGCCGAGCTGCTCCAGCATCACCTCCGCCCCGTCGCGGCCCAGATAGGCGAAGCCTTCCTCGGGCCGGTCGAAGAGCACGGCAAAGCCCAGGAGATCGCACCAGAAGCGCAGGCTGGCGGCGATGTCGCTGACATTGAGTTCGGGAACCAGCTGCGCCCAGTGATGCGTCGCGGAATCGAATGATGCCATCGCCTTGCCTCCGTCCCTGGGCACCCCTGGGCGCCCCTGGCCGCCCCTTGACCGCGGCCGCTGCGCTGGGCGAAGACTTAGCCCATGACTTTCGAAACGACAATCGAGACACCGCGCCTGCTGCTGCGTCCGGTCATGCGCTACGACGCCCCGGTCCTGCACCAGGCTCTCTCCGATCCGGCGGTGATGCGCTACTGGTCGACCCCGCCCCATGCCGACCTGTCCGAGACCGAGACCTGGATCGCCGACAGCATTGCCGCCATGGCCCGCGGCGATGCCCATGACTTCGCCGTCCTGCATCAGAACGCGGTGATCGGGCGCATCGCCTTCTGGATGGGCGACGAGATCGGCTTCTTCTTCCTGCGCCAGGCCTGGGGCAAGGGCTTCGCCCGCGAGGCCGCTCTGGCAATGCTGCGCTTCGGATTCGACAGCCTGGGCTTCAGGCAGGTGCGCGCCGATGTCGATCCCGACAATGTCGCCTCGCTCCGCCTGCTGGAAGCCGTCGGCTTCAAGCGCACGGGCTTTGCCAAGAACACCCTGAAGGTCGGCGAGGCCTGGGTCGACAGCGTCTATCTGACCCTGCTGCCGGCCGATCTGCCGCGCCGGGACGCCGCGGCCTAGAACGTCTCCACCCAGGGCCGCAATTCCACTTCGGTACTCCAGGCGCTGCGATGCTGGCGGTGGGTGTCGAGATAGGTCCGGGCGATGGCGTCGGGATCGAGCCATTTGTCCGCTCCCGGATCGCCGGCGCTCCGCGCACCGGCGATGCCGCCGTCGATGACGAAATGCGCGACATGGATGCCCTTCGGCTGCAGCTCGCGCGCCATGCTCTGGGCGAGGCCGCGCAGGGCGAATTTCGCCATGGCGAAGGGGGCCGACTGGGCATAGCCCTTCACGCTGGCCGAGGCGCCGGTGAAGAAGATCGAGCCGGAGCCGCGCGGCAGCATGCGCCTCGCCGCCGCCTGCCCGGTGAGGAACCCGCCATAGGCCGAGATCCGCAGGGTCTTCTCGACCTCGGCCGGGTCGAGCTCGACCAGGGGACCCCGGGTGCGGTAGCCGGCATTGTAGACCACCAGATCCGGGGTGCCGGCCTCTGCGGCCAGGCGGGCGAAGAGCCCCTCCACCTGGTCCGGCGCCGACGCATCGCAGGCATAGGCCCTGGCCCCGGTTTCCCGGACCAGGTCGTCGAGTTTCGCCACCTGCCGCGCCGCCAGCGCCACCTGCATCCCGGCCTTGGCGGCGGCCCGCGCCAGGCTGGCGCTGAGGCCCGATCCGGCACCGACGATCAAGGCGATTTCCCTCGGCATGCGCGTCTCCCCGTTGGGATTTCCTGGCGGTCCGGCCTTCCCGCCGGACCCCTAACCTGGGGATGCGCCCCGCGCGCGTCAACCGCGTCCCCGGCATGGCGCTGCCGCGGCGTTGCGGTTGCCAAGCCGGGCGAAAAGGTGCTAGCGGAGCGCCAGCAGCAGAAACGAGGATCCTTCCATGGCCGAGACCACCGATGGCGCCGCGACCGCCGACGCCCAGAACCAGCAGGCGGGCGCCGGGTTCCCCCTGATCGTCGTCAACCAGTTCCTGAAGGATTTCTCCTTCGAGAATCCCGCCGGCCATGACGGCATGTCCACCATCAAGGAAGCGCCGACCGGGATGATCCGGGTCGATGTACGGGTGAAGCCGATGACGCCGCCGGATGTGGAAGTTGCCCTGTTCATGTCGGTGGACGCCAAGGCGGGCGAGACCTCGGTCTACATGGTGGAATGCGAATATGCCGGGATCTTCCGGGTCGGCCGGGTGCCGCAGGAGCACGTGCTGCCGCTGATCATGATCGAGGCGCCCCGCCTGCTCTTCCCCTTCGCCCGCCAGGTCATCGCCAATGCGATCCAGGCCGGCGGCTATCCGCCGCTCTACATCAACCCGGTGGATTTCGCCGCCCTCTACCGCGACAAGCGCGCCGAGCTGATGAAGGCCCAGGCCGAGGGCAAGCTGGATGCCGGCGGCACCGTCAACTGAGGCCGCGACATATCGCCCGGACCGCCGCCGGGCGCCAGCGAAAGGCTTGCGCTCAGTTGAGAATCGTTATTAACTCGCCCTCCCTGCCCTGCTCGATCCGTGGAGATATCCCATGTTGCCTCGCCTGAAGCGTTCCAGCCTCCTGCTCTCCACCGCGCTCGCCGTCGGGTCGCTGAGCCTGGCCGGCTGCGGCGACGAGGGCGAGGGCGGCGAAAAGGGCGGCGGCGATGCCGTCGGCGAGGCGCTGACGCTGCAGCAGCATCTGGTCGCCGAGATGGGCCCCAAGCTGCAGGCCTATAGCGATGCCGTGCAGAAGGGCGATGCGGCCGCGACAGAAGCGGCGGCCAAGGCGCTGAACGAGGTTGCCGACAAGGAGGCCGACCTCGCCAAGATGCTGGGCGATGCCAGCGCCGCCGCCGGCGCCGAGGCGGAAAAGGCCAAGGCCCTGGTCGCCCAGGCGGTCGCCACCCAGGCGGCGATCGTGGAGAAGACCGCGGCGAAGACCGCGGCTTCCGCCGCGGACGTCGGATTGGACAAGCTGGCGGGTGCCGCCTCGGCCCTGCAGCTCGCCGGCGACGAGCTCTCGAAGAAGATCGCCGGGGCCGGCGAAGACGCGGTCGCGGAACTGCACAATTTCGTCGATCAGTTCGCCGGCGAGGCCGGCAGCGAGGATGCGAGCGAGGCCGGCGAAAGCGGCAACTGATCCGGGACGGGAAACGGGGCCGGACCGAAGCTCCAGCCCCGTCATCGCCCGCTAGCGCGCCGCCGCGCCACCCATTCCGCCCCCACCCATTCCGCCACCCGCGCCGCCGCCGTTATTCCCCTGCGGCCCGTCATGGCCGCGGCCGCCATTGTCCAGCTTGTAGCCGCGGCTGACCGGGTTGGGATTGACGATGTCCGGCGGCCCCGGCATGTCGTCGTCGAACAGCCCGACCTCGCCGCGCTTCAGGTCGTCGCCGTCCTCGCCGTCGCCCGTGCTCTTGTTGCCCTTGCCGGCGTGGCGCTTCAGCTGTTCGGTCGGGCTGCCGGCGCCCGGGGTGAACCCGCCGCCCCCGCCGCCGCCCTGACCCCCGGTATCCTCGAAGCCGACATCGCCGGGATTGTGATAGGGGTCGATCAGGTGCCCGCCGCGCAGCAGCACGCCGCCCAGGGGCGTGCCGGCAAGATTGACGATCCGCTTCAGCCCGGCGCCATGTTTCTTCAGCAGGTCGGTCAGGTGATCCCAGTCGTCCTGGCTGCCGCTGCCTTCCTCGGGATTCGGATTGTCGAAACCGTCGGCCAGGTAGCCGATCGTCTCGCCGTCCTCGATGATGAAGATCAGCGTGTGGCCCTCGCCGTCCGACCAGAACTCGACCCAGTCGCCGTCGTCGTCGAAATAGTCGACCTTGTCGAGATGCCAGCCATAGTCGGCTCGCGCCGCGGCCGCGCCGCCCAGCGAGATCGCCAGCGCCGCGGCGCCGGCCAGCAGAAGCTTCGATGTCCACATCACACGGCCCTCCTCGTCGTCGAGGGCCGGAATCGACCCCCATCCGGAGGTTCAGGCGCGGCGCGGGTGGCGGGGGTTCGACAGGGAGCGCGGCGATGTGATCTGGCGCACATCGCCGGCGGCAATCACTTCAGCCAGATCGCATCCTTGAGTGTGGCGATGAAGGCGCGATGCGCCTCCAGTTCCTCCGGCGTCGGGGCATGCTGGCGTGGCGCCCGGACCGGGCGCGTGTTCTTGCGGCGCGCTGCGGAACCGGTGAAATCGAGGTCGCGCGCGGCCGGCCCGTCGTCCAGCGTCAGCCCGGTCTGCCGGCCGCCCAGCAGCTCGATATAGACCTCGGCCAGCAGCTGGGCATCCAAGAGGGCGCCGTGCAGCGAACGGGCAGAGTTGTCGATGTTGAAGCGCTTGCAGAGCGCATCCAGGCTGGCAGGGGCACCGGGGAATTTGCTGCGCGCCATGCGCACCGTATCGGTGGCGCGCGCCATCGGGATCGAGATCCTGCCGGCGCGCTCGAGCTCGAAGTTGATGAACTTCATGTCGAACTCGGCGTTGTGGATGACCAGCGGCGCGTCGCCGACGAAATCCAGGAACTTGTCGACGACCTCGGCGAATTTCGGCTTGTCGCCGAGGAACTCGCTGGAGAGGCCGTGGATCTGGAACGCCGCGTCGGGCATGTCGCGTTCCGGGTTGAGATAGAGCTGCAGGTTCTTGCCGGTCGGGATGTGGTTCCACAGCTCCAGGCAGCCGATCTCGACCAGCCGGTCGCCGCTGACCGGATCGAATCCGGTGGTCTCGGTATCCAGCACCACTTCACGCATGGCGGCGGTCTTCCCTGTCGCTGTCCAGTCGCTCGAAGCCAAGATGACGGCCGAGGAAGCGCGTGGCAAGGGCGCTGACCCGTGCCGGATCGCCGGTGGTGAGGCCCTGCAGGACCGGCGCCTCGGCGGCGAAGGACTTCATCTCGGGATGGCGGAAGAGATAGGCGACCAGCGCCTCGGCGACGCGCGCCGGCTGGCTGACGATCCGCGTGTCCGGCGGCAGGGCCCGGCGGAACAGGTGCTCGATCAGCGGATAATGGGTGCAGCCGAGGACGGCACTGTCGAGGACGGCGCCTTGCAGCTCCGCGAGCAGCGCGGCGACATGGGCCTCGACCGCGGGCAGTATCGCTGCATCCGCCGCGCCGTCCTCGATCAGTGCCGCCAGTTCCGGACAGGCGCGCTGCAGGATCCGCACCTGCGGCGCGCGCTTCGCGGTCTCACGCACATAAGAGAGGCTCGCGACGGAGGCGGGCGTGGCGAAGATGCCGACGGTTTCCGGCGCCCGGGCGGCTTCCGCGGCGCCGGCGCTGGCATGCCAGGGATTGCGGGCGATGGCCTCGACCAGCGGGACCAGCACGCCGAGCACCCGCCGGCCGGGATGCTGCACCGGCAGCCAGCCCTGCTGCAGCTCGCGCAGGGCGACCGCCGATGCGGTGTTGCAGGCGAGGATCACCAGCCGGCAGCCGCGGGCGAAGAGCGCGTCGACACCGCGTCGGGTGAGCTCGGTGATCTCCGCCGCCGGTTTCTGGCCATAGGGCGCATGGGCGTGATCGCCGAGATAGAGAAAGGCCTGGCGCGGCAGGCGCTCGTGCAGGGCGCGCAGGATGGTGAGCCCGCCATGGCCGCTGTCGAAAACCCCGATCATGCGCGCCGCAGCTCCCTGAGCGCCCGGCGCAGCGCCACCAGGGCCTCGCGCCGGCCGAGGCCGGTCTGCACCACGAAATCGGCGCGGCGGCGCTTCTCGGCATCCGGCATCTGCTGGGCGCGAATCCGGGCAAGACGTTCGGGGGTCATGCCGGGCCGCGACAATACCCGCTGGTCCTGCAGGAATCGCGGCGCGGTGACGACCAGGGTGGCATCGCAGCGGGCTTCGCCGCCGGTCTCGAAGAGCAGCGGGATGTCGAGCACCGCCAGCCGGACGCCGCGGGTCCGGCAGCTCTGCAGGAAGTGGCGTTCCTCGACGCGGACCAGCGGATGCAGGATGGCTTCCAGGCGCTTCAGCGCCGCCGGGTCGGCAAAGACCCTGGCCCCCAAGGCCGGCCGGTCGACGGCGCCGTCGACGACGACCCCGGGAAACGCCCGCTCGACCGCCGCCACCGCCGCCCCGCCGCGGGCCATGAGGCGATGCACCGCGGCGTCGGCATCGTGCAACGGCAGGCCGAGACGGCGTAGCGCCCGCGCCGCCGTCGATTTCCCCATCCCGATCGAGCCGGTCAGGCCGAGAACCTTCACGGAATGTCCTGCAGTACGAAATCCCGGAGTTCCGGCGTCACCTCCGGCTCGACGCCGAACCAGGCGGCAAAGCCCGGCCGTGCCTGGTGCAGCAGCATGCCGAGCCCGTCGACCGTGCGGTTGCCGCGGGCCTTCGCCGCCGCCAGCAGCGGGGTCTCCATCGGCACGTAGACGATGTCGTCGACCACGGCCTCCGGCGGCAGCTGCTTGAGATCGATCTCCAGGGGCGGCTGGCCGGCCTGGCCCAGCTGGGTGGTATTGACCAGCAGCCCGGCGGTCTTCAGCGCCGCGCCGCGCCCGGCCCAGCCGACCACCTCGATGTCGCCGCCGATGTCCCGGGCGAGGTCCTCGGCCCGGCGCTCGGTGCGGTTGGCGAGCAGCACCCGCGGGGCACCAGCATCAAGGAGGGCGACGACGATCGCCCGCGCCGCGCCGCCCGCCCCCAGCACCACGGCGTCGCCATGGGCGGCGCGCCATTTCGGGGCGCTCGCCTTCAGATGGGCGAGGAAGCCGAAGCCGTCGGTATTGTCCCCGTGGATCAGGCCGTTCTCGCCGATGACGATGGTGTTGACGGCGCCGATCCGCTGCGCCCGCGCGGTCACCTCGTCCATCGCCGCCAGGGCCGGTTCCTTGTGCGGCAGGGTGACGTTGGCGCCGCGGAAACCCAGGCTGGGCAAAGCGCGGATGGCGGCTTCAAGAGCGCTCGGATGGGTCGCGAAGGGCAGATAGGCGCCGTCGATGCCGTATTTCGCCAGCCAGAAGCCGTGGAGGCGCGGCGAGCGGGAATGGGTCACCGGCCAGCCGAAGACGCCGGCGATCCGTGCGCGCCCGGTCAAGGTGCGGATCGGCGCGGTCGAGGCAGCGGCAGCGGCCGGTTGCGGCTTCGAGGGGCTCATGCCTGCAGCATCCCTTGTTCGCGCAGAATGTCCAGTACCGGCAGCAGCGGCAGGCCGAGGACGGTAAAGAAATCGCCGTCGATCCGGCGGAACAGCTGCGCCCCGAGACCTTCCAGCTGATAGGCGCCGACCGCGCCGAGGACGGCCGCGCCGGCGGCGGCGAGATAGGCATCGAGGAAGGCGTCGCTGAACGCCCGCATCTCGAGATCCGCCGCCGCGGTGTGGTGCCAGAGCCGGACGCCGTCGCGGACCAGCACCGCGCTGGAGACCAGGCGATGGCGGCGGCCGCGCAGGAGCAGGAGGTGGCGCCGGGCCTCGGCCAGGTCCGCGGGTTTCTCCAGCCAGGTGCCGCCGCAATCCAGCATCTGGTCGGCGCCGAGGACGAGGCGGCCGGGATGCCTGGCGCTGACCTTCTGCGCCTTCAGTTCGGCGAGCGCCTCGGCGACCCGGTCGGGTGCCGCACCTTCCCGGCGGAAGGACTGCAGCAGCTCGCTCTCGTCGATGGCGGCGGCGGCGATGTCGATGGCGACGCCGGCCGCGCGCAGCATCCCGGCGCGGGTCGCGCTGCCGGAGGCGAGGACCAGCGCTGGCATCGGCGGCGCGCGCCCTCAGGCCGGCTGGGCCTGGCCGGCACCCGCCGCCACGTCCTGCTTGTCGCGATGATCCTGCAGCAGCTGGATGATCGCCGCGGCGGTTTCCTCGATCGATCGGCGGGTGACGTCGAGCACCGGCCAGTTGTGATCGCTGCACAGGCGGCGCGCCTGGGCAACTTCCTCGCGCACCGAATTCGCGTCGACGTAGTTGGTTTCCTCGTCCTTGGCGATCATCTGCAGCCGGTTCCTGCGAATCTGGATCAGCTGGTTGGCATCCTTGGTGAGGCCGACGACCAGCGGGCCGCGCACGGTAAACAGTTCCGGCGGCAGCGGACAGCCGGGCACGATCGGCACGTTCGCCGCCTTGATGCCGCGATTGGCCAGGTAGATGCAGGTCGGGGTCTTCGACGAGCGGCTGACGCCGATCAGGATGACATCGGCATCGTCGTAGCTGCGGGCGGATTGGCCGTCGTCATGGGCGAGGGCATAGTCCATCGCCGCGATGCGGTCGAAATATTCCTGGTCCATGGTGTGCTGCCGGCCCGACTGGCCGCGGGCGGTGAGGCCGAAATGCGCGCCGATCGCCACCATCACCGGATCGAGCACCGGCACCACGGTGACACCGATCCGCCGGCAGCCTTCGAGCAGGACCTGGCGGAGCTTGTCGTTGACGATGGTGTAGAGCACCAGGCCGGGATGCAGCTTGATGCCGCTGAGGACCTTTTCCATCTGGCCCGGCGTGCGGATCAGCGTCCAGCTGTGCTCGATCGGCGTCACGCCTTCGAACTGCACGAGGCATGCGCGGGTGACGCTGTTCAGCGTCTCGCCGGTGGCGTCGGAGACCAAATGCAGGTGATAGGATCCCGTCATGTCTGTGCCATCCGGCCCTGTCCGATCCAAAGCATCCCTGTCCAAAGCATCTCCATCCGAACGCAACGCGGTTCGATCGCTTGCCGCCACTTTCGCCCACAGGATCCTGTGGACATCGCCTGGATAACACGACGCTCGCACCGGCCGCCGGAGTTATGCCTGGATCCGCTTCAGTCATGGCATCGCTTGTGCGCCGGATCAACCCCTTCGCGCCGGCCCGGTGAATCCCGCGCATAACTCCGCCGGGCGGCTTATCCGCCTTATCCCCGCTTTCCCAGGCCGTGGCACCGGGCAGCTGCGACCGGTCGTTCCACCGGAGCATCCACCGGCGCCCCTGCCGTCCATATCCACATGCCGGCGGTGCGGAAACCGGCCGCAGCGGGGATTAACAGGACTCACCGCACTACAAATACTACTATCTCATATAGATTCTTATTAGGTATTAGAGGGCTGACGAGCCAAGTGGGGATAGATCCGGTGCCGGACCAGAAACTGCTCCTGAGGAGTCTGCGCGGCGAGAAGCTGGAGCGGCCGCCGATCTGGCTGATGCGCCAGGCCGGTCGCTATCTGCCGGAATATCGTGCGACCCGGACCAAGGCGGGCGGGTTCCTGGATCTCTGCTTCACCCCCGAGCTTGCGGTCGAGGTGACGCTGCAGCCGATCCGGCGCTTCGGCCTCGATGCCGCGATCCTGTTTTCCGACATCCTGGTGGTGCCGCATGCCCTGGGCCAGCCTGTGCGCTTCGAGGAAGGCCGGGGGCCGCTGCTGGATCCGCTGGTCGGCGAGAACGACCTGTCGCGGCTCAGCATGGCGCGGTTCCATACCGGCCTGCAGGCGGTCTATGAGACCCTGCGGCGGCTGAAGAAGGAACTGCCGGCGGAAACCGCGCTGATCGGCTTTGCCGGCGCGCCCTGGACGGTGGCGAGCTACATGATCGAGGGCGGCTCGAGCCGAGATTTCGCCAAGACCAAGGCCTGGGCCTATGGGCATCCGGAGAGTTTCCAGGTGCTGGTCGACCTGGTGGTCGAGGCGACGGCGCAGTACCTGCTCGGCCAGATCGATGCCGGCGCCGAGGTGCTGCAGCTGTTCGATTCCTGGGCCGGGGCCCTGGATCATCGCAACCTGCTGCGCTGGTCGCTGGAACCCTGCCGCGCGATCGTCGCCCGGATCCGCCAGAGCCATCCGGAGATCCCGGTCATCCTGTTTCCGCGCGGCGCCGGCGTCGGCTATCTGGATTTCGCCCGGGCGGGTTTCATGCGCGGCCTCGGCCTCGATCCCGGCGTGCCGCTGGACTGGGCCTGGACCCAGCTGCAGGGACGGGTGGCGCTGCAGGGCAATCTCGATCCGCAGCTGCTGGTCGCCGGCGGCCGGGCACTGCAGACCGCAACCGAGGAGATCCTGGCGAAGCTCAACCAGGGCCCGTTCATCTTCAACCTCGGCCATGGCATCGTGCCGGAGACGCCGCCCGAACACGTGGCCGAGCTGGTGAAGACCGTCAAGGCCTGGCGAGGATAGTCGGTTGGGCAATCCCCGGCGCATCGCCGTCGTGCTTTTCAATCTGGGCGGGCCCGACAGCCAGGCGGCGGTCGAACCCTTCCTGTTCAACCTGTTCAACGACGTCAACATCATCGCTGCGCCGGCACCTTTGCGCTGGTTGCTGGCCAAGCTGATCTCCAAGCGGCGGGCCGGGGTGGCGCGCGAGATCTACGCGAAGATCGGCGGCGGCTCGCCGATCCTGCCCAATACCCAGCGCCAGGCCGAGGCTCTGCAGCTGGCGCTGAAGGACCTGGGCGAGGTCAGGGTGTTTCCCTGCATGCGCTACTGGCATCCGCTGAGCGATGCGGTGGTGCGGCAGGTGAAAGCCTTCGCGCCGGACGAAATCGTCCTGCTGCCGCTCTATCCGCAGTTCTCCACCACCACCACGGCCTCGTCCTACCGGGTCTGGCAGGAGGAGGCCGCGCGCCAGAAGCTGACCGCGCCCTGCAAGCTCATCTGCTGCTATCCGACCGAGCCAGGTTTCATCGGCGCCCTGGCGCAGATCACCGGCGAGGCGGTGGCGGCGGCCAAGGCGCAGGGCGGTGCCGCCCCGGCTATCATCTTCTCCGCCCATGGCCTGCCGAAGAAGATCGTCGACCAGGGCGATCCCTACGTGGCCCAGGTGGCGGCCAGCGTGCGCGCGGTGGCTGCCTGGCTGGACCTGCCGGAGGACCAGTGGGTGATCGCCTTCCAGAGCAAGGTCGGGCCGCTGCAATGGGTAGGGCCCGCCACCGACGAGGCGATCGTCCGCGCCGCCCTGGACGACAAGCCGATCGTGGTGGTGCCGGTCGCCTTCGTCTCGGAGCATTCGGAAACCCTGGTCGAGCTCGACATCGAATACCGCCATGTCGCCGAGATCCGCGGCGCGCCGGCCTATGTGCGGGCGCCGACGGTATCGGCCCATCCGGATTTCATCATCGGCCTCGCGCATCTGGTGCAGCAGGCGCTGGCGCGCGAGGAGACGGTGCAGGACGGTATGGGGCGGACATATTGCGCGGATTGGCCGAAATGCGCCTGCCAGACGGCGGAAGCCGCGGCGAAGGCGTGAGGGGAGGATCGGAAGGATGGATCTCTATACCTGGGTAAAGGCGCTGCACATCATCGCCGTCATCGCCTGGATGGCGGGTATGCTCTATCTGCCGCGGCTCTACGTCTATCACGTGAAGGCGGCGAACGGCTCGGAACTCTCGGAAACCTTCAAGGTGATGGAGCGCCGCCTGCTGCGCGCCATCATCAACCCGGCGATGCTGGCGGCCTGGGCCTTGGGCCTAACCCTGGCCTTTCTCGGCCATCACTGGATGGAGGGCTGGTTCCACGCCAAGCTCCTCCTCCTCCTCGGCATGCAGCTGGTCCATGCCGGCTATGCCCGCTGGCGCCGCTATTTCGCCAAGGACGCCAATTTCCACACCCAGACGTTCTACCGGGTGATGAACGAGGTGCCGACCGTGCTGCTCATCGGCATCGTCATCCTAGCGGTGGTGAAGCCGTTCTAGGCCGCGGGAGATCCGGCCGGTTCCCGGAAGGCATCACAAAATACCTATTTGACAAAGCCTTAAACATCCGGTATCGCGTTAATGAAGTCCGACGACCACATTTGTGGAGCGGGCTGGCCTTCCCCTGCTGATTTTCTCCACGCACCATTCAATCAATCGGCCGAAACGGCCGCGCGTCGGGGGCAAGGGGTTCATCCAAACCTGTTCCGCCTGCTGCATCCAGCGAATCCGGTCATCCAAACCCCCTCGGCAGATCCCCTCGGACACCCCCCTCAGAACCAGAGAACCCATAAAAACCCATGAATCTTC
Organism: uncultured Rhodospirillaceae bacterium; assembly: GCA_964551505.1. Classification (GTDB taxonomy): domain Bacteria; phylum Pseudomonadota; class Alphaproteobacteria; order Dongiales; family Dongiaceae; genus Dongia. Next base: position 22,896 of record CAZKDH010000101.1, read on the forward strand.
AAGAACTTAAACTCAAGACCCCGGCGGCGCTCCTGGAATTTGCCGAGAGCCTGCAGATCGAGAATGCCAGCGCTTTGCGGCGCCAGGACATGATGTTCGCGATCCTGAAGCAGCTGGCCGAGAACGACACCGCGATCTTCGGCGACGGGGTGCTGGAAATCCTGCAGGACGGCTTCGGTTTCCTGCGCAGCCCCCAGGCCAACTACCTGCCGGGCCCCGACGACATCTATGTGAGCCCCAGCCAGGTCAGGCGCTTCGCGCTGCGGACCGGGGACACCGTCGAGGGGCAGATCCGGGCGCCGAAGGACGGCGAACGGTATTTCGCCCTGCTCAAGGTCAACAAGATCAATTTCGAGGACCCCGACAAGATCCGCCACCGGATCAACTTCGACAACCTGACCCCGCTCTATCCCGACGAGAAGCTCACCATGGAGCTCGAGGGCAAGGGCGACGTGGAGCTGCCGAAGCTGGTCGAGGAGCCGGTGACGCCGCGGGAGATCTCGCCCGGCAAGAAGATGGAACTGGGCGGCAAGCCCGCCAGGCTGCGCGAGACCCGCGAGAGCCGGGATACCCAGAAGGTCGACATCACCGCCCGCATCATCGATCTGATCTGCCCGATCGGAAAGGGCCAGCGCGCCCTGATCGTCGCCCCGCCGCGCACCGGCAAGACGGTGATGCTGCAGAACATCGCCCATTCGATCGCCGCCAACCATCCGGAATGCTACCTGATCGTGCTGCTGATCGACGAGCGGCCGGAGGAAGTCACCGACATGGCGCGTTCGGTGAAGGGCGAAGTCGTCTCCTCGACCTTCGACGAGCCGGCCTCGCGCCACGTGCAGGTCGCGGAAATGGTGATCGAGAAGGCGAAGCGCCTGGTCGAGCACAAGCGCGACGTCGTCATCCTGCTCGATTCGATCACCCGCCTCGCCCGCGCCTACAACACCGTGGTGCCGTCGTCCGGCAAGGTGCTGACCGGCGGCGTCGACGCCAACGCCCTGCAGCGCCCGAAGCGCTTCTTCGGCGCGGCGCGCAACATCGAAGAAGGCGGCTCGCTGACCATCATCGCCACGGCGCTGATCGACACCGGCAGCCGCATGGACGAGGTGATCTTCGAGGAGTTCAAGGGCACCGGCAACTCGGAAATCATTCTCGACCGCAAGCTGTCCGACAAGCGCACCTTCCCCTCGATCGACATCACCAAGTCGGGCACCCGCAAGGAAGAGCTGCTGGTCGACAAGGCGACGCTCAGCAAGATGTGGGTGCTGCGCCGCATCCTGATGCCGATGGGCGTCACCGATGCGATGGAGTTCCTGATCGACAAGCTGAAGCATTCGAAGACCAACAACGACTTCTTCCAGTCGATGAACCAGTAGCGTCGAGTTTCAGGCGCGCGGCGCCGGGCCGGATCGCAGGATCCGGCCCGTTCCCGTTCAGCCGGCGCCGGTTGCAAACCGGCCCGTCCTGCCCGAACCTGGCGAGCCGACAGATGCAGAGCCGAGGACTCCCCCGATGACCGCCACCGAAAGCCGCCCGCCCCTGCCGCCCTTCACCCGCGAAACCGCCATCCAGAAGGTGCGCGCCGCGGAAGACGGCTGGAATTCCCGCAATCCCGAGCGCGTCGCGCTGGCCTATACCGAGGACAGCCGCTGGCGCAACCGGGCCGAGTTCTTCGAGGGCCGGCCGGCGATCGTCGGCTTCCTGACGCGGAAATGGGCAAAGGAGCTGGACTACCGGCTGATCAAGGAACTCTGGGCCTTCACCGACGACCGGATCGCGGTGCGCTTCGCCTATGAGTGGCGCGACGATTCCGGAAACTGGTTCCGCGCCTATGGCAACGAGAACTGGGAATTCGATGCCCGCGGCCTGATGCGCCGCCGCCATGCCTCGATCAACGACCTGCCGATTGCGGCGGCGGAGCGCAAGTTCCACTGGCCGGCACCCGGCCCGCGCCCGGCCGATCACCCCGGCCTCGGCGATCTCGGCCTCTGACCGGCCCGGCGCGCCCATCCGGCGCTAGAGGCGGCGGAACAGGCCGGGATAATCGACGACCAGCCCCTCGGCATCGACGACGATGTCGGCCGTGAAGCCGGCGGGAAAGCCTTCGTAGCGCCAGCGCGGCCTGCCGTCCGGCCCCGGGCCGAGATGGGTATAGCGCTGGGTGACGGCGGTGAGGGCGAGGCTGGGCACCGCCACATAGGCGACCTTGATCTCGGCGCTGGCGCCCTTGCGCAGGCCGAGGCGCCGGATCGGGAAGGTGTTGGTGAAGGGCGAGACCGCGAGGTCGATGTCGATCGCGCCGGAAAGCTCGGGCAGGCGGTGGTCGGCCTGGTCGAACCAGTGGCCATTGCCGTCGGTCTTCAGCGCAAGTGCCCGCGATCCCTGCTCGCCGATCACCGCGACCCGCGCCGAATGCAGGCGCCAGGAATCGTCCCAGGCCAGTTCATAGGCGAAGCGGAAGGGCTTGCCGTCGTCGTCGACCCCGACGACGACGCCGTCGGCGCTGCGCTCGGCCAGGGTCAGGTGCTCGATGCTGGTGCCCTGGGCGGAACTCCAGGCCAGGCTGCGCGGCGGCTTGCCGCTGGCGATCGACATGGCGGGCCGCCTAGGGAAGAAGGACGATGGAACCCGTGGTCTTGCGGCCCTCGAGATCGCGGTGCGCCTGGGCGGCCTCCTTCAGCGGATAGGTGTGGTTGACGGCGATCTTGACCACGCCGCGGGTCACCACGTCGAGGAGGGCGTTGGCCGAGAGCTCGAGATCGGCGCGGGTGGCGGTATAGGCCATCAGCGTCGGCCGGGTCAGGAACAGCGAGCCCTTCATGCTGAGCAGCAGGGGTTCGATCGGCGGCACCGGGCCCGAGGCATTGCCGTAGGTCACCATGTAGCCGCGCGGCCGCAGGCAATCGAGCGAGGGGATGCAGGTATCCTTGCCGACGCCGTCATAGACCACATGCACGCCCTTGCCGTCGGTCAGCTCCTTCACCCGCTTCACCCAGTCCTCGGTGCGGTAGTTGATGGTGAAATCGGCGCCCAGCGACTTGGCGATCTGACACTTCTCGGGGGATCCGGCGGTGCCGATCACGGTGGCGCCGAGGGACTTCAGCCATTGCAGCGCGATCGAGCCGACGCCGCCGGCCGCCGCATGGAACAGCACCCAGTCGCCCGCCTTCACCGGATAGGTGCGGCGGATCAGGTATTCGACGGTCATGCCCTGCAGCATCATCGCCGCGCCGGTCTTTGCATCGACCGAATCCGGCAGCTTGATCAGCTTGTCGACCGGATAGTTCCTGAGCTCGGCATAGGAGCCGATCGGTGCCGCGCAATAGGCGACCCGGTCGCCCACCTTGAAGGCGGTGACGCCGGCGCCCAGCGCCTCGATCACGCCGGCGCCCTCCAGCCCGAGACCGGAAGGCAGCGCGATCTGGTAGAGACCGGTGCGATGATAGGTGTCGATGTAGTTCACGCCGCAGGCCTGATTGCGCAGGGTCACCTCGCCCGGGCCGGGCTGGCCGACCTCGACCTCCTCCCAGCGCAGCTTCTCGGGTCCGCCGGTTTCGTGGATGCGAATGGCGTGGGTCTTCATCTGGCGTCTCCTGCTGGATCGAGGCGGCTACTTTGCGATGCCGGTCGGGAGATTCCAAGCGCGTTGTTTCCGACGGCTGCGGCGCGGCCGATCGTGTCCATTGCAATCGCATCGCCTTGCGCCAGATGCGGCAACAGATCGACGCGACGCGCGCCGTCTTTCGTCCGGACCTCGACCGTCGATCCGGGATCCGGAACCGGTCTGTTGACCCAGTCTTTTGACCTGGGGACCATGCGGATCCCGGCGCGCGGGCACGGCATGGTAGTCGCTTCAGTGCCATGCCTACCGCCGGTAGGGGTTCTCGCCTTGCCTAGAAGGCGCATTGACCGCAGCGGACTTCCGCGAAAATCCCTGTCGCGTCAAGGCCATGTCCCGGCGCGCCCGCCCCCCCGGACCGGCGAAAAGCCGCGGTTGCGTGACCGGCATCACGCCGGAACATCTGGCGACTCGACATTCCGGGGCCAATTCATGAAGCTCAACCGACAGGCGACAAGAACGAGGCGGCGGAACCGAGGCACGGCTTCGAAGGACAGGGGACTGCTATGGCGAGCGAGGGAACGACGCCGGGCGCGATCGGTGCGCAGGCGGACAGCACCATCGACGGCTCCGACGACTTCGACCTGCAGGTGCCGCAATCCGGCTTTGCGCAGCGGCTGGGCCGCGCCCCGGCAGCGCTCGCGGTGACGCCGATCCCGCATGACGATCTCGACCGCACCATCGACGGCATCGCCACCGGGAACGTGCTTACCGGCATCGGCACCATCGTCCCGGCGCTGGGCAAGGACGTGGCCGGCGCCGATCCGCTCGCGGTCAATTCGCTCAGCTTTGACAAGACCACCGTCCCGGTCTTCACCAGCATCTCGCTGCAGGGCACCTTCGGCACGCTGCAGATCGCCGCCAATGGCGACTACACCTATACCCTCGACATCTTTCCGCTCGGCGCGGCGAATCACGACGTCTTCAAGTATACGGTGACGGATACCAGCGGGCTTTCGGGACCGGCCGAGATCCGCATCCTGATCGCGCCCGACACCATGGGCACGTTCAACACCGGAACCAAGACCTTCCTCGGTACCGCTGCCGACGATACCCTGCTGCAGGCCGATCTGGCGCGCGGCACCGGCCCGGTGAAGATCGACGGTGGCGCGGGCTCGGACATCCTGACCGGCGGCGGCGACAATGACGTGCTGATCGGCGGCCTGGGCAACGACGTCCTGGCCGGCAATTTCGGCCTCGACAGCCTGTCCGGCGGCGCCGGCGACGACACCCTGGACGTCGAGGGTGCCGGCAGCGAGATGGAAGGCGGCGCCGGCGCCGATTCCCTGGTCGATCAGACCATCGGCACCGCCTTTGCCACCTATCGTACCGCCAAGCTCGGCGTCGTCGCCAATCTCACCGACGCGTCCTTCAATTCCAACGACGCGGCGGGCGACAGCTACAAGGGCGTCGCCAACCTGATCGGCTCGGCCTTCAACGACGTCCTGACCGGCGCCGTCGGCGGCAACGAGCTGCAGGGCCAGAAGGGCGACGACATCCTGGACGGCAGCGACGGCGAGGACACGCTGTCCGGCGGCCTCGGCAAGGACATCCTGCTGGGCGGCAAGGACGACGACCGCCTGCGCGGCGGCGCCGGCGGCGACACGCTGAACGGCGGCGGGGGCAACGACCGGGTGGATTATCGCGATGCGACGGCCGGGGTCACCATCAACCTCCTCGACCCCAGCAAGAACAAGGGCGACGCAGCCGGCGACGTCTACATCTCGGTCGAGGAGATCGAAGGCACCGATTTCGCCGACAAGATCACCGGCGACGACGGCGACAATGTCCTGGACGGTAGCGGCGGCAAGGATGTTCTCGACGGCGGCAAGGGCAACGATACCCTTCTCGGCAGTTCCGATTCGGAGACCATCTTCGGCGGCGCTGGCGACGACATCATCAACAGCGAGGGCGGCGAGGACAAGATCTCCGGCGGCGACGGCGACGACACGATCACCGGCGAGGGCGGCGAGGAGACCTTCCATGGCGATGCCGGCGACGACAGCATTGAGGGCGGCAATGGCAACGACAAGATCTTCGGCGATGCCGGCAAGGATACGCTCAGCGGCGAAGACGACGACGACCTGATCGATGGCGGCGCCGACAACGATGTCCTGGACGGCGGCGACGGCAACGATCACCTTCTCGGCGGCGATGGCGACGACACGCTGACCGACACCGCCGGCGCCAATATCCTCGATGGCGGCGCCGGTGCCGACAAGCTGACCGGCGGGGCCAACAACGACAGCCTGTTCGGCGGCCTCGATGCCGACGAGCTCGACGGCGGCGCCGGCGACGACATCCTGGAAGGCGGGGCCGGCGGCGACAAGCTGACCGGCACCACCGGGCTCGATCTCGCGAGCTATGCCAATGCGGCGACCGCCATCGTCGCCAGCCTGCTGCTGCCGGCGCAGAATACCGGCGATGCGCAGTTCGACACCTATTTCACCATCGACGGGCTGGTCGGCGGCAAGTTCAACGACACCCTGACCGGCGACGGCGGGAAGAACGAGCTCCGCGGCGGCCTCGGCGACGACACGCTGGACGGCGGCATCGGCAACGACATCCTCCTCGGCGGGGCCGGCAAGGACAAGCTGATCGGCGGCGCCGACAACGACTTCGCCAGCTATCTTGCGGCGACCGCCGGCCTCACCGTCAATCTCGGCCAGCCGGGCCAGAATACCGGCGAGGCGGCCGGCGACACCTATAGCGGGATCGAGGGCCTGATCGGCAGCCTTTTCGCCGACAAGCTGACCGGCGACACGGCCGAGAACTTCCTGTTCGGCAGCGACGGCAACGATACGCTGGATGGCGGCGAGGGCAACGACATCGTGATCGGCGGTGCCGGCAACGACACGCTGAAGGGCGGCCTCGGCGATGACCAGATCGGCGGGTTGCTCGAATCCGGCACCAACAAGATGTTCGGCGGCGACGGCAACGACACCCTGGTCGGCGGCAGCGGCACGGCGGCCGACCAGCTCAACGGCGAGGCCGGCGACGACACCCTCACCGGCAAGGGCGGCGACAACATCCTCGACGGCGGCGCCGGCAAGGATACGCTGAAGGGCGGCGGCGGCAACGACACGCTGCTGGGCGGGCTCGACGACGATACGCTCGACGGCGGCGACGACGACGACCTGCTGGACGGCGGCGCCGGCAAGGACGCGCTGGCCGGTGCGGCGGGCAACGACACGCTGCTGGGCGGCGAGGGCAACGACACCCTCGACGGCGGCGACGACGACGATCTGCTGGACGGCGGCGCCGGCAACGACACGCTCAACGGCGGCGTTGGCAACGACCGGCTGCTGGGCGGGGCCGGGGACGACATCCTCGATGGCACCGACGTGGTCCGCCTGGACGAGATGGAAGGCGGGGCCGGGGCCGATGCCATGGACGGCGATGCCTTCGACTTCGCCACCTACCGCACCGCCTTGGCCGGGGTGGTCGCCAGCCTGCTGAGCAATGCCGGCAATACCGGCGATGCTGCCGGCGACACCTATGGCGCCATCGACAACCTGATCGGCAGCAAGTTCAACGACACCCTGACCGGCAATGCCGATGCCAACCAGTTGCGCGGCGGCTTCGGCAAGGACGCCCTCGACGGCGGCGCGGAGAACGACATCGCCAGCTACGAGGAGGCGACCGCCGGGCTCACGGTCAATCTCGGCAATGCCAAGCTGAATACCGGCGAGGCGGCCGGCGACACCTTCGTCAGCATCGAGGGGATCAACGGCTCACGGTTCAACGACAAGCTGACCGGCGACGACGGCGACAACCAGATCGACGGCGGGTCCGGCAATGACGTGATAAAGGGCGGCGCCGGCAAGGACACCCTGCTCGGCAGCGGCGGTGACGATACGGTCGAAGGCGGCGAGGGAGACGATCTGATCACCGACGGGTCCGCCGACGCCGGCAACGATGTGCTGAAGGGCGACGCCGGCGCAGATACCCTGTTTGGTGGGGATGGGAATGACAGGTTATTCGGTGGCGTCGGCAATGACATTCTGAATGGCGAGGACGGCGATGATCAGCTCTTCGGCGAAGCCGAAGATGACACGCTGAGCGGCGGGTTCGGCAATGATACGCTGAAGGGCGGCGATGGCAACGACGACCTTGACGGGTCGTTCGGCAATGACGTTCTGGACGGCAACGACGGCAACGACGACCTGAACGGGTCGATCGGCAATGACGTTCTGGAAGGTGGCGCTGGCGACGACACATTGGACGGGTCATTCGATGACGACACGCTGAGCGGCGGCGACGGCAACGACACCTTGAACGGGTCGTTCGGCAATGACCTGCTGATCGGCGGCCTCGGCGCAGATACGTTAGACGGTTCTTTCGGCGACGACGAGCTCGAGGGCGGCGCCGGCGCGGACAAGCTGACCGGCAGCGGCAAGGATGTCGCCAGCTACCGCAATGCGACACTCGGCGTCACCGCCGATCTGCTGAACAGCGCCAACAACTCCAATGATGCCGTCGGCGACACCTATATCGGTATCGTCAATCTTCTGGGCAGCGCCCTCGCGGACGTTCTGACCGGCAACAATTTCGCCAACCAGCTGGAGGGCGGCGCCGGCAACGACATTCTGCAGGGCAATGACGGTACCGATACGTTGATCGGCGGTGCCGGCAACGACACGTTGTTCGGCGGCAAGCTGGCCGACGTCCTGATCGGTGGTGCAGGGGCGGATGCAATGTTCGGCGGCGTCGACGATCTTGATACCGCGAGCTACAGCACGGCGACGGCGGCGGTTAATGTCAACCTGATCTCGCTCAATCTCAACACCGGCGATGCCAAGGGCGATACCTATGACAGCGTCGAGTTCTTCATCGGCAGCCATTTCAACGACACGCTGAGCGGAAATGGCGACGACAACCGCTTTTTCGGCGATCTCGGCAACGACACGCTGAAGGGCGGCGACGGCAACGACCAGCTCGACGGCGGCGACGGCAACGACACCCTGGAGGGCGGCGGGGGCTTCGACCAGCTCGCCGGCGGCGCGGGCAACGACAAGCTGTCCGGCGGCATCGAGGCGGATACCCTGCACGGCGACAAGGGCAACGACACGCTGAACGGCGACAGCGAGGGGGATCAGCTGTTCGGCGATGACGGGAACGACATCCTGCACGGCAATGCGGACAGCGACCTGCTGCAGGGCGGGGCCGACAACGACAGCCTGTTCGGCGACGCCGGCGAGGATCTGCTGCGCGGCGGCACCGGCGACGACAAGCTGACCGGCGGCACCGAGGCCGACACCTTCGAGATCGACTTCAAGGAGACCGGCAAGGACACCATCACTGATTTCAAGCTCGGCGAGGACATCCTGCGCTTCACGGATCTGGTGACCGACACCGCCGACGATCTCGCCGATCTGGAGGGCACGGACCTGACGGCGCTCACCTCCGGCGCCGGCAACTCGACGCTAACCCTGAGCTGGAACGACGGCGACAGCAGCCTGGTGATCTCCGGCTGGATGGGCGGTGCCATCAGCGATCTGGAGACCCTGAGCTACGTCCTCGGCGACAAGCTGGTCGCCGACAACTGAGGCCGGCTAGAACAGCCGCCCCTGCCCGCTTTCCAGATCCAGCAGGTAGCGCTTCGCCCGCAGGCCCAGCTCGCTGGAATAGCCGCCCAGCCAGTTGGTGCCGGTGATCCGGTGGCAGGGGATGATGACCGCGATCGGATTCTGGCCACAGGCCTGGCCGACAGCACGCGGATCCATCTCGTGGCCGGCGCCGCCGAGCTTCGCCGCGACATCGCCATAGGTCAGGGTCTCGCCATAGGGAATGGCCAGCATCTCGCGCCAGACGGCGCGGGCGAAGTCGCTGCCGTCGGCCTTGATCGGCAGGTCGAAGGCCTTCAATCGGCCGGCGAAATAGGCGGCGAGCTGCTTCTGTGCCTCCTTCACCAGCGGCGAGGCGGCGAGGCGGGCCGGCTTGGTGCCGCGCCAGAAGAGATGGGTGATGGCATCGCCGTCGGCGGTCACCTCGATCCAGCCGATCTCGGTCTCGAGGGCGGCGACGGGCATGGCCTCAGCCCTGGAGCAGGCCGGCCCGGAGCGCGGCCGGGTCGGTGACGGGCAGGCCGCAGCTCTGGCCGCGGCAGAGATAGGCCGTGGCCTTGCCGTCGATCCGGGTCTTGCTGGCGGCGGGATGGCGGGGCGGCAGCGGGCGGTCCGGGGCCACCACCAGCAGCAGGCGGTTGGGCAGCGACAGGCCGCGGACGACCTCGACCAAAGCCGCCGTATCGGCGGCGGCAGGCTCGCCGACGATGACCACCTGCAGCGCCCGCTGCAGGAAGTCGTTGTTGTTCAGCAGCGTCGCCAGCGGGAAGAAGTTGCGGCCGATCTCGCCGGCAAAGGCGGCGACCAGGGCATGGGCCCGGTCGAGATAGGCGGCATCGCCGGTGAGGTGGTGCAGGCGGGCAAGGACGCCGACCATGGTGCCGTTGCCGTTCGGCGTGGCGTTGTCGGCGGCGGATTTCGGGCGCAGCACCACGTCGGCGGTATCGTCCGCCGTCATGAAATAGCCGCCGGCGCCCGCATCCCAGTAGTGCCGGTCGAGAAGGGCGACGATCTCCTGCGCGGCGCCAAGATAGGCGGCATCGCCGGTCGCCTCGTGCAGCGCCAGCGCCGCCTGGGCGAGATTGGCGTGATCGTCGAGGGTGGCGGGATGGGCGAGCCGGCCCTGCCGCCAGGCATGGAACAGGCGCCCCTCCTGGAACATCGTGCGGCGGATGAAGGCGAAGGCCGAGCAAGCGAGGTCCAGCCAATGCGGCACCTGGAAGACCGTGGCGGCCTCGGCCAGGGCGGCGATCATCAGGCCGTTCCAGTCGGCCAGCACCTTGTCGTCCCAGCCCGGCCGGATCCGCCCGGCGCGGGCCGCCAGCAGCCGGGCGCGGCAGCTCTCCAGGCGGGCCTCGGTCGCGCTGCCGAGATGGGCCGGCAGGGCGGTGCGGTTGAGGATGCAGTGGCCTTCCCAGTTGCCCGCTTCCGTCACGTCGTAATGCCGCTTGAAGAAGTCCGCCTCGGTGCCGAGGACGGCGTCGATCTCGGCCGCGGTCCAGACGTAGAATTTCCCCTCCTCGCCTTCGGAATCGGCGTCGAGCGAGGCGGCGAAGGCGCGGTCGCCCGCGGCATCGGGGGCGGCCAGCATCTCGCGTTCCAGCCAGCCGACGGTCTCGCGCACCCGGGTTTCGAACAGCGGGTCGCGGGTCTCCTGCCAGACCAGGGTGAGGAGCGCCACGAATTCCGCATTGTCGTAGAGCATCTTCTCGAAATGCGGCACCAGCCAATGGGCATCGGTGGCATAGCGCGCCAGGCCGCCGCCGAGGTGATCGTAGATGCCGCCCTGGGCCATGCGCACCAGGGTGAGGACGACCGCATCCTTGTAGGCGGTGTTGCCGGTGCGCTTGTAGGCGCGCCAGAACGAGTTGAAGAGCGGCGCCTGGGGGAATTTCGGCGCGCTGCCGATGCCGCCGCTCTCGAAATCCACCTCGCCCAGCAGGCGCTCGGCGATCTGGTCGGTGAGGGCCGAGGAGATCTCGCCGCCGGATTGCGGGCAAGCGAGCTTCGCCATCGCCTCGGCGAGGCCGGCGACGTTCTTCAGCACCTTCTCGGTGTCGCGGTGGAAGGTCTCGGAAATGAAGTTCAGCACGTCGCCGAAACCCGGCCTGCCGTAGCGCGGCTCCTTCGGGAAGTAGGTACCGCCCCAGAACGGCCGCCCGTCGGGCATCAGGAACATGGTGAGCGGCCAGCCGCCCTGCTGGCCGAGGAGGGCCAGGGCCTGCTGGTAGATCGCATCGAGGTCGGGCCGCTCCTCGCGATCGACCTTGATGTTGACGAAGAGCCGGTTCATCTGCGCGGCGATCGCCGGGTCCTCGAAGCTTTCATGCGCCATCACGTGGCACCAGTGGCAGGCGGCATAGCCCACCGACAGCAGGACCGGCCGGTTGGAGCTCTGCGCTTCCGCCAGCGCCGCCGCGCCCCAGGCATGCCAGTCGACCGGGTTGTGCCGATGCTGCAGCAGATAGGGGCTGGTCTCGGCCGACAGGCGGTTGTTGGGATTGGGCGGCGGCGCGCTCGGGGGGTGGTCCATGCCGGGTCCTTCGTGGTCCGGGCTCCATATGACGCCGGGGAAATCCCCGGTTCAACCCGGATGTTGCTGGGGTCATGCCCGGCGGGATCGGCGATGTCCCCGGGGCGGTACGGAATTCCGCCGGTTTTTCAGGCGCTTCGCCCGGCCGGCCGCTGCGACAGGCAGCCGCCCTTCCCAACCCGGCCGCGATATGCTTTCATAAATGAACATTCATTCATACGCGGTGCCGGGAGGGGTTCATGGGCGAGGTCGAGCAGCTTCGGGATGCACCCGCCGGGCGGTCCGGCCGCGGCGGCAGCGCGGCGCGGCGGGAACTGCGCAGATCCGGCCCGGCGGCGGGCGCGGTCAAGGCCGGCATGACCGGCGGCACCTATCGCCCGCTCTCCGATCGCGACATGCAGCGGGTGCATGCGACCGCCCTCGACGTGCTGGAGAAGCTCGGCGTCGGCGATCCCATCCCCGAGATCCTCGAGGTCGCCCTGCCCCGCGGCGCCTGGCTGAACGACCGGGGCCGGCTGTGCTTTCCCCGCGCGCTGGTCGAGGACGTGCTGGCCGGGGCCTGCCGCAGCTATGTCGCCTATGGGGTGACGCCGGAGCATGACCTGGAGCTCGGCGGGCCGCGGGTGAATTTCGCCACCGCCGGCGAGGCGATCAAGGTGCTGGATTTCCATTCCGGCGCGTTCCGCCCCTCGACCCTGCTCGACCTCTACGATTTCGCCCGGCTGGTCGACCGGCTGGAGCACGTGCACTGCTTCGGCCAGACCATCGTCGCCACCGACATGCCGGACCGGCTGACCGCCGACTACAACGTCAGCTATGCCTGCCTCGCCGGGACGCAGAAATCCTTCGGCGTCTCGATCGAGAACGTCGCCCATCACGGCCGGCTGATCGCCTTCTTCGACGCCTTCCTCGGCGGCGAGGGACGGTTCCTGGAGCGGCCGTTCTGCATCATCGGCGGCTGTCCCATCGTCTCGCCGCTGCGCTTCGGCAAGGAAAATGCCGAGGTGATGGTGGCCAATGCCCGGCTCGGACTCTGCATCGATCCGGCGATCGCGGCGCAGGCGGGGGCGACGGCGCCGGCCGCCCTGGCGGGAACGCTGGTGCAGACGGTGGCGGAAACCCTGGTGCCGCTGATCGTCGGCAACCTCATCCGCCCGGGACTGCCGGTTTCCTTCGGCATCTGGCCCTTCGTCTCCGACCTGCGCACCGGCGCCTTCACCGGCGGCGGCGGCGAGGAGGCGCTGCTGACCGCTGCGGCGGTGCAGATGTGCCGGTTCTACGATCTCCCCAGCTCGGTCGGCGCCGGCATGACGGATTCGAAGTCGATCGATGCCCAGGCCGGCTACGAGAAGGGGGTGAGCGTCACCCTGGCGGCGGTGGCCGGCGGCAACTTCGTCAGCGAATGCTGCGGCATGATGGGCAGCCTGATCGGCTGCTCGGTGGAGGCGATGGTCATTGACAACGACATGCTGGGCAACATCCAGCGGGTGCTGAAGGGGGTCGAGGTCAGCGACGCGACGCTGAGCTTCGACGAGATCGAGCGCGCGGTGCACGGCCCCGGCCATTACCTGGGCTCGCCCAAGACCCTGGAGCTGATGGAGACCGAATACCTCTATCCGCACATCGCCGATCGGGATTCGATGAACGGCTGGGAATCCCGCGGCGCGCCGGACATCCGCCAGGCGGCGCGCAAGCGTGCCCAGGAGCTGCTGGCGAGCCACTATCCGAGCTACATCGATCCGGCGACCGAAGCCCGGCTGCGCGCACAATTCCCCATCCTGCTCCGGCCCGAGGACATGCGGGCCGGAAATGGGAGATGGTAGGGGCTAACTGTCGGGGTTGACCGATAGGGCGCGTTTGAGCGCCGCCTTGCGCGCCGCCGGGAGGTCGCGCCAATGGCAGTCGAGGAGTGCGGCCTCCAGCGCGTAGAGCGCGTTCAGCGAGGCGTCCCGGGGGAAGCGGAACTTCAGCCGTCGATAGGCGGCGAGGGCGCCGAGCGCGCGGAGATCGGCGAGATCCCGGATGCCGATCTCGGCCAGGCGCGCCATGGTCTTCGGCCCGATGTTGCGGAGCTTCGCTAGCGGGGATGCAGGGGCGCGTTTCGTCATGCTGCAGTTCAGCACGGCGGGACCAGACGGTGCAACCCGCCCGCCGGCAGTCAGGGTTGGTGACGGCGGTCAGAACTTGTAGCCGAAGCCGGCGCCGACGATCCAGGGATCGACGTCGACCTTGGCCTTGATGTCGCCGCCGTTGATCTTGACCTTGTCGTTGAGCCAGAGCCGCTTCACGTCGACGTTGAAATAGAAGTCGTTGGTGATGGCGATGTCGAGGCCGGCCTGGAGCGCAAAGCCGAAGCTGTCCTGGTAGTGGATGCTCTTCACCGGGCCGTCATCCGGGACGTTGTCGTTGAAGAAGAAGGTGTAGTTCACGCCGGCGCCGAGATAGGGGCTGAAGCGCTCCTTCGGTAGCGGATGATATTGCAGCGTGATCGTCGGCGGCAGCAGCCAGATGCTGCCCAGATCGACGTCGCCGATCGAGGAATTCTTCACATGGGCGTGGTGCTTGGTCACCGCCGCGATCGCCTCGACGGCGATGTAGTCGGTGATGAAATAGGTGAGATCGAGTTCCGGCACATAGGTGGTGGAGAGCGTGGTGTCGCCGCCGATCGGGTCGATGTAGTCGGCGTGATCGCGCGGGATCACCGCGAGGCCGCGCAGGCGCACCATGAAGTCGCCGCCGGATTTCCCGGTGAAGTCGTCCTCGGCGGGTGCCGGCGTGGCGGCGGTGGATGGGGCCTGGGTGTCCTGGGCCTGGGTATCCTGGGCCGGCGCCGGAGCGGCGGCGAAGCCAAGGCTTCCGGCCGCAAGGACCGCAGCCAGCATCGGCGAGCCGAGGCGGTGATGAACCTGCATGATGATGTGTCCCCGAGATGAGCGAAAATCGGAAATCGCGCCGGACCGTCCCGTACGGGAATCGATCGCGGAATCGACCGGTCCGGCCCGGTCCGGCGCAATATCCATAAAAAATGTAGGGTATGGGGTCGGGGGATTTCCAAGCACCATTGGTCGCGCGGCGGGCGGTCGCTGCGGCAAAATGGCAGGGCCCATGCTGACGCCGGGGACGCCCGACCGCGCGCCGTCGTATTAGACTTTCCGTCACCGGCGCCGGCCGGGAGAAGGCGCGGATGGAAGGATCGCCAGGCTTGGACCCGCAGACGCAATCGGCAATGCCGAAGCCGCCGGTCGCCGGCCACGGCACCGCCTGGCGGATCGGCCTCTCCTGGCTGTCGGGCCTCCTGGTCCTGGCGGCGGTCGTGCTGGTGGCGAGCCGCTTCACCGAGATCGAGCAATTCGCCGCTTTGGCGCAGAAGGCCGAGCCGATCTGGCTTCTGGTCGCGGCCGGGCTGCAGGCGGCGACCTATGCCTGTGCCGCGGCGGTCTGGCACGGGGCGCTGCAGCGCGCCGGGATCCGCCGCCGCTTCTGGTCGATCGTCCCGCTCGGCCTCGCCAAGCTGTTCACCGACCAGGCCCTGCCGACCGGCGGCATCGGCGGGACCCTGCTGGTGGTGAGCGGCCTCGGGCGGCGCGGCGTGCCCAACGGCATCGCCATGGCCGTCCTGCTGATCGGCATGATCGCCTTCTACATCGCCTATCTGGCGGCGGTGGTCATCGGCCTCGGGCTGCTCTATCGCCGCGGCGCGCTCGACTGGTACATGGTGCTCGCCGCCGCCGCCTTCGTCTGCGTCGCCTTCGGGGTGCCGGCGGCGGTGCTGGCGGTGCGGCGCTGGTCGCGCCTGCAGTCGAAATTCGGCGCCCTCATGGGCTTCGCCGGCTGGCTGATGCGAATTCCCGGCTTTGCCGACCTGCTGGCGGCGATGGCGGCGGCGCCGACCGAGCTGCTGCGCGATCCCTTTCCCTTCCTCCGGGCGGCGCTGCTGCAGTTCGCCATCTTCGTCCTCGACGCGGCGACGCTCTGGGCGATGCTGCACGCGGTCGGCAGCGACGGGTCGCCCGACATCGCCTTTGCCAGCTTCATGATGGCCTCGGTCGCCGCCACGGTCGGGCCGATGCCGCTCGGCCTCGGCACCTTCGAGGCGGTCGCCGTCGCCGTCCTGCATCTCCAGGGCATCTCGATCGAGGCTGCCCTGACCGCGACCCTGCTGCTGCGCGGCTTCACCTTCTGGCTGCCGATGATCCCCGGCCTGGTCCTGGCGCGGCGCGAGCTGCGCGGCGCGCATCACGTGGGGACGCCCGCTAGTCCCGGCTGAAGTGCCGGTAGAAGGCGCGCTTCGCCAGCTCGACCAGCGCCAGGTAGGACAGGACCGCCGCCGCCAGATAGGCGAAGAACAGCGGCGGCAGGGGCACGAAGCCGAACCAGGCGGCGAGCGGCGTGAACGGCAGCGCCATGGCCAGGACGGCGAGGCCCAGGGCCACTGCCACCAGGATCGCCCGCGGCCGGCTGGCGAAGATGTGGCGGCGGGTGCGGATCGCGAAGACCACCAGGATCTGGGTCGCCAGGGATTCGACGAACCAGCCGGTCTGGAACAGCTGTTCCCCGGCGTCGAACAGGTGGAACAGCACATAGAAGGTGAGGAAGTCGAAGACCGAGCTCAGCGGCCCGAAGACCAGCATGAAGCGCTCCACCAGGCCGTTGTTCCAGC
>CAZKDH010000102.1:0-48690 GCA_964551505.1 uncultured Rhodospirillaceae bacterium
GGACGGCGCCGGAGGAGGATGACGCGCCGCCCCTGCGCACCACGGTGGCGATCGATGCCAGCCGATCCATCATCAGCCGCAACCAGTCGCCGGACATCCCCTTCGAGCAGTCGATCAACCCCTATCGCGGCTGCGAGCACGGCTGCGTCTACTGTTTCGCCCGGCCGACCCATGCCTATCTGGGCCACTCGCCCGGCCTCGACTTCGAGAGCAAGCTCTACATGAAGCCCGAGGCGGCGCAGCTCCTGGAGAAGGAGCTGCGCAAGCCGGGCTACCGGCCCAGCAAGATAGCCCGGGGCACCAATACCGATCCCTACCAGCCGATCGAGCGGCGCTACCGGGTGACGCGCCAGGTGCTCGACGTGCTGAACCGGTTCAACCTGCCGGTCGGCATTACCACCAAGTCCGCCAATGTCGTACGCGACATCGACATCCTTGCGGACATGGCCGGACGCAACCTCGCCAAGGTGTTCATCTCGGTGACCACGCTCGACCGCGACCTCGCCCGCACGCTGGAGCCGCGCGCCTCGACGCCGTCGCGCCGCATCGAGGCGATCAGGGCGCTGCATGCGGCGGGAATCCCGGTCGGCGTTTCGGTGGCGCCGGTCATTCCGGCCCTGACCGATCCGGAGATCGAGCGCATCATCGAAGCGGCGGCCGAGGCAGGCGCCGACAGCGTCAGCTGGGCCATCCTGCGCCTGCCGCTGGAGATCAAGGACCTCTTCGTCGAATGGCTGAGGACGCATGCGCCGCTGAGGGTCGAGCACGTCCTCAGCCTGGTGAAGGACACCCATGGCGGGCAGATCTACCGCTCGGAGTTCGGCAAGCGGATGAAGGGCGACGGGCCCTATGCCGACCTGATCCGCCAGCGGGTCGGCAAGGCCGCCGCCCGCTTCGGCCTCAACCGCCATCGCTGGGACGTCGATCTCGGCCAATTCCGCGTGCCGCCGGTGCCGCGCGCGCAGGGCGACCTGTTCGGCTAGTTTGACTTTGGACGGTGCGCTCTGCAGGATCGGCGGGCCTGAAATTCCTCCGTCGACTCCGGGGCCAATGCCGTGAAGCACCTGCCGTTCCTCGCCGTCCTGCTCTGCCTCGCCGCGACGCCCTGCATCTTCGCGACGCCCTCCGTCGCCGCCGACCTGACCGCGGTCGGCCAGGGCGCCGCGGACCAGGACCAGTGCTTCGGGCCGATGACCCAGACCGGCAACCTGAAAGCCTACGAGGCCTGCCTCAAGCAGCTCGACGCCGCCCATGCCGGCACGCCGGAGACGAAGGCCAGCTATTCGGTCGGGCTCTATTTCCAGGGCTGGTCGATGGCCAATCTGGTGGCCGCCGGCGCCGACAAGGACCTCTTCCCCGAGATCAGCAAGCGCAGCAAGGCGAAGCCGGAGCGTCAGCTGGCGATGCGCCTGTTCGACAAATTCCGCGGCCTGCAGAAGAAGCTGAAGATCAGCGACGACGCCCTGGCGAAGAGCGCCGGCTACGAGCTTGCCGCCGTGCAGCCGCATCTCGACTATTACGACAAGCTGCCGAAGAAGTAGCCGGCGATGCCCGACTGGTCCCTCGAGATCGCCGCCGGCGCCGATCGGGGACGGGTGGTCTGCGGCGTCGACGAGGTCGGCCGCGGGCCGCTGGCCGGACCGGTCCTCGCCTGCGCCGTGGTCCTGGATCCGGCCGGCCTCGACCGCGCATTGGCCGCGAAAATCGACGATTCGAAGCGGCTTTCCGCCGGTCAGCGCCTGGACATCTGCACGGTCCTGCGCGGCTCCGTACGGTACGGTCTGGGCCTGGCGACGGTGGCCGAGATTGACGAAATCAACATCCTGCAGGCCACCTACCGCGCCATGCGCCGCGCCGTCGCCAACTTGTATATACAAGTCGACCGGGCCCTGGTGGACGGCAACCGGGCGCCGCCGCTCGACTGCCCGGTCACCTGCGTGGTGAAGGGCGACCAGAAATCCCTCTCCATCGCCGCCGCCTCGATCATCGCCAAGGTCGAGCGCGACAAGATCATGCGGGAGCTCGCCGCACGGCATACCGGATATGGGTGGGAGCGCAATGCCGGCTATGGGACCGCCGCCCATCTTGCCGCCATCAAGCGGCTGGGCATCACCCCGGAACACCGCCGTTCATTTCGACCAATTTCTGAGAGTCTGGCCGTAACTTATTGACTCCAATGCGAATCTAACTTGACATCCCGAGTCCCGTGACTCAGGATCGCGGCATCATGAAGAAAGCCCAGAAGCCCGATCCCGTCGCCCTCCCGCTGGATTCCATCCTCGCCGGAGACTGCATCCAGACCCTGAACGCGCTTCCGGCGCGCTCGGTCGACATGATCTTCGCCGACCCGCCCTACAACCTGCAGCTCAACGGCGACCTGCACCGGCCGAACAACAGCAAGGTCGATGCGGTGGACGACGACTGGGACAAGTTCGCCGATTTCGCCGCCTACGACCGTTTCACCGAGGGCTGGCTGACCGCGGCGCGGCGGGTGCTGAAGGACGACGGCACGATCTGGGTGATCGGCTCCTACCACAACATCTTCCGGGTCGGCACCAAGCTGCAGGACCTGGGCTTCTGGATGCTGAACGACGTGATCTGGCGGAAATCCAACCCGATGCCGAATTTCCGCGGCCGCCGCTTCACCAACGCCCACGAGACGATGATCTGGTGCGCCAAGTCGAAGGACAGCCAGAACACCTTCAACTACGAGGCGATGAAATCGCTGAACGACGATCTGCAAATGCGCTCCGACTGGCTGCTGCCGATCTGCTCGGGCGGCGAGCGGCTCAAGGGCGAGGACGGCAAGAAGGGCCATCCGACCCAGAAGCCGGAATCGCTGCTGCACCGGGTGATCATGGCGGCCACCAAGCCGGGCGACGTGGTGCTCGACCCCTTCTTCGGCAGCGGCACCACCGGCGCCGTCGCCAAGCGCCTGGGCCGGCGCTGGATCGGCATCGAGCGCGACCAGACCTATATCCAGCTGGCGCGAAAGCGCATCGCCAAGGTGCAGCCGTCGCAGGATTCCGACGTGGTCTCGATCATCGCCAAGCGCGAGGAACCGCGCATCCCCTTCGGCTGGTTGGTGGAACGCGGCCTGCTGGCGCCGGGCGCGGTGCTGGAAAGCTATAACGGCCGCTGGTTGGCGAAGGTCCGGGCCGACGGCACCCTGATTTCCGCGGATCATCGCGGATCGATCCACCAGGTCGGCGCCGCGGTCCAGGGTGCGCCGGCCTGCAACGGCTGGCAGTTCTGGTGCATCCGGCGCGACAACGCCCTGGTGCCGATCGACTATCTCCGCCAGCAGGTCAGGGCCGAGCTGCATTAGCGCTCCCGCCGCACAATCCCCGTATGGATTGCCTGAGTTGATTTCGCTAGTCTGCCCGTGAGGGGAGTGGATTGGCATGGAGCGCCGGCTTGTCGCCATACTGGTGGCCGATGTCGTCGGCTACAGCCGCCTGATGGAGGCGGATGAGGCCGGGACATTGACCGCCTTGAAGGATCGCCGAAGGCGTGTTCTCGAGCCACTTGTCGCCGAGCATGGCGGCCGGATCATCAAGTTCATGGGCGACGGCGTACTGGTAGAGTTCAAGAGCGCTGTCAGCGCGGTGGGCTGCGCCGTGGCACTCCAGCGAGACATGGCTACGGCCAACGCCGAGCCACAAGCTGCGCAGATTGCCCTGCGCATCGGCATCAACCTGGGCGATGTCATCGTCGAAGGCAGCGATCTCTACGGCGACGGAATCAATATCGCGGCCCGGTTGCAGGCCCTGGCCAGGCCCGGCGGCATCTGCATCTCCGACGTGGTACACCGCCAGGTCAGAGGAAAAATCGACCAGCGCTTCGACGATCTGGGCGAACAGCAGCTCAAGAACTTGGCGGAACCGATCCGCCTTTTTCATACCTCCGACGTGCAAGCCGCGGGCGCGAGCCATGCCGTGACGGCAAGGTCCGACGCCGCTCCAAACCGCGCGCAGGGTCGGGCAGCGATCGCCATTCTGCCCTTCGACAACATGAGTGACGACCCTGACCAAGCGTATTTCAGCGACGGTATCACCGAGGACATCATCACCGAACTCAGCAGATTCAAGACTCTCTTCGTCGTCGCGCGTAATTCCTCCTTCGCGCTGCGCGGAAAATCGCTCGACATGAAGGACCTTGGGCGGCAGCTGGGCGTTCAATACGCGGTTGAAGGAAGCGTCCGCAAGTCGGGGCGCCGGATTCGGATTACGGTCCAGTTGATCGAGACGGAAACCGGCAATCACATGTGGGCAGAGCGGTATGACCGTGACCTCGAGGACATTTTTGCAATCCAGGACGAGATCTCCCGCACGATCGCCTCGACGCTCGGCGGCAGGATCGAGATTGCCGAAAAGAAACAGGCTCGGCGCCTCTCACCAGACGGATTGCGGGCCTATGACCTCTGCCTGCAGGCGGCAGCGGCGATGGATCGAAACACCAAGGCCGACTACAAACGGGCGCGCGCGCTGCTGAATCGAGCGCTGGAGCTGGAGCCCGATTTCGCACCGGCGCATCATCGACTGTCGCTGGCCATTTTCATCGAATGGATGGCGTATTGGACGGACGATCGCGACAAAGCTTTCGCAGATTCCCTGGCGGCCGGGCGCCGTGCGCTAGCGCTCGACGACAGCGACGCCAGCCTACGTGCCCATATGGGCGTGCTGCAGATGCATTGTGGCGAGTACGAGCAGGGCGAGGCGCATTTCAAGAAGGCGATGATCCTCAACGTCAACGATTCAAGGGCAATGACCCTTTACGGCTATTTCCTGACCGCGACCGGCCGGACCAACGAGGCCCTGACCATGTTTGAAGAGGCCGCGCAATTCAATCCTTTTCAGCCTGAATGGACAAGCTGGTTGAAGGGCATCGCGTTGTTCACCGCACATCGATATGCCGAGGCGATCGGCGTATTTGAGACGATCAGCGCGCCTTTGAATGAAGTGCGCGGGTGGCTGGCGGCCAGCTATGCCCATGCCGGCGACCTGGGACGGGCCCGGACACATCTGGAGCACTTTCTGCGGACCGCGGAAGCGGAAATGACACAAGTACCGGGACGCAAGCTCGAGGCGTGGAAGCCCTATTGGCATGGCGCCATTCCCTATCGGGACGCGACCGATGCCTTGCACCTGCTCGCCGGGTTGCGCAAGGCCGGGCTGCCGGACTAACATCGCCGGCTGGCAATGACCGGGAGGCGCAGATGACGACTTTTCCTGTCCAGGGCGGATGCCATTGCCGAGCGGTTCGGTATACGTTGCGGGCGCCGGCGATCAGCGTTCAGCATTGTCATTGCTCGCAGTGCCGCAAACTCTACGGGCAGCAATCGGGCACCGGTGCCGTCATCGACCGCGCGGATATCGTGATCGACGGACAGGAAAACCTCACCACCTACCACTCGTCAGCGAGCTTCGCGGTACAGTTCTGCAAGACCTGCGGCTGCCATCTCTTCGCCCATGAGGAGAGCGAGAAGCGCCTGATGTATTTCTCGCCAGGCACGCTCGACGGGGGCGTCCATCCCGGCCATCCGGCGGACAAGGAATGCCATATCTACGTGGGTTCGAAGGCGGAATGGGAACGGATATCCGACGACCTGCCGCAATACGAGACTTCGAGCCCCGACGAGATCATGACCGCTCTCCAGCGCGAGGGCTGAGCCGGCATGGAGCGCCGCCTCGCGGCCATCGTCGTGGCCGACATCGTCGGCTACAGCCGACTGATGCAGGAGGATGAGCCTGGAACGCTTTCGGCCGTCAGCGCCAGGTGGAATTCCATCCTCGCGCCCTTGGCGGCCCGGCATGGCGGGCGGATCATCAAGTTCATGGGGGATGGCGTGCTGCTGGAATTCCCCAGCGCCGTGAACGCCGTCACCTGCGCCGTCGCCCTGCAGGCCGAGATGACGGCGGCCAATGCCGATCTGGCACCCGATCGACGCCTGATCCTGCGCATCGGCATCAATCTTGGCGACATCCTGATCGAGGGCGACGACATCTTCGGTGACGGGGTCAACGTGGCGGCCCGGGTCGAAGCCCTGGCCGATCCCGGCGGCATCTGCGTCACTGATACGGTCCACCGGCAGGTCAACGGCAAGATCGATCGGCCCTTCGAGGATCTCGGCGAGGCCGTCCTGAAGAACATGGCCGAACCGGTCCGGCTCTATCGTGTCGCCGTTCCGGCAACGATGCCGACCGCGGCTGCCGCGCCGGTGGCACGACCGCCGGGGCGGACGTCGATTGCCGTTCTGCCCTTCGACAACATGAGCGGCGACCCGGAACAGACCTATTTCAGCGACGGCATCACCGAGGATGTCATCACCGAGCTGAGCAAATGGAAGGAACTCCAGGTCATCGCCCGCAACTCATCCTTCCAGTTCCGCGGCAAGGCCGTCGACATCAAGGATGTTGCCCTGAAGCTCGATGTACAGTTCGTGGTCGAAGGCAGCGTGCGCAAGGCGGGCGGCCGCATCCGGGTGACGGTGCAGTTGATCGACGCCCAATCCGCCAGCCACGTCTGGGCCGAACGCTACGACCGGGAACTCACCGACGTCTTTGCGATCCAGGACGAGATTAGCCGGTCGATCGCGGTCCGCGTCGCCGGCGTCAGCCAGACGGTTCTTGCACAGCGCATTCGGGCGCGGCCGACATCGAGCCTAACCGCCTACGATTTCTATCTGCGCGGCCGGGAACTGTTCATCAACTACGACACCGGGATGCAATCGGTTCCCTTCCTGGAGAAGGCCGTCGAGCTCGACCCGAACTTCGCCATCGCCCATGCCTTGCTGAGCGACACCAGCATTTTCGCGTTCCAGCACAGCGGGCAGCCGGCGAGCATGGAACGGGCGCAGACGGAAGCCCGTATCGCCCTCGATCTCGATCCGCAGGAGCCGTGGGCCAACTACGCCCAGGGCTTGGTGCTCAAGTGGCGGGGCCAACTCAAGGAGGCCGACCACTATTTTCGGAGAGCGATCGCACTCAACCCGAATGACGCCTACATCCTCGCGGTCCATGCCAGCCTGCTTTCGCTCATGGGCGAGCATGACGCGGCATTGCAGACCATCGACGAGGCGCTGCGCCGCGATCCTTTTGCCTATGACTGGTTCTGGGACGAGCGCGCCATGGTCCTGGCGCGGGCCGGCAGATTCCAGGATGCCATCGACTCCTTCAGCCGGCTGAAGAACCCGGACGCCACGCCCCCGTTGCCGAACTGCTACCAGGCCATCTGCCACATCGAACTGGGACAAACCCGCGAAGCGCAGGCGGCGCTGGAACGCTGCCGGCGCGCCGGCAACGGCCGCACGCCGGGTGAGGTATTTGACCGCGAAATCATGGCCGACCCTGCGGTCGCGCGTCGGCTGAAGGCTGCCCTCCGGAAAGCCGAGGAATCCGGCGGCACGCCCGCACCCGGCTGAGATCCATGGCCGGCCGACGGCCGCCGGGAACCCCCGCCAGCAGGCCGCGCGGGGGGAAATATCGGCGGCGCCCTGCCGGTCGCGCGGCGACGATCCCGGAACTTTTCGAGCAAATTCCCGTTACTTCATAGGGTTGCGGCCATTTCGACACAATTTGGCCACATTTCCCCCACCACATTCCCGCAGCCGCGACGGCATTTCCGTGCGGCCATTCCTCGGATGCGCGTTTCAACGAAAAGTCCGATTGCATGACCCTTGCGCCCCGCCGCCTCTGCCATGTCGCCCTGGCGATCTGCCTTGAACTGTCCTGCCTCGTCGCCCTCGCCCTGCCCGGCACCGCCCATGCCCAGGGCCATCCGGCGGTGTCCGACGCGGCGCCGGCGCAGATCGAGGCCCTGATCCGGACCCTGGACGATGCCGAGGCGCGCGAAGGCCTGAAACGGCAGTTGCAGCTGCTCTTGGAGGCGCAGAGACCCGGACCGCCGGCGGCAAGGCCCGATGCCGTGGCGCAGATCGCCGATGCGGTCACGGCAGCGCCCACCGCGGCCGCCCCGGCGGCGGAGAGCGTCGGCGCCCAGATGCTGGCGACCCTGTCCGATCACGTCGAGAAGGTGAGCACGGCGCTGGTCAACCTGGTCGAGGCCGTGGCCGACCTGCCGCAGCGCGCCCGACAGATGGCACTGCTCCTGGCGGACCCGCAGCGGCGCGCCTTTTGGACCGATACCGCCGTCGATCTCGCCGCCGTGCTCGGCGCGGCCTTCCTCGCCGGATGGATGACGCGGCGGCTGCTGGCCGGGCCGCGGCGCCGTCTCGATGCCCGTCGCAGCGACCGGATCGCCATCCGCCTGCTGCTGGTGCCGGTCCGCTTCATCGCCGAGACGCTGCCCATCGTCGCCTTCGGCCTCGTCGGCTACGTCGCCCTGCCCTTCTTCGAGCCCAATCAGGCGACCCGGCTGATCGCCCTCGCGGTCGTCAATGCCCAGATCGCCGTCGCCGCCGTCGCCGCACTCGGCGCCGCCATACTTGCACCCAGTGCACCGGGGCTGCGCCCCTGCCGGATGAGCGACGAGACGGCGGCCTATCTGCAGGTCTGGACCCGCCGGCTGGCGGTGGCCGCGATCTACGGCTTCGCGATCACCGAGCTGGCCGGGCTCCTCGGCCTCGACCCGACCTTGCGCGGCATCCTGCTGCGGGCCTTCGGCCTGGCGGTGGGCGCCATGGCCATCGTCATCGTGCTGCAGAACCGCTTGGCCATTGCCCGCTGGATCGGCGGCGCAGCGCCGGCCGGCGCGCCGGTCCCCGGCCAGCGTAGCCCGGACGAGGGCGAAAGCGATTTCCCGCCCGTCGACACCTTGAGCACGCCGGTAGCGGTCTCGCGCCTCGCCGCGTTCCGGCGCCAGGCGGCCAGGTTCTGGCATGTCCTTGCCATCGCCTATATCGTCGCCGCCTATGCGGTCTGGAGCCTCCAGATCGCCGGCGGCTTCGCCTATCTGCTGCGCGCAACGGCGCTGACGGCGATCCTGGCGGTGATTGTGCGCCTCGCCGATACCGGGCTGCGGCGGGTCTTCGACCGCAGCTTCGCCCTGAGCGATGAATTGCGGGTCATGCTGCCGGGATTGGAGGCGCGCGCCAACCGCTATCTGCCGCTGGTGCGCCAGTCGATCCTGATTGTGCTCCATGTCAGCGCCGGGCTCGCTCTGCTGCAGGTCTGGGGCCTCGACGTCTTCGGCTGGCTGAGCGACGGCACCGGCCGGAAGGTCGCGATCGGCGTGGTGAAGATCGGCATCATCCTGGCCCTGGCGCTGCTGCTGTCGGAGGTGGTCGGCGCCACCATCGAACACTACCTGCGCGAAGTCGGGCCCGACGGCCATGCGGTCCACCGCAGCGGCCGGGCAAGAACCATGCTGCCGCTGCTGCGCAATGTCTTCCGGCTGACCATCGGCATCCTGGTGACCCTGGTCACCCTGTCGGAGATCGGCATCGATATCGCGCCGCTGCTCGCGGCGGCCGGCGTCGTCGGGCTTGCGGTGGGATTCGGCGCGCAGACGCTGATCAAGGACATCATCACCGGCGTCTTCATCCTGATCGAGGATACCATTGCCATCGGCGACGCCGTCGATCTCGGCGGGCATGCCGGGACGGTGGAGGCGATGACCATCCGAACCATCCGCCTGCGCGACGGCGACGGCACGGTGCATACCGTGCCGTTCAGTGCGGTGTCGTCGATCATGAACCTGACCCGGGACTTCTCCAACGCGATCTTCGATATCAATGTCGCCTACGACGCCGATGTCGACCAGGTGATCAAGATCGTCAAGGAGGTGGGCGACGGCATGCGCGAGGATCCGGGCCTGCGGCACCTGATCCTGCAGCCGATCGAGGTGCTGGGCCTCGATTCGATGCAGAACGGCGCGATGGTCATCAAGGCGCAGATGCGGACGCGGCCGAGCGGCAAGGGCAATGTCGTGCGCGCCTTCAACCTGCGCCTGAAGCGCGCCTTCGATGCGCGCGGCATCGCCATGCCCTTCCCGCAGCGCATGGTGCAGGTGATGCCGGCGGCTCCCGCCAGCGAGGCCGACGCCGGCATGGCAGCGCCGACGTTGCCCCCGGCCCGGACGGCGACCCGGCGCTGACCGGGCTCCATGGCCGCCCGCCACCCCTGGGCTAATACCGGCACGCCTCCGGCGGATTATCCCGTCGCCGCCCCGGACAGCGCCGCCGCGACCACCTTGCGCATGACGCTGGGGAGGGCGAACTCGTCCAGGCGGTCGAGCGGCGCCCAAACAAATGCCGGGTCGCGGGTCTCGGCCCGCCCGATCAGCAGGTCGAGTTCCAGGGCAAAATGGGTGAAGACGTGGCGAACCTTGCCGTCGTGCCGGCGCCATTTCGTCCCGAGGGGCGCCTGTCGCTTCGCCTCTGCCAGGCTCCAGATCCGGCCACGCCAATCCGTCGACGGGATCTCCATCATGCCGCCGAGGAGGCCTTTCTCGGCCCGCCGGCGGAGAGCGACGGCGCCCTGGCCGTCCGAGATCCAGAACGCGACACCGTAGCGGGTCGGGCGATCGGCCTTCGCCCGGCGGCGCGGAAAATCCTCGGCGTCGCCGACCCGGAAGGCGGCGCAATCGGGTCGCCAGGGACATAGCGCACATTTCGGCCGGCGCGGCGTGCAAATCGTGGCGCCGAGGTCCATGATCGCCTGGGCGTAGTCGCCGGGACGGCGCTCCGGCGTGAGGCGGTCGGCCAGGGCATGCAGTTCCGCCTTGGCCTTCGGCAGCGGCGTCTCGACCCGATGGATGCGCGCGATCACGCGCTCGACATTGCCGTCGAGGATCGTCGCCCGACGGTCGAAGGCGATGGCGGCGATTGCCGCCGCGGTATAGGGGCCGATGCCGGGCAGGTCGAGGAGCGCCGTTTCGGTTTCCGGGAAACGCCCGGCACATCCCTCCGTTACCGCCTGCGCGCATTTGTGGAGGTTTCGCGCCCGGGCGTAGTAGCCGAGCCCCGCCCAGGCGGTCAGCACCGCATCGAGCGGGGCCGCGGCAAGATCCTGCACCCTCGGCCAGCGTGCGAGAAACCTCTCGAAATAGGGACCGACGGTTGCCACCGTGGTCTGCTGCAGCATGATCTCGGAAAGCCATACATGGTAGGGATCGGGGCGCCGCCCGGCGGCGGCGCGCCAGGGCATGACGCGGCGATGGCGATCGTACCAGGCGAGAAGTTCGGCCGGCATCCTGCCGGCGGAAGGCTTGCGCGGCGTCGTCTGCGGCTTGGCGGTGCGTGTCATCGGCGACCGGTCATCGGGCTTTGCGGTTCCAGGCCGGGCACCTTAGACTGGCCCTGCGATGAAAGCCAAAAACGAATCCGCCACCCCGGCGGCCCCCGGCCCGGCACCGCGTCGGGCCAGCCTCGGGCCGCTGAGCGCCGAGGTGCCGCGCCTGACCAAGGCGGCCCTGGGCAGCCGCGGCTTTGCCGAAGCCGGGCTGATCACCGACTGGGCCAGCATCGTCGGGGCGGAGATCGGCGGAATGACCAGGCCGGTCGCGCTGAAGTTCCCGCTGCGCAAGGCAGGAAGCGGGAAGTCCGGCGAGCCGCAGCGGCAAGCCGGCGTGCTGACCGTGCTGGCCGGCGGCGGCGCGGCTTTGGAACTGCAGCACCTGAAGCCGCAGATCCTGGAGCGCATCAACGCCTATTTCGGCTATCGGGCGGTGGCGGAGCTGAAGGTACAGCAGGGATCCGCGGCGCCGGTGCGGCAGCGCCGGACCGCCGCAGCGCCGCCCAGCCCCGAAGACCGCACTGCCGTCGCAGCGGCCGTCGCCGGCATTGCCGATGCCGAGCTCAAGGCCACATTGACGCGACTCGGCATGGCGATCCGCGGCAAGCACCGGACGGTGAAATCCCGCTAGACGCGCGCGACTCGGCGGAATCCAAGGGCCTCGGCGGCGGCGGAAATCGAGCCGGTGCGGCCATCTTGCGCTCCCCCCTGAATCCTGCCAAAACCGCGGAGAAATATGGGCCATTTGCCGCAGGGCTGGTTAATTTCCGCGGTGCGGATCCGTCTGCGGATAGAGGCCAAAAATGGAGTTTCGAGAGTGTCCAAGACCGTGATCGGCGCCGCTGCTGTCATCATCCTTGCCGCGCTTGGCGTCTTCGGTTGGCAGAAATACGCCGCGACGCCGGTGGCGACGCCCGAAACGGCGACCACCGCCTCGGTGCTCGCCGATCTGCCGAAACCGGTCGACAGCCCGCTCACCAAGGCACAGGACGGCGACCTGGTCGAGGGCGACGCCAATGCCCCCATCACCATGGTCGAGTATTCCTCCCTTTCCTGCCCGCATTGCGCCAAGTTCCACAACGACGTGCTGCCGCAGGTGAAGGCGGACTACATCGATACCGGCAAGGTCAAGCTGGTGATCCGCGACTTCCCGCTGAACAAGCAGGCGGCGGATGCCTCGCTGTTCGCGCATTGCGTCTCGCCGATGCGCTATTTCAGCATCGTCGACATCCTGTTCAAGACCCAGGACCAGTGGCTGGTGCAGGACCATGTCGGCAAGCTGGCCGAGATCGCCGCCACCGCGGGGATGGACCGGCCGACCTTCGACGCCTGCCTCGCGGACAAGGCGGCCCTGGAAAAGATCGTCGCCAGCCGCAAGCTGGCGCAGGACACCTTCGCCGTGGATTCGACGCCGACCTTCGTCGTCAATGGCATCAAGCTTTCCGGCGAACAGCAGTATCCGAAGCTGAAGGCGCTGTTCGACGAGTTGCTGAAACCGGCCCAATGATTTCTGCTGACTGCTTGCCCGGGGGAGTGGCTTAACTTGGTTGAATTCACCAAACTTCGCCTGACCGGCTTCAAATCCTTCGTCGATTCAACCGAGCTGCTGATCCAGCCCGGATTGACCGGCATCGTCGGCCCCAATGGCTGCGGCAAGTCGAACCTGGTCGAGGCCCTGCGCTGGGTGATGGGCGAGACCTCGGCCAAGCGCATGCGCGGCGGCGAGATGGACGACGTGATCTTCGGCGGCACCGGGGCGCGGCCGGCGCGCAACGTCGCCGAGGTCGCCCTGATGCTGGACAACAGCGACCGAAAGGTGCCGGCCCACTTCAACGATGCCGAGGAGATCCAGATCTCCCGCCGTATCGATCGCGGCGTCGGCTCAACCTACAAGGTGAACGGCCGCGAGGCGCGCGCCCGCGACGTGCAGACCCTGTTCGCCGACGTCTCGGCGGGTGCGCATTCGACGGCGCTGGTGAGCCAGGGCCGG
Source organism: uncultured Rhodospirillaceae bacterium (assembly GCA_964551505.1). Taxonomy (GTDB): domain Bacteria; phylum Pseudomonadota; class Alphaproteobacteria; order Dongiales; family Dongiaceae; genus Dongia. Next base: position 13,186 of record CAZKDH010000102.1, read on the forward strand.
ATCGGCGCCATCATCAACGCCAAGCCCACCGACCGGCGCTCGCTGCTCGAGGAGGCGGCCGGCATCACCGGGCTGCATTCGCGGCGGCACGAGGCGGAGCTCCGGCTCAAGGCGGCGGAAACCAATCTGGCGCGGCTGGACGACGTGATCGTCACCCTGGAGAGCCAGCTCGCGGCGCTGAAGAAGCAGGCGCGGCAGGCCTCGCGCTACCGCAACCTGCAGGACCATATCCGCCGCGCCGAGGCGGTGCTGTTCCACCTGCATTGGGTCGATGCCAAGCACCGCAAGGACGCGGCCGAAGAGGCGCTCGTCGCGGCGGAAACCGCGGTCGTGTCGCTGACCAGCGCCGCCGCCATCGCCGCCACCCAGCAGGGTGAAGCGGCGGCGGTCCTGCCGGCCCTGCGCCAGCACGAAGCGGAGGCGGCAGCGGAACTGCAGCGCCTCACCATCGCGCGGGCCAATCTCGACAAGGAAGAGGAGCGCATCGCTGCGGCGCGGGCCGATGCCGAGCGGCAGCTGCGCGAGAATGCGGCGGATTCCGAGCGCGAGACTGCATTGGCGGCGGATGCCGCTGCGGCCCAGGAACGGCTGTCGGCGGAAAGTGCGCAGCTCGAGGAGATCGCGGCCAGCGAGGCGGCGATCGCCGAGGAGGCGGCGCGGGCCGTCGAGGTGGCGCAGGCGGATGTCGATGAATGCGAGGCGGAACTCGCCCAGCTGACCCAGAGCGTCGCCTCGGGCGAAGCACGGCAGTCGGCACTGTCGCGGCGCCTCGGCGAAATCTCCCAGAGGCTGGAGCGCCTGAAGGCGCGAAGCCTCGAGGTCGAGGCCGAACGGGCGCGCATCCAGGACGAGATCGCCCATGACGCCGAGGCGCTGGCCGCCCGCGAGGCGGTGGCCGGTGCGGAAGCGGCGCTGGAATCGGCGCAGGCCCTGCTGAGCGAGATCGAGGCCGAGCGGCAGACGGCCGCGGCGCAGGAAGCCGGCTTGCGCGAGGCGCTGCAGGGGGCCCAGGCGAAGCGTACCCAGGTGCGCGCCGAGGTGAACGCCCTGTCGGCGATCTTCGCCGATTCCGAATCCGACATGTGGCCGCCGCTGATCGATGCCCTCACCGTGGCACCGGGCTATGAGCAGGCCCTGGGCGCCGCCCTGGGCGAGGACCTGCAGGCCTCGACCGATGTCGGCGCCCCGGTCCATTGGCGCGACGTCGCGCCCGACGCCCAAGCCCTGCCCCTGCCGGCGGGCGTCGCCTCGCTGGCCGATTTCGTCACCGGTTCCGCGGCGCTGCTGCGCCGCCTCGCGCAGATCGGCGTGGTGGCCGACGAGGCCGCCTGCCGCGGGCTCGTCCAGGACCTCCGCCAGGGCCAGCGGCTGGTCACCCGCGACGGCGCCATGTGGCGCTGGGACGGCTTCACCATGGTGACCGGCGCCGCCAGTGCCGCCGCCACCCGGCTGAAGCAGCGTAACCGGCTGAAGGAACTGACCCTCGAGCTCGAGGCCGTCGAGGCGGCCTTTGCCGCGGCCCAGGCCGCGTTCGACCAGGCCAAGGCCGTCCTGGGCGCGGTCACCGGCCGCGAGCAGCAGGCCCGCCAGTCGGTGCAGGGCGCCTATGGCGCGGCCCGGCAGGCGCGCGAGGCGGCGACCCGCGCCGAGCAGCGGGCGGCGCAGATGAATTCCCGCCTGGCCGGGCTGGAGCAGTCGGCGGCCGGACTGGCCCACGATCTCGCCGAGGCCGAAGGCCAGCATGAAGCGACCGCAGCCGAGATCGCCGGGCTGCCCGATCTGAAGGCAGCGCAGGACCGGGTCATCGAGCTCAGGCCGATCCTGGCCGAACGCCGTGGCCGGCTCATCGAATGCCGCTCCACCGACGATCGGCTGACCCGGGAGGCCCAGTCGCGCCAGCAGCGCCTGGCGGCCATCGCCGAGGAGCTCCGTTCCTGGGTGGGGCGCGCCGAAAAGGCGCTGGCGCACCTGGCCGACCTCACGGAACGCAAGCAGCATATCGAAGCGGAGATCGAGCGCCTCGCCGCCCTGCCCGAGGAGATCGCCGCCCAGCGCATGCAGCTGCTGGACCTGATCGATGCCTCGGAAGCCAGGCGCCAGCAGGCGGCCGACGATCTTGCCCAGGCGGAAACCGCCCTGCACGCCGCCGACAAGGCGCTGAAGGCCGAGGAATCCCGGCTGATCGAGGCGCGGGAGCACCGCGTCCGAACGGAATCGGCCGTCGCGCAAGCCAACGAGGCTGCCGAAACCCTGGTGGAACGCATCCAGGAAAAGCTGGAATGCGCGCCCGAAGAGGTGCTGACCCTGGCCGAGATCGAGCCGGGCGAGCCCCTGCCCGACCGCGAAGCAACCGACGTCCGGCTGCATAAGCTATTGCGCGAGCGGGAAAATATCGGTCCGGTCAACCTCCGGGCCGAGGTTGAATCGAACGAACTCGACCAGCAGCTCGTCGGCATGCAGACCGAACGTTCCGATCTCATCAACGCAATTGCCCGCCTGCGCCAGGGCATCAACAGCCTGAACCGCGAGGGCCGGGAACGGCTGCTGGCCGCTTTCGAACTGGTCAACGGTCATTTCGAACAGCTGTTCACCCGGCTGTTCGGCGGCGGCAAGGCGATGCTGCGCCTGACCGAGGCGGAGGACCCGCTGGAAGCCGGCCTGGAGATCCTGGCGAGCCCGCCGGGCAAGAAGCTGCAGGTCATGTCGCTGCTCTCGGGCGGCGAGCAGGCGCTGACCGCCCTGGCCTTGCTGTTTGCGGTCTTCATGGTCAATCCGGCGCCGATCTGCGTGCTGGACGAGGTCGACGCGCCGCTGGACGACGCCAATGTCGAGCGGTTCTGCAACCTGGTGGGCGAACTCGCCCAGAGCACGGGGACGCGTTTCCTGGTGATCACCCATCACCGCCTGACCATGGCGCGCATGGACCGCCTGTTCGGTGTTACCATGGCCGAACGGGGCATCTCGCAACTGGTCTCGGTTGACCTGCAGGAAGTGGGCGAATTGCGCGCTGCGTCGTAACCGCGCCGTTGCGAATTTTCCCAAGCATTCCAATATCTTGACCCGCCCGGAATCGACCAGGAATCGGCTTGACAGTTAACCACCCTTTACCTAAGTTGCGCGCGCTTGCGCCGGGGCTCTTCCGGCGCAGGCGTCGGCTTGTTGCACAAGCAGTTGAACCTTGGGGGAAAGTCTCGAGGATCGGCGGATGACCGAGAAGGACCCGGCAGATCTGGCCGCGCTGAACGCGAAGCTGAAAGCGGCGCGCGAGCGGAACCAGGGACCGGGTGACAAGGCTGGATCGCAAGATGCGGGGCAATCCAGTTCTGGCTATGGCCTCCGCCTGTCGGTGGAGCTGATAGCGAGCCTTCTGGCGGGGTTGGGACTGGGCTGGACGATCGACTGGTTCGTCGGCTCGCGACCTCTGTTCATGCTGGTCTTCATGTTCCTGGGGCTTGGCGCGGGGGTCTATAACGTGATCCGCCTCTCCAAACAGCAGCAGCAGGCCGAAGAAGACGCCGAGAAACAATCGGGGCCCGACCGATCGACGTGACGATCGCCGGCGGCGCCCCGAGCAACCGGGGACGAGAACGTGGCCGAAGGTAATCATTCACCGCTCGAACAGTTCAGCATCGAAACCATCTTCCCCATTCGCGCCTTCGGCGTCGACGCGTCGTTCACCAATTCCTCGCTGTTCATGGTTCTGTCGGTCGCCGCCATCACCCTGTTCATGGCATTCGGCATGCGCCCGAAGGCCGTGGTGCCGGGCCGCTTCCAGGCCTCGGTGGAGATGTTCTACGATTTCGTCGCCGGACTCATCCAGGAGAACATCGGTTCCGAGGGCAAGCGCTACTTCCCGCTGGTCTTCTCGCTCTTCATGTTCGTGCTGTTCTGCAACATTTTCGGCCTGCTGCCGGTCTGGTTCAACAAGAGTGGCTTCACGGTCACCAGCCACATCATCGTCACCTTCGCGATGGCGCTGTTCGTCTTCATCCTGGCGACCGCCGTCGGCTTCATGCATCACGGCATCCACTTCCTGTCCTTCTTCGTGCCGAAGGGCGTGCCGGTGCTGCTGCTGCCGCTGATGGTGCCGATCGAGGTGATGTCCTATTTCATCCGCCCGATCACGCTCTCCGTGCGTCTTTTCGCCAACATGGTGGCGGGACACGTGATGCTGGCGGTAATCGGCGGCTTCGTCTTCAGCCTGGGCAGCATCTTCTTCCTGCTCGGTGGCATCCCGCTTGCCGCCGTGGTCGCGATCTTCGCGCTGGAACTGCTGATCGCCTGCCTGCAGGCCTATGTCTTCGCCGTGCTCACCTGCATCTACCTGAACGACGCCATCCACATGGCGCATTGAGGTCGCAGGCGAAGCGGCGGGTAAACGCAAAACTCTGAATTCACGCAAGAAAGGACTTAAAGTCATGGATCCGCAAGCTGCAAAACTGATCGGCGCCGGCCTCGCCACACTGGCCCTCGCCGGTGCCGGTATCGGTCTCGGTGTCATGTTCGGCCACTTCATGGAAGGCGCGCTGCGCAATCCGGAAGCCCAGTCGAAGCTGAAGGTTCAGCCGATGGTCGCTTTCGCGCTGATCGAAGCCACCGGTCTGATCGGCTTCGTCGTCGCGATGATCCTGCTCTTCGTTCCGCTCTGATCGATTAGAAGGTTTGGTGGCTCAGCCCTCGCGGCTGCTGCCATCGGGGAGAACCTAGATGCCGCAGTTAGATCCCGCCGGGTTTTCGCCGCAGCTCGTTTGGCTGGTGATAACCTTCGTGGCCCTGTTCCTGCTGATGTGGCGGGTGACGTTGCCGAAGGTGGCGGACGTCTTCGCGCTGCGGCAGGAGCGGATCGCCGGCAACCTCGACAAGGCCGAGAAATTGCGGGCCGAGGCCGAGGCGGTCATGGCCGGCTACCAGAAGGCCATCGCCGAGGCGAAGAGCCTGGCCCAGGCCGAGTTGCAGCGGGCGGCGGCGGACGTGGCGACGGAGACCGCCAAGCGCGAGGCCGTGTTCGGCCAGCGCCTGTCGGACCAGACCTCGACCGCCGAGGGCCGGATCAAGGCCGCCAAGACCGAGGCGCTGAACAGCGTGCGGACAATCGCCGGCGACCTCGCCCAGGCGATGACCGTGAAGCTGGTCGGCGCGCAGCCGACCGCCGGTGCGGTGGCCGGGGCGGTCGATGGCGCGATCAAGGAGCGGGCATGATGGAACACGAAGGCAGCCTTCTGGCCGACGCCCATCTCTGGGTCAATCTGGGTTTCCTGGTCTTCGCCGCCATCGCCGGCCCGAAGATCTGGAAAGCGCTGTCCGCCGTGCTCGACCAGCGTTCGATGCGGATCAAGGCCGACCTCGACGAGGCCCAGAAGCTGCGTGACGAGGCCCAGGCCCTGTTGAACGAATACCAGCGCAAACAGCAACAGGGCATGAAGGAGGCCGAGGAGATCGTCGCCGCGGCGAAGTCCCTCGCCGCCAGCCAAAGCGCCGAGGCCCTTGCCAATCTCGAGGCGAGCATGGGCCGCCGGGAGAAGCTGGCCATGGAGAAGATCGCCCAGGCCGAAGCCCAGGCGATGGCGGAAGTCCGCCGGGAGGCCGTCGACGTTGCCACCGCCGCGACGGCCAAGCTCCTGGGCCAGGTCATGGATCAGAGCCGTGCCAACGCCCTGGTGGACCAGTCGATCAAGGAACTGGACCGCAAGCTGCATTAGTCGCCGCTGCCGCGACGAAGGTTCACCGTTGCAAGATATCAAGGCCCGGAAGGATCTTCCGGGCCTTCGTCGTTTCCGGACCCCACCCGGCCTGTGCTAGTATCAGCCCCGGGGACTAAGGCGCGGCCTTCGGACAGGCGTCCGGGGCTGCTGGAGCGACGCTCGCATGCCAAGGCACGTCAGGTTCATCCTGGGTCTCGGCGCGGCCATGGCCGCGGCGCTTCCCGCTGCCGCTGATCCGAAGGCCTGCCTCGACATGACCCCGGCGCAAGTCGCCGACGCCATCCGGTTCACCGAGGACTTCGACGGGACAATCAATAGCGGCGTCTGGAATGCCGTGAAATTCCATGCCGATCGTGCCAGCTTCGTCACCGCGCCGGTGCGCTCGGGCAGCGAGAGCCTGCGGGCGGAAGTCGGCGGCGGTCAAGGTTTCGAACCGGCCAGCAATGCCGGTCCGAGCACCGAGCGCAATGAGTTGCGCGAGCGCGATGACCGCCGCCTGCCGATGGAGACCGAGATCTGGTACGGCTTCTCGTTCCTGGTGCCGGCCGACATGGCGCCGATAGACCGGCGGCTGGTCCTGGCCCAGGTCAAGCAGCGGCTGATCCCCACCGGCTACAACACCGCCTCGGAATATGACCCGGAGCGCGATGACAAGCCGGTGATCGCCATCCGGCTGGCGCAGTCCAGCGCCACTGATCTCAGCGTCAATATCTCGGTCGAGAAGCAGCCGGCCGAGCGTCGGGTCGATATCCTCTCGGCCGCGGTGCAAAAATCCACCACTGCCGAGGCCAAATGGATCGACGTGATCTGGCGATTCAAGCTCTCGCCGCGCTGGGACGGCCCGCCGCCGCCAAAGCTGCTGGCGGCCCTGCCTGGCGCCGAAAAACCGCCGGCCTACAAGGGCGACGGGTTCATCGAGGCCTGGCTCTTCCAGTCCGGCCATTTCCTGACCCATGCCTTCTATGACGGCCCCTTCGGCTATCCGAACCGGATCAGCTGTCCGGAATTCAAGCTCGGCCCCTATCGCGACGCCGGCGATCACACCTGGACCATTTATTTCGATGCCGTGCGCCGCGGCACCAGCTTTGCCGAAGTCGCTCCGCCGGGGATCACCAAGCCTGCCGCGCCCTAGCATTCCGTCGGCGAGAACCCGCCCGATCACCGGCACTTCACGATATTCCTCCGGAGTCACATCGCCGTTCTGAGGGGAATCCCCTCAGAACGATTGAATTTCTGCGCGCCTCGGCAACCGAGGCGCTTGCCAGCCGGGTTTCACTTGCTATTTAGTATGACAAATAGGGGTCACCGTCCGGCAGGCGCCTCGCGCCGACGCCGGCCAGCCTCAAACAACAAGCTGCGCGCAGCAGGAAGGTGCCACACAGACAGGTCCAGTTTCGACACCGCGCCAGAACCGGCCGAACCGTCGAAGTTCGCCCGGGCCATACAAAAATATTGGGAGGATTCGATGAAACGCATTGCCACCACAGCCTTGGCCGCCGCCCTCGCACTCGCCCTGTCTGCAGGCGCGCAGGCCGACGACAAGAAGACCCTAGCCTTTGTCGTGAACGGTGCCTCGGATTTCTGGAAGGCCGCCGAAGCCGGCGTAAAGAAGGCGCAGGAGGAACTGCCGAACTACGATCTCGTCTTCAAGTATCCGGAACAATCCTCGGCCGCCATCCAGATCCGCCTGATGGATGACCTGGTCGCGGCGGGCGTCGCCGGTATCATGGTGAGCGCCGTCGACCCGAAGACCTCCAGCGAGGCCCTGAACCGCATCGGCGGCCAAGTGGCGCTTTTCACCACCGACAGCGATGCGCCGGAGACCAGCCGGGTCGCCTATATCGGCTCCAGCAACACGGATGCCGGCAAGCAGGCCGGCGAACTGGTGTTGAAGGCGCTTCCCGACGGCGGCAAATGCATCGGCTTCGTCGGCCTGCTGGGCGCCGACAATGCCAAGGAACGCATCCAGGGCGTCAAAGACTCGATCGCCGGATCCAAGGTGGAACTGGTTGACGTTCGCGGCGACGACATCGACCAGACCCGCGCCAAGCGCAACGTGGAAGATGCGCTGGCGGCAAACCCGGATATCAACTGCATGATCGGGTTCTACTCCTACAACACGCCGCGGATCTACGAGGTGCTGAAGGATGCCGGCAAGCTCGGCGAGGTCAAGATCATCGGCTTCGACGAGGATCCGATCACTCTGGGCGGAGTCAAGGAGGGCACCATCATCGGCACGGTCGTGCAGCAGCCCTACGAATGGGGTTATCAGGGCATGAAGGATATGGCGAAATATCTGGACGGCGACAAGTCGTTCATCCCGGAAAACAAACTGATCATCGTGCCCACCAAGATCATCGACCAAAGCAATGTCGATGATTTCTGGGCGGAACTGAAGAAGCGCCAGGGCAAGAGCTAAGCCGCTGAACTGACCGCTGATCGGCGGGCCGGCGCCCGTGCCCTGGGGCCGGCCCGTTGTTGCATCATCCCCGCAACTCTGCTTCCATCGCGGATATCGCGGACGGTGGTTTAGCAGCGGATAACTGCCCGGAGTAGCCGGCTTGGCCGAAGCGTTTCTCGAACTCACTGGGATCAGCAAGTCATATCCAGGCGTCACCGCCCTGGACGATGTCAGCCTTTCGGTCACGCCCGGGGAAGTCGTCGGCCTGATCGGCGAGAACGGCGCCGGGAAATCGACCTTGATGAAGATCCTAGGCGGGGTGGTCGCCCCAAGTGCCGGAACGATCCGCGTCGATGGGCTGGAGCATCGCGCGCTGACGGTATCCGGCGCCATCGACGGCGGGATCGCCTTCGTCCATCAGGAACTCAATCTCTTCGACAATCTGGATGTGGCCGGCAACGTCTTCATCGGCCGCGAGCCCCTGCATTGGGGCCCGCTCAAGCTGATTGACCGCCGGGCCCTTGCGGCACAGGTGCAGCCCCTGCTTGATCGCCTCGGCGTGGACTTCGGGCCCGATACGCAGGTCGCCGATCTGTCCCTGGCACAGCGCCAGCTGGTGGAGATCGTCAAGGCGCTGTCGCTGGATGCGCGATTGGTGATCATGGACGAGCCGACGTCCAGCCTGACCATCACCGAAACCCTGCGCCTGCTGGCGGTCATCGAGGATCTGCGGACACATGGCGTCAGCGTCATTTTCATCTCCCATCGACTCAACGAGGTACAGAGCTGCGTCGACCGCGTCGTGGTGCTGCGTGACGGCAGGATCGCCGGCACCCTGGACCGCGCCGCCTTGTCACCCGACGCCATGGTCCGCCTGATGATCGGTCGCGACCTGAAATCGCTCTACATTCCGCCGCGACGCCCACCCGGCGGCGTGGCGCTGCACATCGCCGGATTTCGCACGCCGGCCCATCCGAACCGGGTCATCGATCTCAGCCTCCGCCACGGGGAGATCTTGGGGCTCGCCGGACTGGTCGGGTCCGGCCGCACCGAACTCGCGCGCACCGTCTTCGGCATCGACCGGCCGCTGGCCGGGGCCCTGGAGATCGACGGGCAACCGGCCACTGTCGGCTCACCCCGCGACGCCATCGCACAGGGCATCTTCCTGATCCCGGAGGACCGCAAGCGGTCGGGACTGCATCTCGATATGTCGATCTGCGAGAATATTTCCCTGCCGGACCTCGCCACCTATGCACGCGCAATGCTCGTCGATGGCGCTGCCGAGGCGCGCAACGCCGAGACCCAGCAGGCCCGATTGCAGATCAAGGCAGCCACCGTGCATGCGGATGCCGGAACGCTTTCGGGCGGCAACCAGCAGAAGATCGTCTTGGCGAAGTGGCTGTCGATGAAACCCCGCATCGTCATCTTCGACGAGCCAACCCGCGGCATCGACGTCGGCGCAAAAGGCGAGATCTACGAGCTGATGCGGCAATTGGCCGATGGCGGCGTCGCCGTTCTGATGATCTCCAGCGACATGGAAGAGGTCATCGGGGTCAGCGACCGGATTGCGGTCATGCACGAAGGCGCGATCAGCGGCTTTCTGGAACGAAGCCAATTCAGCGAGCGTAACGTCATGCAGCTTGCCGTCGGCAAACCCGTCTCCAGCGACGCGCCGCACGACCGGGGTCGAGAGGCATGCTGAAGAAGGATCTCGGGCTGTTCCTGCTCATCCTGGTCGTCGGCACTGCCGTCGCGCTGATCAATCCGCGCTTCCTTTCGCCGATCAACCTCTCCAATACCGCCAATCTCATCGGCCTGTTCGGCCTGTTTGCAATCGGCGAGGGGTTCGTCATCATTACCGGCGGAATCGACCTCGCGGTCGGTTCGGTGTTCGCCCTGCTGGGTGTCATCTTCGTCGACCTGCTGGTGACACATGAATTGCACTGGGCGATCGCCGGCCTGATCATCATCGCCGCCGGCACGCTGATCGGGGCGATCCACGGCTTCCTGGTCACCCGCATGCGCATGCAGCCCTTCATCGTCACGCTTTGCGGCCTGCTGATCTATCGAGGCGCGGCGCGCTACTACACCGACGACGGCACCGCGGGCTTTGAATTCGGGCAGAACTTTCCTACCCTCGAATGGCTGACCACGGGCCGCACCCTGGGTGTGCCGCACAGCTTTGTGGTCTTCATCCTGGTTGCCCTGGTCATGGGCATTATTCTCCATCGCTCCGTCTTCGGCCGGTATCTGATGGCGGTCGGCAAGAACGAGGAGGCGGCGCGCTATTCCGGCATTCGCACCCAATGGGTGGTGGCCTCGGCCTATATCATATGCGGATGCCTCGCAGGGCTTTCGGCGATCTTCATCGCCATGTACACCCGCTCGATCTCGCCCGCGTCGCACGGGAACTTCTACGAGCTCTACGCCATCGCCGCCGCGGTGCTCGGGGGATGTTCGCTGCGCGGGGGCGAGGGTTCCGTTCTCGGCATCGTGCTCGGCGCCATCCTGCTGCAGGTTCTGCAGAACCTGGTGAACCTGCTCGGCATCCCGAGTTCCCTCAACTTCGCGGTGATGGGGACGGTCATCCTGATCGGCGTACTCGCCGATCAGCAACTCGTCCGCTACCGCGCCCGGCGGGCGAGCCGGTCCACCCATCCGGCGACGACGGCTGCACCGGTGGCGGGAAGCATCACAGGCGACTGACCGCCGACGCCAGCGCCGCGATCTCCTCGCCGGTGTTGTAGTAGTGCACCGATGCGCGGACGACCTCTGACAATCCGCGGGCAGTCATGTCCAACAATGTGGACGAGGCACCGGAGACCGAGACATTGATGCGCTGGGTGCCGAGCGCCTTCTTGACTGCTTCGGCACCATGTCCCTCTTTGGTAAAGGTGACGATACCACCGGGATGTTCTCCAAGGTCGCGCACCGCGACGCCGGGGATTTCCGCCAGTGCCTGCCGCAGGACCGTGGCCTTCGCGCGGATATCGGCCTCGATCGTCTGCATGCCGATTGCCATGGCATATTCCGCGGCAGCGCCCAGGCCGAGCCGGCCCGCGACATAGGTTTCCCAATTCTCAAACCGCCGGGCATCGCCGCGGATCTCAAAGCGGTCCGCCGCCAACCAGGTCGCGGCATGAAGATCGATGAACGGCGGCTCCAGCTTCTCGATCATCGCCCGGCGAACATAGAGGAAGCCGGTGCCACGCGGCCCACGGAGATACTTCCGGCCCGTCGCCGAGAGCATGTCGCAACCGATCGCCGCGACGTCGATGTCGAGCTGCCCGACCGATTGGCAGGCGTCGAGCAGGAAAGGAATGCCATGCTTCCTGGCGACAGCGCCGATCGCGGCCGCCGGATTCACCAGGCCGCCATTGGTCGGCACATGGGTGACGGCAATCAGCTTCACTCTGCCATCGATCATGTTCTCAAGCGCGGCAACCGAGAGCTGCCCATGTTCGTCATTCGGGACCGGCTCGACGACGACGCTGAAATGGCGGGCAGCCTGCAGGAAGGCAAGGTAGTTGCTCACGTATTCGGACCGCGCGGTGAGAATGCGATCGCCCGGCTGGAAGCGCAGGGAATAGAAGGCCATGTCCCAGGCGCGGGTCGCATTCTCGATCAGGGCGATCTCGTCCGGCTCGGCATTGATCAGCCGGGCAATCGAGGCATAGACCGCTTCCAGCCGGTCATCGGCCTTGGCGGCGGCCTCGTAGCCGCCGATCGAGGCTTCGAGCTCGAGATGATCGATCACCGTCCGCAGCACCGGCTGGGCGGGCAAGGCGGATCCGGCGTTGTTGAAATGCATGACGTTCTGGCAGCCCGGCGTTTCACCACGCAGGCGGTCAAGGTCGAGTATCATCGAAGTCAGTCTCCGAACTGGATGGAATGCGTCGGCAGGAAGCGGGCAAAGCGGTCCTTCAGGATATTGCCGGTATGGGCAATGATCTGCGCCGCGGTCAGGAGCTGCGTATCGAAGGTCGAATGCGCATCCTCCGCCAGCGTCACCTTGTATCCCAGGCTGTGCGCCACCCGGCAGGCGGTATCGATGCAGTAGTCGGTCTGCAGGCCCGCAATCACCACATCGGTGACGCCGAGATCCTTCAGCTTGGCATCGAGGCCGGTATTCAGGAACGAGCTGCAATGGGTCTTTTCGATGCGATGCTCGCCGGTGCGCGGCGCCACCGCGGGATGCGTCTCCCAGCCCGGCATCCCTTTTTCCAGGCTGTCACCCTTGCCGCCGTCATGCTGCACGTGGATGACCGGTATTCCGGCCGAGCGCGCGCGGTCCAGCAGCAGGGCCGCGTTCCGCACGACTTCCTCGGCCCGGTAGATCGGACCTTCCTCGAACAGGCCCTGCTGGATGTCGATCAGGAGAAGTGCCGTTGCCATGCGTCACTCCGCCGCCTGCTTCGGCGCCTCGGACTTCCACCGCAGGATCGGCTGCCGCGCCGCCAGCGTCTCGTCCAGGCGCCGGCGCGGCGTGTGATAGGGGCAGCCCTGGAAGAAGGCAGTATCGCCGGCCTTGGCCCGACCGGCCAGTCCCCTCACCGTCTCGATGTAGCGATCCAGCCCGTCCATGCTCTCGGTCTCCGTCGGCTCCATGAGCAGGGCGCCGTGGACCACCAGCGGGAAATACATCGTCATCGGATGATAGCCTTCGTCGATCATCGCCTTGGCGAAATCCAGCGTGGTGACGCCGGTCTCGGCGAGAAAATCGTCATTGAACAGGGCTTCGTGCATGCACGTCCCGGGAAAGGCCGGCGTCAGGTCTTCCTTCAGGCCGGCCAGGACATAGTTGGCATTCAGGACCGCATCGCCCGAGGCCTGGCGGAGGCCATCGGCACCGTGGCTCATCATGTAAGCGAGCGCGCGGACGAACATGCCCATCTGCCCGTGATATTCCTTCAGCCGCCCGAAGGCCTTCCCGGACGCGTCGTGCTCGACGAGGTCGAAGCCGTTGGCGCCGTGGACGACGTAGGGCACGGGCGCAAAGGGCGCCAGGGCGGCCGACAGCACGACCGGCCCGGAACCGGGCCCGCCGCCGCCATGCGGCGTCGAGAAGGTCTTGTGCAGGTTGATATGCATGGCATCAACGCCGAGATCGCCGGGACGCACCCGGCCGACGATGGCATTGAAGTTCGCCCCGTCGCAATAGAAGTAGCCCCCGACGCCGTGAATCGCATCGGCGATGTCGATGATCTCGTTCTCGAACAGGCCGCAGGTATTCGGATTGGTGATCATGGTCCCGGCGACGTCCGGCCCGAGCTTTGCCTTGAAGGCGGCGAGGTCGACCCGGCCGCGCTCGTCGGCCGGAACCGGGTCCACCTCGTAGCCGCAGGCCGCCGCGGTCGCCGGATTGGTGCCATGCGCCGATTCCGGCACCAGAATGCGCCTGCGGGCGTCGCCCTTGGCGAGCTGCGCCGCGCGAATCGTCAAGATGCCGCAGAATTCACCGTGGGCGCCCGCGGCGGGCGACATGGCGACCGCCGGCATGCCGGTCAGGGTCTTCAGCCAATGCGCCAGCGTATCGATGAGCTCCAGCGCTCCCTGCACGGTCGAGATCGGCTGCAGGGGATGCAGATCGCCGAGCCCCGGCAGCCGCACCATCTTCTCATTGAGACGTGGATTGTGCTTCATGGTGCAGGAGCCGAGCGGATAGACCCCCATGTCGATCGCATAATTCTTCTGGCTCAGCTTGGTGTAGTGGCGGATGGCCTGCGGTTCGGCAAGGCCTGGCAAGCCGACGGCGCCCCGGCGTTTCAGGCCGCCAAGGCGCTCCTGGTGGGCGGGCGGCGGCGGCAGGTCGACGCCGGTGCGGCCTTCGGCTCCCTGCTCGAAGATCAACGGCTCCTCGATCTGCAGACCCTTGTTGCCGGTGAAGGTATTGGTGATCGGGCTTGGCGTTGCCATTACAGCACCTCTTTCAGCGCCGCTTCGAGCGCCGCGGCATCACCGTCGCTGACCGTCTCGGTCGCGGCAACGAGCAGAAGGTTGGCGAGCTTCGGCTCGGCCGGGAGGAGGCGGGAAACGGGAACGCCGCCGAGGATGCGCCGCCGCGCCAGCGCCTCGACGACATCGGATGCAGGCTTCGGCAGGCGCAAGGTGAACTCGTTGAAGAAACTCCCGTTCACCACCTGAATGCCGGGAATTCCGCCCAGGCGATCGGCGAGGCGCACGGCTGCCGCATGATTCAGCCCGGCCAGCTGTCGCAGCCCTGCCTCGCCCAGCAAGGTCAGGTGGATCGTGAAAGCCAGGGCGCAGAGGCCGGAATTGGTGCAGATGTTGCTCGTCGCCTTCTCCCGCCGAATATGCTGCTCCCGCGTCGACAGCGTCAGGACCCAGCCGCGCCGACCGTCGACATCGACGGTCTGGCCGACCAGGCGGCCCGGCATCTGGCGCAGGAACTTCTCGCGGACGGCGAACAGGCCGACATAGGGTCCGCCAAAGCCCAGGGAATTGCCGATCGACTGGCCTTCCGCCGTCACCACATCGGCACCCATGTCGCCCGGCGGCGTCAACAGGCCCAGGGACACGATTTCAGTCACCGCGACAATCAGCAATGCACCGGCTGAATGGGCGGCCTCGGCGAGCTGCGTCAGGTCGCGAAGATTGCCGAAGAAACTCGGATACTGCACGACGACACAGGACGTGTCCTTGTCGATCAGCGGCGCCAGATCCTCCTTGCCCTCGACATCGACCGGCGCCGCCTTGACCTCGAATCCGGTATGGCGGCCATAGGTCTCGATGACCTCGCGGTAGTGCGGGTGCAGACCGCCCGAGAGAACCGTCTTCTTCCGGCGGGTGACCCGGTTCGCCATCATCGCCGCTTCGACCGTCGCCGTGGCGCCGTCGTACATGGAGGCGTTCGCCACGTCCATGCCCGTCAGCAGGGCGACCTGGGTCTGAAATTCGAACAGGTACTGCAGCGTTCCCTGGGTGACTTCCGGCTGATAGGGCGTATAGGAAGTCAGGAACTCGCCGCGCTGAATGAGGTGATCCACGGCCGCCGGCACATGATGGCGATAGGCGCCGGCGCCGAGAAAGCACGGATACGACCCGGTCCCGAGATTCTTCGCCGCCAGACCAGAGATGCTGCGCTCGACCTCGAGTTCGCCCATATGCATCGGCAGGTCGACCGGCGACTTCAACAGCGCCTTCGCGGGAACGTCGCCGTAGAGACTGTCCACCGTCGGCGCGCCGATCCGGGCGAGCATCGTCTGGCGGTCAGCCTCGGTCAGCGGCAGGTAGCGCATCAGTGCAGCCCCTCGCAATACGTCTTGTAGGCTGCCTCGTCCATCAGCCCATCTAGCTCGGCCATGTCTGCGAGCTTCAGCTTGGCAAACCAGCCTTTGCCGAGGGCATCCTCGTTGACCGTCGCCGGCGCATCACTCAGTCCGGTATTCACCTCCACCACCGTACCGCCCACCGGCGCATAGACCTCGCTAGCGGCCTTCACCGATTCGACCACCGCAAGTTCCTTGCCCTTGGCAACCGCCTTCCCGATTTCGGGCAGCTCGACGAAAACGACATCGCCGAGCTGCTCCTGGGCATAGGGGCTGATGCCAACCGTGGCGACATCACCATCGACCTTCACCCATTCATGTTCCTTGCTGTAACGAAAGCCGCTCATTTCGCTCTCCCAATCAAGCCCGCGACGTTTGCTGGGGTCGTCGCGTTTCTCCCCGGATATCTTCATTCGGAACCGTCAGCCGCGATGATAACGGTGCGGCACGAATGGCATCTTGGCGACCTTTGCCGGAAGCGCCTTGCCACGGACCAACAGGTTGACCGATGTCCCGACGCCCGCATGGGCGAGAGCCACGTAGCCCATGGCCACAGGGCCATTCACGCTGGGGCCGAATCCGCCGGACGTGACTTCACCGATGATGTTGCCCGCGGCATCTGCGATTTCGGTATGGGCCCGTGCCGGCGCCTTGCCTTCCGGGAGGATGCCGACGCGCTTCCGCGCCGGTCCGTCGCGCCACTGGCGTTGCAGGATTCCGGCCCCGGGGAACCCGCCTTCCTGGCGGCGGCGTTTGGCGATCGCCCAGGAGAGGTCGGCTTCGACGGGTGTCGTCTTCGTGGTGATGTCATGGCCATAGAGGCAGAGCCCGGCCTCCAGCCGAAGCGAATCGCGCGCCCCGAGGCCGATCGGCCTGACTTCGGGCTGTTCCATGAGCTTGCGGCAGAAATCTACCGCCGCGGCATTGGGAACCGAGATCTCGAACCCGTCCTCGCCGGTATAGCCGGACCGGGTGACGAAACAGTCGATCCCCGCAATCGTCACCGCCCTGCCGGTCATGAAGGCCATTCCCGCGACCACCGGTGCCAAGCGTGCGAGGACCCCAACCGCTTGCGGCCCCTGCAGCGCCAGCAGGGCGCGGTCGGAGAGCTCCAGGATTTCGCAGCGCTGGTCCAGATTGGCGTGCAGGTGCGACAGGTCGGTCTCCTTGCAGTCCGCGTTGACCACCATGAACAGGTGATCGCCGTTATGGGTTACCATCAGGTCGTCGAGGATTCCGCCTTCGGCGTTGGTGAAGAAGCTGTAACGTTGCTGACTGGGCTGAAGACCCTGGAACTCGGCCGGACAGAGGCGCTCCAACGCCGCCGAAACCTGTCCGATGCTATCGCCAGAGAGCCGCACCTGGCCCATGTGGGAAACATCGAACAGGCCGGCCGCCGTCCGGGTATGCAGGTGTTCCGCGAGGATGCCGGCCGGATACTGCACCGGCATCTCGTAACCGGCGAAGGGAACCATCTTGGCACCCAGTTCGACATGCAGGTCGAATAAGGGCGTGCGCTTCAGCGGACTGGAATTTTGCAAAGACAAGGCCTCCGACGGGACGCGGTCGCACAAGGCTGCCATCCTGGCCTCCTTGCGACCCCCCTCTGTCTGAGGACCTGAGAGATTTGCCGAACCAGACACGGCCCGAACTAGGGCCAGGTTGCGTCAAGCCGGTCTACTCCGTCGGTGAGGCGATCCAGGTGTGGGTTCGCCCGCTTTCCAGAGTGTTGCGTCGCAGCGGTCCTTTTGCCTGAGAGTTTCCGGGGGCGGTTGCTCCTTCGGCGCCGAACCCAGTCACTCTGGCTGGACTCGATCTCTCCCGCTGGCGGCGTTGAGCCGTGCGAAAGATGGCCCCGCCCCTGCTATCCGTCAAGCGACATTTTACCGACCACGAACGTCATGGCAGCCGCGGCTTTATTGCCGCGGGTTGCGCCGGTTGAAAGCGAGTTCCTGCTCGGTCAGAATGAGGCCGACATAGATGCGGAAGTAGTCGCCGTTCTGCCCCTGTGGCAACGGGATAGTCGGTTCGATCTCGTCCTGGGTAACGTTCTGCGGCTTGTCGCTGGGGAGGGCGATCTCCACGTCGAAGACTTCCCGGTTGAGGAGCTGTCCGCCGGACCCGGTTACCGCGACGAAATACTGGAATTTGGCCATGCCATCGGGATTCTTTGGTCCGCGGGAGGCCAGGAACTGTATCTTGAGGTCGGTCCGGATCGCCCGCTTGGTCTCGTTCTCGATATAGACACACTGCGAGTGGATGGCATCGACCTTGGACTCGTAGGAGGTGTCGGTCAGATCCTCCGAAGTACCGTTGAACTTGGTCAGGTAGGTCGCGTCCTTCACCATAAGGACTGCCGGACAGGGCAAGGATTGCGGCGGCGGCCCCGAGGTGCAACCGGCCAGTACAATGAGGGTGAGCAATGCCGCGGCGCGCGCAAGCGCGGCCGGTCGTGAAATGCCTGCAGATGTCATTGCTGGGGTCGCCGTTCCATCAGAGCTTTTTGTGGGAGCCATCGCACATCGGCTTGCTCGCGGAGTGCTTGCAGCCGCAGAAATAGACCGATTTGGTGTCCGTCGCTTCGAACTTCACCGGAGTGAAAGCCGAGCCCTTATGGGAACCGTCGCAGAACGGCTGCTTCTGACTCTTGCCGCAGGCACACCAGAAATAGGCCTTTCCGGCCTCGACATCGACCTTGAAAGGCGATTTTTGTGCCACTACCGGTTCAGTCATCAGGCATCCCCCTCGGATTCGCAGGCGCAGTTAACCGAAAATGAGTCTAATTAACCGACCCCTGTTCCACAAGCAGCAATCCCGAGCACTGGCCGGGCGGAGCGCCAATTATTGCCCGGATTGCAGCCACCCGATTTCCCGTTGCCGCAGGGGGCCAAAACCCTATATTTCAGGTCCCTGGAGGGTGTTGGACGGCATATGGAAAAACGGCCTTTGACGATATTGTTGGCGGCGCCGCGCGGGTTCTGCGCCGGTGTCGACCGCGCCATCCAGATCGTGGAACGGGCACTGGAACGCTATGGGGCCCCGGTATATGTGCGCCATGAAATCGTCCATAACCGGCACGTGGTCGAGGAACTCGAGCGAAAAGGCGCCATCTTCGTCGAGGAATTGGCCGAGATACCCGGCAAGTATCCCGTGGTCTTCTCTGCCCATGGCGTGCCCAAGGCCGTGCCGGCCGAGGCCGAGCAGCGGGAGCTGCTCTATCTCGACGCCACCTGCCCCCTGGTCAGCAAGGTCCATCGCGAGGCCGAGGTCCACTTCGCTTCCGGGCGGCATATCATCCTGATCGGCCATGCCGGTCATCCGGAAGTCATCGGCACGATCGGGCAGCTGCCCGACGGCGCCGTCACCCTGGTGGAAACGGCCGAGGCGGCGGAAGGCGTCGCGATCAACGAGCCGCTGAAGCTCGCGTATATTACCCAGACGACACTGTCGATCGACGACACGATCGGGATCATCAGCATCCTCAAGCGCCGCTTCCCGAACATCCATGGACCGCGCAAGGAGGACATCTGCTATGCGACCACCAATCGCCAGCAGGCGGTCAAGGCGATCGCCGATCGATGCGATCTGATGCTGGTGATCGGGGCGCCGAATTCCTCGAACTCGCGCCGCCTGGTCGAGGTGGCGCACGGCCTTGGCTGCAGCAACGCGTATCTGGTGCAGCGGGTCGAGGAGATCGAGTGGTCCTGGTTCGACGATGTCGCGACCGTCGGCATCAGTGCCGGGGCTTCGGCTCCCGAGGTCCTGGTCCAGGATGTGATCGGCGAGCTGCAGCGCCGGTTCGCAGTCGAAATGGAAGAGATCTCGGTCACGGTCGAGACCACGCATTTCAAACTGCCGCGCGCCCTGACGGCCTGATCATGGCGGTCTATACGGAAGTCCCGGACGGCGATCTCGCCAATTTCATCGCCGACTACGACATTGGCGTTGCGGTATCCTGCAAGGGAATTGCCGAAGGGGTCGAGAACAGCAATTTCCTGCTGCACACCGACCGCGGCAGCTACATTCTCACCTTGTACGAGAAGCGCGCGAAACCCGAGGATCTGCCGTTCTTCATCGGACTGATGGAGCATCTGGCAGCCAAGGGGCTCAACTGTCCCACGCCGATCAAGGATCGGCAGGGACGTACGCTGAAGTCCCTCTGCGGCAGGCCGGCGGCGATCATCAGCTTTCTCGAGGGCATGTGGCCGCGCAAACCCAACGAGCGGCACTGCCAGCTGCTCGGCGAAGCCCTGGCTGACCTTCACCTCAAGGGCCGCGACTTTCCGATGCGCAGGGCGAACGATCTGTCGCTCGAGGGCTGGCGCAAGCTGGTCGAGGCAACGGCGCCGCGTGCCAACGAGGTCCAGCCAGACCTGCGGGCCCTGATCGAGTCCGAAATCGAGTTCCTGAACTGCAGTTGGCCCAGCGAATTGGCGATCGGCGTCATTCACGCCGACCTGTTTCCCGACAACGTCTTCTTTCTCGCCGATCGATTGTCCGGGCTGATCGACTTCTACTTCGCCTGCACCGATTTCCTCGCCTATGACTTGGCGGTTTGTCTCAACGCCTGGTGCTTCGAGGGCGACGGCAGCTTCAACGTCACCAAGGCAAAGCTGCTGTTCCAGGGCTATCACCAGCATCGCCCGATCCCGCCCGCGGAACTTCAGGCCATGCCGATCCTTGCCCGCGGCAGCGCGCTGCGATTCCTGCTGACGCGCCTTTACGACTGGCTCAATCATCCGGCCGGCGCCTTCGTGAAGCCGAAGGACCCGCTGGAATACGCCCGGAAGCTGCGATTTCATCGGGCGACAAGGGATGTCGGTGCCTATGGCCTGTGACAACCGCCTGGCGGGGCAGAAATGACCGGCGACAGCAAGCTGGTCGAGGTCTTTACCGACGGCGCCTGCAGCGGCAATCCCGGCCCTGGCGGCTGGGGCGCCATACTGCGCTATGGTGGGACCGAGAAGGAGCTCTCCGGCGGCGAGCCGGCCACCACCAACAATCGGATGGAGATGATGGCGGCGATTGCTGCCCTTGAAGCGTTGAAGCGGCCATCCCGGGTGAAATTGCACACCGATAGCCAGTACGTGAAGAACGGCATCACCCAGTGGATCCACAACTGGAAGCGATCCGGCTGGAAGACCGCCGACAAGAAGCCGGTAAAGAATGTCGAGCTATGGCAGCGCTTGGAGGCCGCCCTCCATACCCACAAGGTGGAGTGGGTATGGGTCAAGGGCCATGCCGGTCATGCGGAGAACGAGCGGGCGGACGAATTGGCCCGCCAGGCCATTCCCCGCTGACAGCGAGTCGACGGAAACGGAAACGGCGGCCCTTGCGGACCGCCGTCTGTCGTACCGAACTGGAGGCGGTGGCTAGAGTGCCTTCATCACCGCTTCGGCGCTGGAGACCTCGAACGCCCCTGGCGCTTCGACGTTCAAAGCCTTGACCACGCCGTTGTCGATCACCATCGCATAGCGGCTGGCGCGCAGGCCCATGCCATAGGCGGTACCGTCCATGGTCAGGCCGACCGCCTTCGAGAAATCGCCATTGCCATCGGCCAGCATCAGGACCTTGTCGTCCGCGTGCTGTGCCTTGCCCCAGGCATCCATCACGAAGGCATCGTTGACCGAGAGGCAGGCAATGGTATCGACGCCCTTGGCCTTGATTGCCTCGGCATGGTTGACGAAGCCCGGCAGATGCTTCGCGGAACACGTCGGCGTGAAAGCGCCCGGGAGGGCGAAGAGCACGACCTTCTTGCCCTTGAACAGGTCATCGGTGCTTGCCGTCTGCATGCCGTCCTTATCCATGTATTTCAGCGAGACCGAAGGGATCTTGTCGCCAACCTTGATGGTCATTTTGTGGTCCTTTCCGGAAGCAAAATTGCCGGCGCCAAACATAGGTCCTGGCTATCGGCCTGCCAAGCGCGCAAAGTCACTAAATTAATTGTGGACTAACTTCCGGACCCTGGCGTCCCGCCCGCCGCATCCAATGCGTCCAGCACCGACTGATCGGTCAGCAGCTCCGGCAAAGGTATGCCAAGCGGGGCACCTGGACCGTAGACCATGTTGAAGGGTATGCCGTAGCGCCCATGGCGACCGAGATAATCGACAATGACCGCGCTGGGCTGGGTCCAATCGGCCCTCTCCGCCACGACATTTGGGGCGGCCAGTCTTTCCCGGACCGGCGACCGATCGAGGACCAGCTTCTTGTTTGCCTGGCAGGTGAGGCACCAATCGGCCGTGACGTCGACGAAGACGACCTTGCCGCTCGCGACCAGGCCCGGAATGCCCGGCTCGTCGAAGTCCCTCCAGGCGATCCCCGAATCCTCCCCCGCCGCATCCGCCATCGGCCGCGCCAGCAATCCGGTTTGACCTGCCATGACCCAGAGAAGCCAGAGCGCGGTTGCCGCAAGGCTGAGACCGAGCACACGCTTGAGGCCGATCATCCAGCGCCCGGGCCGCGGCAATGCTGCGGCCAGGCGAGGTGCGACGGCGATCGCAAGATAGGGTGCGGCAAGGCCAAGCCCCAGCGCGGCAAAGATCATGAAGATCTCGGCAGCCCCACGCGACAGCGCAAAACCGATTGCGGTACCGACAAGCGGTGCCGAGCATGGTGTCGCCAGGATCGTCGCCAGAACGCCGGTCAGGAAGGCCCCCAGCCGCTTGTGCTTGACCGACGTGCGATCGACGGCAAGCGCGAGGTCGCCCGCCAGGGCGGGCAGCGGAACCTCGAAAAAGCCCCAGAGATTGGCGGCAAAGACCAGGCAGATCGCGGCAAGGGCGCCGAGGAAGACGGGTTGCTGGAACTGGATCCCCCAGCCGATGCTGTGGCCGGTGGCCTTCAAGGCCACCAGCACGGCCGCCAGCGCCAGGAAGGCGCTGACGATGCCGGCTGCACTGGCCACGAAACTCCGGCGGATCGCCGTCTGGGAGCTGCCCCCGTGCTCCAGGACACCGGTCAATTTCAGGACCAGAACCGGCAGCACGCAGGGCATGAAATTGAGTATTAATCCGCCCAGCAGCGCAATTCCGAGGATGGCGATCAGCGAATGCGATGCTGGCCGGGGCTGCGACGATGCTGAAGCGGCGAGGGCAATGAATTTGCCCGGGGTGACGCGCCGCTCCATGCCACGCTTGCCGTCCAGCAGCGTCAGGGTCAGCTCGCTGGCGTTCGGATCCGGGGACCCGGCGTCACGGAAGATCGGCAGCGTGAGCCGGACCCTGGACCGGTCTTCCTCGAACGCGACTTCCGGCTTGCCGAAGCCGAGGCCCGCCGGCGCCTCGATCAGGAGGTCCGGCGCCGTGAACGGGCCGCCGGCGCTGGTTGCAGCGACCTGAAGGCGGTCGCCGACGATCTTCACGGCGGCGATATCGAGGCCGACCCGGCGGCCATCGCCGGGCACCATCGAGCCGAATTCGTTCAAGAGTGCGGCATCTGCGCTCGGTCTTGCTGGCCCTTGCGGAAGGTCGAGTGCGAGATCCGCCTCATAGGGGATGCAGACCTGCTCGCAGACGAGATAGCGTAGATGGGCCTGTATCGCGAGCGCCCCGCCAAGCGCCGTTGGAAGAACGTCGATCGGGAAAACCACCTGATCGCCATAGCCGAAAGTCTGCAGCCCGAAGAGCTCGAAGCGGTGCGGCGCCGGATAAGCCATCGTCGCCTTCGCCAGGTTCTGCGACCCGGCGAAGGTGATTTCCGGCGGAAAGCCGGCGTCGCCGGGCGAGCGCCAATAGGTCTTCCAGCCCGGCTTCAGGCGCATCTCCAGGCCGATAGGCAGGGATTTCAGGTCGCCGGTACCGGTTACCGCGGAGAAAAGCCGTATCTGGGTCTGTTCAGTGGTGACCCAGCTGCCGGCAATGCCGTCGGCCCAGGCCGCAACGCTCGCAAACTGCAAAGCGGCGAGCAACAAGGCGAGACGTCCCAGGACCCCGGCGCCGCGCCTGGGGCGCTCTGGGTCAGCCAATCCGGTATTCATCATTTACCAACCTTCATGCGCGATTATATTGCTTTGGACGGGGTCGCTGGGTAACGACTTTGTGGCCGCAGACGATCTTGCCAGAAAACGGCCCCATAGCTATCCTGGAGTCATGAGCAAAGCGCTTTTACATCAAGGCTTTATGACCGGGCAACTGCTGGTCGCCATGCCTCAGATGCGAGACGCCCGTTTCACGCGGACGGTCATTTATCTCTGTGCCCATACCAGCGACGGCGCCATGGGCCTGGTGATCAACCGGCTGGTCGGCTCCCTCACCTTCCCCGACCTGCTGACCCAGTTGAATATCGACCCCCAGGGCGGCGGCGACCACATCCGGATCCGCAGCGGCGGCCCGGTGGAAACCGGCCGGGGCTTTGTGCTGCACAGCGCCGATTATCTCGAAGATGCGACGCTCAAGGTCGGGGATACCGTGGGCCTTACGGCCACGATCGACATTCTGCGCGACATCGCCGCCGGCGCCGGGCCGCGCCACAGCCTGCTGGCCCTTGGGTACGCGGGATGGGGTCCGGGCCAGCTCGATGCCGAGATGCAGGCAAATTCCTGGCTCTGCGTGCCCGCCGACGAACAGCTGATCTTCGACGATGAGTTGAACGACAAGTGGGAACGCTCGCTGGGCAAGATCGGCGTCGATTTCACCGCCCTGTCCGCCGACGCCGGCCACGCCTGAACCGGGCCTAGCCGCGCATCCCGGGCGACGCCCTGAGGTCGGCCTCCAGCAGGCAATGCAGGACATGATCCCGCCAGGCGCCATTGATCTTCAGGTAGCCCTTGGCCTCGCCGACCTCGCGAAACCCGAACTTCAGCAAGAGCCGCCGACTTGGCAGATTCTCGGGAATGCAGGCGGCATCCACCCGATGCAGCCCGAGGCCGTCGAACACATAAGGCAGGAGCAGGCGAAGCGCTTCGGTCATCAGACCCTGGTTGGCAAAGCCGGACCCCATCCAGTAGCCCAGGTTGCAGGCCTGTGCCGCGGCGCGACGCACGTTGCTGAGATTTATCCCGCCGAGAAGCTGATCGTCGACGGCGCGAAAGACATGGAATCCGTAGCCGAGATCCTGGCGCCATTCCTTCGCCTGCCGATCGACCCGGTCACGATAGGCATTGCGGGTCAGGGCATCCTCGGCCCAGCTCGGCTCCCAGGGAACCAGGAAGTCGCGGCTGGCATCGCGCAGCATCACCCAGGCACGATAGTCGCCGAAAACGGGGGGGCGAAGGTAGACACGCCTGCCCAGGAGCCGGGGCGGCGTCGGAAAATAGCTGGGTCTGGAAAGCGGCCAAATCACGATCGCGCTTCCGGCCCTAGCTCATCCGCCGCCTGAGCTCGGCATAGTCCGGAACCCGGGACACCGGCCCGAGACTGACCAGGGTCGGCGCCGATCCGAACATCCGGCGTGCCACGCGTTCGACATCCGTCGGGCCGACGGCATTGACCTTTGCGACGATCTCCTCCGGCGTAAGTGGACGGCCGAACAGCAGCAGATGATTGGCCAGGTGTTCGCAGCGGGCACTGGTGCTCTCCCGCGACATCAGGATGCCTGCCTTGAGCTGAGCGGCCGATCGGCCGACCTCGGCTTCGTCGAGCGAATCCGCAAGCTTGGCGATCTCGTCGCAGATGACCGGCATCATCTCTGCTACTTCCTGTTCGCCGGTACCGGCATAGATGCCGAAGAGGCCGGAATCGGTGAAGGACGAGCTGAAGCTGTGAATGCTGTACACAAGGCCGCGCTTTTCCCGCACTTCCTGAAACAGGCGGGAAGACATGCCGCCGCCGAAAAGCTGCGACAGCACGGCACCCGCATAATAATCCGGATGATCGTAACGCAACCCGTCGAATCCCAGCACGATGTGTACCTGCTCGAGTTCCCGGTCCTCCCGCCGTTCGCCACCCCGGTAGGCAGCCGCCTCGCCGGCCGGCAACGCGCCCGTCGGTAATCGGTCAAAGGCCTTGCCGGCAAGCTCGACGAGTTGGTCGTGATCCACCCTGCCGGCCGCCGCCAGGACCATGTTCTGCGTGCGATAGCGGCTCTGCAGGTAGCCGGCGACGACATCGCGCGACAGGTCACGGACGACTTCGGCGCGGCCAAGGGTCGGCCGTCCCATCGCCTGGCTGGGATAGGCAGCCTCCTGGAAATGATCGAAGATGATATCGTCCGGCGTATCCTCCGCCGGGCCGATCTCCTGTAGCACCACGGTGCGTTCGCGTTGCAATTCCTCGGCATCGTAGATCGAATGCTGCAGGATATCGGCGAGGATGTCGACCGCCAGCGGCGCATCGTCGGCCAGCACCTTGGCGTAGTACGCGGTCTGCTCGCGGCCGGTATACGCATTGAGCAGGCCGCCCACGGACTCGATCTCCTCGGCGATCTGCCGCGCCGAGCGGCGCTTGGTGCCCTTGAACACCATGTGCTCGAGGAGATGCGCGACGCCGTTGTGCTCGGCCGGCTCGTGCCGCGTACCGATGCCGGTCCATATGCCCAGCGAAGCGGTTTCAACCGAATCCATGCGATCGGTCGCCACCCGGAGACCGTTCGGGAGGGTGGTGACCCGCACCATGCCCGCGCCGCCGCCGGTCAATTCCGTGCCCCGCTGCGCCGGTGCGCAATCACGAAGTCCTTGAGGCGGAGCAGGTCGTTGGGCAGCACTTCGAACCGCTCCTTGCGGTGGTAAAGGTCGGCAAGATGCGCCGGCAAGGCCGGGCGAATGCCGGTGGCCTTCTCCACGGCGTCGGGGAACTTGGCAGGATGGGCGGTCGCCAACGCGACGACGGGAATGGAAATGTCACGCCGCTTCGCCTGCGCCGCAGCAACGCCGATCGCGGTATGGGGATCGATCAGCATGCCGGTGCGGCGATAGAGGTCGCGCATCACCTTCAAAGTGCCGGCATCGTCCAGCCGGAACCCCTGGAACAGCTTTCCAGCCTTCTTCCATTCCGCCCGCGGCGCGGTGAACTGGCCGGTGGCGCGAAATTGCGTCATCGCCTCGGCCAGCTTCTTGCCCTTGCGCCGGTACAGATCGAACAGGAGGCGCTCCAGGTTGCTGGATACCTGGATATCCATCGACGGGCTGAGGCTGGGATTGACCTTGGCCAGCTTCATCGCGCCGGTGGCGAAGAACCTAGTCAGCACATCGTTCCGGTTCGAGCCGACGATCAGCTGGTCGATGCCAAGTCCCATCGACAGCGCGCCGTAGCCGGCAAAGACATTGCCGAAATTGCCGCTGGGCACCGCGAAGGAAATGCGCCGCTCTGGCGCGCCGAGCGCCACGGCGGCCGTCACGTAGTAGACGATCTGGGCCATCACCCGGGCCCAGTTGATCGAGTTCACCGCCGACATCTGGACCTGATCGCGGAAGGCGTGGTCGTTGAACAGCGCCTTAACCAGGTCCTGGCAATCGTCGAAGCTTCCGTCGATCGCGATATTCGTAACATTCCTCGAGTCGATGGTCGTCATCTGCCGTCGCTGGACCTCGGAGACCCGCCCCTGAGGATGCAGGATGAAGATGTCGACGGCATCGCGGTCGCGGCAGGCCTCCAAGGCGGCGGAGCCGGTATCGCCCGACGTCGCGCCGATGATCGTCACGCGCTGCCCGCGCTTCTTCAGCACATGATCATAGAGGCGACCGACCAGCTGCAGGGCGACATCCTTGAAGGCCAGGGTCGGGCCGTGGAACAGCTCCTGCAGCCAGATACCTTCGCCGATCTCCGCCAACGGCGCCACTGCCTGGTGGCGAAAGCCGGCATAGGTCTCGGCCACGATCCTGGCAAAGGCGGTCTTCGACATGGCCTTGCCGACAAAGGGCTGCATGACCTCGGTGGCGATGGCCGCGTAGGGCTGGCCCGCCATGGCGGCGATCGCCTTCTTCTTGAGATGCGGCCAGGCCTCGGGCACATAGAGACCGCCGTCCCTTGCCAGGCCGGTCAGCAAGACGTCCTCGAAGCCCAGCGCCGGCGCGGCGCCGCGCGAACTTACGTAGCGCAAAATCCATCCTCCATGTGGCAAGGCGGGGCTACACTAATCGGGCCGGCCGGGTATCGCAAGCTGGCCATGCGCGGAAAAATCGCGGATTTCAGCGGTTTTTCGGGAAAACTAGGCCGCATCCGGCCGCTGGACCCGCGACCCCGGCAGGATCAGCGTGGCAGTGGTCCCCTGCCCGATCTGGCTGATCAGATTGATCGTTCCGCCATGGAGTTCGGCCAGCCTTATGGAGATGGCAAGGCCGAGGCCCGTTCCCTCCCGCTTCTTGTTGACATCTTGGTCGGCGCCCTGGAAGAACGGCTGGAACAGCCGGTGCACGGTGTCTTCCGACATGCCGCAGCCGGTGTCGGAGACCGTGACCAGCAGGCCCGGCTCCGCCAGTTCCGCGGTCAGGGCGACCCGGCCGCCCGGCGGCGTGAACTTGATCGCATTCGACAGCAGGTTGAGCACGATCTGCCGGATCGCCCGCGGGTCGCAATAGAGCGTGGCGCCGTCCAGCGAGGCCTCGGTGGTGAGGGTGACACCCTTGCCCACTGCCGTCTGCGCCATCAGGCGCGCGGCCGAGACGATCGCCGCGCCGATGTCGCAGACCTCCTCGGTCAGCTCGAACTTGCCGGCCTCGATCTTCGACATGTCGAGGATGTCGTTGATCAGGTGCAGCAGATGGCTGCCGGAATTGGCGATGTCCTTCGCATATTCCCGCTGCTTGTCGTTCAGCTCGCCGGCCGTTCCTCCGAGCAGCACGTCGGCAAAGCCGATGATGGCGTTCATCGGCGTGCGCAGCTCGTGGCTGATCGTGGCGAGGAAGCTGGATTTTGCGCGGCTGGTCGCTTCCGCCTGGCTCTTCGCCTTCTCCAGCAGGCGCTGGCTTTCCTCCAGCGCCAGTTCCCGGGTCTTCAGCGCGGTGATGTCGATCATCATGCCGCGCAGCTCCAGCGACCCGTCCACCTTCCGGTCGACGCGGAACAGATCGCGCACCCAGATCGGATGTCCATGGGCGTGCCGCAGGCGGTACTCCCATTCGTAGTCCTGCTCCGGCTTGAGATCCTGCCCGGTGATCCGCTCCATCACCGCCCGGTCCTCAGGCTCCATGATCTCGAACCAGGCCCGTGGCGTGCTCCAGCGCTCCTTGGGATAGCCGAAGACCCCCTGCACCCGGTCGCTGATGAAGTTGTAGGCGACGAAATCCGGCCCCGGCATCGAATAGGTCACCACCTTCGAGCTCTCCAGCAGCATGCGCAGCCGGGTCTCGCTCTCGGAGATCCGGTCCTGGTGGCGATCCTGCTCGCTGCGGGCGATCGCCACTGCCAGCAGGCCGACGAGGACGACGGCCAGCAGGGCGATCAGCGCCGGCTGGCGGAAGGCCGACGGCAGGTCCGGGAACGGCAGGACGCCGAATCGCGCCGCCCCCAGCAGCGCTGCCGAGATCAGGAGGGCCGCCAGGGTCGCCGCCCGGCGGCCGTAATGCGTCGTGGTCCAGAAGGCGATGGGGAGGCCGATCAGGGCCAGTACCGCGACGGCCGGCAGGATCCGGGGCACCGGCCAGGAGTTCGTCAGGACGAGCCAGAGCCCGGCCAGGATCAGCCAGGCGAGTTCCCCGCGGTGGGGCGCCCGGTCCCGGCTCTGGGTGACCCAGATCAGCGCCAGCGGAACGGTCATCAGGATCGCGGTCGCGTCCGAGACCGTCCAGGCAAACCAACGGCCGATCGAAGGCCCGACGCCCAGGGCCGCGGCCGTGGCGATGCCGCAGGCGGCAGAGAGGGCGGGGACAACCGCGACCACGACCAGGATGAAGCGCCGCAGGTCGGCCTGCCGGCGGAACCGCGGGTCGAAGGGAGCAAATTTGCGAATTGCAAAGACTGCGGCCGCACTTTCGGCGACATCGCCGAGGCCGGCCAGTGCCGCCAGGGCCGGATCGCGCCTGACCAGGAATTCAACGAAGCCGGCCAGCAGGATCGCCGCCGGAAGCGCCCGCCAGCCGAACAGGAGAAGGGGGGCGAGGCCAACGGCACCGGACCAGAACAGACCCTGCCCCTGGCCGCCCAACCCCTGGCCGCCCGACCCCAGGCCGCCCGGCCCGTCCAGCAGGCTGCCGGCGGCGAGCTGGCTGGCGACAGCGCCCAGGAGGCAGATCGCCGAGGCATAGACCAGCCACAGCCGACCTTCCCGCGTCACGAGATCGATGGCGAGTACAGGCATTCTGGCAATCCCTTCCTAGCCCATGGTGCCAAGCGGCCCGAGGTCCGGCAAGGCTGAATTGCCGGACCCCGGCGAAGCCGGGCTAGGCGAGATAGCGCCGCGCCAGATGCTGCTTGAAGACCGCGATGTCGAGGGGACGTCCGGTCGCCCGGGCGACGATCTCGTGGCCGGGCAGGCTCGAGGCAAGGCCATGCACGTTGGCCCGGAGCCAGGCCATCAGCGGTGCGAAATCGCCACGGGCGATGCCGGCGGGAATGCCGGGATCGGCGGCACAGGCGGCGCCATACAGCTGCGCCGCCGTCATCGCCCCGAGGCTGTAGCAGGGAAAATATCCGAAGATTCCCTCGTACCAGTGGATGTCCTGCAGGCAGCCCTCGCGATCGCTGGGCGGCGTCAGGCCGAGGAGCCCCTGCAGCCCCTCTTTCCACGCGCCGGGCAGATCGGCGATGGCGAGATCGCCGGCGATCATCGCCTGCTCCAGGCGATAGCGCAGGATGACATGGGCGGGATAGGTGACTTCGTCGGCATCGACCCGGATGAAGCCGGGTTCGACGCGGCTGTAGAGCCGGCGCAGGTTGTCCGGCTCGAAAGCCGCCGCATTGCCGGGGAAGGTCTCGTTCAGCAGCGGCGACAGGAAGCTGCAGAATTCGGCGCTGCGCGAGGCCTGCATCTCGACCAGCAGGGACTGGCTCTCATGCAGCGTCATGCCGCGGGCCTGGCCCACGGGCTGCAGCCGCCAGTCGACCGGCAGGCCACGCTCGTACATGGCATGGCCGGTTTCGTGAATGACTCCCATCAGCGCCGATGTGAATTGAGCTTCGGCATAGCGCGTGGTGATCCGCACATCGTCCGGCACGCCGCCGCAGAACGGATGCAGGCTGGTATCGAGGCGGCCATGGGCGAAATCGAAACCGATCGCCCGCATCACCCGCTCGCCCAGCGCCTTCTGTGTCGCGACCGGAAAGGGTCCCCGGGGCTCGATCGGGCGCGGGCGACGCGCCTGGTGCTCCAGCACGCGCGGCAGGAATTCCGGCAGGAAGGCGGCATAATCGGCGAAGACGGTGTCGATTTCGGCTGTGCGCGCGCCCGGCTCGTACTCGTCCATCAGCGCTTCATAGGGCGACAGGTCGAGCTTTTCCGCCTTTGCCGCCGCGGCGATGCGGACCAGGCGCAGCATCTCCTCGAGCTGCGGCCGCACCAGGGCGAAATCCGCCTCGGGTCGGGCCTGGCGCCAGACGCGCTCGCAGGCGCTGGCGGCCTTGGACAGGGCCTCCACCAGGTCGCCGTCGAGGGCGGTTGCATGGATGTAGAGGCGACGCATCTCGGCCAGGTTGGCGCGCTGCCAGGGATCGAGTTCCCCGGCCTGCTCCAGGGCAGCCGCCGCTGCCAGCAGGTCGCCGGTCTCCGCGGCAGAGAGCATTTCATGGCTGACGACGCTGAGCGCCGCCACCTGTTCGGAACGCGCCGCGCTGCCACCCTCGGGCATCATCGAAGACATGTCCCAGAACAGCACGCCGGAGGCTTCCTTCAGCGCCGACCAGCGCCGAAAGCGCGTCTCCAGTTTCCGATAGGCGCTCATGAGGATTTCCGCTCCGACACCGGCTTCAGATGGTAGATGACGTAGACCGCCGCCAGCGCCAATGCGAGCAGGGCCCAGGTAATGGCATATTGCAGGTGATCGTTCGGCAGGTTGATCCGCGTCTGGCCGCCGATCGGAAAGCCCCCGGGATTGGCGCCGGCATCCTGCGGCGTCCCCGCGTCGACATAGAGATCGGTGCGCATCGCAACGCCGCCCGCCGCCGCCATCTGTGCCGGATCGATGTAGAACCAGACGTTCTTTTCCGGTTCGTTTTCCGGCTGGAA
This sequence comes from uncultured Rhodospirillaceae bacterium, assembly GCA_964551505.1. Classification (GTDB taxonomy): domain Bacteria; phylum Pseudomonadota; class Alphaproteobacteria; order Dongiales; family Dongiaceae; genus Dongia. The sequence goes on from CAZKDH010000102.1 coordinate 44,610, forward strand.
CCAGGTCTTCTGCTGCGGCAGGCGAATGATCCCGTCGAGCGCCACCGTCCCGGCGACCTGTCCTTCCGGGCGGCTGGCCGGCGCCTTCATGTTCTCGGGGACCCAGCCGCGGTTGACCAGTATGGTGTCGCCGCCGTCGAGCCTGAACGGCGTCAGGATCCAGTAGCCGACATTGCCGTTCTGCGATCGCGCGGCAAGGTAGAATTCGCGGTCGTGCTGGAACGTGCCAGAGCCAGAGATGCGACGGAACTCGGCCGCCGCAAGATCGCCGCCGGCCGGCGGCAGGGCCACCGCCGCCGCGGTCGTCCGCGATACCCGCTCGGCGATCATCGCCTCCTTCCACTGCAGGCGCTGCACCTGCCAGACGGCGAGGCAGATCATGACGACGATGGCCGGTATGGTGAAGACCGTCGGCCAGAGGGTGGGGCGGAATGTCATCGGCCGCATCGGCGGTCCATCCTGTCGTGACGCGAATTCAGCGGCGATCGCCGCTGGCCTTGTGGTGCAGCTGCAAAGCGACCATGGCACCCTTCAACGGCCGCAGCAGCAACAGTGTAGCGCCCAGCACCACCGGCGGCCAGACCACCAGATGCACCCAGAAGGGCGGTTCGAAATGGAACTCGACCCAGAGTACCAGCGGCACCGCGAAGGCCCCCAGGATCAGCACCATGAATGCGGCCGGGCCGTCGCCGGTATCGCCGCCGGCGAAATCCATCCCGCACTGATCGCATTTCTCCGCGACCTTGATGTAGCCACGAAAAAGCCTGCCCCGCCCGCAGCGCGGGCATCGGCAGGCTAATCCGCTGGCGATCGGGGATCTGGAACCGGCCATTTCCCCTCATTCACCGTGCCGGCTGCTTACCCGGCATAGGGCCCGGGGCCGCTGCCCCAGATGTAGACGAAGGCGAACAGGAACAGCCAGACTACGTCGACGAAATGCCAGTACCAGGCCGCCGCCTCGAAACCGAAATGATGGTCCGGCTTGAAATGGCCCTTGATCGCCCGGAACAGGCAGACCAGCAGGAAGGTCGTGCCGATGATGACATGGAAGCCGTGGAAGCCGGTCGCCATGAAGAAGGTCGAGGTATAGATCCCGTCCTTGAAACCGAAGGGCGCGTGCGAATATTCATACGCCTGGAACGAGGTGAACAGGATGCCCAGTGCCACCGTCAAAGCGAGACCCTGGATCATCCCCTTGCGGTCGCCCTCGCGCAGCGCGTGATGCGCCCAAGTGACGGTGCAGCCGGAAGTCAGCAGGATCAATGTGTTCAGCAGCGGGATCGCCAGAGGATCCAGGGGCATCACGCCCTTCGGCGGCCAAACGCCGCCGGTCGCCTCGCGCGGGAAGAGCGACGAATCGAAGAACGCCCAGAAGAAGGCGGCGAAGAACATCACTTCCGACGCGATGAACAGCGCCATGCCGTAGCGCATGCCGATCTGCACGACCGCGGTGTGATGGCCCTGGTGCTCGGCCTCCTTGATCACGTCGCGCCACCAGCCGACCATGGTCGCCAGGATCAGGAAGATGCCCGGGAGCACGCCCCAGAAGCCCACCTTGCCGTGCATGTAGAAGACCATGCCGATGGTGAAGGCGCCGGCTGCCAGCGCACCGACGACCGGCCATGGGCTCGGGTCGACCAGGTGGTAGGGATGATTAGGCTTGTGCGTCGTCGCTTCGCTCATGATCTCAACTCTCTTTCCCTCAACTCAGCGGGCAGCCGCGCGGCCGGCCGCTCCCCGTGTCCATGCCTAATTTACTGAACTCGTCGCCGCTCCGCCAGGAGCCGTGGTCTCCAGCTTCGCCGCCCCGACCTTGTCCCCGGCCGGAAGGTCCTGGACTGCCGCCCGGAAGAACGTATAGGACAGCGTCACATCCGACATCCGATCCAGCTGCGGATCCTTGGCCAGGGCCGGATCCAGGTAGAAGACCACCGGCATCTCCACCCGCTCGCCCGGTTTCAGGGTCTGCTGGGTGAAGCAGAAGCACTGGATCTTCACGAAATAGGAACCGTAGAGATCCGGCGAAACGTTGAACGTGGCGGTGCCGGTGATCGGCGCCGTGCCGACGTTCTCGGCGACGAAGATCGCGGTGTTCGGCTCGCCAAGCCTGGCCTCGATCCGGTTTTGCGCCGGGTAGAACTTCCAGGGCAGGTCGCCGTTGACGTCGGCGGAAAAGCTCACCGTCACCGAACGGTCGAGGATCTGGCCGGGGGCGGCGGCGGCGCGCTGGGTGGTGCCGTCGAACCCCGTCTTCTCGCAGAAAAGCCGGTAGAGCGGCACCGAGGCATAGGCCATGCCGACCATGCCCGCCACCAGTCCGGCGAGGGTCATCAGGAGATTCGCGTTGCGGCGCCTCAAGCTGCTCATGCCGGTTCAGCCGCCCTTCATCTTCACGATGCTGACCACGTAGACCAGCACGACGAAGCCGACCAGCACCGCCAGCACCGCCCAGTTGCGGTGGCGCAGGCGCCTGGCGCGCTCCTCGGCAAGGGTCCGCGGATCGGCCATCACAGCAGCACCTTCAGGCTCGACACCAGGCCCGGCGCGCGGTCGACGCAGAGCAGGGCGAAATGCAGGAAAAGATACAGCAGCGAGAAGCGGAACATCCGTCGCGCCGCCATCAGGTCGGCGCTGCGCAACACGTTGATCGCATGCGCGATGAAGCAGAGATTGAGCCCGATCGCTGCGGCCCCGTAGATCCAGCCGGCGACGCCGAAATAGACCGGCGCCAGGGCGACGGGAAACAGGATCAGCGTATAGACCAGCATCTGCAGCTTGGTCGAGCGCGCGCCCACCACCACCGGCATCATCGGCACGCCGGCCTTGGCATAGTCGCCCTCGCGATACAGCGACAGCGCCCAGAAATGCGGCGGCGTCCACATGAAGATCAGCAGGAACAGCGAAATCGAGGCGAGGCTGACATCGCCGGTCACCGCGGCCCAGCCGATCATCGGCGGGAAAGCCCCCGAGGCCCCGCCGATCACGATGTTCTGCGGGGTACGGCGCTTCAGCCACATGGTGTAGACGACGACATAGAAGAAGATGGTGAAGGCCAGCAGCGCCGCCGCAGTCCAGTTCAGCGCCAGGCCCATCAGCATGACGGCGAACACCGCCAGCACCATGCCGAAGGCCAGCGCCTGGTCGGGAGTCACGTAGCCGCGCGGCACCGGACGGTTGCGGGTCCGCGACATGATCGCGTCGATGTCCCGGTCGTACCACATGTTCATGGCGCCCGAGGCGCCGGCACCGACGGCGATGCAGAGCACGGCGACCGCGCCGAGCAGCGGGTGGATATGGTGCGGCGCCACGAACAGCCCGGCGAAACCGGAGAACACCACCAGCGACATCACCCGCGGCTTCAGCAGCGCGACGAAATCGCCGACCCGCGCGCCGGCGGCGACCAGATGCGCATCGTTCTCCGCGGCGATGTTCAGGCTCGGCTCACTCATCAGGATACCTCAAGCAACGCGGCGGCGGGTCGCCCCGCCGCCGGATCGCCTCAGTGGGGCTTTGCCGGCTCGATCACCGGCAGGTCTTCGAAGGTGTGGAACGGCGGCGGCGACGGCAGCGTCCATTCCAGCGTCGTCGCGCCGACTCCCCACGGGTTGTTGACCGACTTCTTGCCGGCGGCCAGCGTGTAGATGACCATAGCGACGAAGAACAGCGTGCTGGCATAGGAGATCAGCGCGCCATAGGAGGAGATCTCGTTCCAGAAGGCGAAGGCGTCCGGATAGTCCGGATAGCGCCGCGGCATGCCGGCGAGGCCGAGGAAGTGCTGCGGGAAGAAGGTCAGGTTGACGCCCACGAAGGTGGTCCAGAAATGGACCTTGCCGGCCCATTCCGGATAGTCGCGGCCCGACATCTTGCCGATCCAGTAATAGAATCCGCCGAAGATCGAGAACACCGCGCCCAGGCTCAGCACGTAGTGGAAATGCGCCACCACGTAATAGGTGTCGTGCATTGCCTGGTCGATGCCGGCATTGGCCAGCACCACGCCGGTCACGCCGCCGACGGTGAACAGGAAGATGAAGCCGAAGGCCCAGAGCATCGGCGTCTTGAACTCGATCGAGCCGCCCCACAT
>CAZKDH010000103.1:0-21151 GCA_964551505.1 uncultured Rhodospirillaceae bacterium
CGGAGAGCGCGACGCCGCATGCCTTGCGCCATTCCTTCGCGACGCATCTGCTGGCCGGCGGCGGCGATCTGCGCGCCATCCAGGAGCTGCTCGGCCACGCCTCGCTCTCGACCACCCAGCGCTACACCGACATCGACGCCGCGCAGCTGATGACCGTCTACAACGCCGCACATCCGCGGGCGAAGGCTTAGGGCGCGATCCGGCGGCGGCTTCCGCGCTTGACGATCCGGCTTTGGTGTGTAACGATACACACTAGATGGATGCAGAAGCCTGCGCGCGGGTCTGCCCTGCAGGGTCTCGAGGAAAAGCCGGTGCATGGAGTCGCGCGCGATCATCCGCATTCTGCTGAAGAACGGCTGGATTCACGATCGGACGAAGGGCAGCCATTGCATTTTCAGCGACCCCGCCACCGGCCGGATCGCCGTGGTGCCGCATCCGCGCAAGGACGTGCCGGTCGGCACCGTCAAGGCGCTGGAACGGGCAACCGGCTGCAGACTGCTGAGGTAGCATGACCCGGTACATCGCCTATATCCGCAAGGATCGCGGCAGCGCCTATGGCGTCGAGTTTCCCGACCTGCCGGGCTGCATCAGCGCCGGGCGCACGGTGGAGGAGGCGCATGCCATGGGTTCGGAGGCGCTGGCCGCCTATGTGGAGTTCCTGATCGAGAAGGGCCGGCCGGTGCCGCGCGCCTCGACCCTCGACGACCTGAAGAACGACCGGCACCGCAAGGATGCGGTGGTCAGCTTCATCGAGCTGGACGAATCGCTGTTCCGGCCCGAGCGGGTCAACGTGATGATCCCGAAGGGCCTGCTGGCGCGCATCGATGCGGCGGCCGGCGGCAACCGTTCGCGCTTCCTGGTCGATGCCGCGGAAGAGCGCCTGGCGGAGAACCGCCTCTCCGCAGGCAAGGCCGCAACCTATCGCGCGCCGCGCCGCCGATGACCCTCGTCCTCCGCCCGATCACCCGCGACGATGCCGACATCGTCACCGCCATGGCGCAGGAGGCGACGCAGTACCTGGTCGATCTCGGCGACAGCGTCACCTTCAGCCTGACCCGCGAGCGCTTCCTGGCGGACGGCTTCGGCGCCGCTCCGGCCTTCGGCGGCTTCGTCGCCTTCGCCGACGAGACGCCGGTCGGCTACCTGCTGCATTGCCCGGGCTACGACGCCGACAAGGCGCAGCGCCTGCTCTGGGTGATCGATCTCTTTGTCCGCGCTGAGGCCCGCGGCCTCGGCGCCGGCCAGGCGCTGATGCGCCGGGCCCAGGCGCATTGCCGCGCCATCGGCGGCCGGGAACTGCTCTGGGCGGTCTACCGGCCGAACCGGCTGGCGCGGGATTTCTACGACCGCTTCGGCGGCCATATCATCGCCGACCTCGACTGGATGGCGATCGACGCCTGAACGGCCGGGGCCCGTCCCTCAGCCCTTCGCGGCGATGGTGCCGGTCAGCCAGTCCTCGAATTCCGTCACCAGGGGGTTGGCGGCGGCGCCCTTGGGGCGGACCATGAAATAGCCGCGGGTCGAGCGGCAGACGGTGTTGTGGGCGCGCTTCAGCTGGCCGCCGGCGATCAGCGGCTCGACCAGCGGCGCCCAGCCGATGGCGATGCCCTGCCCGGCCATCGCCGCCTGCAGCACCAGGGTATAGATGTTGAACTGCAGGTTCCGCCCGCGATGCGGCTTCTTCATGCCGGCGGCCTCCAGGAGATCGGGCCAGCTGAACCAGTCGCCGCCGCCCTCGTTGTCGACCAGATGCAGCAGGGTGGCCTCGGCCATCCAGTCCGGCCGGCCGGTGACCGGGCCGGTGGGATAGCCGGGGGCGCAGACCGGATAGACGGTCTCCTGGAACAGGCGCCGGGTCTTCACTCCGGCCCAGCGGCCGGCGCCGAACATGACGGCGACGTCGCAATCCGCCAGCACCGCGCGCTCGACATGCTGGGCGGTCATGATGCGGACGTCGACATTCGGCACCTGGGTGGCGAAATCCGGCAGGCGCGGCGTCAGCCAGTAGGCGGCGAAGCCGAAATCCGCGCCGACGGTGAGGTGGCGCGCCGCATTCGGCTGGCGGATGCGCTCGAGGGCATCGGCGATGGTCTTCAGCCCGGCGCCGGCCGCCTCCAGCAGCTGGCGTCCCTCCGGCGTCAGCTCGACGCCGCGCGGCGAGCGGCGGAACAGCGGCCGGCCGATCAGCCGCTCCGCCTGGCGGATCTCCCGGCTGATCGCCGGCTGGGTGATGCCGAGCGCCCGGGCCGCCGCGGTGAAGCCGCCGCGCTCGCCGGCCGCCACCAGGGCGAGCAGGGCCGGCAGCGACGGGAAGCCCCCGCGTACATAATCCTGGATTATGTCCCCCATGAGCAGGCCTCGGCTGTCTTCGCGCACAACATCCGATTAATATAGGGCATCCGCGTCGCTTCGGCGATAGCTGCCATAACGCAAAGGTATGGGTGAATCCGATGGCCAAGCGCCGCCTCAATATCCTCTTCCTGATGGCCGACCAGCTGGCGGCGCCGTTCCTGCCGGCCTACGGGCATCGGGTGGTGCGGACGCCGAATCTCGACGCCCTGGCGGCGCGGAGCGCGGTCTTCGACAGCTTCTACTGCGTCAGCCCGCTCTGCGCGCCGGCACGCTTCACTATGATGGCCGGCGCCCTGCCGAGCCGGATCGGCGCCTTCGACAATGCCGCCGACTTCGCCGCCGACGTGCCGACCTTCGCGCATTACCTGCGCGCCGCCGGCTACCGCACGGCCCTGGCCGGGAAGATGCATTTCTGCGGCCCCGACCAGATGCACGGCTTCGAGGAGCGGCTGACCACCGACATCTATCCGGCGGATTTCGGCTGGACGCCGGACTGGGAGCGGCCGGAGATCCGCCCGAGCTGGTACCACAACATGGCCTCGGTGACCCAGGCCGGGCCCTGCGTCCGGTCGAACCAGCTGGATTTCGACGACGAGGTCACCTATGCGGCCCGGCGGCACATCTACGACGTGGCGCGGGCGGCGGACGAACGGCCGTTCTGCCTAGTCGCCTCCTGGACCCATCCGCACGATCCCTATGCCAACCTGCCGCGGTACTTCGACGCCTATCGCGACGACGAGATCCCGATGCCCGAGGTCGGCGCCGCCGAGGTGCCGCTGGATCCGCACAGCCGGCGCCTGCGGCATGTCTCCGACATGGACAACTGGACGATCACCGAGGCCGACATCCGCCGGGCGCGGCGGGCCTATTTCGCCTCGGTCTCCTATCTCGACGCCCAGGTCGGTACCGTGCTCGGCGCCCTGCAGGAGACCGGCCTCGCCGAGGAGACCCTGGTGGTCTTCACCGCGGATCACGGCGACATGCTGGGCGAGCGCGGCCTCTGGTACAAGATGAGCTGGTTCCAGAACGCCTGCCGCATCCCGCTCTTCGTCGCGGCGCCGGGCAAGATCGCGCCGCGGCGGGTGGCGGCCAGCGTCTCCCATGTCGACCTGCTGCCGACCCTGGCGGAGATCGCCGCCGACGGCGCGGCGTTCCGGCCGGCGGCACCGATCGACGGGCGCAGCCTGCTGCCGCATCTCGGCGCCAGCGGCGGCCATGACGAGGTGATCGGCGAGTATTGCGGCGAGGGCGCGATCGCGCCGCTGCTGATGATCCGCCGCGGCCCCTGGAAATACGTCTGCTCGCGGCCGGATCCGGAGCAGCTCTACGATCTCGCGGCCGATCCGCTGGAAAAAACCAACCTGGCGACCACGGAGGCGCATCGCCCGACGCTGGAGGCCTTCCGCCGGGAGGCCGCCCAGCGCTGGGACATCGACCGGCTGACCGGCGAGGTGATCGCCAGCCAGCGACGGCGCCGCCTGGTCCACGCGGCACTCAGCCAGGGCCGCCACCAGTCCTGGGACCACCAGCCGCTGAACGACGCGAGCCGCGCCTATATGCGCAACCACCTGGTGCTCGACGACCTGGAATTCCGCTCGCGCCTGCCAAGAGTCGGATAGGTTCCGGCCGGCGAGCGGCGAGGAAACTGCGTCATGGCCGGGCTTGGCCCGGCCACCCAAGAATTTCCTTCAGCTGCGCGCCAACTCGTGGATGGCAAGACCAAGTCTTGCCATGACGCGGATGGGGTGGGGATTCCGGGGGTGCCGACGGGGTATTGCATGGGTGCTTCCCCCAACTCCGGCGTCATCCCAAGGCTTGGCCTTGGGATCCACGAGTTACCTTCGACCGCGCCAACGCGTGGGTCCCCGGGCAAAGCAAGACGTGCGCTGCGCGCAGCGCCGACGAGGCGTCGGCGCACCCCCTCCCTGACCCTCCCCCGATTCGGGGGAGGGGACTATTGGCGGCGGGGATTTGCAGGGGCGCTACCCCCCAACTCCGGCGGCATCCCAAGGCCAAGCCTTGGGATCCACGAGTACCTTCCGTCACGCGCCAACGCGTGAATCCCCGGATCAATCCCCGTTGGTGGTGCGGCGCCAGGTGGCGGGGGCGGTGCCGAAGGATTTCTTGAAGGCGCGGGAAAAGGCCGCCTCGGATTCATAGCCAACCTGATCCGCGATCTGCGCCAGCGAGGCGCCGCCGTCCTTGAGTCGCTGCGCCGCCATCTGCATGCGCCAATGGGCGAGGTATTGCATGGGCGCCATGCCGATCAGGCGGGTGAAGCGCTCGGCCAGCGCCGAGCGCGACAATCCGGCCTGGCGACCGAGCTCGTCGACGCTCCAGCGCCGCGCCATGTCGCCATGCATCAGCGCCAGCGTGCGCGCCACCACCGGATCGCGCAATCCGGCCAGCCAGCCGGTCCGGCCGGCCGGCAAATCCTCGACATAGAGGCGCACGGCCTCGACGAAGAGCAGCTCGGAAAGCTTGGCGAGCACGGTGCCGGAGCCCGGGCGGCCGGCAGCGACCTCGTTGGCGGCGTATTCGAAGGTCGAGCGGATCCATTCTGCCGGCCCTGCCGCGGCCTTGAGCTTCATGGCGCCCGGCAGGGTCGAGACCAGGGGATTGCCCTCGATGCCCTCGCAGTTCAGGAACCCGCAGATGATCCGGGTCGGCGCCCCGCCGCCGCCATGGCGGATCCGATAGAGGCCCTGGCCGTCGGGCGGACGGATGATGTCGCCGGCATTCACCGCCGGCAGGCCGAGATCGGATCCCATCAGATGCGCCTCGTTGCGCGGGAAGAGCACGGTCTCGCCGCGGCTCAGCAGCAGCGGCGCCTCGCCTGCCACCGCGGCGAGGAACTCGCCCTCGACCACGTAGTGGTAGGGGATGAGATGCCCGACCGGGTCGACGAAGGGGGCGCAGACCTCGGGGCTGACGCGCGCCTCCATGCACCAGGGCGCGGTGAATTCCGCCTGGAGAAAGACGCCGCCGCTCAACCGCGTGGCCCTGAGCACATCCGACAAGGCGTCCATGGGGGGGACCCGAATATCCGGCGTTCCGGTCATGCCTTCCGGCGGCCCGATCATAGAACAAAGTGGTGGCCGCCGGTATAGGTCCGCCGCGCCCGGGGACGACTTCCGGGGACGGGTTCGACGAGAGAGGAAACAAAGATGAACGCGGTTACCAAATTCCCCCACACCGATCAATATGCCCGCTGCACCAAGGCCTCCAAGGCCGTGCGCTGGGACATCGAGCAGGACGTCATCCGCGCGCGTAGCTTCGACGTCGCGAAGAAATTCCTGCCGGACGGCCTCTCGCTGATCCGGGACTTCGCCACGCTCTCCGACGCCGAGAAGCGCCGCGCCAGCCAGGTCCAGGGCCGCACCTATGCCAACGTCTTCGGCCTGGTCGAGCGCTTCATCACCGCCAAGATGCTGGAGGTCGGCCGCGGCCACGGGCTCGGCGACCAGAACGCGCTCGAGGCCCTGCTGCGCTTCAGCGAAGAGGAGTTGAAGCACCAGGCGCTGTTCCGCCGCATCGATGCGATGATGGGCGCGGTCATGCCGGCGGGCTATCGCTTCGACGTCGACCCGGACCAGGTCGCCGGCGCCGTGCTCGGCAAGAGCACCTGGGCCGTGCTCATGCTGACGCTGCACATCGAGCTCTTCGTGCAGATGCACTATCGCGAGAGCATCGAGCCCGACGGCGAGCTCTCGGAGCTGTTCAAGGACGTGTTCCTGTACCACTGGAAGGACGAGTGCCAGCACGTGATCCTCGACGAGCTCGAGCTGCGGCGCCACGACGCGACGCTCTCCGTGGCCGAGCGCGACCGCGGCGTCGACGACTTCATCGACCTGGTCGCCGCCGTCGACGGGATCCTGCAGGCGCAGGCCAAGGCCGATGCCGGATACCTCGCCGCCGCGTGCGACCGGACCATCGGCGCCGAGGAGACCGAGGCCCTGGCGATGCAGTTCCTCAAGGCCTATCGCTGGCAGTACATCTTCTCGGGCGCCGCCCATCCGCGCTTCCAGTCGATCCTCGGCAGCCTGATCACCGAGGAACAGGGCAAGCGCATCGCGGCGGCGCTGGCCACGCTGCAATAGCCGGAACCGGCCGGGAAAACGCGCGGCGGATCCGCAGGAGAAGACCGATGACGATGTCGATGCCCGGCCGGACGATTGCGGATCCCGGCCGGCCGCAGCTGCGGCCGGCGCCGGCAGGGACGCTCATTGCCCTGCATTGCTCGGGGGCCAGCGGCGAGATGTGGCAGCCGCTGCGCGACCGGATCGGTGTCGGCGGCCGGGTGCTGACGCCGGATCTCCATGGCGCGCGCAACGGGCCGGCCTGGCACGGCGAGCGCGCCTTCACGCTGGAGGACGAGGCGGCACCGATCGTCGCGCTGATCGACGCCGCGCGCCGGCCGGTCCATCTCGTCGGCCATTCCTATGGCGGGGCGGTGGCGCTGCAGGCGGCCCTGGCGCGGCCCGATGCCGTGGCCGGCCTCACGCTCTACGAACCCTCCGCCTTCCACCTGCTGGGCGAGGGCCAACGGGCGGAGCGTGCGGAGATCGCGGGCCTGGCCGAGGAGATCGGCGCCCGGCTCGGCCGCGGCGATGCTCGGGGCGCCATGGCGCGGTTCGTCACCTACTGGGGCGGGAGCGACGCCTGGGACGGAATGCGGCCCGAGATCCAGGCCGCGCTCATGCGCTGGGCGCCGAAGGTGACGCTGGATTTTCATGCCCTTCTGCACCGGCCCCACCAGCCGTCGCTCTATGCGCGCCTCGACCTGCCCTGCCGCATCCTCTCCGGCGACCTGTCGCCCGCGCCGGCGCGCGCGGTGGCGCGGGTGCTGGCGGCGCTGCTGCCGGATTGCCGGATCGAGACCCTGCAGGGCGCCGGGCACATGGGCCCGCTCACCCACAAGTCCCGCGTCGCCGACGCCATTCTCCGGCATGCCGGCCACCTCGGCCACCCGGACGCGATCCGGACGGTGGCATGAGCTGCCACTCACAGATTCACTTCTGCCGCAAAGAAACTCGTGGGTCCCCGGGCCAAGCCCGGGGATGACGAGAGTTATTTGGAGTTGAAAATTATTCGTCATGGCCGGGCTTGGCCCGGCCACCCACGAATTTTTCAGTGGCGCGCGCACTCGTGGATGGGGTCGCGTTGGCGCGGGAGGCGGCGGGGAGTTGCTTGGGCGCTACCCCCTACTCCGGCGTCATGGCAAGACTTGGCCTTGGGATCCACGAGTTACCTTCCGTGACGCGCGAACGCGTGGGTCCCTCGTCGCAGGAAGGTGCGGCGGCGGTCAGAGGTGGATGGGTTTGCTCGAGATCGCCAAAGCGGCTTCCTTGATCGCCTCGTTGTGGGTCGGGTGGCCGTGGAAGGCGCGGGCGACGTCCTCGGCCGAGCCCTGGAACTCCATCGCCATGACACATTCGTGGATCAGCGTGCCGGCGCCGGGTCCGAGGATATGGGCGCCGAGCAGCCGGTCGGACGCGGCATCGGCCAGCAGCTTCACCTGGCCGTCGGTGTCGCCCGCGGCCTTGGCCCGGGAATTCGCCAGGAAGGGGAACTTGCCGACCTTGTAGGCGATCCCCGCCGCCTTCAGCTCCTCCTCGGTCCTGCCGACCGAGGCCAGTTCCGGCGCTGTGTAGACGATGTTCGGGCAGGTGTCGTAGTTCACGTGGCCGGCCTGGCCGGCGAGGATCTCGGCGACGGCGACGCCGTCCTCCTCGGCCTTGTGCGCCAGCATCGGGCCGACGATCACGTCGCCGATCGCATAGATGCCGGGGACCGAGGTGCGGAAATGGCCGTCGGTCTGCACCCGGCGCTTCTCGTCGAGCGCGACGCCGGCCGCCTCCAGGCCGAGGCCCTCGACATAGGGCCGGCGGCCGATGGCGACCAGCACCGCATCGGCGACCAGCTCCTCGGCGGCACCGCCCTTGGCGGGCTCGAGGGCGAGCGTCACCTTGCCCTTGGCCGGCTTCGCCGCGGTCACCTTGGTGCCGAGCCGGAACACCATCCCCTGCTTGGCGAGGATCTTCTGGAACTGCTGGCCGATCTCGCCATCCATCGCCGGCACGATCCGGTCGAGGAACTCGACCACCGTGACCTTGGCGCCGAGCCGGCGCCAGACCGAGCCCATCTCGAGGCCGATGACGCCGCCGCCGATGACGACCAAGTGCTCCGGCACCTTCTCGAGGGCGAGGGCACCGGTCGAGGAGACGATCTGCTTCTCGTCGATGGCGACGCCGGGGAGCGGCGTCACCTCCGAGCCGGTGGCGATGACGAAGCTCTTCGCCGTCACCACCTGCTGGGCGCCGTCGGCCCCGGTCACCTCCAGGTGCTTCGCGTCGAGGAATTTCCCGGCGCCCTTCAGATAGGCGACCTTGTTCTTGCGGAACAGGAACTCGATGCCCTTGGTGAGATCGCCGACCACCTTGTCCTTGCGCGCCATCATGGTCTTCAGGTCGAGTTCGGGCGTGCCCACCTTGACGCCATGGGCGGCGAGGACATGCCTGGCCTCCTCGAACTTCTCGGAGGAGGCCAGCAGCGCCTTCGACGGGATGCAGCCGACATTGAGGCAGACGCCGCCCAAGGTGCCGCGTTTCTCGACGCAGGCGGTCTTCAGCCCGAGCTGCGCCGCCTTGATGGCGCAGACATAGCCGCCCGGGCCGCCGCCGATCACCACCAGGTCGAATGCATCTTCCGCCATGTCTGCTTCCTTCAACGAACGGTCAAGGGGCGCGGCGCGGGATGCCGCATCAGAGGGTCGGCGCGGCGTGGACGAGAACTACCGCGCGCTCCTGGCGCTTGCCGAAGCGCGCCATCTTCAGGAAATCCGCATGCGAGGCGGCGCGCGCGGTCTGGCTTCGCGCGGTCTGGCCCTTGTCGCGCGAGATCCAGGGATCGCTGACATAGACCCGCTCGGCGTCGATCCCGGCCACCACCACCCAATGCGGCGTGTTGTCGCCGTGGAAGTGGCGGGTCGAGACGAGGACGATGGGAACGGCGCCGGCATCGCGCGCGGCGCGGAGATCGTCGATGGTCCAGCGCCGCACCGCGATCGGCATCCCGGCGGCCCGCACCAGGGCCTCGTCCTCGCCCTGGATCAGGCGCGACACCTTGCGGCGCTCGGCATCGGGCTGATAGTCCATCAGCACCGGTCCCTTGCGGCCGAGCCAGATCTCCGCCGGGAAGCCGCGCCGCCAGGCGGCAAGCGCAATGCCGTAGGGGCTGGAGCCCGGATGGCCCTTGCCCATGAAGACGGTGTTGGCCTCGCGCCAGAGCTGCATCTCGTGGGCGCGGGAGAAATCGCTGGCCGGGTCCAGGGTCTTCATCGCCATCAGCAGCGAGGCCGGCCCGCAGGTGAAATCCAGGGTCTGGTTGTAATAGGGCGGCCGCGCCGGCTGGCGCCGGGCCTTGCCGCCGCGGGCCGGTTTTGCGCCGCGGCGCGGGGCTTTCCCCGGCGCCGCCGATTTTCCCGCCGAACTCCTCGCCATCCTCGCGCCGGCTCCGCTCAGAGTTCCAGGATCAGGCGCTGCGGGTCCTCCAGGCATTCCTTGAGGCGCACCAGGAAGGTCACCGCCTCGCGGCCGTCGATAATGCGGTGGTCGTAGCTGAGGGCAAGGTACATCATCGGCCGGATCTCGATCTTGCCGTCCACCGCCATCGGCCGCTGCTGGATCTTGTGCATGCCGAGGATGCCGGATTGCGGCGTGTTCAGGATCGGCATCGACATCAGCGAGCCGTAGACGCCGCCATTGGAGATGGTGAAGGTGCCGCCGGTGAGCTCGTCGATCGACAGCTTGCCCTCGCGGGCACGCCGGCCGAGCTCGGCGATCTTCGCCTCGACGCCGGCCAGGCTGAGCGCGTCGGCATCGCGCACCACCGGCACCACCAGCCCCTGCTCGGTACCGACGGCGACGCCGATGTCGTAGTGGTTCTTGAAGATGATGTCGCCGCCGTCGATCTCGCCGTTGACCGCCGGGATCTCCTTCAGCCCCTGGATCGCCGCCTTGACGAAGAAGCCCATGAAGCCGAGCTTCACCTTGTGGCGCTTCTCGAAGGCCTCCTTGTATTTCTCGCGCAGCGCCATCACCGGGCCCATGTCGACCTCGTTGAAGGTTGTGAGCATGGCGGCGGTGTTCTGCGCCTGCTTCAGGCGCTCGGCGATGCGGCGGCGCAGGCGCGACATCGGCACCCGCTCCTCGCGCGGCGCCAGCGGACGCGGCACATGCGGCTCGGCGGCGACCGGCGCCGGCGCCGGACGGGGCGCGGGAGCGGCGGGGGCCGGGGTCGCGGCGGCGGGCGCCGGCGCCGGCTTCGACGTGTGATCGAGCACGTCGCCCTTGGTCAGGCGCCCGTCCTTGCCCGAGGCCTTGATGGCATTGGGATCGAGCTTGTTCTCCTCGACCAGCTTGCGCACCGCGGGCGAGAGGCGATCGTCGCCGTTCGCATTGGCAGCGGCGGGGGCATTGGCGGCGGCGGGGGCCGGTGCCGGGGCTGCCGGCGCCGGTGTCGGTGCGGGGGCGCTCGCTGCGGCGGGCTTCGCCTGGACGGCGCCGTCGGTGATGGTGCCGAGCAGCGCGCCGATCGGCACCACCGCGCCGGTCGCGGCACTGATCTCGCCGAGGGTGCCGGCGGTCGGCGCATAGACCTCCTGGGTCACCTTGTCGGTTTCCAGCTCGAGCAGGGCCTCGTCCTGCTTCACCGGATCGCCGACCTTCTTCATCCACTTCGCGACCGTGGCCTCGGTCACGGATTCGCCTAAGCTCGGCACTACGATCTGGGTCGCCATCGAATCACCTCTTCTGCCTCTGCCCGTCGCCCGGTCGGCCGAAGCGGCGCCGGGCAAGGAGTGATATTCCAGTCAATTCCGGCCGCGCCTCAGGCGACGGTCAGCGCCTCGTTCACCAGCTTCGCCTGTTCCTTGACATGGCGCATGAACAGGCCGGTGGCCGGCGAGGCCGCGGCCGGCCGGCCGACATATTTCAGCCGCGCCTGCTTCACGCCGCGCAGCTCCATCACCGTCTCGATCTCCGGCATCACCGAGCTCCAGCCGCCCATGTTCTTCGGCTCCTCCTGGCACCAGACGATCTCGGCCTTGGGGAAGCGCTTCAGCTCCTCGTTCAGAGCCTTGGCCGGGAACGGGTAGAGCTGCTCGACCCGCATCAGGTAGACGTCCTCGAGGCCGCGCTTCTCGCGCTCCTCGAAGAGGTCGAAATAGACCTTGCCGGAGCAGAGCACGACGCGCCGGATCTTCGCATCGTCGAGCTTGGCGTTGTCGTCCCAGAGGATGCGGTGGAAGGTGGTGCCGGGGCCCATCTCCGACAGCTTCGAGACGCAGAGCTTGTGCCGCAGCAGCGACTTCGGCGTCATCATGATCAGCGGCTTGCGGAAGTTGCGGTGGATCTGCCGGCGCAGGACGTGGAAGTAGTTGGCCGGCGTGGTGGCGTTCACCACCTGCATGTTGTCCTCGGCGCAGAGCTGCAGCCAGCGCTCGAGCCGGGCGGAGGAATGCTCCGGCCCCTGGCCCTCGTAGCCGTGCGGCAGCAGCATCACCAGGCCCGACATGCGCAGCCACTTGCTCTCGCCCGAGGTGATGAACTGGTCGATAATCACCTGGGCGCCGTTGACGAAGTCGCCGAACTGCGCCTCCCACAGCACCAGGGCCTTGGGCTCGGCCAGGCTGTAGCCGTATTCGAAGCCGAGCACGCCGGCCTCGGAGAGCGGGCTGTTGATCACCTCGAAATGCGACTGGCCCTCGCGGATGTTGTTGAGCGGGACGTACTCGTCCTCGTTCTCCTGGTCGATCAGCACCGCATGGCGCTGGCTGAAGGTGCCGCGCTTGCAGTCCTGGCCCGACAGGCGCACCTGCATGCCCTCGTCGAGCAGGGTGCCGAAGGCCAGGGCCTCGCCGGTCGCCCAGTCGATGCCGACGCCCTTCTTCAGGATCTCCTCCTTCTGGGCGAGCTGGCGGGCGATCTTGCGGTTGAGGTTGAAGGTGGCGGGCACCGTGGTCAGCGCCTTGCCGACCAGCTGCAGCTTGTCGAGGTCGACGCCGGTGGTGCCGCGGCGCTCGTCGCCGGAGGCGGTCTCCAGCCCGGCCCAGGCGCCTTCCAGCCAGTCCGCCTTGTTCGGCTTGAAGGACTGCGCGACCTCGAAGGCGGCATCCAGCTTGGCCTGGAAGTCGCCGGTCACCTTGTCGACCTCCTCCTGGGTCAGCACGCCCTCCTCGACCAGGTACTGGGCGTAGATCTGCCGGGTGGTCGGATGGGTGGCGATCTTCTTGTACATCAGCGGCTGGGTGAAGGCCGGCTCGTCGCTCTCGTTGTGGCCGAAGCGGCGGTAGCAGAACATGTCGATCACCACGTCGCGCTTGAATTCCTGGCGGAACTCCATGGCCAGGCCGCAGACGAACAAGGTCGCCTCCGGATCGTCGGCGTTGACGTGGAAGATCGGCGCCTGCACGCCCTTGGCGATGTCGGAGCAGTAGGGACCCGAGCGCGACGCCACCGGATTGGTGGTGAAGCCGATCTGGTTGTTGGTGATGAAATGGATGGTGCCGCCGGTCTTGTAGCCGTCGAGCTCGGAAAGATCGAGCGATTCCGGCACCAGGCCCTGGCCGGCGAAGGCGGCGTCGCCGTGGATCAGCAGGCCCATCACCTGCTCGGCGCTCTTGTCGTTGCGCTGCACCTGCTTGGCGCGCACCTTGCCGAGGACGACGGTGTTCACCGCCTCGAGATGCGAGGGATTGGCGGTCAGCGACAGGTGCACGACGCGGCCGTCGAACTCGCGGTCGGCCGAGGTGCCGAGATGGTACTTGACGTCGGCCGAGCCCTGCACGTCTTCCGGATTGGCCGGATTGCCCTGGAACTCCGAGAAGATCGCGGCGAAGGGCTTGCTCATCAGGTTGGTGAGCACGTTGAGCCGGCCGCGATGTGCCATGCCGATGACGATCTCCTTCACCCCGAGCTGGCTGCCGCGCTTGATGATCTGCTCGAGGCCGGGGATGGTGGTCTCGCCGCCGTCGAGGCCGAAGCGCTTGGTGCCGGTGTACTTCTTGTCGAGGAACTTCTCGAACATCTCGGCGGCGGTCAGCCGCTCGAGGATCGCCTTCTTGCCGCGGGCGGTGAACTCGCGCTGGTTGCGGCTGCCCTCGATGCGGTGCTGCAGCCACTTCTTCTGGTCGGGATTCTCGATATGCATGTATTCGACGCCGATCGAGCCGCAATAGGTCTCGCGGACCGCATGCACGATCTGGCGCAGGGTGGCGCTCTCGTAGCCGAAGACGTTGTCGATGAAGATCTCGCGGTCCATGTCGGCCTCGGTGAAGCCGTAGGTCCGGGGGTCGAGCTCGACATGCTTGTTCTGCGGCTTCAGGCCGAGCGGATCGAGATTGGCTTCGAGATGGCCGCGGACCCGGTAGGCGCGGATCAGCATCATCGCCCGCAGGCTGTCACGCGCCGCCTTCTGCCGGTCGCGGGCGGTGGTGCGGGGGCGCAGCGCCTCGCCCGGCGCCTCGGCCTGCGCCACCTCCTCGTCCTGGCCGTTGCGGGCGATCTCGACCATGCGGTCGCGCGGCGCCCAGCTGGCGCCGCGGATGTCCTGCAGCACGATGGCGCTGTCGTCCTGCAGCTCGGCAAAGAACTTCCGCCAGCTGGGATCCACCGTGTTCGGGTTCTCCAGGTACTTGGCGTAGAGCTCTTCGATGAAGGGGGCGTTCGGACCGGAGAGGAAGCTCGGATGCTGCTGTGTCATGATTCCCTGCCCACGCGATCGGCCGCAAGCGGAAGCCCCTGGCGCTCCAGGGGCCCGGATCCCGTCCTGCGGCACGTCCTTATAAGGGTCAATTCTTTCAATTCGTCGACCGCCCAACCTAGAGGCCGGCGGCGCTACCGGACATGGTGCGGAAGCGGCCGGCTATTTGCCCATCGCCTTCAGCATCGCGCTGCCCAGCGAGGCCGGCGATTCCGCGACCGTGATCCCGGCCGCCTTCATCGCCTCGATCTTGTCACCGGCGCCGCCCCTGCCGCCGGAGATGATCGCTCCGGCATGGCCCATGCGGCGGCCCGGCGGGGCCGTGACCCCGGCGATGAAGCCGACGACCGGCTTCTTGGTCTTCGACGACTTCAGGAAGGCGGCGGCATCTTCCTCGGCGCTGCCGCCGATCTCGCCGATCATCACGATCCCCTCGGTCGCAGGGTCGGCCAAAAACATTTCCAAACAGTCAACGAAGTTGGTGCCGTTGACCGGGTCGCCGCCGATCCCGATACAGGTCGTCTGTCCTAGCCCGGCGGCCGTCGTCTGGGCCACGGCCTCGTATGTAAGCGTTCCGGAGCGCGAGACAATGCCGATCCTGCCGCGGCGGTGGATGTGGCCGGGCATGATGCCGATCTTGCATTCCTCGGGGGTGATGATGCCGGGGCAGTTCGGGCCGATCAGCCGGGTCTTCGAGCCCTGCAGGGCCCGCTTCACCCGGACCATGTCGAGGACCGGGATGCCCTCAGTGATACAGACGGCCAGCGGCAGCCGGGCATCGATCGCCTCGAGGATGGCATCGGCGGCGAACGGCGGCGGCACGTAGATGACGCTAGCATTGGCCCCGGTCTTGGCCACCGCCTCGGCCACGGTGTCGTAGACCGGAAGGTCGAGATGCTTGCTGCCGCCCTTGCCGGGGGTGACGCCGCCGACCATGCGCGTGCCGTAGGCGATCGCCTGCTCGGAATGGAAGGTGCCCTGGGCGCCGGTGAAGCCCTGGCAGATGACCTTGGTGTCCTTGTTGACCAGAACCGACATGGCTACTGCGCCTCCCGCACGGCCTTCACCACCTTCTCGGCGGCGTCGGCCAGGTTGTCGGCGGAGAGGATCGGCAGGCCGGATTGCGCCAGGATCTTCTTGCCCAATTCGACATTGGTGCCTTCCAGCCGCACCACCAGCGGCACGTGCAGCGAGACCTCGCGGGCCGCCGCCACCACGCCCTCGGCGATGACGTCGCAGCGCATGATGCCGCCGAAGATGTTCACCAGGATGCCTTCGACATTGGGATCGGAGAGGATGATCTTGAAGGCGGTCGTCACGCGCTCCTTGGTGGCGCCGCCGCCGACGTCGAGGAAGTTGGCCGGCATGCCGCCATAGAGCTTGATGATATCCATGGTCGCCATCGCCAGGCCGGCGCCGTTCACCATGCAGCCGATGTCGCCGTCGAGCTTGATGTAGTTGAGGCTGTGCTTGGCGGCCTCGAGTTCCGCCGGATCCTCCTCGTCGGGATCGCGCAGGTCCTCGATCTCCTTGTGGCGGTAGAGGGCGTTGTCGTCGAAGTTGACCTTGGCGTCGAGCGCCAGGACCTCGCCGGCGCCGGTCACCACCAGCGGGTTGATCTCGACGATCGAGCAGTCGAGTTCCATGAAGGCGCGATAGAGCGCCATGACGAATTTCACCGCCGAGCCAATCTGGTTGCCCTCGAGGCCGAGGCCGAAGGCGATCTGGCGGGCGTGGAAGGGCTGGATGCCGGTGGCCGGATCGATGGCAACCTTGAGGATCTTCTCCGGATGCTTGGCGGCGACCTCCTCGATCTCCATGCCGCCTTCGGTCGAGGCCATGATGGTGACGCGGGAGGTGGCGCGATCGACCAGCATGCCGAGATAGAGTTCGCGCTTGATGTCGCAGCCGGCCTCGACATAGATCCGCTTCACCACCTTGCCGGCCGGGCCGGTCTGATGGGTCACCAGGGTCATGCCCAGCATCTTCTTGGCGGCCTCGCGGACGTCGTCGACGCTCTTCACCACCTTGACGCCGCCGGCCTTGCCGCGGCCGCCGGCATGGATCTGGGCCTTCACCACCCAGACGCTGCCACCGAGTTTTTGGGCTGCTTGCACCGCCTCGTCGGCGGTATAGGCGACATGGCCGTTCGGGACCGCCACGCCAAGTTTACCGATCAGGGATTTAGCCTGATACTCGTGGATATTCATGCCCGGCTATCCCGATGTTGCAAAGCGGAAATCTGCACCGAGCGGCATCTATCGAAAGTCGGCCGTGCCCCGCGGCAGAAGACCCAGGTTGCCAGGATATCCTTTCGCCCGGGTAAAGATCCGCCTGGGGTTCGCCCCTGGGTTGGCCCCTGGGGTAGCCTCAGGCAAGAGCCGGGCAATCGGCCCTGGATGGGCGAATTCTGACTTCAACGTCTTCCGGTCCGGACCGATCCGGGCCAGGGCAAAAAAAGCGGGCGACGGCGACAGCCGACGAAATGCTGTGGTGCAGCAAGACGTACTCTACCACCTTGTTTGACGGGTTCAAGCCAATTGAACTTGAACCCGCCCTTGAGGGCGGCAGGACTGTCGCCGTCGCAGGCCGTTTAACGCCTAATCTGGCGATAAAACTACTTCTTGGCCTTTTTCTTCGCAGGCTTCTTCGCAGCAGCCTTCTTCGTGGTCTTCTTGGCCTTCTTCGCCGCCTTCTTGGCAGCCAGTTCAATCAACTTCGTCATTGCTTCTCTCCTCTTTGAAGCTTCCTCACCACATCGATGAGGCCCCTAACGGCCGCGACCGACTTGTCGAACATGGCTTTTTCGGCCTTGTTGAGGTCGATCTCGACCACCTTCTCCACGCCGGATGCGCCGATGATTACCGGCACGCCGACATAGAGTCCCTTGACCCCGTATTCGCCGTTCAACTGAGCGGCGCAGGGCAACACGCGTCGTTTGTCCTTGAGATAGCTCTCGGCCATCTGGATCGCGGCTGCCGCGGGGGCGTAAAAGGCTGAACCCGTCTTCAACAGGTTGACGATCTCGGCACCGCCGTCCCGGGTGCGCTGGACGATGGCGTCCACGCGCTCCTTGGTGGTCCACCCCATCTTCACCAGGTCGGGCAGCGGAATGCCGGCGACCGTGGAATAGCGGGTGAGCGGTACCATGGTGTCGCCGTGGCCGCCGAGCACGAAGGCGGTCACGTCTTCCACCGAAACCTTGAATTCCTCGGCGAGGAAATGGCGGAACCGCGCGCTGTCCAGCACGCCCGCCATGCCGACCACATGACTGGCCGGCAGGCCCGAGGATTCCTGCATCACGTAGACCATCACATCCAGCGGATTGGTGATGACGATGACGAAGGCCTTCGGGCAAAATTTCTTGATCGCCTTGCCGACGGTGTCGATGACCTTGGCATTGGTGGCGATGAGGTCGTCGCGGCTCATCCCGGGCTTGCGGGGAATGCCGGCGGTGACGATCACCACGTCGGCGCCCTTGATCGCATCGTACTGGCTGGCGCCCTTGTAGGACGCGTCGAATCCCTCGATCGGCGAGGCCTCGGCGATGTCCAGCGCCTTACCCTGGGGCACGCCGTCGACCACGTCGAACATCACGACGTCGCCGAGGTCCTTCAATCCCGCGAGAAGCGCCAGTGTGCCGCCGATCTGGCCGGCGCCTACCAACGCGATCTTCTTGCGTGCCATCAATAACCCCAGATCAGGTTACGCATTGCCATATCCCCATAGCGGCAATGCTGGTTGTCCATTCGGACACGACACTAGATGTTGAGTTAATACTCTCATTTTGACACAAGAGCAAGAGAGATTAACACTCACCTATCGATTCCCCGACATGTCACGTCAAATGCGGTCGACTTAGGTATTCCACCGACTGCATCTCGTTGAGCCGCGAGACGGTGCGCTGGAACTCGAAATCGCCGTCGCCCTCGCCGCGATAGAGGCGTTCCGGCGCATCCGCCGCCGCCAGGATCGCCGTCGCGCGATGCTCGTAGAGCGCATCGATCAGCAGCATGAAACGCCTGGCCTCGTTGCGGTTCTCGGCGCCGAGGCGCGGCACGTTGTCGATCAGCACCACGTCGTAATGGGTGGCGATGGCCAGGTAGTCGGCAGCGCCCAGGGGCCGCGCGCAGAGCTCGTCGAAATCGAACCAGGCGACCGATCCGGCCTGCCGCGGCACGGCCAGGCGCCGCTGCTGCACGACGATCTCCCCCGGCACCGCCGGCTTGTCGTCGGTCAGGCGGGCGAAGGCGTCGCGCATGTGGCGGGCGGCCAGGTCGCCCAGCGGATAGTGGTAAATCCGCATGTCCTTGAGGCGCGACAGCCGGTAGTCCCGGGCGCCGCCCAGCTCCAGGACGTCCAGCCGCTCCTTCAACAGGGCGATGAAGGGCAGGAACTGGTCCCGCTGCAGCCCATCCTTGTAGAGGTCGTCAGGATCCCAGTTCGAGGTCGCGACCACCACCACGCCGAGATCGAACAGGCCGGTGAAGAGCCGGCCGAGGATCATAGCATCGGCGATGTTGGTGACGTGGAACTCGTCGAAGCACAGCAGCCAGGTGTCCCGGGCGAGCTGCTCGGCCAGCGCCGGCAGCAGATCGACCTGCTTCGGCTTCTCCTGGCGCCAGCGGTGCAGGGTCTCGTGGATTTCCAGCATGAAGGCGTGGAAATGCACGCGGCGCTTCTTCTCCACCGGGGCCGACTGGAAGAACAGGTCCATCAGCATCGACTTGCCGCGACCCACCCCGCCATAGATGTAGAGCCCCTGCGGCGCCTGCTCCTCGCGCCGGCGCGACAGGCCGAGGCGCTCGCGCCAGCCGCCGTTGCCGCCGGGCTGATAGTTCTTGAGGGCGTTGTGCAGCGACTGGAGTTTTTCCGCCGCCAGCTCCTGCGCTGCGTCATGGGAGAGCCGGCCGCCGCGCTGCAGCGCGCGATAGGTCGAAAGCGGACCGTCTTCCGTCATGGTGGAGACCAACGGATCGGGAAGATGCAGATTAGCGACTCGGTCAAGATACATATTGCGCATATGTGAACATATTTTTTTTCATTTATCCACGATGAAGTTAACAAAACCTTTGCGACGTGATGCGAATCGCCCACCCCTGAGTCATCGGTGCAACATTTTCGCGGCGCGCGCGGCGCAAAAAGAAACCGCGCCGATCGGATCCGATCGGCGCGGCCGTGGTGTCGCGGAATAAAATCGAAAGCGGGATCAGAACGGCAGCGGCTTGTCGTTCACCAGGGTCTCGCCGGTCGGCTTCACCTCGACCTTGAAGTTGTCCACCGGCTTGCCGTCGCTGCCGTTCTCGCGCTGCGCCATGGATTGCAGCATCTGCAGCATGCCGATCATCTGCCCGGCATCCGGCGAGGTCTGCGCGAGATCGCCGGCCAGCTTGATCAGCTCGTCGAGGCCGGACAGCGCCAGGTGCAGCGTGCCGACCGCCCCCATCACCGACTGCGGATTGACCAGGAAGTCGCCGTTGGCCTTCAGCGTAGTCACCTCGCCGGTCCAGCTCGAGGGATTGACCTTCAGCTTGAGATTCGACTGCTGCAGCAGCTGGGTCAGGCTACCCATCACCATGTAGGCGCCGGCTTCCGCCATCGCCGGGTCGTTGACCAGCATGTTCGGCAGCGCATCGGCGACCGTGTCCAGCAGCTTCTGGGTCGGGATGTCGGTCAGCGATAGCGCCAGGCTGCCGGTCTTCGGCAGCACCGCCTTGATCAGCGGATCGTTGAATTCCGGATCGCTCAGGGCGAGGCCGTCATGGCTGATGCCGAGGTCGATCTGGGCCTTTTCCGCGTCGATCCCGCCGGCGCCGAAGCTGAAGCCG
Organism: uncultured Rhodospirillaceae bacterium; assembly: GCA_964551505.1. Taxonomy (GTDB): domain Bacteria; phylum Pseudomonadota; class Alphaproteobacteria; order Dongiales; family Dongiaceae; genus Dongia. The sequence continues at coordinate 19,944 of CAZKDH010000103.1, forward strand.
GCGGCGCCCAGGGCAAAGGGCTTGCTGCCGTCGGCCGCGGTGAAGCTCAGCCCGGCAATATCGAACTGGTAGAGGAAGCCGGAGAACATCTTGGGAATCGCCCGCACGTAGTCGGCGAGGACCTTCTTGTCGGCATCGCTCAGCTGCGCCGGGGCCGGTACCGGCGTGGCCGGCTGGGCCGAGGCATCCGCGCCGGCGGTCGCCGCCTTGGCCTCGGCCTCGGCGACGGCGGACAGCCGGCCCATCACGTCGCGCAGTTTCTTCACCTGCTCCAGGTAGACCGCCATCCGCAGCCCGGAGATGCTGAACTTGCCGGTCAGCTTGTCCATCGCCACGGTGCCGTCGGTGGTGTCCTTGGCGCTGAACCCCTCGAGGCCCAGGGTGCCGACGATGTCGGAGACGCCGCTGCCCTTATCGGTGCCCTGATGCTTCCAGGAGAGCAGCTTGGCGCGGATGTCGGCGCCGCTGCCGGCGCTGTCGGCGGCCTGCAGGTCGGTGGCGGTGAAGTCCAGGCTGAGGAAGGTCTGCAGCTCGCTGGACCATTCCGCCGCGAAGGCGCCGGGCGTCAGCTTCAGCGCCCCGCTCTGCTTGCCGTCGACGCCGATGAACGGCATCAGGCCGGCGATCTTCAGGTCGCTGGCGGTATAGGTCTTGGCATCCTTGGCGGCCAGCGCATAGGCGACCTGGCCGATCTGCAGGAAGCCGGCCTCCTTGCTGCCGAGCTTCACCCCGTCGACGGTGACCAGGAAGCCCTCGCCCTTCTCCGGCAGGGCGACGGTCACCTTCTCGTGCGACAGGACCCGGACTTCCGCCGGCCCCTCCATCACCGCCAGGTAGTCCTCGATCCCCTTCTGGATCTCGGCCGCCTGCTTCAGCGCGGCTTCGTTGTTCTTGCCGCCGCAGGCCGCAAGCAGCAGGCCGAGGCCGAGGGCCAAGCCGGAAAGCTTTCCGTAACGCATCGACGAACTCCTAAATGAAAGGGCCCGGCATCGACCGGGCCTGGAAACGCGCGTCCCATTGAAGTTTAGCAGATCCGTCCGGCGGCCAGAAGCGACCGGCATCACATTCCGCCCCGAGTCCCGCCGCAAGATTACCGCCGGGGAATTGCCGCCTAGCGCCGCTCCACCATCAGCTTCTTGATCTCGCCGATCGCCTTGGCCGGATTGAGGCCCTTGGGACAGGTCTTGGTGCAGTTCATGATGGTGTGG